>NZ_CP049156.1:2005177-2673569 GCF_011493005.1 Caballeronia sp. SBC1
AACCAATGCTGCAAGCAGAAGGTTGGGCCAAGCGCGTCCCTACATCGAATTGCGTGGAAGAGAACCGCTGGCCCGAAACGCTTCCTCGTTCGGATGCATGAGGCGGACGCGTGAGCCGCATGCATAAAGCAAGTTAACGTACCGCTAAGCCTCCGCGAGTTTGAACAGCGCGACGGCCGCGTTCATCTGCGCCGCCTGCGTTTCCAGCGACGCCGCCGCTGCGGCCGCCTGCTCGACCAGCGCCGCGTTTTGCTGCGTCACCTGATCCATCTGCGCGATGGCCACGTTGACCTGCTCAATGCCGGTGGTCTGCTCCTCGGACGCCACCGTGATCTCCCGCATGATGTCCGTGACCCTGCCCACCGCAACAATGATGTCGCTCATCGCACTGCCCGCGTTCCTGACCAGCACGGAGCCGTTGCCAACGCGCTCCACCGACGTGGTGATCAGTTCGCGAATCTCCTTCGCGGCCCCGGCCGAACGTTGCGCCAACGAGCGGACTTCGCTTGCGACCACAGCGAATCCGCGCCCTTGTTCTCCCGCACGCGCCGCTTCGACCGCCGCGTTCAGCGCAAGGATATTGGTCTGGAACGCAATCCCTTCGATCACCCCGATGATCTCCGAAATTTGCTTCGAACTACTATTGATTCCGCCCATGGTCGCCACGACGTCAGCGACAACCCGACCTCCGTGACCCGCTGTTGTCGATGCGGTTTGCGCGAGGCCGCTTGCTTGCCGCGCGCTGTCGGCGTTCTGTCGCACCGTACTTGTCAGTTGGCCAATACTCGCTGAAGTTTCCTGCAGCGAAGCCGCTTGTTCTTCAGTCCGTTGCGACAAGTCGATGTTCCCCGACGCTATCTCTCGTGTCCCCACGGCCATCTGTTCGGTGCCGTCGCGTACGCCGCCGACTATCGTGCTCAAGCCTTGCTGCATTGTCGATAACCCATCAATCAAGCGGCCGATTTCATCGTGCCGGCGCGCGCTGAGCCGGGTTGCCAGGTTGCCTCCGGCAATCTCCGTGCATGCATCCACGGCTGCCCGCAACGGCACGATCACAATCCGCTCCAACGCAACACGCGAAAAGAACGCCAGCACGAGCCCGGCCGCCAGCAAAGTCGAGGCGATCCAGGTGACTGTGTTGGTGCGTCGCTGTGAAGCTTCAAAACGTGCCTTGCCGTGCTCGAATTCCATGGCGACGAGCGGCTGCAGCGCGGCATCGTAGGCGTTGAATGCGTCCTTGATCTGATTCTCGTTGAACTCGCGGATATCGCTCACGCGCTTGGATTCCAGCGCTTGAACCGCCGGCAGCAATGTCTGCTGGACGAGTTGCTCGCGTGCAGTGTTCGCGGTCTGCATGAGCGTTTGCTCTTCGTGGCCGCTTGCTAATACTGCAAACGCTCTCCATGCTGCGTTCGCGCCATCGATCGCTCCCTGAGCGTCACGCAACAACGCGGCCGACTCTGCGCTGCCTGCGCGTGGGTCGTAGTCCTGCAACGCCGTGCGCGCGATCAGCAAGCGGATCGTGTCCTTGGCGAGCAAATCCAGACCGCCGGTGTCCTGCATGTAGAGCGCGCGCATGGATGCGTCCGCCGTTCGTGCCGCGTAGATGCTGTAGCCGCCCGTGGCAGCCAACATGATGGCGAATGCCGCCACCAGGATACTGAGCCATGCCTTGATGCTTACCGCTGTTTTCATCGAATCTCCATACGATGCGCCGCTTCGCGCGAGGACATCGGCCCGTGCCGACCCTCTCCTTACGGCGGATGAGCGGATAAGTTTAGGCAGCCAAGCGGCTGGAACAGATTGCAGCGGGGTGACGCAAAGCCTTGTTTTATAAGGCTCTGCGGCGAGTCATGGAGTGCCGGACGACGAATCGGCAAATACCGGTTATATGCGTGGTAATGCGATTTGCACCTCGGAAGGCGGCCAGCCTGTCATTTCCGCAGTCGCGCGCCCATTCGCTACGCTCGCTCCTTGCAGCGTATTGCCGGCGCAATCGCCGACGCATGGACTTGACGTCCCGAGCGGGCGGATTGCAGGATGAACACGCCTGGCGGGATCGCCGCGATTGCGATCACATCGAGCATGCTCAACGGTTCGCTTGCCGGGACACAACCGATGAACAGAGGCGCGGCTCCCGCAGTCTCGCGTAAGCCTCTAGAAAAAGGGCGCGTGTTGTAGGGAATACCCCTGCACAGTGCCTTTAGGCCGCCAACGCGCTTGCAGTACCGAAAAATCTCGATGTAATATGACGTCTGATAACGTATGAGATTGTCGAGATACTTCTGCGTCCAACTCAAGGCGTCAAGCCAGAGGAAGCCTAGCCATGACATCGTCTTCGTCTTACCAGCCCTTACCCAACACGTTTCGCCAGTCGGTCCTGAAGAGCGAAACCCAGATCGGATGCTGGGCATCCCTCGGCAGCCCCATCACGACCGAACTGCTGGGCATGCTGGGCTTCGACTGGATCCTGCTCGATGCCGAGCACGCGCCCAACGACGTCCTTACCCTCATCCCCCAGCTCATGGCGCTCAAGGACAGCCGTAGCGCCCCCGTGGTGAGGCCGCCGGCCAACGACAGCGTGGTGATTAAGCGGCTGCTCGACAGTGGCTTCTTCAACTTCCTGATCCCCTTCGTCGACAGCGCCGCCGACGCCGCTCGCGCCGTCGCCGCCACGCGTTACCCGCCGCAAGGGATTCGCGGGGTGTCGGTGGGTCATCGCGGGAATCGCTACGGGACCGTAAGCGACTACTTAAGCACCGCGAACGAAAACATTTGCGTCGTGGTGCAGATCGAAAGCCGGACAGCGGTTGATGCAATCGATGAGATCCTTGCCGTCGAAGGCGTTGACGCCGTGTTCCTCGGCCCGTCGGATCTGGCGGCATCGTATGGACACATTGGCAATCCGAATCACCCGGACGTGCAGCAGGCCATCGCCCACGTCTTCGAGCGCGCCCGTGCTGCGGGCAAAGCGAGCGGCACACTAGCGCCCGTGCAGGCCGATGCGGAACGGTATCTGTCGATGGGTTGCCAGGTGGTCGCGGTTTGTGCCGACATGGGTCTTCTCAGGAATGCGGCGCAAGCCGTGCAAAAACATTTCATGCAGAAGTAGGACGAAAGCCGAACGGAAGCAGGACGCATCCAGACAACTTGTGGAGATAGACATGCAAAAAGCAGGCTTCATCGGTCTTGGCATCATGGGCAAACCCATGGCCGAGAACCTCATCAAGAACGGCGTGGCGCTGGCGGCATTTACGCGCAGCGGCGTGCCGGACACGCTGATCCAGGCCGGTGCCGTGGCATGCGACAGCCCGGCCGCGGTCGCGGCACAGGCGGACGTGATCTTCGTCATGGTGCCGGATACGCCGGACGTGGAACGGGTGCTGTTCGGCGACAACGGCGTGGTCGCCGCGCTGCGCGAAGGCCAGGTCGTAGTGGACATGAGCTCAATCTCGCCTATCGCGACTCGCGAGTTCGCAGCGAAGGTCCGCGAACGCGGCGCGGACTATCTGGACGCGCCCGTCTCGGGTGGCGAAGTCGGCGCGAAAGCCGCGTCGCTCACGATCATGGTCGGCGGCTCGCAAGCCACCTTCGACAGCGTGAAACCGCTCTTCGACATGATGGGCAAAAACGTCTCGCTGATCGGCGAAGTCGGCGCGGGACAGGTCTGCAAGCTGGCGAACCAGGTGATCGTCGCGGCGACGATCGAAGCGGTGGGTGAAGCGTTGTTGCTGGCGTCCAAAGCCGGTGTCGATGCTGAGAAAGTGCGTACCGCATTGATGGGCGGTTTCGCCTCCTCGCGCATTCTGGAAGTGCACGGCGAACGCATGACCAAACGCACGTTCAATCCGGGCTTTCGCATTGAACTGCATCAGAAGGATTTGAACCTCGCGCTTTCAACAGCGCAGTCGCTTGGGGTGTCGCTGCCTAACACCGCGACCTGCCAGGCGCTGTTCAACGCTTGCGCAGCGCACGGCGGCAAGGCATGGGATCACTCCGGAATGGTTCGCGCGCTGGAGTTTCTGGCGAACCACGAAATCGGTCAGACACCTGCGGCCTGATCTGCTTTTAGCGCAAACACGCGGAGGGCCCAAATCAAATAAAAGGTCATCGCGGTCAACATCGCGATGACCTTTTTCACGTCATGCGGGACTAACCCTTTGCTTATCCCTTCGTCACGCTCGCCGGCAAATCGCGGCCGTGATACTTCTTGTAGATCGTGTTGAGCGTACCGTTTTTCTGGTTCGTGCTCACCCAGTTGTTGACCCATTCCTTGAGCTTCGGCTCATCCTTGTTCATCGCAATGCCCAGGTCGAAATCCTTCTGCGGGAACTTCAATTCCAGATTGCGATTCGGCGCGCGCTTGACCATCTCGGCAAGGTTCGACGGCGTGCTCGAGAAGATGTCGACCTGCCCCGTCACCACGGACGTGATCAGCGTGGCGTCGTCTTCATAGCGCTGAATCTGCGCACCCTTCGCCAATTGCGTCGTGATGCTGTCGTTGACGGTGGCGCGCGTGAGGCCAATGGTCTTGCCGTTCAGGTCACCGTAATTCTTGACGTTCTCATTTTTCGTCCCGCCCACGATGATCGTGATCACCGCATAGGGAATCGAGAAGTCGACGACCTTGGCGCGCTCAGGCGTGATCGACAAATCTGCTATCACCAGGTCCGCGCGCTTGGCCTGCAAGGTCGGCACGCGCGCTGCATTCGTGATCTGCACGAGCTCGAGCTTTACGCCCAGATCCTTGGCAAGTGCCACGGCCGTGTCCACATCGGACCCCGCGGGCTGTAGGTTGGCATCGGCGTAGCTGAAGAGCGGCGTGCCCATTGCGATTGCCACGCGGATCTTGCCTGCTTTCTTTATGTCGTCGAGCTGGTCGGCCATCGCGCTGTGCACGACACCCGCGAGCAACAAAGCGGCCACGCAGCCGCGCATGATGAATCGGTTGGTCTTCAAAGCAGTCTCCATTTTTATGGTCGGTTCAAAAGATCTTCTTCGGGCCTGGACTACAGGCTAAAAGCTACAGGCCGTTGTTCAGGAACGTGCGCAACTCGGGCGTCTGCGGCGCATCGAGCATGTCACCGCTGCCGACCTCCCACACCTTTCCCTGATGCATATAAATGATGCGGTCCGCCATGCGCTTGGCGAAAGCCATCTCGTGCGTGACCAGCAACATCGTCATGCCGTCCTTCGCCAGGTCCTCCATCACGCGCAGCACTTCACCCGTCAGTTGCGGATCGAGTGCAGACGTCACTTCGTCAAACAACATGACTTTCGGCGACATCGCAAGCGATCGAGCAATCGCCACGCGCTGCTGCTGTCCTCCAGAAAGTTGCTCGGGATAGGCATCGGCTTTCTGCGCGAGGCCGACCTGATCGAGCACGCTCATTGCCACTCGGCGCGCTTCATCGCGTCCGAGTTTCTTCACGTGGCGCAGCGCCAGCATGATGTTTTCTTCCACGGTCAAATGCGCGAACAAGTTGTAGCTTTGAAACACGATGCCGACTTCGCGACGCAACTGGTGCAGGTCCACCTTCGGGTCATCAACACGAATGCCGCATACCTCGATCGTGCCGCGGTCGATGGTTTCCAGACGATCGATACACCGAAGCGCTGTGCTTTTCCCTGAACCGCTCGCGCCGATCACGGCGATCATTTCGCCCTTGGCCACTTCCAGTGACACGCCCTTGAGCACCTGGTTCGAGCCGAAGCTCTTATAGACGTCCCCGAGCTTAACGATTGCCGACATTGAGCTTTTTCTCCATCGATTGGCTCCAGCGCGAGAGCGGATAACACAACACGAAATAGAAGACCCCGACCAGCCCGAACACGAGGAACGGTTGAAAAATCGAGTTGTTGATGATCTGGCCCGCGCGGGTCAATTCGACGAAACCAATCACCGAAGCGAGCGACGTCATCTTGATGACCTGCACCAAAAAACCAACCGTTGGCGGCAGCGCGAGACGCAGCGCTTGCGGGATGATCACGAGGCGCAGAGTCTGCCAGCGCGTCAATGACAGGCATTCAGCCGCTTCCCATTGGGGCTTCGGCATGGCGTCTATGCATCCGCGCCAGATGTCGCCGAGATACGCGCTCGTGTACACCATCAGCGCGAGGCCAGCCGCGACCAGCGCAGGCACCTGGAAGCCATACACGGACAAACCGAAGTAGACGATGAACAGCAGGATCAGCAGCGGAATGCCCTGAATCGCTTCGATATAAACCATCGCCGGACGGCTGAGCCAGCGGTGCGGCGAGATGCGCGCGAGCATCACGCCGAAGCCGCCAATGCTGCCCAGCACGAAGGCCAACGCGGAGAGCACGAGCGTCCACCAGATCGAGTGCACGAGATAAAACAAGTGCGCCGTAGTGAAACCGCCGGTCATGCTGCACCTCCGGGTATCACTGTATCGATACGTCCTTGATCGGGCACCGGCTTGCCGGCGCGCTCCGCCGCCTGGCGCATGACCCGCCGCCGCTTGAACGCAACCTCGCCTACGCCCCACGCAATCAGCTTGATGAGCAGCGACAACGCGAGATACAGCAGCGCCACGACAATGTACGTTTCGAGCGAGCGGAAGGTATCGGACTGCACGGTGTTCGCCGTTGCCGTGAGCTCTTCCGCCGAGATCTGCGACGCGATGGCCGAGGCCTGCATCATCAGGAGGAACTGGCTGGTCAGCGCGGGATACACCTTCTCGATGGACGGCTGAAGCATCACATGCCAGCCGATCCGCCAGCGCGACAACCCCAGGCATTCGGCCGCCTCGATCTGCCCGCGCGGCACCGATTCAAGACCTGCACGAATGATCTCGGCCGCGTAAGCGCCAATGTTGATTACCATCGCGAGCGCCGCGGCGGCGAACGTCGGCATGCGCACGCCGAAACTGGCAAGCCCGAAGTACAGCAGGAATATCTGCACAAGAAACGGCGTGTTGCGCACGGCCTCGATATAGATCGAGCATAGCCGCGATAAAAGCCGGTTCCGGCCGCGCTTGGCAAATGCGACCAGCGTACCCAGGATCACACCGAAAAACACCGCCACGGTCGTCATCTTCAACGTCAGCCAGGCGCCTTTCAGGAAGACGGGCCAGTACGGAAGCAGCGGGCTGAAATCGAGAGAGAAAGTCATCGCGGCAGTGTCTAGGTTTGTGACGAGCACGGGCGTCGGTCTTGCGTCGCCCGCTGCCATAGCGTCCCGCAGCGCAGCGCCGCCAGCGCCCGGGCTTGCGGGCTTAGCGAACGCTATTCGAACGGCCCGGTGGTGGTGAACGCCCCGCCCTGCAACACCGCAACGGCACTGCCAGGCTCGGGCGCGGGCTGCGCCTCAACCTTCGCACGGAACGGCTCCGAGGAGTCACGCGCGATAAATCCGAGTCGCGCGGCAAACCGGTTGTCCCACCACGTGACTACGTTGTCAGACATGCCGTAGACCACGGTATGGCCGACATCGGGCGTGAAGAGACTGCGCTGCAGGAGTTCGAGCAGGTCGTCGTAGCTGAGCCAGCTCGCCATCATCCGGCGATCCTTCGGCTCAGGAAACGTGGAGCCGATACGGATGCTCACCGTCTCTATTCCGTAGCGATCGAAATAGAACTGGGCCACGTCTTCACCGAACGATTTGGACAGGCCGTAGTAGCCGTCGGGACGTCGCAGCGCATGCGCGTCGATCTTCTCGTCCTGCCGATAAAACCCGGTGACGTGATTGGAGCTGGCGAAGATGACACGCTTGACGCCATGCCGGCGGGCGCCTTCGTAGAGGTTGTACACCCCCTTGATATTGGCTTCCAGCACTTCTTCGAAGGGCCGTTCCACCGATACCCCGCCAAGATGGATGATCGCGTCGCAACCGGCAACCAGCGCGTCGACCGCCTGCTTGTCCGAGAGATCGCACGGGATGACTTCTTCATGCGGCGCGGCGTCCGGGGACAACGTGGCCGACAGATCCGACACCCTGATTTTGTCCGCGAACGCGGCCATGCGCGAACGGATGACCTTGCCTACGCCGCCGGCAGCGCCGGTCAGCAACAGGCGTTTAAACGGGACTGTGTGTTCTTGATTGGCCATGTAAGCCTGTCTCCAATAAGCGCGGCTACCGGGAGCTTGCACACTCCTTTCGGTCGGTTGGGCCGCTTGATCCATCTTTTATTGTACGTTGTCATATGACTACAGGGTGCATATAATCATTCGCAAATCCATTTGTCAACTTTCGCGAAACATTATTCCAATCGAGGTAGCCGTGCAGAGACCGACTCGTGCTGTCTTCGAAACCCCGGCCTATCACTCGGTACGTCGCAGCCTGACGACCGAATTGGTCGATGCACTGCGCCAGCAGATCGACACCGCCGAGCTCAAAGTGGGCGACCGGCTCGCGACTGAAGCGGAAATGGTGCAGCGCTTCAACGTGAGCCGCACGGTAGTACGCGAGGCGTTGTCGAAGTTGCAGGCCGCGGGGCTGGTGGAGACGCGGCATGGCATCGGCACGTTCGTCTGCGAGGCGCCGAGCAGAGGCCTGTTTCAACTCGACCCTGCGGACGTGGCTGGTTCCATCGACGCCCTCGCCGTCCTTGAGCTGCGCATCAGCCTGGAGACGGAGAGCGCGGGACTGGCCGCGGCGCGATGCGACACAGCGCAGATCGCTGCCATGCGGCGCGCGCTGAGCGACTTCGAGCGCAACCTTGGCGAAGCGAACGGGACCATATCGCCCGATATCCGCTTTCATCTTGAGATCGCGCAGGCAACCGGCAACCGCTATTTTGTGGAGATCATGACGCATCTCGGCACCCACATGATCCCGCGCACCCGCCTCACCGCCACGCAGATTCCGCCCGCCCAGTACGCGGACTATCTGACGCGCGTGAACCGCGAGCATGAGCAGATCTGCGATGCCATCGAGCGTGGTGACGCCGACTCGGCTCGCACCGCCATGCGGCTACATTTGATCAACAGCCGCGAGCGTTTGCGGCGCGCGCAGACAAGCGTTTGAGCGCCGCGGCGGCGTCACGTCACGTCACATCACGTTACTTTAAGTGCGCATTCGTTTTGCCGGAGCGGCAACCGACGCCCGGTTCGTAACCGTCACGGGAAACTCGCGATAGATCGTGTACGCGGTCCCATAACACGCGTTGAGCAACCATCGAACGGCGTTTTGCGTGAGATCGGCAGTCGGGATGTGAACCGATGTCAGGCCCGGCGCGGAGAACGCGGCCGAGTAGTCGTCGTCGTAACCTACGACCGACATTTCATTCGGCACCGAGATGCCCGCTTGCTGCAAACACGATAAGGCGCCTATCGCCATGGTGTCGTTGGCGCAGAACAGCCCGGTAAACCTTTTCTTCGACGCCAGCAGTTGCTTCGCCGAGTCATATCCGCCGTCCGGCGAAAAGTCCGATTCGATCAACTGGACCTCGGTCCGGTCAATGCCGTTGCGCGCGAGTTCTTCGAAGAATCCTGCGATCCGCGCATGATTGTCGGAAGCCTGGAAAGGCCCTGAAATCACGGCTATTTTCTTGTGTTGATGCGCAAGCAGCGTCTGCGCCGCCAGCACCCCTCCCCGATGATGATCCGCGCAAAACGACGCCTCCGGCATCTGCGCGAAGTCGCGATTGAGGAACACCATTTTCGGATGCATGCGGTGCAGCTTGATGAGGTCATCGTCGTGCAGGTCATGGCTCGTCACGACTATACCGTCGCAATCGCGGCCGATCAGGAACTGCACGGCTTCGATCGCCTGGTCGCGCGGCGAGTCGTCACCGCAGCCCGTTGCCACCACCACGTGGCGATGCACCTTGCGCAACTCCATATCGGTCTGCTCGAGGATCGTGCCGTAGTATGGGCCGAAGAACGTCGGCACGAAGATGCCGATCATGCCGAGCGATTGCGTCGAGAGCGCGCGCCCAAGCGATGATGGCCGGAAGTTCAACTCGGCGATCGCTGCCTGCACGCGCGCGAGCGCATCGGCGGAAACGGGTCCGCGGCCGGAGATAGCGCGCGATGCGGTGGACATGCCCACGCCGGCCAGGGCCGCGACGTCCTTCAGGGTTGCCACTTTTACTTTTACTCCGTGGTTTTTCGTTCGCACTCGGAGGGAATGGTCCGATGGCGCTTGGTGGTTAGGGGTCTATGTTGTCAGGTTTCTGCGGTAGCGGTTAGGGTCAGTGCAGGGGTGCCAGGTTCCGGGGTTAGCGGTCGGGGTCAGTGCCGGGTTGCTGCTTTCAGGGCCTTCGCGGGTTATATGTTGGCTATTTTCTTTATCGCTATTAGCCACTGCGCGTGGCGGCGCGTCATTTCTTTGTCCAAAGCGACAAAGAAACGAAGCAAAGAAAGCGCTTTCAAAACGCGGGCTCGTAAGTGTCCCCAGCGTGCAGTTTTCGTGCTTTTGGTACCCCAAAAGCACGGTGCTCGCCAGAGCGACGGATGTGTGAACCCCTCCTTCTCGCGAATCCTGACACGAACACGCTTCGCCCCCAACGCTCTCGGGCAAGCACCCTTGCCAATGAACGCATACGGCTTGACGCGTCTTTACTGCTTCGCCTCTTGGTGGGTTGGCGATGTGGTCTGCGTGGTTGTCTTCATGGGTTACGGCCTCACGCATTTTTTTGGCCGCTTTGTTTTGAAGTGGGTTGGCAACGTGATTCGGCGTGCATACAAATTCGGTGGAGGGTTGTCCGCGGATAGCGCGGGGCGCTCCTTTGGCAGGTTCAGTCACTGGTGGCGAAGCGTGTGGGTATCCGTGTTCGGAGAAAGAGGGGTTCACACATCCGTCGCTCTGGCGAGTACCGTGCTTTTGGCGTACCCATGTATCAGAACTGCACGCTGTGGACACTTATGAGCCCTCGTTCTGAAAGCGCTTTCTTTGCTTCGTTTCTTTGTCGCTTTGGACAAAGAAATGACGTGCCGCCACGCACAGTGGCTAACAATGATAAAGAGAATATCCAACGCATGCAGACCACTAACCTTGAAAGCAGCAACCCGGCACTGACCACGACCGCTAACGCAGGAACCTGGCAACCCGGCACTGACCACGACCGCTAACCCCGAAAGCCCCCCGCCCCCCGAGTGCGAACGAAAACCTAAAGCCGCTCACCGCTGGTTTCATCGAAGAGCGAGATACGCTTGCTATCGATTGAAAACCCCGTGATCTCGTCAACCGCCGCGTTCGCCGTATCCTGCGCGATCGACGCGATTTGGGCGCCATGATAATCGAGCCAAATTACCCGGTGGTTGCCCATCGGTTCAACGAGCGAAACCGTCCCGCGATGTTCGAACGCCGGATCGATCGATACATCTTCGGGACGCACACCGAGCACGCACGGCTGGTTCTCCGGCGGTGACTGAAGAAACGGATAGGCGGACACATCGATGTCAACGTGCTCATTGTGAAACCGCACCCCGCCGCCCTCGCGACGCAACGTACCTCTAAGCAGGTTCATGCCCGGCGAGCCAAGGAACGTGGCAACAAACAGATTGTTCGGATGCGCGTACACCTGCGCGGGCGTGCCGATCTGCTGAATCACCCCACCGCGCATCACGGCCATGCGGGTCGCCAGCGTCATCGCTTCCACCTGGTCGTGGGTCACGTAGATCATGGTTGCGCCAAGACGCTTATGCAGTTGCTTCAACTCACGCCTGAGCTCCGTGCGCAGCTTTGCGTCGAGGTTGGAGAGCGGCTCATCGAAGAGGAACACGTCCGCTTCACGCACGATCGCCCGACCAATTGCCACGCGCTGACGCTGCCCTCCCGACAACTGCGCGGGCCTGCGCTTGAGCAACGGCCCAAGCTGCAACATCTCGGCCGCACGCGCGACGCGCCGTTCGATCTCGGCTTTGGGCGTACCGGCAATACGCAAGCCAAACGAGAGATTTCGCTCGACGTTCATGGTCGGATACAACGCGTAGGACTGGAACACGAGCGCGATGCCGCGATCTTTCGGATCGGCCCACGTCATGTCCTGACCACCTATTTCGATGCTGCCGCCACTTACATCGATCAGTCCTGCAATGCTATGCAGCAAGGTGGATTTACCGCAACCCGAAGGTCCGAGCAATACGAGGAACTCACCCGGTTCGACCTCAAGATCGAGCGACTCGATAATCGTATGGGAGCCAAGCTGGATCTCCAGATCGCGGATTGAAACGTTCGACATGACTGTAGACATGAATGAGCCCTGGACTAACCCTTGACCGCACCGGAAGCAATGCCGCGCACGAACCAGCGACCCGAAACGAAGTAAATGGCAAGCGGCACCATGGACGTGAGGATGGTCGCCGCCATGTTGACGTTGTAAAGGCGCTCGCCTGTCGTGGTGTTGATGATGTTGTTCAGTTGTACTGTCATCGGCAGATTCCGGGTTCCGGCAAAAACGAGACCCAGGATGAAGTCATTCCAGATGCCCGTGACCTGCATGATGATGGCGACCACAATAATAGGCGTGGACATGGGCACCATCAGTTGCAGGAAGATGCGCCAGAAACCGCCACCGTCCACACGCGCCGCCTGGAAAAGTTCATGCGGCAGCGCTGCATAATAGTTGCGGAACAACAGGGTCATCACGGGCATGCCGAAGATGGTGTGGATCAGCACAATTCCGGGCAACGAGCTGAACAAATGCACCGTTGCAAGCACCCGCACGAGCGGATAGACCATCACTTGCACGGGGATGAACGCACCCACCAGCAGGATGGCGAACAGCGTGCTCGCGCCACGAGGCTTCCAGAACGACAACGCGTAGCCGTTCACCGCACCCACCAGAATGGACAGGACCGTACTTGGCACGACAATACGCACCGAGTTCCAGAAGCCGACCTGAATACCCTGGCAATCCAGTCCCGTACACGCCGATTGCCACGCGACACGCCACGCATCCAGCGTGAAATGAACCGGCAGAGACAGGATATTGCCAAGGCGAATTTCCGTCATCGGCTTGACCGACGTGACGAGCATCACATACAGCGGCAACAGGAAAAACAAGGCCGAAGTCAGCAAGAACGCATACACGCCCAAGCGCGCGGGCGTGAAGCGCGACCTGCGTTTCAATGGGTGACGTGGCGCGTTCATCGGGAATCCCTGAGCCGCAATGCGCGGCTGCGAATATAGAAGACCGGCGCGAGAATCGCGAGCACGGTCACGAGAAGAACGATAGACGCCGCCGACGCCAGCCCAAGATTCGCGCGTCCGAACAAGTAATCCATGATGAACTTCGCGGGCACTTCGCTGGCCGTGCCGGGGCCGCCTTGCGTCATGGCGACCACCGCATCGTAGAGTTTGATGACCATCACGAACAGCAGGATAAAGGCCGTTGAAATGGACGCGCCGAGCATGGGAATGACAATACTGACGTAGACACGCCAGCGCGGAATGCCATCTATGCGCGCCGCCTTCCAGATCTCTTCATCAATGCCGCGCAGCCCCGCGAGCAACAGCGCCATCACGAGTCCCGACGCCTGCCAGACCGTTGCAATCACCAGCGTGTAGATCACGCGATCCTGATCGACGATCCAGTCGAAGCGTGCGTGCGTGAACCCGATCCGGTGCAGCACTTCCTGAATGCCCAGTTCCGGATTCAGGATCCACTGCCACACGAGCCCCGTTGCCACGAACGACATGGCGTACGGATACAGGAAGACCGTGCGCAGCGCGCCCTCCGCCACCACCTTCTGATCGATAAACACCGCCAGCAGCAAGCCGATCGCGAGGCATATGACGATGAAAAAAACCCCATAGATCACGATGTTTTGCAGCGACAGCATCCACCGGTCGTTATTGAAAAGCCGCACGTATTGCGACACGCCCGCAAAACTATTCGACGCGAACGTGCGCGAGTTCGTGAACGACGTGCGCAAGCTCCATAACATCGTACCCAGATAGGCGAACACCACGGTGAGCGCCATCGGCAGCAACGCAATATAGGCTGCCAGCGCAAACCGCTTCCTCAGCGGTTTGCGCTTCACGTGGCCGGCCGGCGCGCGCAAGGTTTTGCCGGCAGGCGCATACGTCCTCACAGCCATCAGCTTTTCAGCCCGCTGGCGAAGGCCTTTTGCGCATCCTCCACCGACTGGTTCTTGTTCCAGAAGTTGGTGATGACATCCTGCAACGCACCGTTGATATCAGGCGGCGTCAGCATTTCTGGATTCGGCAACTGCCGCGACTTGTCCTTCATGATCGCGATGCCCTCCTTCGCACACATGTCGAGACTCGAATCGTTGATGTCCGATCGAATCGGAATCGAACCCTTCTTCGCGCTGAACGCGACCTGGGCAGCCGGCGATGTCATGACCGTCGCCAGCAGTTTTTGCGCCTTGACCGCGTTGGGGTCGTCGGTCTTCGGGAAGACAAACGCGTCGCCGGCGACCAGATACGGCGAATGCGGGCCGAAGCCCGGGAAGCAACCGAAGTCCTTGCCGGCCGTTTGATTGGCGGCGACGAACTCGCCCTTCGCCCAGTCGCCCATGATCTGCACGCCAGCCTTGCCCGAGATCACCAGCGCAGTGGCGTCGTTCCAGTTGCGGCCCGGCGAGCCCGGATCAATATAGTTATGCAGGCGCTTGAACTGCGTCAGCACTTTCTTGAACGCATCGGACTTGACCGCGTTCACATCGCGATCGCGATACACCTTCAAATAAAGGTCCGGGCCGCCGACATCGGCGAACACGGCGTCGAAGGTGATCTTTTCCTGCCATGCCTGACCACCGAGCGCGAGCGGAATCACACCGGCCGCTTTCAGCTTGTCGAGATCCGCGATGAACTCATCGTAGTTGGCCGGCTCCTTCGTGATGCCGGCCTTCTGGAACGCCGGCTTCGAATAGAAGAACCATGCAGGCATGTGGATGTCCACGGGCGCCGCGTAGTAATGCCCGTTCGACTTGATGCTTTCAATGATTGACACCGGGAAGATCTTGTCCCAGTTCTCCTTGGCCGCCACATCGTCCACGTTGTTCAGCAACCCCTGGTCGATGATGTCGTGGAATTGCTTCGACGTATTGAACTGCGCGGCGGTCGGCGGATCACCGCCCATGATGCGGTTGATTGCCGTGGAGCGCGCCTGGTCCGCGCCGGCCACGGCCTGGTCGATCCACAATCCACCCGCCTTGTTATAGGCATCGGCGAACTGCTTGATGGCCGCTGACTCGCCACCCGATGTCCACCAGTGGATCACGGTCGCTTTCAACGGATCGGCGTGCGCGGCGCTGCTCGCCACAACGGCTGCGATGACACTGACCACCAGTTTCTTCATGCTGTTCATTGAGTCTCCTCCGGGCTATGTCTTCTATTTGGACCTGTAGTCCATAGGGTCCAACGGCTTCGGTATTGAAATCGAACCGCGGGTCAGGCGCTCGCGTTTGCGTTGCGCTCTTGAAGGAACTTCGCAATCAGTTCAGCGCTGTGTTTCATGGTGCGTTTCTGCGTCTTGTAGTCGACATGAAACACACCGAAGCGACGTTCATAACCGAAGGCCCATTCGAAGTTATCCATCAGCGACCAGATGAAATAGCCGCGTATGTCGACACCGGCTTTGATCGCGCTATCCACGGCGGCCAGATGGCGCTTGAGGAACGAGATGCGCTGCGGATCATCGACGCGTCCATCGACCACCTTGTCATCCGACGCCATGCCGTTTTCAGTGATGTAGATCGGCGGCAGTGACGGATACGTCTTGTTGAATCCGATCAGCAGGTCGCGTAAGCCATCGGGATGAATCTCCCAGCCCATCTGCGTGCGCTCAACGCCTGGCAATGGCACTTCCGTGAAACCATGCGCGCCGTCGCTCTTCACGTTCGTGCGGAAGTAATAGTTGATGCCGAGGAAATCGAGCGGTGTACCGATGGTGTCCATATCGCCGTCGAGCACCAGCGGCTCGGTGCCCGGCCATAGCTCGAAAAGGTCCTTCGGATAAGCCTTTTTCAACAACGGGTCCAGTATCCACGCGTTGTGCTGGACTTCAAAAAGATGCGCGGCGCGTACGTCGGCTTCGCTGTTGGTGTCAGGGGTACCGCGGCCCACATTCGCGACAATGCCCTTGAGCGACGCCGGATCGTTAGCCCGCAGGACCGGCACGGCGGTACCGTGCGCGAGCAGCAGATGATGCATGGCCTGGGTCGCGTAGCGGCCGTTCGCCAGACCCGGCGCATGATGGCCGTTGCCATAGCCGAGGTACGCAGAACACCAGGGTTCGTTGAGCGTGGCCCAGGCATCGACCTGGCCGCTCAGTTCGCGGCTCATCAGGTCGACGTAGTCAGCGAAGCGATGCACAACGTCACGATTCAGCCAACCGCCGCGGTCTTCCAGATATTGCGGCAAGTCCCAGTGATAAAGCGTGACGAAAGTCTTGAGCCCCTTCTCTTTCAGCCGCCCGATCAGGCGCTTGTAAAAGTCGATGCCCTTCTGGTTCGAACGCCCTGCTTCATCCATCACGCGCGGCCATGCGATGGATAGACGATACCCATCAACATTAAGCGCGGAAAGCAAGTCGAGGTCCGATTCCCACCGATGATAGTGATCGCAAGCGACCGCGCCGGTGTCGCCGGCCAGCACTTTGCCGGGCGTGGCCGAGAACGTGTCCCAGATCGACGGGAGCCTGCCGTCTTCGTTGACGGCGCCTTCGATCTGATAGGAGGCGGTTGCTGCGCCGAGCAGAAAGTCTCGTCGCCAGAGGGCTGAATCGGAGGGTGGGGAAAACGGATCGCTGGAGACAACGGATGCGTCGAGTGCCACGAGGACTCCTGGTGAGCGGTGGAGTGGAAGCGCTTCCACAAGCGCCTGCGAACGATAGCAGCGCCGAATTGGCGGGGACAATCCGGGTTTGTATGGAGAGGGTTGGGGTGACTGAAAGGCGTGATTGCCGCGAGGGAGATCGCGACAAATCGGGAAAAGGCGGGGTACTACGATCGTCCGTAGTGCTTATGCCGGCGGCCGGCGTTCACACCCTGTCACTCACACGGTATCCGTGCCACAAAACACGTCCCCGTCTCCGCCGATGAACTCACGGACAACATGCCACCGTGCGCCTTGACGATCTGCGAGCAAATATAGAGTCCCAACCCGAGGCCCCCGCCCGGCTGGCTGGTCGCCGGCCGCCAATACGGTTCGAAGACTTTTTCCAGGTCTTGCGGCGCGATCGGTGCACCTAGATTAGAGACCGAGATCGCAAGCGCGCCTGCATCGACCGATACCACCACCCGCACCGGTTGATCCGGCGAGCCGTGCGTCAGCGCATTGGCGAGCAGGTTGGACAGCAATTGCTGGATGCGCCCACGGTCGCAGTGGATGCAGCCGTCCACCGCGATCTGTTCCAGGACAACGCGTCCCGGATTCGCATCGCGCAGTTCCGTGACCACATGGCGCAGCGAATCGGCGAGATCGTCAACCGGAGCAAGCGACACGCCAATACCCGCACCAAGCCGGCCACGGGCGAAGTCGAGCACGTCGTCTATTAGCCGCGACATGCGCTGCGTCGTCGCCCGCAACCGCGTGCCGATGCTCACCAGTTCCGGTTCGCTGCTGCGTCGCGCCAGCCATTCCGCGGTCGCGCCCACGGCGGCAAGCGGATTACGCAGATCGTGGCCGAGCACGGCGATGAACTGCTCGCGCAACTCGGCGGTCGCCCGCTCGTTGAGGAGTGCGGCTTCGGTCGCCGAGCGCTCGTTCTCGCTCTCCAGTTGCAGTGCGATCAGTTCTGCGAAGAGCGTGAACATGGTCAGCGTTCGTGCATCCGATACCAGCGCGGGACGTGGATCGATTGCGCACAAATTGCCGAAATAGTCGCCGTTCGGAAGAATGATTGGCACCGAGATATAACTCTCGATGTTGTAGATGCGTGGCGTATGGTGGTCGCGGTAGACCGGATCGGTGCTCGCATGGTCAATAGCAACAGGCCGGCGCATGGCGCGAGACTCACTGCACAGCGTGGTGTGGACATCGAGCTGGCCGCCAGGCAAGAGCCCGAAGTGAATGTCGTCCTGCACGGCACAGGCGGTCCATGTTCCCTCGGTGACGCGCGCCACCGCCGCGAAACCGAGGCCGGTGTTTTTGCAGATCACGCGCAGCATGGACGGAACGGCGCCGATCCGGCCGACAGTGGCCACATCGCGAGCTATGGCTTCGTCGCTGTCGTCCATGGTGGCCTGCAAAACTCCGGAAACAGGGTTCAAGATTCTACCTCTCAGTGCTCGATATTTTTTGTTCGGTGCTGCGGTCAATTGTACGGATCAAGATGCCCGCGACAAGGGCTGGAGACACGGTTGGATCGTAATCTTCTGGATTGCATAGTGCGTACCGCGATGCCAAGATGCGCTGTCGCCATTGACCCATTGGCGCAGGTATCGAGCCGGGGGCGGCCGGTGCCTTCCTGTTAAACCTTACAAAGAAAAACAATGACCGGTGCAGCGCTTTCAAAATCGCCGACAGGCATTTCAGGCTTTGACGACGTCACCCTCGGCGGGTTGCCAGCGGGCCGTCCCACCCTGATGTGCGGCGCGGCGGGATGCGGCAAGACCCTGTTCGCCATGACGTTCCTCGTGGAAGGCGTGTTGAAGTACGGCGAACCTGGCGTGC
This sequence comes from Caballeronia sp. SBC1, assembly GCF_011493005.1. Classification (NCBI taxonomy): domain Bacteria; kingdom Pseudomonadati; phylum Pseudomonadota; class Betaproteobacteria; order Burkholderiales; family Burkholderiaceae; genus Caballeronia; species Caballeronia sp. SBC1. The sequence goes on from NZ_CP049156.1 coordinate 2,023,731, forward strand.
TGGTGAGCTTCGAGGAATCGGCGGAGGACCTGGCCGCGAACGTGGCGTCGCTTGGCTATGACGTGATGTCGATGATCGACCAGAAGAAACTCGCCATAGATCACGTCAAGATCGATCCGGCGGGAATCGAAAACACCGGTGAATATGACCTCGAAGGCCTGTTCGTGCGGCTCGACTACGCCATCAAAAGCGTGAACGCAAAGCGTGTCGTACTCGATACCCTCGAAGCACTGTTCGCCAGTTTCCCCGACGCCATCTTGCTGCGCGCCGAGTTGCGGTGCCTGTTCGACTGGCTTAAAGAGCGCGGCGTCACTGCCATTGTGACCGCGGAACGTGGAATCGGGGATCCGAACCAATTGACGCGGCACGGCATTGAGGAATATGTGTCCGACTGCGTGATCCTGCTCGATAACCGGGTCGAAAACCAAGTCACCACGCGGCGCTTGAGGATCGTCAAATATCGCGGCTCGGCGCATGGGACCAACGAATACCCGTTTCTTATCGATACCACCGGCATCAGCGTCCTTCCCATTACCTCAGCCGGTCTGGCGCACCTGACGTCGAGCGATGTCATCTCCACGGGCATCGCGGATCTCGACTCCATGCTGGGCGTGGGCGGTTATTTCGTCGGCTCCAGCGTACTTGTGTCGGGACTCGCGGGAACGGGCAAAACTACCTTTGCCGCGAAGTTCGTCGAAGCCCGCTGCAAGCTCGGCGAACGCACGCTCTGGTTCGCGTTTGAAGAGTCGCCCGAACAGATCGTGCGCAACATGCGCTCGGTGGGCGTGGATCTTGCGCACTTTCTGGGGGATACGCTCAGGATTGAATCTGCGCGGCCCAGCTTTTTCGGGTTGGAAATGCATTTGGCGCGGATGGTTCGCGACATCGACCTGTTCACGCCGTCCGCCGTGGTGATCGACCCAATTTCCTCGCTTCGCGGCGTGGAGTCGGAAGTGCACGCGACGCTGTTGCGACTCGTCGATCTCCTCAAATCCCGTGGCGTTACGGCAGTTTTTACAAGTCTCACCAGTACCGACCAGGCGTCCAGCGTGAACGACCGCAGCATTTCATCGTTGATGGATACCTGGATTTCGCTGTCGCATATTGAAACGAACGGCGAGCGCAACCGGCTTGTCTACGTGCTGAAATCGCGTGGCATGGATCACTCGAACCAGGTCCGCGAGTATCAGATCAGCAATGGGGGAATCGCCATGGTGCCGGCTTACGTAGGCGCAGGCGGCGTGCTGACAGGTTCCGCACGGCTCGCGCAGGAAGCGCAGGAACGAGACGAATCCGCCGCACGCGACCAGCTTGTGATGCAAAAGAAGCGCGAGCTCGCAAGACGCCGCGAAGCGGTCGAGCATCAGGTCGCAGAACTGCAATCGGCGCTCGATGCTGAAGCGTTGGAACTCGATGCGCTGATTGAGCAAAGCAATGAACACAAGCGTCAGCTGGACGCCGACCGTACCCGGATGGCACAACTGCGGCGATCGAAAAAATGACCGAACAGGACTCGTCCGCGCCGGCGGAACACGAAACGGCCCCCGCAGGCACGCCCGCCGCTTGCTCGTATTTGCTGCGCTTATATGTGGCGGGGGAAACGCCCAAATCGATGGCCGCCATTCGCAACCTGCGTGCGCTCTGCGCCACGCACCTGGCCGGCCAGTATTCGATCGAAGTCATTGATCTGCGCGTGAACCCGCAGCTTGCAGCCGCTGACCAGATCCTTGCGATACCGACCGTCGTGCGGCATCTGCCCGCGCCGCTCAGGAAAGTGATCGGCGATTTGTCCAATACCGAGCGCGTGCTAGTCGGCCTCGATATCTGGCCAAAGGACTCTTCGTGAGCGCCCTGTCCGTCGAAGCCGACGCTGGGGGCGGCGCAGCGCCTCCGCAGCCATCGGACACGCTTGTGCTGCGGCTGTACGTGACGGGCAATACGCTGCGCTCCACGCGTGCCGTCGACAACGCCCGGCGCTTGCTGGAAACCTATGCGGCAGGCCGCTTCGAGCTTGAAGTGATCGATATCTACCTGCATCCGGAAGCCGCGATCGCGGCTCAGATCATTGCCGCGCCGACGCTGGTGAAGCTGCGTCCAGGGCCCTCGCGAAGAGTGATCGGCGACCTGTCGGATTCGAACAAGGTGCTGGCCCTGCTCGGCGTGACGGTGTCGAACGTAACCGCGAATGCGTCCTCGGGCGTGTCCGTCAAACCCTGATGCGTATGTCCGATCAATCCTACCCCGCCTCACTGGAAACCGCGTCTATCGAGGAGCTGCGCGAGCGGCTGCGGGAAGCAGAAGATACCCTCGACGCCATCCGCAGCGGCGCGGTGGACGCCGTGGTGGTCGGCAGCGACGACGATCGCCGCATCTACACGCTCGAGAGCGCGGACCGGCCGTACCGCGTGCTCGTGGAGCAGATGCAGGAAGGCGCGGTGATGCTCTCAGCGGACGGCACCATTCTCTACGCCAACGAACGTGCCGGGCAGTTGCTCGGCGCCCAGGTAGAGCACGTGGTTGGGTCCGCGTTCAGCGCTTTTGTGCTCGATGGCCAGCACGCGCGCCTGCAGGAATTGATCCGCGAAAGCGCTACCGGCACTGCCCGCGACGAACTGACGGTGCTGTCGGCCAATGGGGAAACACCCGTCTCTTGCAGCTTCAAGGCATTTGAAGCCGGCCGTGACCAGGACCGCCTGATCTGCGGCGTGATCTCCGATCTCTCGCAGCAACGGCAGATGGAAGCGCGCCTGCACCAAGCTCAGAAAATGGAGGCGGTCGGTCAGTTGACGGGCGGCCTGGCCCACGATTTCAACAACCTGCTGCAGGCCATTCACGGCAATCTCGAACTCGTGAAGCGCTCGCCGGCCGATCCCGAACGCGTGCTGCGCTGGACCGGCAACGCCATGCGGGCCGTCAGCCGCGGCGCCAAGCTCACCGCCCAATTGCTGGCATTTTCGCGCTCTCAGAAACTCGAATTGAAACCGGTTGGGCTGGCGGCGCTCGTACACGGCATGGCCGATCTGTTCGACCGCACGCTGGGCGCCGGGATCGACCTGCGACTGGAACTCGGCGACGACAACGCCCTGGTCGTGGCGGACCCGACCCAGCTCGAACTCGCGTTGCTCAACCTCGCAATCAACGCACGCGACGCGATGCCCACGGGCGGCGTGCTGCGCATCAGCACGTTAGCGTGGACGGTCACGGACGACCCCGATCTCGCCGATGGCGACTACGTGGAACTCAGCGTCGCCGATACAGGCACCGGCATGCCCGCCGATGTCGCGGCCCGGGCGTTCGAGCCGTTTTTTACCACCAAGGAACTCGGCGCGGGAACCGGTCTCGGCCTCGCCCAGGTGTACGGAATCTGCCAGCAGGCCGGCGGCCATGCACAGATCGAGAGCAGCCCGCGCGGCACGCGGGTTTCTTTGTTTCTGCGGCGTTCGCCCGCGGCAGCCGATGCACCGGACCCGTCGGGGGCGGCTATCGTCAATGCGAGCGACCGGAGTGCGCCGCGCATCCTGGTCGTCGACGATGATCCTGATGTTCGTACGTTCATGGTCGAAACGCTGGTCGCGCTGGGGTATCGCGTGGACTCGGCAGCAGGTGGGCGCGCGGCGCTCCACATGATGGCCAGCAATCCTCCCGACTTGCTGGTGCTGGACTTCGCGATGCCGCATCTTGATGGCGCTACGGTAGCGAAACTGGCACGGTCCCAGGGTTTGCAGATGCCTATTGTCTTTGCGAGCGGTTACGCGGACACCTCCGCACTCGATGCCGCGATGGGCAACAATATCTCGCTGCTTCGAAAACCATTTTCTATCGGGAATTTGTCCGCGGTCGTTGCGGCGGCGTTGGGGTAAGGCGTGGACAGCATCGGGTTGCTGGCCATGCCAAGCGAACGGGCGTCGGTCGCTTTTAAAAGACTCGCGCGTAAGCCGATGAACGAGCGCGGCGACAATCCGTGCACTGCTGACAGAAACTGGCAGTAGTCGCGCTTACGATGGGTTCGACTTCAGCACCGGCGGTTGATCGCCGGCTCATTGCTGGATTCTCGGCCCTAGACCCGGCTATTCCTCATCGAACAACCCTCGACCCGACCCTCGACCCAACGCGAGCGAACACCATGACCGATCCCAACTTCATCATCCTGTACGTCGACAACCCTTCCTTCAGCGCCAATTTCTATGCGAGTCTGCTCGGCAAAACGCCCGTCGAATCTTCCCCGACGTTCGCCCTGTTCATCATGGAATCGGGTCTCAAGCTGGGCTTGTGGTCAAAGCATACGGTCGAACCGGCAGCGGCAGCAGCAGCAGGTGGCGGCGGCGAGCTCGGGTTCCCTGTGAACAACAGCGACGCTGTGCACAGTCTCTTCGCCGACTGGGTCAAGCGCGGCATGGAAATCATCCAGCGGCCGACAGAAATGGATTTCGGTTTTACGTTCGTCGCGCTGGACCCGGACGGTCATCGCCTGCGCGTGTTTGCACTTTCCGGGCAATAAGACGACGCTGCACGACGTCCGCTTTCAAGCGGACGGACGGCTCGGTCACCACCTTCTCAACGGCACTATTGCTTTGGCCGCTCTAGCCGTCACGCGCATGTGCAGGTCGGGTTCGTCGAAGGCGCCGTCTCCTCTGCGCCGCGCGTGGTCGAGTTCTTCCGCCAGCCGTTTCGCTTCCCAGTCGCGTTGCCACGCCTCTGCATTGTTCCGGCGTTCGATCGCGCGCAGCGCTTCGTCCTCACGATCGATCCATGCAGCGAACGTCGAAAATGCGCGGTCTATCGCTTCATATTTTTCTGCCGGGCCAGTCACCGAAAACATCAAGCGATCACCCTGCCCTGGGTGTTTCCAGTACACGCCCATTTCACGTTCTTCACGTTCGCCAGCCAGCGCCGTGGTCTCGCCGGTGCCGGACGCCGAGGTCGCTCGCTCGCCCACCCATCGGGCTGCTGACGCTCGGGATCCAAAGCCCCCGGCATTCGACACAGGCTCGGGCTCAACCGCCAGCACCCGGAACGGCCATTCGAAGCGGCCGGAGCGCAAGCGTTGAAACTCGCCGGGAGCATCGGTCGAGACGAATCGCTTCGCCACTTTGTTGACCGTTAGCGTTCGCGACGCGAGGTGCAAAGTGAGATCGACACCGCCGCCCGCGACCCGAATCCGGCCCTCGTCCTCGCGAATCTCTGCGTCGCATTGCGCCGACGCATACGACGACCGCTTGCCTTCACGATACCCATGCAGCCAGAGTGCGCCGATCACGGCAAGCGACAGCGCAATCTGGGTGCCCGACTGCGGCGTCGAGGTAAGACCCGCATACAACACGACGGCCGCCGCGCCGCACGTACCCGTCTTGACGATACGGCCGAAAAAGGTTTCAGCCTGGAACAAAGCAAACAGCCACATGTGTTTTCCCGATGTCACGTTTTTCTTGGTTTAAGGTCGAACACGCCGCGGCTCGATGTCCGTGACATCTCCCCGCGATGCGTGTTCGCCTTGAAGCGTCTTGAAGACGCTTTCTCTCTCAGGTCGGCGATTCTGTGCTTTTCAGCGTTCAGGCGCGGTCAGGTCTGAACGCTGCGGGACGGACGTTGCGGCCCGCACCTGCCTGCGCGCGCATGCATCCGGCGACTGATGACCGCTGCAGTGTTGGCGCTGATGACCCGGCGTAGCCACAGCGTTTGCGCCGGGCGATTCGGGCGCGCTGTTGTAGCCGTAGTGGTCTATCAGAGTCAGAGTTGCCGCAGTGGCGCTTGCCGTGGATACCGAGGGCTAGGGAACCCGGGTTTGCATCCGATGCGCAAGGCGTCCGCAACGCGCACGGAGAGCGCGTGGTTCATCGCGAAAGCGGCCAGCGCCAGCAGTTGGCGACACCTTCCGCGACCGAGAAATAACCGGCCTCCTTTTCCCCGCTTCGGCGTCTGGTCAATACCGTTCACGATGCCTGCGTGCACGCCCGGCAATGATGCCTTCGACGCACGCTGCCACCCTCTCATTCCGTCCGCTCTTTCCGCCCATTTCGTTCAACGCGTCGAGGATTTGTTTGATTGTTTATCCACACTTACAGTTGCGCTTACAGTCGCTTTACGCGCTCCGCGCTGACCCGCCCAGGCTGCGGATCGTCGCTGCGGTCCGGAAGCCAACGCCGCGCGCATCGCGCAAGCGGCTGCTATCGTCCACTGGCGTAGTGGCGCCAACCAGTACCGCGGCTGCGCGTTGCCTGCGGGCTTCTGTCGGCGTGCAGCCAAATCGCTCCTTGAACGCGCGGTTGAACGTCGATTCGCTCATGAAGCCGACCGCGCAGGCAATTGCACCAATGAGATCGCGCGAATGCAGCGGCGATTCGAGCCGGCGCATGGCTTCGTCGAGCCGGCGAGCGCGTACATACTCCGCCACGCCGCCCATCGGTTCGAAAAGTTCATAAAGCGCGGTTCGCGACACCTTCAGGATTTCGCGCAGCCTCGCCGGGCCGAGGCTCATGTCCGCCAGATTGCCTTCGATAAAACTCAGCGCCTGCGCGCGGATCACCGGCGTCAGGCGCGGGTCGCCGGATTGCTCCCAGCGCTTGGCGCGCCGCAGCACGCAAGCCGCGACGAAGTCCAGCGTGGCTTCGCCCGCCACGCGAGCCTGTTCGTCGTCCATCGAGCTCGCGACGCTCACCAGGCTGCGCATATGCGAAGCGATCAGCAGGCCAATAGGGTCGGCCGCCTCCCAGGTCAATCCGTGCATGCGCAGCGCGCCGCCCGTGCGCCGGTCAATGGCTTGGCGCGGAATGGTGAGCGTCAGCATGGGCGCGTCGCGAGTAAAACCGACGTTTTCGACGACGAGGTCACGCACGACAACCGATCCGAGCGACACCTGCTGGATATCGCGGCCAAAGGTCGACATCAGCGTGCCGTCGAGGAGGCAATGCACCAGGTAATGGTCGATGCCGGAGGTCGCTATCCTGCGGCGGGTGCGCTGAAATTCGACGTCTCCGCCAACGACGTGCGACATAAGGAGCATTGAACCTAAAGACCAGCTTTCCATCTTCGCGCGAAACGGCACGGATGGATCTTTCGGGCGCTGAATCTCAAATATGGCGTCGATCCCTTCGCGCCAGATTTCCTCGGCGTCATTGTCGGGGAAATCGGCACTGTCGAATCTGATGGGTGTGGACATGGCGTTACTCAGCCTCCATAGCAGGGTTCGACATGATTTTCCAGATTTGCCGGGTTCGGCTTTTGGCATTACCCGGCATCGCAAAGGAATTAACGGCGTTTTAGCGACAAAACTTTAGCATGTGTTTAAAGCGATCCGAAGGGAACGGGGAATTGTCGCGATATCCCTGCTCGTTCACTTTCTGGCAGACCAGACGGGAAGCGGCTTTCCAGAAGCCGCCGTCCGTCGATGCTCCCCGCGTCACACAGGATGCTAATTGCCAAAAACGATGGAATCGATAATGCGGCCCGCACGGGTTATGGGTTTGGGCAAAGAACGTTAGCTCTCCCGCGATCAGAACTTTCGCTCCACTTTCATTAATAACGGACGGGTTTGTTTTGTGCGCTGCAATGCACCGATTCGTTTTATCCACGTAATCTTTAGCAAGAAAATCAGCGTTCTACTAAAAATCTTTATCGCGAATTCCGGCTGGTTGTTTCAGCGGCTCGTCAGCGGCTCGTCATTAACGGGGAAACGGGCATTCGGTCAAAGCTGCGCCGGACAAGATGCCAGCGCACGCGCTCTTGCGATTCCACATCAAGTTCCACCAGGAAACGCGTTTTCCCCGCGATAACCGCCCCCACTGGCAAACCATCGCAATACAACACGCGATTCCCCGGCAGCGCCGGCACTTTCTCCCCGGGCAACAAGGTGCCGGCGAGATTCAGCGGATCGACCGCGCTTATCGCGATAAAGCTGCTATCGGCGGGTCGGTTGCGCATGGTGCGTAAAAGCGGCACGGCTTCGGGCAACGCGAACTGCTCGCCCGCCAACCCCGCAACGAATCGGCCGCCGCGAATCTCGCCGCGCGCTTCCAGCCGATGAAACACGCGCAGCAGATCCCGCCACGGCGGCAACCAGTCGGCCTCACGTTCGAGCAAGCGCCAAAAGATCACGCCGTATCGGCGCAACAGGGTCATCGCGACATGCTCGAGTGAATCGGCGCCGGGCGCGGTGCTGCTTTCAGAGCGTCGCAGCAGCGCCCAACGCCCGGCGTCGTCCATCCCGCCTATAAAACGGCCGCCGCGCCGTGGCCGTCGCCCGAAACTGTTGCGGCGCGCGGCCGGCGCGAGCAACGCACGCAGGCCGGCGAAACTATCGGCGTTCACCAGTCCAAGCGACACCAGTTCGCCCAGCGCGGTTTCGAGTTCGGTACCTAGCAGGCGAACGTCCGAACGCAGTTCATCGAAGAACATGGCGCCGTGTTGCGTGAGCGCGTCGAACACGAGCTGGGCACGCGATGAAGGCTCGGGAGACTGCACCGGTTGCATCAACGGATTCCACGCCGCCAGATTTCGACGCGGCAGCAACACGATCGGCGTGGTGCGCACCGGGCCGCCCGAACTGCGCGATCGAGCACCCGGACGGCTCCAGACAACCTTGCCGGAGCGGCAGAGGTCGTCGAGCCAGGTCATGGAATAAGCGCTCAGGCGCGCCGGCAGGATCTCATCCTCCCACGCGACCGCGGGCGCTTCGTAGCCTTCGAGCTGTTCGATCGCGAGCATCAGCGCGTCGTGGCCGTCGCCATGCGGATCGGCTTTCGCGTCCACGCTGACGTGTTGCCAGTCGAACAGGAAACGCATGAAATCCTGCAACTCGACCGGCTCGATTTCGCGCCGCAAACGCCGCACGGTGTATCGATGAATACGCGCCAGCAGATGCCGTTCGCACCACTCTTCGTCGGTTGTGTTTATTGCGCCCGGCGTGAAGCGGCCTCGCATGACATAACCTTCGGCTTCGAGGCGCGTCAGTGCGAGCGCTACCGACGAAACCGGCACGGCCAAGGCGCGAGCAATAAGAGGCGCTGGCAGCGGACCAAAGCCGCTCAGACGGGCGCGCACGATCTCGACGAGCGCATCGTCTTCGGTCCACGCTGCGTCGAAGCCGGGCAGCGGGTTGAGCGGCGGCTGCATCGGTGCAACCGGATGGATCGCGCGCAAGCACGTCAGGCGTTCGACCGGCACCCATAAGCCATCTGCCGATGTCACCTGCAAACGCGTCGCACGCCCCGACGCGGCGAGCTGCTGAAGCCACGCCGGCCAGCCGTCGTTAGCTTGGCACTCGACTTCGGTGATGCATGAAAGCCCCGACAGCGCCTCGTGCATTTCATCGGCGTTGCGAACCGTTGGCCACGCTTCTTCGCGCACACCCGCGATTGCCACGGCGTCGAGAGCGCCCAGGTCATCGCTCGATTGTGGATCGGTCCAGCCGCGCGCGAGCACGGCCTGGGTGCGGCGTTCTTCGATAGGGGCATCGTCGAGAAAGGCGTAAGGACGCGCCGATAAAACCTCCGCCGCCAACGGCGACGGCGCGGGCAAATCGCGTGTGACGAGCCGAACGTCGCCACTCTCGATGCGTCTTAATAGCGCGATCCACGCATCGCAATCCATGGCGTCGTGCAGACAATCATCGATCGTCTGATCGACCAGCGGATGACGCGGCACGTCACGCTCGCCCACCACATTTTCGATGCACGCAACCTGATCGGGAAACACGGTTGCCAGCAGATCCTCGCTCTTCATGCGCTGCAATTGCGGTGCGACCCGACGCCCGCCCGCGTAGCGTGGCAACGCAAGCGCATTGGTCGCGTTCCAACGCCAGCGCACGCCAAACAGCGGCGCGTCGAGCAGCGCCTGGATCAGCACATGTTCCGCAGTATTCGACCGCAGACAACGCCAGACTTCATCGAGCGGAAAACTGTGGCTGCCCGTCAGCGACAGCACAATGGCGTCCTCTGTCGCCGCAGCCTGTAATTCGAAGTTGAACGTGCGGCAAAACCGCTTGCGTAGAGCAAGGCCCCACGCGCGGTTCACGCGGCTGCCGAACGGTGCGTGAATGACCAGTTGCGTGCCGCCGGAGGCATCGAAGAAACGCTCCATGACCAGAACGTCCTGAGTGGGCAGAACGGAGAGCGCGGCTCGCGAGCGCGCCAGATAATCCACGATCTGCCGCGCCGCTTCCTCGCCAATTCCGGTTTGATCAGCCAGCCTGGTGGTGGCGATGTCGAGCGAGAATTCGCCTAGCCAGGCGTCCACTTGCGCATGCAAACGCGCTATCGCCGCCGACAATTCGTTGCTCCGTCCCGGCGCTTCTCCGAGCCAGAACGGAATGTTCGGCGGCTGGCCGTGCGCGTCTTCCACGCGCACCCGGCCACCCTCCACACGCAAAATCTTGTACGACGCATTGCCGAGCTGGAACACGTCGCCGGCCAGGCTTTCGACCGCGAAGTCCTCGTTGACCGTGCCAATCTGCAAACCCTGCGGTTCGAGCAGCACGGCGAAATCGGCGTTGTCCGGAATGGCTCCGCCGGACGTGACTGCGGTCAGCCTGCCGCCGCGCCGGCCACGCAAACTTCGAGCCACCACATCACGATGCACGTAAGCCCCCCGCACACCGTGCCGGCTCGTATAACCCTCGGCGAGCATGCGCAGAACTGCGTCGTACTGTGTACGATCAAGCAGTGCGTACGGCATCGCGCTGCGCACGAGTTCGAACAGCGCGTCTTCGCTCCACTCACGGCATGCCACTTCAGCAACGATGTGCTGGGCGAGGACATCGAGCGGCGCCTGGGGAATATGCAGCACGTCGAGTTCACCGCGCGCCACGCAATCGAGCAACGCCGCACATTCGATGAGATCGTCGCGCGATTCAGGAAAGATCCGCCCTTTCGGCGTGCCGCTCACCTGATGCCCCGAGCGCCCGACACGCTGCAGGAAACCGCCGATCGAGCCCGGCGAACCGAGTTGACAGACCAGCTCCACATCGCCGATATCGATACCCAGTTCCAGCGAAGCCGTTGCAATCAGCACTTGCAGCTCACCGCGTTTGAGCCGCTGCTCGGCATCCAGCCGCTGCTCTTTCGCGAGACTGCCGTGATGCGCCGCGACGGCAGGCTTGCCGAGCCGCTCGGTGAGATGACGCGCGACACGCTCGGCCATCCGCCGCGTGTTCACGAACACGAGCGTGGTGCGGTGCTGCGCGATGAGATCGGCGAGGCGGTCGTAGACACGCTCGCGCGCATCGTTCGACATGATGGCTTCAAGCGGGATGGGTGGCAGTTCGAGCGCGAGATCGCGTTTGCGCACATGGCCGACATCGACGATTGAACACGCCCGATTACCTGTCAGGAATTGCGCAACCAGTTCGATCGGCTTTTGCGTCGCCGATAACCCGATCCGCACAGGTGCTTCGTGATTATGTTCAACGCACAGCGCGTCCAGGCGTTCGAGACTGAGCGCGAGATGAGCGCCGCGTTTGTTGCCGGCAACTGCATGGATTTCATCGACGATCACCGTGCGCACCGTCGTCAACATCGCGCGGCCGGAATCAGAACCGAGCAGCACGTAAAGCGATTCGGGCGTGGTGACGAGGATATGCGGCGGGCGTTTTTTGACCGCACTGCGCTCCTTGGGTGTGGTGTCCCCGGTGCGCACCGCTGCACGGATGTCGATGGGCGGCAGGCCCAGACGCTCAAGTTCGTCCGAGATGCCCGCGAGCGGTTCCTGCAGGTTCACACGGATATCGTTGGAAAGCGCCTTCAGCGGCGACACATAGACCACAGTCGTCTCGTCGGGCAACGGGTTAGTGCTCGCCAGCGCTTCCCGAACGAGTTCATCGATTGCTGAAAGAAACGCCGTCAGCGTCTTGCCGGAGCCGGTCGGCGCGGCCACGAGCGTCGACCGGCGGGCCTTGATCAACGGCCAAGCACACTTCTGCGCCTCCGTGGGCGCAGGAAAATGCCGGCTGAACCAGGCCGCAACGGCGGGATGGAAGCCGTCGAGCGGGTTGGAAGTCGATGATTTTGCAGCGGTCATGACGCTAGTTTATTAGCGGCCGGGAAAACGCGTTTGATCGCGGTCGGTGCGCAACGGCTAACGAGCAGCCGTGGGCGAGTGTCCGGGAATGATCAGATCAATCATTAAAACGATCGATTTGCCCATCCAACGCGCCGTTCACGGGCGCGCTGCACAGCCCCGCCGGGTTGCGGCTGTGGACGTACGCCTACTCCCTCATCCCCTTCATCTCCGCCGCTCGCTCAAGCAACAACTCCTTCTCCCTAACATTGCGTGTCATTGATGCGGCACGTTCAAATTCCACCCGTGCCTCCTCACGACGGCCCAGCTTCGCCAGCAAATCGCCGCGCACGCTCGGCAGCCAGTGGTAATTCGTCAGTACTGCGTTCGACCCCAGCTCGTCGACTATCTCTAGCGCCGCCGCCGGACCGAACGCCATCCCCACCGCCACCGCGCGGTTCAGCTCCACCACGGGCGACGGGGCCACCATCGCCAGCGCGTCATACAGCGCCACAATCTGCGCCCAGTCCGTATCCTCCGCCCGCCGCGCACGCGCATGGCAAGCCGCTAGCGCGCCCTGCAACGCATAAGGCCCGCGCGCGCCGTTCAGTTTCTCCGACCGTTCCAATGCCGCGAGGCCGCGACGGATCAGCAACGGGTCCCATCGGCTGCGGTCCTGGTCCATCAACAAGACCGGCCGCCCGTTCGCATCGGTTCGTGCATGAGTGCGGGATGCCTGTATCTCCATCAACGCAACCAGTCCGAATACCTCGCTCTCATCAGGCGTCAACCCCGCTAAAATCCGCCCGAGACGCAACGCGTCATCACACAACGATGGGCGCATCCAGTCATCCCCCGCGGTCGCCGAATACCCTTCGTTGAAGATCAGGTAGATGACTTCCAGCACCGACGCCAGCCGTGCCGCCCGCGCATCGGCTTTCGGCACTTCGAACGGCACCCTTGCCGCAGACAAGGTCCGCTTCGCCCGCACAATACGTTGCGCGATGGTCGGCTCGGGCTGCAGGAACGCCCGTGCAATCTCGTCCGTGGTCAGCCCGCCGAGCAGCCGCAACGTCAGCGCAACCCGCGCATCGACTGAGAGCACCGGATGACACGCAGTGAACACGAGCCGCAGCAAGTCGTCGCCAATATCGTCCTCACGCGCGGCATCCAGCGCATCCACGAAATCCGGCGTGACGTGCTCCTCGCGCGCATCCATGTCAAGCCCCAACTCTTCGTGCTTGCGGGCGTGCAATGCATCCTGCCTCAAGCGATCAAGCGCACGATGCTTCGCCGTGGTCATCAACCATGCGCCTGGATTGTCCGGCACGCCGTCCACACGCCAATGCTCAAGTGCCGCGATCAGCGCGTCCTGAGCAAACTCCTCGGCGAGCGACACGTCGCGCACCAAACGCGCCACGACCGCAATCACTTTCGCCGATTCCATCCGCCACACTGCCTCTATCGCGCGATGCGTGGCCGACTCCAGGCGGCTGGACTCGCCGGACGATCCACTCACGGCGCGGCCGCCGCATTCGGGTCCATGTAGACAAACTCCCATGCGTGGCCGTCGAGATCATCAAAGCCGTGGCCGTACATAAACCCAAGATCTTGTATCGGTCGCGGCGTCGTGCCGCCCGCGCGCACGGCCTTGGCCACGATTTCATCGACCTCGGCGCGGCTCTCGCAAGACAGGCACGTCAGCGCTTCAACCTGCTGTTTCGGGTCGATGATCGTCTTCGTGGTGAAGGTCTGGAAGAACGGCTTGACCAGCAGCATCGCGTAGATGTTCTCGCCGAGGATCAGGCACGCGCCCTGATCGTTGCTGAACGTCGGGTTGAAGCTGAAGCCGAGTTCGCTGAAAAACGCCCGCGCTTTCGGCAGGTCCGCCACCGCCAGGTTTACGTAGATTTGTTTATGCATTTTTTGCCCTTCAAGGATGAGAGATGCTGGCGTAAGCCGGCTTCCGGGGATGTCTTCAAGTTGTTCAAGCCGCGTTCAAACTCGCCGCGCCGCTTCAAGCTCGCGGAAACGCTCGATCGATTCTCCCGAGCCGAGGTCGTCCAGTTCAAACAACTGCCGCACTTCGATTTCGCCGCTTTCATGCTCGCCCATCGGCGAAGGAAAACGGCGTGCCCATTCGATCGCTTCTTCGCGTGAACGCACCTGGATCAGCGTGTAGCCCGCAACCAGTTCCTTTGTCTCCGCGAACGGCCCTTCGATCACGCTGCGCCTGCCACCTTCGTAGCGCACGCGCCAGCCTTTGGCGCTCGGCTGGAGACCGTTCGCGTCGAGCAGCACGCCCGCTTTCGCCAGTTCTTCGTGGTAGGTCGCCATCGCGCCGATCAGCGCGTCCTCGGGGAGCACACCCGCTTCGCTTTTTTCGGTCGCCTTGACCAGGATGATGAATCGCATTGTTGTTCTCCTCGTGGTGTGCTTGTGGTCTGCAAACGAGAACGCTGGCCGCGCTCTCATCCCCACGACGAACCACGCCCGGAGAAATCGACAATTTTTATATGACCAAGGGTAAACGCGTACTAGAACGACGTGTACGAAAACGACGCGAAAACCTCACTCCCAGCAGGGACCGATCTTGCGCACCTCGACCTCGCACCATTGCGCGGCCGGACACGCCGATGCAATCTCGATGGCCTCTTCCTTCGTCGCACAATCCAGCAGGTAGAACCCGCCGATCATTTCCTTCGCCTCCGCGAACGGGCCGTCGATCAGGCTAGCCTCACCGTTGCGTTTCTTGACACGTACACCGCCCGTTGCCAGCGATTCACTCGCGATCAGCAAGCCGCGTTCTTTCAGTTCCGCGCCGAACTCGACCATGCTGTCGTAGCGAAGCTTGCCTTCGGCTTGCGAGTGCTCGGCCCGCTGTCCCACAGGTTCGGCGATGAGCAACATATAAGACATGACGTCTCCTGGATTAAGGTTTCAACCGCCCTTCAAGGTATCAACTGTGAAGGAAGCTTTCAATCCCCCATCGCATCGCCCCTAAGCGGTGGACTGCCGAAAAGCGGCTAATCCGTCGCCCTCTTTCACGGCCCGCACTCATGGTCGATTTATCGCCGGCAAGCAGCCGGTCTGGATGATCGTCGTGGTGGCGAAAACTGCGCGTTATACAGTGATCGCCGCGTTGCTGACCATGCAACCTCCATGGTCATGGTTGCAAAAGACACGAGCTTACTTTGCCGCAGCGCGGCTTAACCGGCGCAAACGCGCCCGATGATGCCGCGCGCTCAAGCGCTTGAACAGGCTGCCGGCGTGGGGATCGCCGAAATGAAATAGCGCGGTGCAGCGCACGCTGGTAGGCAGGCACGGCTGGTTGGCGTGCAGCGAACGCATTCCCCAAAAGAAATAAATGTTGCCCGGCCGCATAGGCACTGTGCGCGCCGACATTGCCCGCTGCACCGCGCTGCGTTTCCACAAGCGACAAGCGAGCGGACTTTCGACCAACAGCTTCTCGACGATATTGAACAGCGGCCGCAGACGCACGCGGCGCAAGTTCGGGTACATCACGAGATCGCCGGACAGTCCGCCGCGACCATCGGGAATCTGCAGTGGGATCAGTGCGGTGACCACGTATGAATCGTAGTGAAAGAGCCAGGAGTGTTTCGCGCCCGTGCCGCCTGACAACACCCGGATAGACGTCGCGATGCGCGATTCAGCGGGCGCGCCCTTCATCGCCCGGCGATACAGTCCTGCAAGTGCGGCATTCAGTGCAACGGACGTGGGGAACGCCGCAAGCGGACTGTCCTGGATCCACGCCGGACCCGCCAAACCCAGGTATTCGACGTTACGCCGTGTCAGTTCGCTATCGACATACTCGCGCATGGCGTCGAGCAACGGCGTTCCAATCACGTCGCGCAGAACCGCAAAGCCAGTGGTATCCATGGCGTGCGCCAGCGCGTCGATGTCCGCGTCGGACAAGCTCGGAAGCGGATCGGCGGGAAACCCGGCGCCCGGATGCGCGGCATGGCGCGCAGGCGTCGTTACGTCGATATTCATGGTGTCCCCGTCTGTTGTCCCCGTCTGTTCACCAACCTCGGCAGAGTTCGGAAATCATAAGTGTCCCGAACAATCCGCTGTGCGCGCTCACCCACACACCGGAAAAGCAACCGACAGGCCCATTTCATCAGAGGAAATCAACGGCCATGCGGCGCGCTCCAACCCGCTCCAATCAATATGCCATCCTGAACAAAACGACCATCGCGTGACGCATTAGCTATCCACGTCTTTCCTCAACAAACTTCGCCGCCCCGGTTCACGTGACAACGCGGCAATAATTGCTCGCCGGAAAAAGGCGCGGTGAAGTTTCTATTACCGATAAGCGTAGGGTTACCTCGGTATGCGACTAGTCTTATTCCGCCACGCTGAATCGGATTGACGGATATCGGCAACCCCAGGTCCTCGGCAAATCTACGGATGAAGCGGCCGGCAAACCCTGAATTCGTTAGCGCCAGCTTATGCAATATCAACAAGCAGTTCGACTCACGCCAACTTACCGACACAAGCGCTAGATGCAAGATTAAACTGACGAATGAATGGGTGGGATTAAACGTTTGCGCTAATGGCGGGGGGCTACATAACGTGGACATAACGAAGTTTTTGCCCTCTGTTTGCGGCTTTAACCACACAACTATTTGCTAATGTGAGTTATGTGGCAAAAACAAATCGCCTTGAAGTAGACTCCCGGCTTACAAGGTAAGCCGTAACACTATTACCGTCCATTGCAGGAAGGCGCAGTGTAAATACTACTGGTTGCGCCGTTAGCCTGTATCGCCTGTATCGTTTTTTCGCGTTCATTCAGCTGAAAGCTTTCCTCTCTAAGAATATGGCCATGACTCTCGACTATCTGCTGGACCGGCAAATTTCCTCGCAATGGCGAGGCGTACTGGTTGCGCTGGCGGAAGAATTCGATACCCAGATCGGCCGCGACGAGCTGCGTCAGTTGATGCAACGGGTAGGACGCCGTTTTGCCGCCGCCCACCCGCTGGCGCCTTGCGCCACCACGCCCGAACTCGGCGCCGCGTTAAACGCGATCTGGAATGACGTCGACTGGGGGTTTGTCGAGGTGGGCGACGAGCCGGATTATCTACGCATCGTTCATTGCTGTCCGCCGTTGCTCGCGTTCGGCGCGAACGCGCTTCCCTGGAGCCCCGCATTTCTCGAAGGCGCGTATCAGGAGTGGTTAAGCGCACTCGGCGCGCAAGGCTTGTCGGTAGTGCAAGCGGGCGAGTTCGACGAAAGCGCTGCAGTCGAATTCAGACTCGGCCGCTATAGCAACTAAGGGCAGCTCAGAGCACGTTCAGCTTCGCTTGGCTGAGCGAGCCTGAGGCTGGACCGGAAACTCCCTTAGCTTTTACGAATGCAGTACGGGTCCGACACCGGACCCGGCAGTCAACCAGGTAGTCAATCAGGCATTGCCCGCATCAGCGCCCAAAAGCGCGCGAGACGTCACTGGCCAGTGGTCGTCGAGGCAAGGCCCAAAGTACAACCGAGAGTACGAGGACGCAGCACATGAACCCTTCGCGCGATATTGAGAAGCTGTTCGACAAATTTGGCGGCGATGCCGGCAACTACCAGGAGATCGGCCGCGAAAACGAGGCGATCCACGCCCGCACGCGCTGGCCGTTGCTCGCGACCCTTGACCTCTCGCAGCCATCGATCCCGAACATCGCGCCTCGCCGCGATGCTCACCTGCCCCACACGCACGACCGCTCCGGCGAACATCGCAACGTGCCGAACAGCTTGACGGAGCCGTCGGACGCGGCGCCGCTCAACCGCGGCAAACCACCGCTCTTCGCGCGCGCGCATCGGAAGACGATTCCGCCGGTCGCCAATGTCGCCTTGCCGTCGGCGCCGGTCGGCGCAGCGCGTTTCTCGGCGCTGGTCGAAGCGGTTGAAGAAACGTCGAACGCGGTGGAAGCCGAGACCGTGCCGCCAGCCGCCGCGCAACCGCAGCAGCCAGCACGACTGCCGCAGCCGCTGTTCCGGCCGTTCCACACGCAACAAGAGCAACACCTCCCGCAGCGCGCCCAACAACCACAACCGCGCACGCAACCGCTCACCACGCCTGCGAGCGCGCCCGGCCAGCCCACGGGTTTCGCTGCCGCGCTGCAACGCTCGAACACCACGGCGAGATCGCCGTCGTTGCCGCGTGTGCAAGCACCCGTCGCAACGCCGACACCCGCACCCGCGCCTGAACCCAAGGCCCAATCGATCCTCGGCAAGCTGTTCCGGCCGCAGGCGCACGCCCAGCCTGCGCCTCAACCGAGCGCACCGCCGGACTCCCTCGAGTCGATGTTCCAGCGTCTGCGCGCACCGGTCGCGCCGGCAACGGCACCGGCACCCGTCAACTCGCCGCTGAACGCACCGGTCCCGGGCGCAGGTTCGTGGCTCGCCAAGCGCAACGCATCGTCATGAAAGTCATCACCGTCGTCTCTGCCAAGGGTGGTGTCGGTAAAACCACGCTCGCGGCGAACCTGGCCTCGGTGCTCGCTGCACGCGGGCGGCGCGTGATCGCGCTCGACCTCGATCCACAAAACGCGCTGCGCCTGCATTTCGGCATTCCGCTCGACAGCATCGACGGACTGTCGCGCGCCACGCTCGCCGGCGATCCGTGGCAAACGGTGATGTTCGATGGTGTCGACGGCGTCACGGTCCTGCCCTACGGCGCGGTGGTGGAAGACGATCGCCGCCGCTTCGAATCGCACATCGACCGCGACCCGCAATGGCTCGCTCAATCGCTTGAAAAACTGGGACTCGATGCCGCGGATATCGTGATAGTCGATACCCCGCCGGGGTCGTCGGTCTATACGCGCACGGCGCTGTGCGCGTCGAATTTTGCGTTGAACGTCGTGCTGGCCGATGCCGCTTCGTACGCCGCCATCCCGCAGATGGAACGCATGATCGAGGCCTACGCCACGCCGCGTTCGAATTTCGTGGGCACGGGCTACGTGGTGAACCAGGTGGACCAGTCGCGGCAATTGACGAAGGACGTACTCAAGGTGCTGCGCAACCTGCTCGGCGACAAGCTGTTCCCGGGCGTTATCCACCTTGACGAAGGCGTGAGCGAGTCGCTTGCCTGCGACACCACGCTGATCCATTACGACCCGTTGAGCCAGGCGGCCGCCGATCTGCGCACGTGCGGCGAATGGCTCACCAGCGCGGTCGATTCCAAGCAGCTCTCGCCAAGGAACGTCGCATGAGCAAGCCACGCGCACAGGCATTGTCCGAAGCCGACGAAGTTGCGTCGCGGCTGGAAGGTTTTGTCGATTCAAGGATCTGGAGCAGCCGGATTTTTACGACGATCCTCACGCTGTTCGCCCTCTCGACAATGTATTTCGTCTGGACCGTACCGCTCGAGTTCACCCAGCAACTGATTTTCGCGTGCTGCTGCTTCGCTTTCGCACTCGCGTTCCGGCGGCTGCGCGGCCAGTACGCGACGCTCGTCATGATCATGTTGTCTGTCGCGGTCACCGGCCGCTACATGTACTGGCGGCTGACCGAGACAACTTACTGGGAACGTCCGCTCGACGCCGCCTGGGGTTTGCTGCTGGTCGCAGCCGAGGTCTACTCGGCTATCGTCCTGATGCTCGGTTATTTCCAGACCGCATGGCCGCTGCAGAGAAAGCCTATGCCGTTGCCGGAAAACCGCGATGAATGGCCGACCGTCGACGTTTTCATCCCGACGTACAACGAGCCGCTCGGCGTGGTGAAGCCGACTATCTATGCGGCGCTTGCGATCGATTATCCGGCGGACAAGATCTCCATTCACGTTCTCGATGACGGCCGTCGTCCGGAGTTCAAGGCGTTCTGCGAAGAGGTCGGCGTTACCTGGACGATCCGCACGCACAACCGGCATGCGAAGGCCGGCAATATCAACGAAGCGCTGAAAATCACGAAGGGCGAGTTCCTCGCCATCTTCGATTGCGATCACATTCCCACGCGCTCGTTCCTGCAGATCGGCCTTGGCTGGTTCCTGCGCGACAAGAAGCTGTCGATGCTGCAAACGCCGCACCACTTCTTCTCGCCCGATCCGTTCGAACGCAACCTGGGCACGTTCCGCAAGGTGCCTAACGAAGGCGAGCTGTTCTATGGCCTCGTGCAGGACGGCAACGACCTCTGGAACGCGACCTTCTTCTGCGGCTCGTGCGCGCTGCTGCGCCGGACAATGGTGGAAGAGATTGGCGGCATCGCGGTCGAGACGGTGACGGAAGACGCGCATACGGCGCTCAAGTTGCATCGGCTCGGCTATACGACCGCGTATCTCGCGATCCCGCAGGCGGCTGGCCTCGCCACCGAAAGTTTGTCCGGCCACATCGGCCAGCGGATTCGCTGGGCGCGCGGCATGACGCAGATTTTCCGGATCGATAACCCGCTCACCGGCAAGGGCCTGAAAATCGGTCAGCGGCTCTGTTACCTGAACGGGATGATGCACTTCTTCTACGGCATCCCGCGCCTTGTGTTCTTGACCGCGCCGCTGTCATATCTGTTTTTTGGCGCGCACGTGATCCACGCGGCGGCCGGCACGATCGCCATCTTCGCGCTGCCGCACATGATGCATGCGAGCATCACGAACTCGCGCATGCAGCGCTCGTTCCGGCATTCGTTCTGGGCTGAAGTGTATGAGTCCGTGCTGGCGTCGTACATCACCGCGCCTACTCTCCTCGCACTGATCAACCCGAAACTCGGCAAGTTCAACGTAACGGCGAAGGGCGGCCAGATCTCGAAGGATTATTTCGACTACGCCATCTCGCGCCCGTATCTGTTCCTGCTGGTGCTGAACCTCCTCGGGTTTATCGCGGGACTCGTGAACATCTACCTGCACTGGGATGTCAGCAGCGAAGTGAACACGGTCTTGCTGAACCTCGCGTGGACCACCTACAACATGCTGATCCTCGGTGCGAGCGTGGCGGCTGCAAGCGAACGCCGGCAAGTGCGCACGACACATCGGGTAGAAATGAAAATGCCCGTGATGCTCAAGTTCTCGACCGGCCGCACCCTCGCCTGCGAAACCATGGACTACTCGGAAGGCGGCGTGGGCGTGAAGCTGCCAGGCGACCTGGAAGTGCCGCTGCACGAGAAAGTCACCGTCTCGCTATTTCGTGGCGATGAAGAATACGCGTTCCCGGCGACCGTCGGTTTTACCGCCGTCGGGCGTGTGGGTCTGCGTTTTTCGGCACTCACGCGTGAGCAGGAATTCGAGTTCGTGAAGACCACCTTCGCCCGCGCCGACGCCTGGACCAACTGGTCTGAAGGACGCACGCCGGACGCGCCGCTACGCGGCTTGCGGCATGTGCTGGTGGTAGGCATGGGCGGTATCGGCGCGTTGTTCGACCACCTTTTCACCGACGCGAAGAACTGGCTCACGACCCGTTCACCCGACGTTAAAAAACTGAAGACGAAAGACTGACATGGGTAAGGGAATTTCGATGCTGCGCCCGGACAATGAACAAGGCGAACCGGACATGACGGTTTTCACCCCGTTCAGCTCCCGTCCCATTCCCCGCGCCCTGATGCGCAGCCTCGCTTGCTGGCTTGCATTGCAAACGGCACTGGCTGTGCCGCTGGCGTCGCTGGCAAGCGCTGCGGCGAATGCCACGGTGAATACGTCGACGAGCGCAACCGCTACCGGTGTGGGCGCCGTGCCGCCTCCCGGCCCCGCCATGCCGTTCAACCGGGCAACCATCGAGCAACCGCAGCTCGCTGTGCCCGTGCCGGCGTTCGCACAGGCGGCCTCGGGACCGTTGGGCGCGTCGGCCGTGCCTGCCGCGCACACGCTTGTGTCCAGGACGCCGACCACGGCTGAGCCTGGCACGCTGGTGCCGGGCGGCCGCCGCCAGACGCTCACATTCTCTGACCTCGGCGCGCTCGATCCGCTGCAACTGCGTGGCACGGACGGCCAGAACGGCGTGCCGTTCTCGGTACGCAGCGACGAAGTCGTGACCAGCGCGGTGCTGCACCTGATCTACAGCTATTCGCCTTCGCTGCTGCCGTCGATCTCGCAACTCAAGGTGCTGGTCAACGGCGAAGTCGCTGCCACGCTGCCCGTGCCGCGCGAGCAGGCCGGCATCCTGGTTGCGCGCGATGTGTCCATCGATCCGCGCTTCATCACGGAATTCAATCACCTGAACGTGCAGTTGATCGGCCACTACACGCAGCAGTGCGAGGACCCGTCGAACTCCACGCTATGGGCGACCGTCAGCAACGCAAGCTCGCTCGATCTCACGTATGCATCGCTTGAAAGCAAGCCCGACCTCGCCTCGTTGCCCGCGCCTTTCTTCGATCGCCGCGATGTTCGCCGCCTCGAACTGCCGTTCGTGTTCGCCGAAAAACCCAGCGCGGCCACACTCGAAGCAGCGGGCGCGGTGGCGTCGTGGTTTGGCTCGCTTAGCGGGTATCGTGGCGCTGTGTTTCCGGCGCAGATCGACAACGTGCCGCTGTCCGGCAACGCCGTGGTGTTCGCCACCAGCGACCAGCACCCGGCCGGCGTGAAGATTCCCGAGATAACCGGCCCGACCATCGCGGTGATGGATCGAGACACTCCGTCGCGCGGCCGCTTGCTGCTCGTGATGGGCCGCAACGACGCCGAGCTGAAGACCGCCGCGAAGGCGCTCGGCATTGGCCAGAACACGTTGTCCGGCACGACCGCCACAATCACGCAACTGAACGACTTCGCGCCGCGCAAACCCTACGATGCGCCGAACTGGCTGCCGACCGACCGGCCGGTGCGTTTCGGCGAACTGGCGGAAGCGCGTGACCTCTCGGTGACGGGTTATAACGCCGACGCCGTGCGCGTGAACATGCGTGTGCCGCCCGACCTCTTCATGTGGCAAACGAAGGGCGTGCCTATTGATCTGGGTTATCGCTACACGGTGCGTCCCGCGCTCGACCGGTCCACGCTGAACATCAATGTGAACGATGGTTTTGTGCAGTCGCTGCGGATTCCTGCGGTCGCCACGTCCACCTTTGATCTCGGCCGCTACTTCAATCAGGTGATGCCCGACAAGACGGCCGCTGCGCGTCACGAGATCTATGTGCCGCCACTGCTGCTCACGCCGCGCTCGCAGTTACGGCTGCACTTCTACTACGACTACCCGAAGACCGGCGAATGCCAGGGCCGCGTGCTGGATAACGTGGTGGGTTCCATCGATCCGAATTCGACTATCGACCTGTCGGGCTTCCCGCACTACATGGCGCTGCCCGATCTCGCGGCATTTGCCAATGGCGGCTTCCCGTTCACGCGCATGGCCGACCTGTCCGAGACGGCGGTGATCATGCCGAATGATGCCAACTCCGCCGACTTCAGCCTGTACTTGCTGGAGATGGGACGCATGGGGGCATCGACGGGTTATCCGGTCACTGGCGTGACTGTCGCCCAAGCCGATCAGGTCGACAATCTCGCCGATAAAGACCTCCTGATCCTCGGCTCCCCCGGCCGCCAGCCGCTGCTGCAGCGCTGGGCGAAGCAGATGCCGTTCTCGGGTGACGGCGAGTCGCGCAACTTCGAACTCTCCGACGTCGCGTTCAAGGTCGTCGACTGGTGGCACGGCCCGCATGGTGTGGAGCGCCTGCCGGCGCGCGCCGACCTGTCGCTTGTCAGCGCCAGCGGCGACGCGCTCATCACCGGCTTCGAATCTCCCCTGAAAAGCAATCGTAGCGCGGTGGCGCTGATCAGCGCGCCCGGACAGTCCAATGCCGACCTGTCCGCCGCCTTGCTCGACAACGACGTGCTGCCCGAGATCCAGGGCGCCATGGCGGTGATTCACGGACGCGACGTGACGGTGACATCGAATGGCGAGGCGTATTACGTCGGCCGCCTGTCGCCGTTCGAATACATGCGCTGGGCGTTGTCGTCGCATCCGCTCTTGCTGGTGCTCGGCGGCTTGCTCGCGGCCATCATCATCGCGGCATTGTTTTACCGGTCGCTGCGCGCCATTGCCGCGCGCCGTTTGAGGGATTGATATGCAGGTTGGTTTCAGACGTGGATCGAAGACGGCAATTCTGGCGCTGGCGCTGACCGCCATGGGGACAACCTTCAGCGCTCAAGCGTCGTCATCGCCCACGCCGCAATGTACCGACTGGCCCGCTTACCGGACCTTCACGGCACGCTTCGTGCAGGCTGACGGCCGCGTGATCGATTACTCCACGCCGACGCAGCAAACGACCTCCGAAGGCCAGTCGTACGCCATGTTCTTCGCGCTGGTCGCGAACGACCGCGCGACCTTCAACCGGCTGCTCGCCTGGACCCGCACGAACCTCGCCGCGAACCAGTTCGAACCGGGCAACGTGCGATTGCCATCGTGGCAATGGGGCAAAAAGCCGGACGGCTCGTTCGGCGTGCTCGATCCCAATTCCGCTTCCGATTCCGATCTGTGGATCGCGTACGACCTGCTGCAAGCCGGCCGTCTGTGGAACGACAAGACTTATACGCAACTGGGCATGGCGCTGGCCGCTCAGATCGCGCGTCTTGAAGTGACGAATCTCGCGGGCATTGGACCCATGCTGCTGCCCGGTCCGCAAGGCTTCCAAAGCGGCGACGTGACGCGTCTGAATCCAAGCTATTCGCCGCTGCCGGTATTGCGCGGCCTCGCTCGGGAGATGCCGGACGGACCATGGAACCAGCTTGCCCAGAACAGCTACAAGCTCGTGGCAACCACCGCGCCGCATGGTTTTTCTCCAGACTGGGCGGCGTACAAGTCAGGGCAGTTCGTCGTGGATCCGCAGACCGCCGACACCGGCAGCTATGACGCCATTCGCGTGTATCTGTGGGCTGGCCTCACGTCCAGCGCCGATCCGCTTGGCAAACCCTGGCTCGCCGCGCTCGGCGGCATGCGCCAGGCCGTCGCGCAAAACGGCTATCCGCCGGAACGCGTCAATGTGGCGACAGGCACGATCAACGGCGAAGGCCCGCTTAGCTACTGGGCCGCCCTCGCACCGTACTTCAGGACTATTGGCGACGATCGCGGCCTGGGCCTTGCCCGCACGCATCTTGCGGCACTCGACGCGCCCGTGGCGGCCTTATCTGTCGCTGCGTCTTCGAATCCTAACCGTGAACCGGTTTATTACGACCGTGTGCTGGGCTTGTTCGGCGCCGGATTTATAGAAGGCCGATACCGTTTCGACGAAGCCGGCCGACTCGTGCCGAGCTGGAGAAGCGCTTGTTGAAACGGTCCCTGTTCCCCATGAAACCACACAACGGCGCGCGGGCGATCGCGCTGAGCCTCGCGGCGGGCTGCGTCGCCAATGTGCCGCTCACCGCGTTCGCGCAAGCCGCGAGCAGCGCAGCCAACGGGGGCGCTGTTGCCGGTGCGAGTGGCAATGCGAGTACCAATGCGAGTGCCAATCCTAATTCGCCGATGACCGTGCTGATCGATCAGGGCCGCTACTGGCAGGCGCATCGCCGGGGCGATCTGGCCGAGCAGGCGTGGCAGAAGGTGCTGCGCATCGACCCGAAGCAGCCAGACGCGCTTTACGGCATGGGCATGATCCTCGCGGACCGCAAGGACGGCAGCGGTGCGCAGCAATATTTGCAGCGCTTGCGACAGGCTGCACCGCAGTATCCGAATATCGATGAACTCGGCCAGCGGCTGGGCGAAACCAGTCCGCGCGACCAGACCGTCAACGACGCCCGGCGGCTTGCGCAGAGCGGGCAGAACGCATCGGCGGTGCAGGAATATCAACGCGCGCTCGACGGCAAGCCCGCCACGCCCGAACTCACGCTCGAGTATTACCAGGCGCTGGCCGCCACGCCGCAAGGCTGGGATCAGGCGCGTCAAGGGCTGACGCAGCTCGCGCGCCAGAACCCCAACGACCCGCGCTACGCGCTGGCGCTCGCGCAGCACCTGACTTACCGCGACACCACGCGGCGTGACGGTATCGCGCGTCTTGCGCAGTTGAGCACCGACAGCACGGTCGGCGATCAGGCGAAGAAAAGCTGGCGCCAGGCGCTGCTGTGGCTCGGCGCTCGCGCGTCCGACGCCCCGCTTTATCAAGCCTATTTGCAGGCATCGCCGGATGACCCTGCGGTCAAGGCGCGTTTCGATTCGATGGTGCAGCAAGACAAGCAGGCTCGCGATCGCGCGCAAGCGGATGCGGCTACCGATGCCCGCGGGCGTGCGGTCGCCGATGGTTTCGCCGCGCTGGATCGTGGCGATATCGTCACGGCGCGCGCCCGTTTTTCGGCGGTGCTGGCGAACAGCCCGAACGATGGCGATGCGCTCGGCGGCATGGGTATCGCGGCGTTGAAGCAGGAAAAATTCGACGAAGCGCGCACGTATCTGGAGCGCGCATCGCGTGCCGGCAATCCGGCGCGTTGGAAGGATGCGCTCACGAGCGCGACCTACTGGAGCTATACGAGCGCGGGTATTGGCGCGCGCAGCAATGGCGAGATCGCGAAAGCGAAGTCGATGTTCGAGCGCGCGATTGCACTGAATCCGTCGGACACCACCGCGCAAACCATGCTCGGCGAAACGCTGCTCAATAGCGGCGACCCGCGCGGCGCGGAACAGGCCTACCGGATGGCGCTGCGCCGTCAGGCCGACAATCCCGACGCAATTCGCGGACTGGTTGGCGCACTGGCCGCGCAAGGTCGTGGCGACGAAGCGCTCAGCTTCGCGAACCAGTTGAACGCCGAACAGCAGGCGAAGGCCGGCGGCATCAACAAGTTGCGCGGCGAAGCGCAGGCCGCGCAGGCACGCGCGGCGGAGGCACGGGGCGACCTGGGCACCGCGCGCAGCCTCTTCGAAGATGCGCTGCTGAACAATCCCGACGATGTCTGGATGCGCCTCGACCTCGCCCGCATTTATGTGCGCCAAGGGGCGGTCGGCAATGCGCGCAGCATGATGGACGGCTTGCTCGCCACGCATCCCGACATGACCGACGCGCTCTATGCAAGCGCGCTCCTCTCAGCTGAAACGCAGGACTGGGCGACGGGGTTATCGCAACTCGAACGGATTCCGGTCGACCAGCGCACGCCGGCCATGACCGTGCTGCAACATCGCTTATGGGTTCACACGCAGGCAGAACTCGCGAACCGGATGTCGCGCGCCGGGCAGACGCAACAAGCCGAAGCGATCCTGCAAGCCGCTACGCCTACTGCCCAGGGCAGCCCGGAACTGATCGGCGTGCTGGCGTCGTCGTATTTGCAAGCGGGCGACACCATGCGCGCATTGTCGCTGGTCCGCAGCGCAATGGCCGTCGCACCCGACGATACCGGCTTGCTGCTGCAATACGCAGGCATCCTGACTGCCGTACCGGTTACCGCGGGACAAACGAATCCGCAGCAGGAAGCCGAACTGAGCTCGGTCATGCGGCGGCTCGCGGCGTCGCAGCTCACACCGCAGCAACGCATCGACTTCAACAACCTGAACATCGGCATCGTGGTGAAACAAGCCGATACCGTGCGTCAACGCGGTGATCTGGCAAGCGCCTACGAAGTAATCGCTCCCTGGCTTTCCGCCATGCCCGACAATCCCGATCTGCAAGGCGCGCTGGCCCGCTTGTACACCTCCGCCGGCGATGACCGCAGCGCACTCGCGAGTTATCGCGCGGCGCTGGCTCGCCGTCCTGACGACATCGACTTGCAGGTTGCCGCAATTGGCGCGGCGTCTGGTGCGAAGGAATTTTCGTTCGCTGAGGCAACGGCGAATCAGGCGCTGCGCACAGCGCCTGATGATCCGCGCGTGCTCGCCGCGGCCGGCCGCATGTATCACGCCGAGGGCAAGCTTTCGCTGGCATCGCGTTACTTGCAACAGGCATTGATCGCAGCGAATACGCCCGTGCGTCAAACGGTGCGTACCACTGACCAGGGTGCACAACCTAACGTGCCGCGCGGTTGGGAATCCGCCATGCAGCGCATCGGGTCCATGCCTTTGCCCGGCACTAATCCGTTTGAAGGCAAGACCGCCGTCGATACGTCGGCGAGCGCATCAGACGCACCCACCGGTCCGCTGAGCGGATTGTTCTCGCGCTCGACCACGCCGATGCCCGGATTGCCCAATGGGTCGTCCAATTATCCCCAGCCTTCTTCACCGACGCAGAACGTGCCGAACTATTTGCCCCCGCCTCAACCCGCGCCTTATTCGACACCCTATGTCGCACCCTATTCGACGCCGGGCAATGTTGCGCGCCCGGTAGCCACAGGTGGCGGATATGGTCCGGACACCTACGGTTCAAGTCAGTCCGGCGGCCCGGCTGCGGCGCCGTTGCAGCCTTATCCGGGACAAGCGCCAGCTCAAAACGTCGGGCAGTATCAAGGTCAATATCAAGGCCAGGGGCAGGCTCAATATCAGCCGCAGGCTTATCAGCAACCGTATCAGCCGCAATATCAGCAGCCTTATCCGGCGCAGAATCAACAGCAGCCTTATCAACAGCAACAGGCGTATCCGGCTCAGTATCAGCAAGCTCAGCAACCGTACGACCCGGCGGCTAGCTCGCCATGGCCCATGTCGCCGGCAGCGCGCGAAGCACAGGCGAACACTCAGCAACCGCAACCTCGTGTGTATTCCAGCGCGCCGGCAGCAAAGGCGAAACGTACGACAACGCGCAAGCAGGCCACGTCCCGTAATGCCCGCCAAGCGGATGAAACGGACTACAGGCAGCAGCCTTACCCGCAGCAGCAACAGCAGTACGCGCAGCAGGGGTATGGGTATCCGCAACAGCAACAACAGCAACCGTACGCAAATCAGGGCTACGGTCAGCCCTACATTCCGCAACCGCCCGCCGGTTACGGACAAGCCTACGCACCCGCGCAAACGGCCCAGGCGTACTCCGGCATGGCGGGCAACAATCCGACGACCGTAGCAAACGCGCAAACGCTAGGCGTCGCCGATGAACTCGCGCAAATCAACCAAGCTCAGTCGAGCACGGTGTCGGGCGGCATCATCTTTCGCCAACGCACGGGTGAGGATGGACTGTCGAACCTGACGGATATCGAAGCGCCGGTTCAGGGTCGCATTGCGGCGGGGAACGGGCATATTGTCGTGACAGCGACGCCTGTCACGCTGGACGCGGGCACGGCCGGGAACGACCCGAACACGCTGGCGCGGTTTGGGGCGAGCGTGGTCGGCGGGCTAACGGGCCAAAACCTTTCGGGCGACCAGACGGCGAGTGGCGTGGGGTTATCGGTGGGATATGAAACCAACAGCATCAAGGCCGACGTCGGGAGAACGCCAATTGGTTTCCGTGAGGCTAACTGGGTCGGTGGCGCTGAATATAACGGCGGCATCACCGACAAGGTTTCGTACTCGATCGCTGTTGCACGCCGCGCCGTCACGGACAGTTTGCTGTCCTATGCGGGCACGCGTGACTCGAGCATCAGCACGTTTGCCCAAAACAACGCCGCCGCCTTGAAGGCTCAACTGGGCGATGCAACCTACCAAAACCTGGTGAACAACGGAACGCTGACGTGGGGCGGCGTGACGTCGAACGGCGGCCGCGCCTCGCTCGGCTGGGACGACGGCATGAGCGGCGCGTACGTGAACGCGTCCTACGAGTATCTCGAGGGTCAGAACGTACAGAGCAATACGGCCGTCAAGGGCGGCGGCGGGGTCTACACACGCTTGTTCACGGACGCAAACCAGACGCTCACCGTTGGCGTGAACACGACCCTGATGCACTACGACAAGAACCTGTCGTACTTCACGTATGGTCAAGGCGGGTATTTCAGCCCGCAGCAATATGTGATCTTGAACATCCCGGTCGAATACAAGGGTCGCAATGGCGCGTTCACTTACGATGTGAAGGGGTCGATCGGCGTTCAGCATTATCGTCAGGATGCTTCGAATTATTTCCCGACCAATGGTGGCTTCCAATCAGCGATCGCGACTCTGGCGGCGCTACCGATCACCACGCCGTACTCCACAAATGGTGTGGTATACCCCGCCACCAGCAAAACTGGCGTCGCGTACT
This sequence comes from Caballeronia sp. SBC1, assembly GCF_011493005.1. Lineage (NCBI taxonomy): Bacteria > Pseudomonadati > Pseudomonadota > Betaproteobacteria > Burkholderiales > Burkholderiaceae > Caballeronia > Caballeronia sp. SBC1. The sequence goes on from NZ_CP049156.1 coordinate 2,053,641, forward strand.
CGTTTAACGCAAGCGCCGAATACCAGCTTGCGCCCCAACTGTTCGTGGGCGGATCGGCATCGCTCGGCAATGCTTACCAGTATCGGGAATACATGGCCGCTGTTTACGTGCGGTACAGCTTCACGAAGCAACTGGGCGCTGTGACATATCCGCCGACCACGTTGACGTCGCCGTATCTGCCGATCACAAATTGACGAGTGTGATTGAAGCGGTGGCTCAGACGCGTATCGTCCAAGCCCCCTTTATTGCCGCGGCAAGTTAATCGCCAAATGACTGAGATAACGGGGCGTTCAACGTCCCTTGTCTCCATCGCTTTGTCCCCTGCCCCCGCGACGCTTGGCTTAAACCAGCACCGCCCCTCCATCCACCACGTGTGTCTGTCCCGTTGCGAACGCACTTTCCATCAGGAACAGATACGCCGCCGCGACATCGCGTGCCTCGCCCACTCGTCCGACGGGCAAATGCTTGCCGGCTTGTTCGTACATGGCTTGCCGGTCCTCTTCGGACATGTTCTGCCATAGGTTGGTCGCGACCAATCCTGGCGATACTGCATTCACGCGCAACGGCGCCAGTTCGACGGCAAGCGCGCGCGTGAGCGCTTCCATCGCCCCGCATATGCTCGCGCCGAATGCCCAGCCGCTGCGCGGCCGCAACGCCGCAATACCCGTTGTCAGCACGATCGAACCGCCCGCCGCGATGTGCGGTGCGCCGTATTTGACTGCGGCGAGCGCGCCCCAATAGCGGATATCGAAGGCGCGTCTTGCCAGCGACATATCTGTCGCAGCGATCTCGCCAAGCCGCAGTGAATCGCCTGCGGTGAACACCAGGTGATCGAAGCTGCCGGTCGCGTTGAAAAACGCTTCGATAGCGTGTTCATCGGTGAGATCGAGCGCTTGGCCCTGGGCGTTCGTGCCAAGCGCCGTGACTGCGGCGTGGACACGTCCCGCATGACTCGATGCAATTACGACGTTTGCACCTTCAGCCAGCGCATACTCCGCCACTGCAAAGCCGATACCCGATGAACCGCCGAGCACGATCACTTTCTTGCCATCGAGACGGCCTTTACGCACCGCGTTATTTTCTGTGACAATCATTGGTTGGACTCCTGAATAACGTTAAATACTCGCAGGCCGAATCCAGAGGACGAGAGCCCTTCTACGCCCTTTCAATCAGCGATTGCAACACCGTATCGAGCGGCACACGGCCTTTGCGTACTTCGTTTTCAGCGCCTTCGAAACAGATCCATTCTTCGTTGAAGCCATCGATCATCTGCATGCGCGGCGTCGGATTTTTCATCCCTTGCGACCGGAACAAGTCTTCCCAGGTGTCACGAGGCACGACTGTCATGCTGACTTCGCGACCCAGCAGACGCGTAAAGCTTGCAGCAATCATGTCGGGTGAAATACGCTGCGGCCCTTCCAGTTCGACAATGCGGCGCCCCGCCCACGATTCATGCAGCAGTTCTGCCGCGACGCGTCCGATATCGGCGGTGGCGACCATTGGCACGGGTTTATCGAGCGGTTGCAAGAAGCTGGGCACGATGCCAGATTCCCTCGCCGGCGCCACATCCCACGCAGCGTTTTCGATGAACCACGCGGCGCGCAGGAAAGCCACGGGCATTGGCAGCGTACCCAGTTCCTGCTCAAGGATTTGGAGCTGGTTCAAGAGATTAGGCTGCGTGGCTTGTGCGCCGATCGTGGACAGCACGACGACTTTGGACGGTTTGGCGGTTGCGAGCGCAGCCCGCAACGTGGCGATAGTCTTGCGTGCTTCGGGAAATCCCGGCGTGGGATCGAACGTTGGCGGCAGCAGGACAAACACGCCTTCCGTGCCTTCGAATGCGTGCTGCAGCGCTTGTTGGTCGTTGACGTCGGCGAGTGCGACTTCGCAACCCTGCTTCGCCCAAACCTCACCCTTCGCTGCGTCGCGAACGACGGCGCGAACATCGTGGCCGGCGGCCAACAACAAACGCGCAACAACGCCGCCGACTTGCCCTGTGATTCCAGTCACTGCAAACATGGTTTCTCTCCAAAGAACTAAGCAGCGAGTGCTGCACTGGAGAGGATTGTGTTAGCCGAGACCCGGTTTGACGATAGCCCGGATGTCATTTCATTCATGACATAAGCGCATTGATGGTGGATGCCTCAATGACCTTCAGGCTACACGGAGTCGATATCCGACTACGCCACGCGAAGCCGCGCGCGGGGGTAACGAGACTTTCAGAGAGCGAAAGGGCCTTGGTCAGTGTTGCCCTGATCGTGTAGCAGGCTCACCGCTTCAGATCCCGATAGAAATTCTCGTTCGGGCCGATCGCTTCGAGGTACACCAGCCGCGGTTTGTCGTCGACGGTGTAGCCAAGCAAGAACAATTGTCCTTGGCTTCGAAACTTGTACACAAGCAATTCCGTCCGCTAGGCCTCCTCTCTTTCGCTGTCCGACAGCGGGATCAGCCGCGACGACCGCCACTGCAGCGTCTACGTCGACAGCGTTGTTGTCATGGAGTTTCTTGTACTGCCTTGCAAAACGTCTCGTCTGACGTACCGTAAAGTTCATGTGCGGCGGACACGTGACACGAAAGGTGTGGAGTGTTCCCGCGGCTCGGCCATCGAGATCAGCGACTCGGCAATGAACGACGCTGGGATATCCGGGTTGTCCAGCGCCGCACGTCCGACCTTCGCCTCAAATTCAATCTGGCCGGCAATTGATCGGTGTTCTGCCGACGCATCGGCCTTCGCTTGTTCATACAACTCGTCATCAATTCGGACCGGCATGCTCATCGTAGCCCCCATTGCTACAAATGTAGTAATGAGATTGTAGTAGAGGGACAGCGCATTGGGGACCGGGTATGCACGACGAGTGGGGCGCAATAGTGCTGCCTTCGATCCGGTTTTTGCACATCGGCCACTCATGTTCCCGGAGGCTCTCACCTTCGAGGGAGCACCCATGCTGCGCACACAACAAAAACGTCACTCCAACTAACGCTGGAATGACGTTCTCCGACTAAACAGCCAGCATCACAACATGCATGCCGTCATGCATCAATAAACTTATTGCCGAATGCCTTCAGCTTGAATATGCAGCGTCGTCTTCATCTTGAAGCCATACGCCTTGCCATAATCCACGCCGAAGTCGCCACGATCGAACGTTGCCGTCGACTCCGTGCCGCAGACTTCTTTCTTCATCATCGGGTTCGTGAAGCACTTGAACGATTCGATCTTCAGGTTCAACGGCTTCGTCACGCCATGCAGCGTCAGCTCGCCGATGACTTCCACCGGCACGTCGCCCTTGAACTTCATCGACGTGCCCTTGTAGGTCGCCGTCGGGAATTTGTCGGCGTCGAAGAATTGCGCGCTCTTCAGTTCGCCATTCAGCTTCTCATTGCCAATATCAATCGACGTCATATCGATGGTCGCATCCAGCGTGCCCTTCTTGGCTGCGCGATCGAGCGTCACCGTGCCGCTGCTTTTCGTGAACTTGCCGCGCCAGATCGAGATGCCGCCGAAGTGATCGGTTTCGAAGCTCGGGTACGTGTGGTTCGGGTCGAGTTGATACGTGACTTCTTCAGCCATCGCGTTAAACGAAACGGCCGCGAAAAGCGCGCCAGCGGCTGCAATCAGGAGGTTCTTTTTCATGAGTTTTCCAGGATGAATGTTGAAAGCGATGAGCGCCTAGTTCTTGGCTTATGTCTTGGTCGCGACGAGGTGGAACTTGATGACGACTTCGTCGGCGACGACCGAGGTGTCTTTCCATTCGCCCGTGCCGACATCGAACTGCGTGCGTTTGATGGGCAATGAGCCATCGAAGGTTTGCGTCGCGCCCTGGCTCGTGACCGTGACCGGCACGATGACGTTCTGCGACTTGCCCTTGATGGTCAACTTGCCGCTGACATTGAACTTCGTCCCGCCAGCCGGCGCGATGGCTGTTGAAACAAAAGTAGCGGTCGGGAAATGGGCGGTATCGAACCAGTCCTTGTCGGTCGCCTGCTTGTTGTAGCTGTCATCGCCGAGATCGTAGCTTCCCGTATCGATGCTGATATTCGCGCTGCCCGCAGCCGGCTTGGCCGGATCGAAGTCGAGTTGCGAGGTGAACTTCTTGAACTTGCCTTCAACCGGCACGTTCATTTGCTTCGATGTCGCCGTCACCGTGCTTTTGGTCGTATCGACCTGGGCTTGAGCGGCGCTTGTGAATAGAGCGGTGGCAGCGGTAGCCGCCAATAACCATCGGTACAAGGGAGTTTGCATATCAGGCTTAGGAGCGTAATCGATACGGCATGGTATGCGAGCAGACAGGCGGCGGATAGTCACGCCGAAAGAACACATTGTTCTATCGGTGAAGGTAATGGAGTAGTGCCAACGCCAACTTTCGCGAGTGACGTGCAAATGAAACCACAAAAAGAAAGCGCAGCACAAAAGGATCAACTTGCAATCCCTTCGCACTGCGCATCGCCTGCTTAGCCTTTAACCAAAGGCTAGCGCTCAATACAACACGTTCTTCGCCACCGGCTGATCAATATTGTCTTTATCGACCATGACGACACCCGTATCAACAAACTTCGGCGGCGACTTCTTCTCAATCACTCCAATCACCGTCTGAATGCCCTTATAACCCATCTGATACGAGCCTTGCACGGCAATTGCCTGGATCGTGCCGTCCTTCACGAAGTTCTGCAAATCCGCATTGCCGTCAAATCCAACTGCAATCACCTTGCCCGCCTTGCCCGACTGAGCGAGCGCACGGCCCATCCCCACCGCCGTCGGCTCGTTCGCGCCAAAAATGCCCTTCAGGTCGGGATTGGCGGCAAGCACGTCGGTCGTCTGATTAAGCGCGTTCGCCATTTGCGACTGCGAGTAATACGGCCCAACCACCTGCAACTTGGAATGCGCCGCCAGATACTTGCGGAACCCGCCCACGCGCCCCACTTCGGAACCCGCGCCAGCCACATACGACATCAACGCAATCTTGCCCGTCTGCCCCACCCGCGCGATCAACGCCTGGGCGCACATCTCGCCGGCCTTTTCGTTATCGGTGGACAGGAAAGCCTGGTAATACGGCTTGCCCGAATCGGACAAGGCTGAATCAATGATCACCACCGGAATATGCGCTTCCCATGCTTTCTTCACGGCCGGCACGAGCGCATCCGGGTCCGATGCCGCCAGCACGATCCCCGCGACTTTCCGGTTCACCGCGTTCTCGACCATGTTCACTTCGGCGGCTATGTCGGATTCGGCAGCCGGGCCCTGGAAGGTCATCGTGTAACCCTTCTCCGCAGCCATGGCCGCGGTCGCGCCCTTGTTGACGTTCTGCCAGTAGTTCGAATCGGCGCTCTTCACGATCACGGCAATCTCGCCGCCCGCCGCAAACGCGCTGCTCGCAGCAACGGCAAGTACAGCGGCAAACATCGCCTTGGTAGTCAGTTTCATGTCTCGCTCCTGTTGATATTGATTTTCTGAGACCAAGTGGAATCCTTGCTCTCTGCTATATCGCGAACGCTCGAAACACGTTCGATGAAACTCATCTCCGGTTCCGGATCTGGTCAATCCACACCGTCCCCAAGATAACCAGCCCGATGATGATCTGCTGGATGAAACTCGATACCCCGTTCATGTTCAGCCCGTTGCGCAAGATGCCGATCACGAACGCGCCAATCGCCGTCCCGGAGATGGTGCCAACGCCGCCCATCAGCGACGTTCCGCCAATCACCGCGCTCGCGATGGCATCGAGTTCGTACATCACGCCTTCGTTCGGCTGCGCCGTCACCAGTCGCGACATCAGCACGCACCCCGTCAGCCCCGCAAGCGCGCCGGACAGCACATAGGTGAACAGCTTCACGCGGTTCACGTTCACGCCGGACAACCGCGCCGCTTCCGCATTCGATCCAACCGCATAAATGTGCCGCCCGAGCGACGTGCGGCTAAGCATGATGGCGACCAGCACCGCCAGCACGACCATGATGATCACGGGATACGGGATGCCGGGAAACACGATGTCGGGGAAACCGTCCGAGCCCATGCGGACCACGCGAAAGAGCGAGCCATTGCCGAGTTCAGCGAAGGAATCGCCGAGCCCCGAGACCGGCCGCGCACCGGTAATCTGCAGCGCCAGGCCACGCGCGACGAGCATCATGCCCAGCGTCGCGATGAACGGCGGCAACCCCATGCGCGTCACGAACAAGCCGTTGAACGCGCCGCAGATCGCACCCACGACCACGCCGCCAAGCATGCCTATCGGAACAGGCACGCCGGCTTTCACGAGCAACGCGGCGGCTACACCTGAGAGCGCAAGCACCGACCCAACCGACAAATCGATACCGCCGGTAATGATCACGCAAGTCGCGCCTAACCCGAGATAGGCGATGGACGTCACCTGCAACGCCACGGTCATGCCGTTGCCGAGCGACATGAACGCGTTGCTGGTCGCCGAGAACACGACCACGAGCATCACCAGGCTTCCCAGTGCCGCGAACTTCTGGATCAGGTCCTTGCGACGTTCGCGGGCGCGGGCACGGTCGGCGTGAGCCGTGTCGGTTGTCATCTCAAGCATGGGCGATCCGTCCTGATGCGTAGTGCATGATTTCTTCCTGATTGGTTTTACGGGTCTCGAGCACGCCCGCTATCTGGCCTTCATGAAACACCGCGACGCGGTCCGTCATGCCCATGATTTCGGGCAACTCCGAACTGATCAATACAACGCCAATGCCCTGCGCCGCGAGCCGGTCCATGAGTTCATAGATCGCGTATTTCGCACCGACGTCAATGCCGCGCGTGGGTTCATCGAAGAACAGGATCTTCGATTCGCGGAACAGCCATTTGCTGATCACGACCTTTTGCTGGTTACCGCCCGAGAGATTGCGCGTGATCTGGTTCACGCTCGGCGTACGAATGCCCAATGCATCGATATAGCGGCGCGCGACGCTCGCCTCTTCTTCGAAGCGGATAAACCCGCCCGTCCCCGACACCGCCTCCACGTTCGCGAGCGTGATGTTCTTCGCCACCGTCATCTGCAGCGCGAGACCGTTGCCCTTGCGATCCTCTGAGAGATACGCAATGCCGTTGCGGATCGCGTCGATAGGCGAATTGATCGAGAGCCTCTCGCCTTGCAACCGTACTTCGCCCGCCTCCACCGGATCGGCGCCGAACACCGCGCGCGCAACTTCAGTGCGCCCAGAGCCCATCAATCCCGCAAAGCCCAGGATCTCCCCGCGACGTAATTCGAAGCTCACCGGACCGAACACATCACGACGCTTCAGGCCGCTTACGCTTAGCAGTACTTCGTTCGTCGGCTGCGATTTACGTTCGGGAAAGACATCGTCCAGATCGCGGCCGACCATATGCGAGACTACTTGTTCGATGGTGGTGGCGGCGAAGTCATCGGTGGAAATGGTGCGGCCGTCGCGCAGCACGGTCACGCGGTCGGCAATCTCGGCCAGCTCGTCCAGCCGGTGCGAGATATAGACAATGCCCACGCCCGCCAGGCGCAACTCCTTGATGATCCGGAACAAATGCACCGTCTCGGATTCAGTCAGCGACGACGTGGGTTCATCCATGATCAAGAGCCGAGCGTTGAGCGAGAGCGCCTTGGCAATCTCGATCATCTGCTGCTGCGCGACCGACAACGATCCAACCAGCGTACGCGGCTTGAGCGACAGGCCAATGCGATCGAGCGCGGCCTGGGAGTCGGCAGCGAGACGCGCCCGATCGATGAAAATTCCGCGCTTCGGCTCCCGCGCCAGAAAGATGTTTTCCGCGATGGACAAATGCGGGATCAGGTTAAGTTCCTGATGAATGATCGCGATGCCGGCAGCCTGTGCCTCGAGCGTGGACGCGAAGTGGTGCTCGCGGCCGTCGATGTAGATCTCGCCCTCGTCCGGCCGGTATTGGCCACTGACGATCTTCATGAGCGTCGACTTGCCCGCACCGTTTTCACCGCAAATGGCGTGCACTTCGCCCGCGCGGACGTCGAAGCTGACGTTTTGCAGCGCGATCACGCCAGGAAAGCGCTTGCCGACGCTGTTCAGGCGCAGCAAGGGCTCGTCCGGCATGGCGTGCGGACGCGCGGTAGATGACGCAGCATCTGGCGCGCCCTGTTCGGCTGCCACGTTCATCGCTTGGCCTCGTCGACTCGTATGAGCATTTGCACCGGCGTTGTCTCCTCGGCGGGATCTCTGATTGTGGGATGGGGCCGATCGTTGTTCAGGCACCAAAGTGGTCAAGCCAATTTTCTGTTCTGTGAAGTGGCCTTACCTGTTGAGAATGATAATGGCGTTGGGCCTACTCTGGAATCGCGGTATTTACCCTTATATTCATTGGCATGCCGCTCAAGCGATGCTGAAAGCAATTGGTCAAGCCACCTTACACTTCGATCCTGCCCGACACTCATGACGACATCTGTAAAACCGGTTGAAACGCGACGGCTGTATCAAACCATCGCCGATCAGATCAACACGCTGATCCGCCACGGCAGCTTCCAGGCAGGTACGCGCCTGCCGCCGGAGCGTGAGCTTGCACAGCAGTTGGGCGTGTCGCGGCCGTCGTTGCGCGAGGCGCTTATCGCCTTGGAAATTCGCGGTCAGGTCGAGATCCGCATGGGCTCGGGCGTGTATGTCTGCGAAGGCAGCACCGAGGAACCGCCGTTGACTTCCATGGGCGAAAGCCCCACCGAGCTGATGCAAGCTCGTGCGGCTATTGAAGGATGCGTGATCGTGCTGGCTTGCACGCGGCTGACGCCGGAGGGCACGAGCAGGCTGCAAAGAAGCGTGGATTCGATGCGCGAACTGATCGCGGCGGGACGCTCGCCGCTTGAACCGGACCGGCAATTTCATATAACGCTGGCTGAAATCGCGGGGAATTCTGTGCTGACCCGGCTGGTCGGCGAGTTATTCGACGGCCGTAACGACCCGATCGCGGCCAAGGTGAGCGGGCTCGCGGAAAACATCACGACATGGGGCGTCGCGCTCTCCGAGCACGAACGGATCTTGAGGACGCTGGAAACGCGCGATCCGATCGCCGCGCAAGCCGCCATCCGGTCGCATTTGAAGGCATCGGAAGAGCGATGGGTGGGCGGCGTTTGACTGTCCGGCGAGCTAGGCGAGCTTTCAATCTAATCTCCGTTCAACTTCGCCAAAAATCAGCCTGAAAGGCTTGCACCACAAATGCCGAAACGTGGCCCAGACGCGAAACAGGCTGATCCGCCGGACTGCGTCTCGGCCCCCTTTGCCTCCTCCGCGCCCTTTCTCAGCAAGCCTCTCCCCGAATTTCTCTCCTTATAAAATCGCTGTCATTTTTTGTAATTGACAATGATAACGATTCGCATTCATGTATAATTAGTCAGCTACTTCATAGACATCTGTTACCTGTCTGACAGCCACAAACACACAACAACGCTCCGTTCGCCATCGTTAATGACGGCATTACGGGGTGCAATCACGACCACCTCCTGCTACTTCACATGCTCGCTATCAACCTGCACTCGCTCCGCGTCCGGCCGATGTCCGCCGCCGCACGTCATCTGTTCTTTTGTGCAGCCATGCCGCTCGCGCTCGGTTTTGCTACGAGCGGCAGCGCGCAAGCACAAAGCGCCGATACCGCCCAATCGGATACCTCAGCGAAATCAGCTGAATCGGCCGATACCACCAAGACCTTGCCCGCTGTCAAAGTTCAAGGCACGGCCGATGTCCTGCCCGGCGATCGCGCGCCGACCTACGGCGGCGGTCAGGTTGCACGCGGTGCCAGCTTCGGCGTGCTGGGCGAACAGAAAATGATCGACGTGCCGTTCAGCATGACGACGTACACGTCCAAGCTGATTGAAGACCAGCAGGCGCGCACGCTGGCGGACGTCCTCGATAACGACCCCGCCGTGCGCTCGGGTCTCGGCTACGGCAATCAGGCGCAGGTTTTTGTGATCCGCGGTTTCCAGCTCACCGGCGACGACATCTCGCTCAACGGCCTCTACGGCATCACGCCGCGCCAGTTGGTGGCGACCGAAACGCTGGACCGTGTGGACGTCTTCAAGGGCGCCAACGCGTTCCTGAACGGCGCATCGCCAACGGGCTCCGCCATCGGTGGCGGGATCAACCTGGAGCTCAAGCGCGCCGACGACAAACCCCTGACGCGCGTAACGGTCGAAGGTTCGGGGTCCGGCGAGCTCGGTACGCACGTCGACGTGGGGCGCCGTTTCGGCAGCGACGGCCAGTTCGGGATTCGCGTGAACAGCATGGTCCGTGACGGCGAAACCAGTGTCGACGATGAACATAAACGTAGCACCGCAACGTCCGTCTCGCTCGATTATCGCGGCGACAAACTGCGTCTCTACGGCGACTTTCTCTATCAACGCGAACGTGTGAACGACGGCCGTCCTACGGTCAACCTGACCGGCACGAACATCGTGATCCCGGCGGTGCCTTCGGCGTCATACAACTACGCGCAAACGTGGTCATACACGGCGCTGGAAGATACGGTCGGGATTGCGCGTGCGGAATACGACTTCCTGCCGGGCTGGACGGCGTATGTGGCGGGCGGCGTGCATCACGCAAACGAACACGGCGACTACTCCTCCCCCATCTATAACGGCGATACCGGTCTGACGACCGCCAACCGCCTGGGCGTGCCGCGTAAAACCGATGCGTACTCGGCCGAGGCGGGCGTACACGGGCGGTTCGCGACCGGTCCGGTGACGCATTTCGTCACGGCGGGCGGTTCGATCACGAGCATTCAAGACAGCTCGGCGTACGACTATTCCGGCAGCTATTCCACGAGCCTCTACGACACCATCCAGGTGCCGCGTCCGTCGGCCACGCCCGTCGGCAATTTTGCGAATCCGCTGGAGACCGACAGCACGTTGATCCGAAGTGTCGCGGTCTCCGATACATTGGGTTTTCTCAACGACCGCGTGCTCTTCACGCTGGGTGCGCGCCGGCAGGAATTGCACACGAACAACTACGCGACGGCGACAGGCGCGCTGACATCGTCGTATGCGGATGCGATCACTACCCCGATCCTTGGGCTGGTGGTGAAGCCTTGGCAAAACGTCGCGTTTTTTGCCAACCGCAGCGAAGCGCTGGCTGAGGGCCAGCAGGCCCCGCAGACCGCGTTGAACTACGGTACGAAGCTCGCGCCGGCACGCTCGAAGCAATACGAAGTGGGCGTGAAATATGACGTGGATCGCTTTGGCGCTTCCTTCGCGGCGTATCAGATTGAGGAGCCAACGGCTTATACGAACGCCTCCGACATTTTCGCGGAGAACGGGAAGGAGCGGCATCGCGGGCTGGAAGCCGCCGTGTATGGCGAGCCGTTGAAGGGCGTACGTCTGCTGGCGGGTGCCTCGGTGATCAAGGCCGAATTGCTCGATACCTACGAGGGAGCGACCGATGGCAACCGTCCAACGGGGGTGCCGAACTTCCTGTTCAACCTGGGTGCCGAGTACGACGTACCTATGTTGCCTGGGCTCACGTTGACGGCGCGGTACTTGCACACGGCGAAGCAATACTTCGATGTCGCCAATACGGCGTCGATCCCTTCGTGGAACCGGTTTGATGTGGGCGCGCGATACGCAACCAATCTCTTCGGCAGGAGTACGACGTTCCGCGCCAGCGTGATCAATGTGGCCAACAAGGCCTACTGGGCGACGGCATCGACGTCCGGACAGGGGTACATCACGCAAGGCGCACCGCGCACGGTGTTGTTCTCGATGACGACCGATTTTTAACCGGTCGCACGGAATGGGCTGCTCGCGTCGGTGGCCGGGCGGCCTTGATTGCGAGCCGTCGTCGGCGCTTTTTTCGATGCAGCCCGCAGCCGAATTCCTCGAAAACCCCGGTGGGATTCGATCCTATCCGGCCTTATTTATCGACAGCCAGCCCGGCGGCCCAGACACTATCCTGCCGCCCGGCAGCAGCCCGCCGCGCAGTAGCCCGCCACATCCAGGCAAAACAAGCCGCTCCAACAGCCGCACAAACGTCCACTCCGACTGCCGAAGGCTCAAACCACAAACCTGTCGATGGCGCGAGCCAACCGGCAATCGACGCGAGCGGCACGAGCAAGGTCGTGCCCGTAGCCAGCGCCAGCAACTCGACTGAGCCGCGCGCCGCGCCGCGCAAAAAGGCCCACGCAATACTCACCAAGAACACCGTGTAGTAGATCCACGCGTGCCACGCAGACATGTCGGCGACGCGCCCATTCAGCCACTTGCCCGCTGCGAGCGTCGCAGAAATACCCGCGATGCACCCAAGCGTCACGCCAACCGTCAGCGCCGCCATGAAATACGCCGCGCGCCGCTGCTTGGGGGGCACCCTATCGTCCTCTGCGACCGCTTGAGCGCGACGTTCAAGCTTTCGGCGACTCTCGATCCAAAGCAAATTACCCGAATAAAACAAGAAGGCGCCAGCCAGGCCGAGAAAGAAATAACCCCATTGAACGGGTGCGCCGCCATAACTCCCGAAGTGCAGCGCAAAGAACGCACTGGTAGCCGCGGACCACGCGTTGGCATCAGGGGCGCCGGGAAGGAACTGCGCATTCAGAAATTGTCCGCTCACCGGGTCCAGCAGAGCAAAACCGCCGCTGCGCGCCAGATACCGAGGATCATCGCCCCGGACAAATACCGTTGCGCCCGGAGCGCCCGCCCCCCGATAACTCAACTCCCGCGCCTCGAAGCCCGGCGCGCGCTGCTTTACCGCCGCCAGGATCTTAAGCGGTGGAAGCAAGGTCACTGCGCCGCCCGGCTCCGCCGGTGCCTTCGCGAAATACGGGTTCTGTGCCTGCTTGGTGGCATCAAGCGTGCCGCTGTAGATCACGTGATCCTGTACAGCAAATATGGTGTCGTTCAACCCGAACGCGACCACCGACAACGCCATCAGTATGTGAAACGGCAAACTCAGGATGCCGATCACGTTATGCGCATCCAGCCACATCCGCTTCAGGTTCTTGCCCACGCGCAACGCGAACAAGTCCTTGACGAGACTCGGCAACAACACAATCACGCCCGACACCAGCGCCAGCCCGTAAAGCAATGACACGACACCCATCACGCCCATGCCGACACTGAAGCCGCCGGGAATGCCGGCCGTCATGTGCAGGATATCGATGAAACGTGCAGCGTTCGATGTCTCCCGCGTATGGGTTTCGAGCTTGCCGTCGGCGTTCAGGGTTGCGGTGACCCGCTGCGACTGACCGCGCGGGCGCCACGAAAGACTCGCTGCACCCGGGGGTTCAAGCCGCAGCGTGAACTGTCGACGCGCGGCCGGATACGCGGCCAGCGTCTGTTCGATCACCGCAGACGCCTGCTCCAGCGGAAATGTTTGAGCATGCTCGAACGCTGGCGACGGCGGCGTGACCCAGTCGTCCAGCGTGTCCTTGAACATGGTGATCGCGCCGGCGTAGAACGCGATAAAAAGCGCGAGGCCAGCAACAATGCCAGTCCACGTGTGAACCGTCTTATAGACGCGGATGACGTCGCTGCGCATGGGGTTATCGAGTGAAAAAATGACGGGCGAGCGCGAGCATGGCAAAGCCGGTGAGATTCGCGCCGCCAAGCCAGACCCACGCGCGCAAGCCGGTTCGGAACATGAAACTGGCGCTCATCACCCCGATCCACACGGGTGGCACGAGCCACATTGCGACCTGGAATTTGTTCTGCACATCCAGTGCGCCCGGCGACAGGCAGGCAAGCAATCCGCTCGCGGCAATCGCAAGCCCAAACCCTCCGATCACGCCTGCCAGCGTCTTCGACAACCAGTCCCGCGACAGCCTGTTGCGCTCTTTCGCGCGCCGAACGGCCTCCAATGTCAACGCATCACCCGCGATGCGCCACCAACCCGGACTCGCTCAAGCAACACGCCGATAAACGGACACGCAGTCAGGCTCGCCATGGCCGCCGTGAATACGATGGCAAGCGAGGTGGCGGGATGCAGCCTGCTTGCGCCCATGCCTATAACAAAGGCCAGAATGCTTAACATTGCCGCAAGTGTTCTGAACAGCCGCGGCGGCAACGGAGCGCGCAGCCAGCGCTGGCCCGGGGCGGCCAGATAAAACGCGAGTGCGCCGGCAATCGCGAACAGCACGGATGCCGGCATGAAAAAATCTTGCATGGAGAGCGTGCAGAAGTGCCGTCTCAATCCATAAAAACGGATTGAGACGCGTTATTGAGAATCATTATCATACAGAAATTTACGATGCGCAGGGCATCGGCGTCTACTGCGGGCCGTCGACACCTTGCATGATGGCAACCTAAAGGATGGCTGGAGATAGCCGGAACGCCTTCACTCGCGTATGGCCTTTACCATGCAAACGGCCCGCTCGAGAGCGGGCCGTAAATGACCAAACTGTTCTGCAGGAAGCAGGAAGTCTGGAAGCTGAAGCCGGGTAAAGATCAAACGGGCGGACGTTTGAACGCGCCAGTCTGCAACCCTTGCATCACTTCCAAAACCATCACTTCCATTACTGCCGCTTGGACGCCTCCTTCTTCACTTTCTTCGCTTCTTTCTTTTCTTTCGGCGATTTGACAGCGACCTTCTTCTCGGTTTTCTTCGCGTCCTGGCTCTTGCTCATGATGTGCTCCGTGGTTGACCTGACATTATTGCCCGAGCCGCTGCAGTTTGGGAACATGGGGACATAAATATGCGTCGCCGGGCTCTGCTGCATGACTCCAGGTTAAGACGAAAACAAAGCTAAAACGCTCAATCGATCTTCGAGCGCAGTTCTTGAGCGCTCACCCGCAACGCCTGATAACCGGAACGCGCGTGCTCTGGCAAATCCGGGTCGCCTATAAGGGTGCCCAGCGTCTCGATCAAGCTATAGAGGATGCCCTTGGCCGCGCCCGCGGCCATGACGCCCGACGCGTAGGAATGATCGACGTGGCTGATGGCGGCATCGAAGTGGTCCTGTTCCGGGGGCGTGTCCGCCGCCGGCGTGACCGGGTTCTCTGTCGAGTTGGGTTCCATGATGGTCGACCTCTTCTGGTTAATACTTCATGACTGCGACGTCTTGACTAAGACGTTGTTACTGCGACGTTGTGTCATGTACGACTATCAGCCGGCTGCTATTCACTGATCGGCTGGATCATATGCACACGACGCTCCGTCGCGGGTTCTCGAACCGGCGCGCCGCATTCAGTGAGCAGCGAGCGCAGTTCAAGTATGACCGGGAAGACCTCATGATTATGATCCGCGCCCTGCCGGTCATGTGCTTCCTGCTCGCGCTCCACGATCCACCGGTCTTCCTTGAAGATACGCTCCGTGAACCACACCAGCAACGGCCACGCGGCATCAAGAATGCCCGGGATCTTCGGCCGGCGGATGGACAGCAGGCCGAACGTGCGGTTGGTGCGCTGCTCGGCGTCGAGCGGCACGTACGCGATCCACAGATCCATCACCATCGTCTGGTCCTTGGTGCGGATCCTGAGCGTCTGGTACGGATACTCGGTACGGATCGTCATCACGTCTTTGTTGTTCTCGTCGGGCTTCGTGCCGCGCTTCTGGCTGAACACCAACGCCTCGCCGATCGGCTGCTTGCCCTCCTCGCGCGCGAATGTGTAGTTCACTTCCACCCAGTCGTCGCCACGGCTACGTCCGACCGAACGCGCCTTCATCTGCCCCATTTGCTTGCGATGCAGGAACTGATGGTTCATGTCCATCAGGTTCTCGTGCATGAAGGTGTAATGGCACTTCACTTCGCGGCCGAAGCGGCGGGTCTTGTAGGCTTTGTCGCCCACGGAACCGAGCGCTGGAAACGGCGTGGTCTCGGCGAGCAGCGGGTCGCCGGGGAAAATAAAGATCAGGCCGGCTTCTTCCCGGCACGGATACGAGCGCACTCCATTCGGCAAGCGTTCGCGCCCGAGATACGGGACGTCGATACAGCGTCCGGTGCAGTCGTAGGTCCAGCCGTGGTAACAGCATCGAATGGATTCGCCGTCGACCACGCCCGCGTGCAGCGGCACCTGTCGATGCGCACAGCGGTCTTCCAGCGCGAACACTTTGTCGCTTTCCGTGCGTACGAGCACGACGGGGTCGCCGGCAAAACGAACGCCATGCGCCTTGCCGCGTTTTACTTCCCGCGACCATGCGACCGGATACCAGTGATCGGGGTGAATATCGACACGGCGCAGATCGCGCGCCGGTGGTTGAGACTGTTGGGACGGAAGTTCGCTTGGAGCGACGTCCTGCTGCAGCGCTACATGCATGTACGATGCCTCCGCTTGAGGGAATCGGCAAGAAAACAGACGAAAAAAGTGCTTTGAGGAGACATTGCAACCAAAGGCCTATCGCAGTCTACACGCCAGACGACAATTGAGCCGCGAAGAGGGGTGGCGAACGACATCGGAAGTGCGCTGGATGGGCGTGCGCAGGGGCTGCGGTGGCATTTTCGAGGCGTTTTTGCGGCACTTCGCCGCTCTGCCGGACAACATTCCTACGACGATTTTTTCGCCTCGCTTACGGTGCTCGCTGCACGACCCATCCTGCTAATACGCAACCGTTCGGGCGTGTCTCCGATCCAACCGCCCTGCGTTATATCCACCTGCCTCATCGCCTCGGGCCGGCCTTCTCACTTCCGATATGTTGGATTCGTCAGATTTGTCAGAGGCCGGTGCGCCTGAATATCAGGCAGAAATTGTTCGCCGGCATGGGCACGGCCTCTTCCATCCATAAGTCTGCCGCGCGCCCGAGCTCTACCAGGTCTTCCATATTTCGAATGCCCCAGGTGGGATTGGTGGCGCGAAGCTGATTGTCGAAGGCTTCGTTGCTCGGGGCGGTATGCGCCCCGTCGCGCTTGTAAGGTCCGTACAAAAAGAGCACACCGTCGTTTGCCAGGTGCTCTCCGGCTCCCTGGAAAAGCGCTTCGGCGGCGGCCCACGGCGCAATATGGATCATATTGATACAGACGATTGCCGCAAGGACGTCCGGCACGGGCCAAGGAGCCGACCGGACATCCAGGGCGAGCGCCGCGTTGAGATTGGCGAGTGAAGTGTGCTTGCGCCAAGCGTCGATAGAAGCACGCGAAGTCGCGTCGGGATCGCTCGGTTGCCAGGTGACGGCAGGCAGCGCAGCGGCGAAGTGGACGGCATGCTGCCCCGTTCCGCTCGCGATTTCGAGGACTACGCCGGACTTGGGCAGCACACGGCTCAGCACATCGAGAATAGGTCCGCGATTGCGCTCAGCGGCGGGCGCCACGCGGCGCAGAGGGTCGGGGTTATCCGGGTTGTTGGGGCTCACGGTGCATTTCCAGATTAAGTGCTGGCGAGCGTAAGCGCGCGACAGGCACAGGTCAAGCGAAGAGCCTCCGATAGCTTTGCCGGCGAGCATGAAGAAAAATGCCGATGGCGGGAGCCCGGACGAGCTGCCGATGAACAGCGGAAAAAAGTGGCGGAAAGAGACCGTAATGAAGAGCGAGCAACGCCGCTGAGGAAGCCGATGAACCGCCGGTCAAACCGATCATTCACATTCAGCGACACTAAAGAACGAACGGCCACGAGGACGCACCCTTTAGAATGACGCTCCGAACAAGCGGTCAGAACGGGAAACCCAGTCGCCCGGACCAAGGCGCGATTCCTGCTATCCCGGTGCGGCCTGCCGCCAAACCTGTGTATCCTGACGCACTGATGGAATCTGCAGGGACCGAGGCCGTATGCAGCTGGACGACACCGCCTGACGTTGAAAGCTGATCGAACGCTGCACGCGGTACCAACCGGACATCGCTCGACCCGGCGCCTGCCTGCTACCCGGCATCGAACAGCGGCCGCGCCGCGCCCGTCCATGCAATCCTAATGGAGCCTCCCATGCAACCTGATTCACCCGCAGGCATTCCCGGTCAAAGCCAGGAGCCTTTGAGCGACGATCTCATCGATTTCGCGAGCGAGGTCTTCGACGTAGCCCGCCGCGGCGACGCCGCCATGCTCGACGCCTTGCTGCACAAAGGCCTGCCACCGAACCTGCGCAACGACAAGGGCGACACGCTCGTCATGCTCGCGAGTTATCACGGCCACGCCGACGCGGTGCGCGTGCTGCTCGAACACAAGGCGGACCCGAACCTGCGCAACGACAACGGCCAGACGCCGATCGCAGGCGCGGCGTTCAAGGGTTACAAGCCGGTCATCGAGGTTTTGCTGGAACATGGCGCCGACGTGGAAGGGGCATCGCCAGACGGACGCACGGCGTTGATGATCGCGGCCATGTTCAATCGACTGGAAATGGTGGAGTTCCTGATCGAAAAAGGCGCGAACCCCGACGCGAAGGACGCGAACGGTTTTACCGCACGCGACGCCGCCGCGAAAATGGGCGCGCCCGACACCGTCGCGCGGCTGGCGCAGGCGACCGAGGCAAAGTCACGTCCGCCGGGCGTTTGAGCGACACGGGACGAAACGGGACGAGACGAGCTGGGGCCGCACGAGCGCAACGGCTTCGCGCGCCGCTCGTCCGGTCCGGGTCGAACGTCACCCCGAACGTCCCCCCTAACCCACGCGCCGTCGATAACCCGTGCGACGGCGCACCAATTTCGTGAAGGCAGCCCTGCAACATGGAGCTCTTGTGATGAGTGGCGGTTTCCCGCTTCGAGCGTACGAATGGCACTGGCGAACAGTGGCCCGGACGCTTGCAATCCTCCTTGTCCTGGCGGTCATGTCGGGATGCAGCCTGTTCCCGCATCAAGCGCCCGCGCCGATCGTCGACTTGTCGACGCCGCAACCGCCCGTCGTGCCCGAGGTCGTGGAGCCGGAAGAGCCGGCATCGGCGCCGGTTGCCGCGCAGCCCCCTGTCGAGCCCAAAGTGCCGCACCCCGCACCCAAACGGCGTGTGTTTGTGCCGAAAAAACCACCGCCGCCACCGCCGCCGCCCGTGGAAGAAAAAGCGCCGCCGACGCCGCCTCCGTTGCTCACCACGCGCATCATGCAGCACGAGCAAGTGCGCGGTTTGCTCGACAGCGAGATCCAGCGTCCGGACGGCAAGGTGATCGGCCGAGCGGTGGACATGTACGCCGATGCCACCGGCAAGCCGAAGATCATGATCGTGAACCTGGCGGGTTTCCTGGGCGTGGGAGACCGCAAGGTGACCTTCCCGTGGACCGCGTTCCGCTTCAATCCGGCCACGAAAAAAGCGCCCATCACGTTCGCGCTGCCAACGCCCGGCAGCAATGCGGCATCGAATGCGGCAAAGGTGAAAACTCAGGACGCGTCGGCACGACCGGGTTCAGTCAACGACATTCCGCCGACGCTCGCTCAACTCATCGACTCCAATGTCTCGCAGAAAAGCGGCGCGCGGATGGGCCGCGTAGTCGACGTGCTGATCGATGCCGATGCGCAACCCCAGGCGCTCGTGATCGATCTCTCCGATTCCCTCGCCGCCGACAAGCGGCAAGTGGCCGCGAACTGGCCCGACCTGCATGTGGTCTCGCGCAACAAGGTAATGCAATTGCAACTGGATTTCACCGACGCACAGATCAAGGCCGCGCCAACTTACTCGCCCGATCAGCCGATCAAGATCGTTTCGCCCGTCGTCCCGCCACCGGAACCCGCCGCGTCGCCTGAGCCCGCTTCTGCTCCGGCCGTGGCTACGGCCTCCTCCGGCCCGGGGTCGGGTGCGAAAGCCAGTGCGGCAGCCGTTGCGCGCCCCTCGAAACAATGAGGACGATCTGAAATATGGGAATTGCACGAAGTCTGCGCGCGCTCGATTGGCTGAACTTCTTTGTCGCGAATGTGCAGACCGGCTTTGGGCCGTTCATCGCTTCCTATCTCGCCGCGAACAAATGGACGCAAGGCGAGATCGGGCTGATGCTGAGCGTCGGCACGATCAGCGCGATGGCGAGCCAGTTGCCGGCCGGCGCGCTCGTCGATGCGTTGCGCAACAAGAAAGGCGCTGCTGCCGCCGCAATCATCGCGATCATTGTGGCCGCGCTGTTGCTCGGCGCGAGCCCGACGTTTGTCGTCGTATTCGCGGCCGAAGTGCTGCACGGCTTTGCGAGTTGCATGCTCGTGCCCGCAATGGCCGCGATCTCGCTCGCGCTTGTCTCACGCGCCGATCTCGGCGACCGCCTTGGGCGAAATGCGCGCTGGGCATCGATCGGCAGCGCGCTGACGGCGGGGTTGATGGGGGTGTTCGGCGAGTACCTGTCGCTGCGATCGGTGTTCTTCTTGACGGCGGCGCTGGCGTTGCCCGCGCTCGTCGCGCTGAACATGATCCATCACGAGATGGCGCCTGTCGTGCCGCGCATGAAAAAAGCCGCGGCGAAGGCGGGGGCAAGTCTCGCTCAAGCGGTGAGCGCGGCCGGGGCCGAGCGGCCTGAGAGCCTGCGCGATCTGCTGCGTGATCCGCGGCTCTTGACCTTCGCGGCGTGCGTGGTGTTGTTTCACTTGTCGAATGCGGCCATGCTGAATCTCGCCGCCGGCGAAGTCACCGCGCACATGGGCGACAACGTTCAACTCGTGATCGCGGCGTGCATTATCGTGCCGCAGTTCATTGTGGCGGGGTTGTCGCCGTGGGTCGGGCGGCAGGCGCAAAGCTGGGGACGCCGGCCCGTGCTGATCATCGGCTTCTCGGCGCTGCCGTTACGCGCACTGCTGTTCGCCGCCGCGAGCAGCGCGGCCAGCCCTTACCTGTTGGTGCCGGTGCAGATGCTCGACGGTATCAGCGGCGCCGTGTTTGGCGTGATGCTGCCGCTGATTGCAGCCGACGTGGCCGGCGGCAAGGGCCGGTACAACTTGTGTATTGGATTCTTTGGGTTGGCAGCGGGCGTTGGGGCGACGCTGAGCACGGCGATTGCCGGGTTCGTGGCGGACAAGTTCGGCGTGAACACCAGCTTTTTTGGACTTGCCGCAGCCGGTGCACTGGCCGTGGCGTTGGTATGGCTCGCGATGCCGGAAACCCGCGATGCCGCCGCTAACGAAGCAGCCGCCAAGGAGAAGGAAGCGACCCCGGCGGTTTGACGAGCTTGAGTGAGCTTGAGCGCGCAGATAGAACGCGCCGCGCTTGGGGCAAGATTCAGCCCAGCGCGTGCTCATGTTGCAATACGACCTGCGATGCCAGCCACGCATCGATCTGGTCGTCTGAAAATCCATACTCGCCTAGCACGTCGATCGTGTGTTCGCCCAGCATGGGCGGTGGCATGCGAACCGAACCTTCGGTCATCTCGCTCATCCTGATCGCGCTCGCCACCTGCTTGAGCTGGCCTATCGTGCCGTGTGCGACTTCCTCGACCAGTCCGCAATGCATCACCTGCGGATCTGCAAACACGTCCGCGAGGTTGTTGATGGGACCTGCCGGAATGCCGAGCCGTCTCAGATCAGCGGTCCAATCGGCGCGTGTGCGCGTGCGCAGTTTTGTATCGATGATCTCTTTGAGCACCTCCCGGTGCTGCATGCGCTGCTCGTTGGTGACAAAACGCGGGTCGGACATGGTGTGCTCGAGCCCAAGCAGTTCGCAGAGCTTGACCCACATGTCCGGCGTGCCCGGCGCCAGGTTCAGCGCGCCGTCCTGCGCCTCGAATACTCCGTACGGCGCGATCACCGGATGATGATTGCCGGTCGGCTCGGGTATTTCGCCCGCGCTCAGATAGCGTTGACCTTGCACGCCCAGCATGGCGACCAGTCCCGACAAAAGTGAACTCTCCACGCGCTGCCCACGTCCGGTCTGTTGCCGGGAGAGCAGCGCGGCAAGGACGCCCATGGCGGTCCACATGCCGGCCGTCATGTCGCCGATCGCAATGCCCACACGCGTGGGCCCGGCGTCGGGCATGCCCGTCAGGCTCATGATGCCCGTGTACCCTTGCGCGACCTGATCGAAACCGGGCCACAACGCGGCCGGCCCCGTGCGGCCATAGCCGGTAATATTGCCGTAGACGAGCCTTGGGTTAAGCGCCGACAGCGTCTCGTACCCTAGTCCCATGCTTTCCATCGTGCCGGTCTTGAAGTTTTCCAGGACCACGTCGGCGGAAATGGCCATGTTGCGCAGCAGCTCGAGCGCGGCGGGCTTGCGAAAATCCACCGCCATGCCCCGCTTATTCCGATTGCACGACAGGTAGTAAGCGCTGATGCCGCCGGCAAACGGTCCCCAGGTCCTGACCATGTCGCCACTCGGCGCGGGCTCCACCTTGATTACGTCTGCACCGAGATCGCCGAGGATCATCGAACAAAACGGACCCGCGAGCGCGCGAGTAAGATCCAGCACCTTGATTCCCTGCAACGGCAATGCCATGTCCCCTCCGGATATCTACTTGTGAGTGCGCTGGTTTCGTCGATGTTTTTATCGACCAGCACACGATTGAAGCGCACAAGATAGACGGCCGTCGCGTAGATGAAAAATACGGATTGACGATGGATCAATCACATTGCGGTATGGAGCTGAAGCGCCGGGACAGTGCCGCACACCAGCCCGCTAGAACGGATGCTTCAGGTTTCGTCCAGCGCGGCCAGACTGCGAGCGCCCAGCCATGCGCCCGGCAGGAGACGGCGCTGCACGTCCTGGATGATCAGCCCCTGCACGATCTCGCCCGCCGGCGTAAGCGGCAGTGTTTCCGCATGACACAGCCACAGGTCCCGTTGCCATTCGTCACCGTCGAGCGGCGTGGCGATCAGCCGGCCGGACGCGACCTGTTCATGCACGGCGGACCAGGGCAATACGGTCGCGCCCACGCCTCGCTCGACCCATGAAACCAGCATGGACGTGGAGTTGACGACCGCGACGAGGTTGTAGTCGAGTTGC
Source organism: Caballeronia sp. SBC1 (assembly GCF_011493005.1). Classification (NCBI taxonomy): domain Bacteria; kingdom Pseudomonadati; phylum Pseudomonadota; class Betaproteobacteria; order Burkholderiales; family Burkholderiaceae; genus Caballeronia; species Caballeronia sp. SBC1. Next base: position 2,076,312 of record NZ_CP049156.1, read on the forward strand.
GCGGCCGCGAAGGCCCGATCCAGTTTTGTCCGGACAATATTCGGCGGGCTGATCAGCACCAGCGGCAGCCGCGCCAGTTCGGCGAGGCTGCATGTGGCGCCTATCCCCGCCATGTCCGGATGACGAATGAGGAACAACTGTTCGTTGAGCAACGGCGTGCGCGTGAGCCCGCGTACCGGCTGGTCGAGTACGACTACAGCCAGATCCACCCGGCCCAGCAAAACCAGTCCGTATAGTTCCGACGACGAACTCTCCGTCAGCTCCAGGATGATGCCCGGGTAGTGAGCGCGAAGCTCCTGAACTACGTCGATTGCAATCAGGTGCGCGGTGCTGTGAGGCATGCCGACCACAACCGTCCCGTTCGGCTGGCGCGCGTGCTGCGAGAGCAGCAGCTTCGTGTTGTCGGCCTGACGCACGAGACCTTTGGCATGCCGGTAAAGCAACTCCCCCGAGGGCGTCACCTTCACACCCTGCACGCTGCGGCTGAACAGGCGCACGCCCAGCTCTTCTTCCAGGTTCTTGATATGCAGGCTCAACGCGGGCTGCGCGATACATAAGGTCTCGGCTGCGCGCGTAATGCTCCCTGACTCCACGATCGACAGGAAATACCGCAACTGCTTCAGGTCCATCGATCACTCCCTCGACTCCATCGTCCATAACAAAATCACTATGGATGGATCGTAATTCAATATTTCCACGATGTCGCGCGCGCCGCTTATATTGCCCCTGGGCCGATGCAAGGACGTCTCTGCGCCGCTGCACGGACCCGATAAAAATAGCAAAGGAGACAGGAGTGAACACATCGAGTCGCGCCATTGGCGAAGTGCTGCCGCTTAAAACGAGGCTCAATCGCGAGCAGATCATCGGGTTCTGGGCGGCATGGTCGGGGTGGACGCTCGATGGCATGGACTCCGTGATTTTTGCGCTGGTGCTCGTGCCGGCGTTGAAGGAGTTGCTGCCGTTGTCGGGCTTTGCGGCTACGCCGGGCGTTATCGGCCTGGCCGGGTCGCTGATGTTTGCGTTGTTCCTGGTGGGCTGGGGTTTCTCGTACATCTGGGGGCCGCTTGCGGACCGCTTCGGCCGGGTACGCGTACTTGCCGCCACCACGCTGTTCTATGCGGTTTTTACAGGACTCGCGGCTGTCTCGCATAACGTCTGGGAGCTCGCGATCTTTCGTTTTCTTGCGGGAGTCGGCGTGGGCGGCGAGTGGGCGCTGGCCGGTACCTATGTGGCGGAAGCGTGGCCCGAAGACCGGCGGCGAGCCGGCGCGGGATATCTTCAAACAGGGTATTACGCAGGATTTTTCCTCGCCTCGGCGCTCAACTACACCATCGGTACGCACTATGGCTGGCGTGTCATGTTCCTGTGCGGCTTGCTCCCCGTCGTGGTTGCGCTGTACACCCTGCTCAAGGTTCGCGAACCGCGCAAATGGAAACGCACGCATGGCGACGCGCCCGCTTCGGCACCTAGCAAGGGGCCTTTACGCGATATTTTCTCCAAGCCCTACAGGCAGCGGACGATCGTTAATTCAGTGCTGGTGACTGTCGCCATTCTCGGGCTCTGGGGCGGCTCGATCTATCTGCCGACAGCCGTCATCCAGTTGGCGGAGCGGCAAGGATTCGACGCCATCACCGCAATCAAACTGGCCTCCGCGACCACGGCCATTTATTCGATCGGCACGATTATTGGTTGCTTGATATTGCCCTTTCTCGCCGATCGATATGGTCGCCGCCCTACGCTCGCCGCTTATTACGCAACGGCCGCGCTGTTCCTGGTTGCAGGATTTGGCTGGGCGTTCTACCTTCATTCAGGACTCTTTCCGTTCATGGCGCTGTCGTTTTTCATCGGCCTGGGCGGGGGTAACGCGGCCATGTATGCGCTATGGCTACCCGAGCAGTATCCGACCTCGATCCGCGCTACCGCATTTGCTTTTTCGACATCGATAGGACGGTTTTTCGCAGCGGGCGTCAGCCTTTGCCTGGGCGTCGCGGTGAGCCATTTTGGAACGCTCGGCATACCTATTGCATTGACCGCATCCATATTCGTTGTTGGAATCATCACGCTGCGATGGGCAATTGAAACACGCGGCGCACCCTTGCCCGACTGATCTTTGGCACACTGAAAAAACATGACGAATACCAGCACCACCTCAGGCTTTTCCTGTTCGCGGCACGAGGGCGTTGTCACGATCCAGCTCACGCGTGTTGAGCAACATAACCGTATCGATCCCGCCGATCTGGCCGGACTCCGCGAAACGATTGCATCGGCGGCAAACGATGAAACCGCCATAGCACTGGTCGTCACAGGAACCGGCTCGACCACGTTCAGTTCGGGTTATACGTTGTCGGCGCTGGCCGAGGGCAATATCGACGATTCGTTCGAAAGCTTCCTGAACGAGCTGGAAGCCTGCCCGTTGCCCACGGTCTGCGCGCTCAACGGCAGCGTGTATGGCGGTGCAACGGATCTTGCGCTGTGCTGCGATGTGCGCATCGGCGTAGAGGGCACGCGCATGTTCATGCCGGCCGCGCGCATTGGTTTGCATTATTACCCCGACGGCATGCGTCGATACGTCCGTGAGTTGGGGCTTGCTCAGGCAAAGCGGCTCTTTCTTACGGGCATGACACTGCACGCGCCCGAGATGCTGTGCATCGGCTTCCTGACCGAGCTCGTCAAACCCGAGCAACTGAACTCGCGCACGGCAGAATACATCGATGCACTTCGCGCTTGCGTGCCAGAAACCGTGCGGTCAATGAAGCGTCAACTGACCGCTATCGCCGAGGGCGACGCCACGCTCAGCGCAGACCGAACCGCGTATGAGCGTTCGCTTCAAAGTCCGGTTATCGCTGAACGCATCAAGCAGCGCCGGGCCTGAATCATTTCAACGGTTCAAGCATGCCCAGCAACGTGGGAATCAACTCGCTGACGGTCGGATGAATATGCATCGCGCGTTGCAGCGTGGTGTACGGCGCATCGGCATTCATGATGTCGATGAACGTATGAATGGCTTCATCGGCCTCAATACCGAGCATGGCCGCGCCGAGGATCTTCTTCGTTTCGGCATCGACCAGCACCTTCATGAAGCCGTCCGTCTCGCCGCGTTCGCGTGCCCGGCCGACGCGCGACATCGGCATGGTCGCGATCAGCGCGCTCCGTCCGTCCTTGCGAGCTTCCGTCTCGCTCATGCCCACGCGCGCGAACGGCGGATCGACGAAAACGGCGTAACACATGATGCGCGAATCCACGCTCCGTTTTTCTCGGTCCACCACATTCGACGCGATGATTTCATAATCGTTGTACGACGTATGCGTGAATGCGCCGCGTCCATTGACGTCACCGAGCGCCCAGACGCCTTCGATCGGGGTACGAAGCTCTCCATCCACATCGATCAAACCGTGCTTGTTCAACACGATGCCAGCCGCCTCCAACCCAAGGTCATCGGTGTTTGGCGTGCGCCCCGTCGCGAACAGCAAATGCGACGCATCAATGTGCTTCTGGTCCTTCAGCGTGATCCGAATCCCCTTGCCTGCCGGTTCGAGCTTCGACGCCTCGGTGTTGAATAAAAACTCCACGCCCTCCCGCGACATGACCTTCTGGATCTGAACAGCAAAGTCCTTGTCCTCACGCGCCAGTATGCGATCGCCTCTCACGAGCACGGTCACGCGACTGCCGAAACGCCGGAACATCTGCGCGAATTCCAGTGCGATATAACTTCCGCCGACAATCGCCAGATGCTCCGGCAACTCGGTCAATTCGAGGATGGTGCTATTCGTAAGATGTGAAACACTGGCCAGCCCTTCGACTTCGGGCACGGTTGCACGCGTGCCCGTATTGATGAAGATTGCGTCCGCGTCGATCTCTTGTTGCTGGCCGTCGGGGCCTGTCACGCTGATCGAATGTGTCCCTGTGAACCGGCCGTGACCATTGAACACCGTCACGCCTTGCGTGCTGCGCAACCATTTCTCCACGCCGTTGCGTGACTGCGCGATCACATCGTCCTTGCGCGCCTTGACCCGTGCCAGATCCACCCGCACCTCGCCTTCCACGATCACGCCGTAGTCGTCCGCATGACGCGCGACGTGCGCCGCCCGCGCGCTTGCCACGTAGGTCTTGGTCGGCGTGCAGCCCACGTTCACGCAGGTGCCGCCGAACAAATGCCGTTCGATCACGGCGGTCCGCCGGCCGCTCTCGGCCAACTTGACGGCCAGCGGACCACCGCCCTGTCCGGTGCCGATCACGATAGCGTCGAAGTGCTGCGACATCTGCTGTGACATGCGAGTCTCCCAGTGAATGGTCAGGCCAAATCAACGTGGAACAGTGAATAACAGTGAACAAACAGGGCGTTTTTGCATGGTAGTTCGCCGTCAGCTATCGCGCCACATCAATACGCTCGCCTTTCAGTGCGTTTTCCGCATGGGCGGGTCGAGTTTTAATCGCTTGTGGCCGAGTGTCACGCCCGATAAAACTACCGCCATTCACGTCGCGGATAACCGCGGCGCTTCACCTTTCCTGGCAATCACGATGCGCACCTACCGTAATTTTATCGATGGCCGTTTTGTCGAGCCGCAATCCGATTCTTTTTCCGATGTCGATAACCCCGCGACCTCGGGCATCATCGCGCGTGTCGCGCTGGCTTCGCAGGACGACGCGCTGAGCGCGGTGGAAGCGGCTTCGCGTGCGCAGAAAAAGTGGCGCGCCCTGTCGGCGATCGAGCGCGGAGAACATCTGCGCCGTTTCGCCGATGCCATCGTTGAGCGCGCCCCGCAGATTGGCGCGGCGCTCGCGCTGGAGTCCGGCAAGAGCGTGGCCGATTCGGAGAACGAAGCCCGCTACGCCGCCGACATCACGCGGTATCACGCGGAATGGGCGCGCCGGATTGAAGGCGAAGTCATTCCCAGCGATACCCCGAACGAAAATCTCGTGCTGCATCGTGAACCGATTGGCGTGGTGGCCTGCCTGATCCCGTTCAACTACCCGGTATACACGCTTCTGCGCAAGATCGCGCCCGCGCTGATCACGGGCAATACGGTGGTTGTACGGCCGAGCAATAACACGCCGGCGTCCGCATTCGAGATTGCCGAAGCAGCGCTTCAGGCAGGTCTTCCCGCAGGCATTTTCAACGTGCTCGCGATGGACCACGCCACTGCAGGCACGGTCTGCACGCACCCGGCAGTCGGCATGATCACGTTGACCGGCAGCGTGAATGCCGGGCGCATCGTGCTCGATTATTGCAAGACGAACATAGCGAAGCCATCGCTCGAACTCGGTGGCAAGGCGCCTGCGATCATCGAGCCCGACGCCGATCTTGAAGCGGCAGCAAGCGCTATCGTGGCGTCAAAGACCACGCATTGCGGGCAATTGTGTACGGCAATGGAACGCGTGTATGTCCACGCCAGCGTGCATGATCGTTTCGTCGAATTGCTGCGCGCGAAGATGCATGCGGTCAGCTTCGGCGATCGCTCGCAAGATGCATCGAAGATGGGCCCGCTCGTCAGCCGCTCGGCGCAGCGCAACATTCATGCGATGGTCGAGCGCGCCGTCGCCGAAGGCGCAACCATTGCCACAGGTGGCGTGTTGCCCGAAGGCCCTGGCTATTTCTATCCGGCAACGCTGCTGGTCAATTGCCGCCACGACATGGAAATTGTCCGCGAAGAAATCTTCGGACCGGTGCTGCCGGTGATCTCGTACGACACGCTCGACGACGCCCTCGCGATGGCCAATGACCATCAATACGGTTTGTCTTCCGTGCTTTATACGGAGAACTACCGCACCGCGATGCGCGTGGCCAACGAGATTGAAGCCGGCGAACTGTACGTGAACCGCACGCCCGCTGATCCGTACCAAGGCTTTCACGCCGGCTGGAAACGCTCGGGCCTCGGCGGGGATGACGGCAAGCACGGCATGCTCGAATTCACGCAGACGCGTCTCGTCGTCATGAAGTACTGACGCCTCGATTCAACACCTCAACCCCTACTCGAACATCTATAAAAACGGCGCTCGTGGCGAGCAGCCGAAGGAGACTTCTTATGGAAAAGACCTTGACCGGCATCACGCCGCCAATCGCCGATACAACGCGTGCGCAGCGATACATGCAGCTTATGCTGCTGGTGATTGCCGCGGGCGCGATCTATCCGTTGCTGTATTTGCGGCAGGTCTACCAGACGCCAATGCTCGAGTTTTTTCGTATCGACAATAGCCAGCTTGGTTATCTGTATTCGATACTCGGCACCGTTTTCCTGATCAGCTATTTACCGAGCGGCTGGCTTGCCGACCGCATCGCGCCGCGTTTCCTGATCTGCTTCTCGTTGATTGCGACCGGCGCGCTAGGACTGGTCTATTCGACAGCACCCAGCTTTCCCGTTTTGCTCGCCGTGTTCTGCTGCTGGGGACTGACCACGGGCCTGACCTTCTGGGCGTCTATCCTGAAGCGCGTGAAGATGATCGCCGCGCACGACGAACAAGGCCGCTTTTTCGGCTTGCTCGACGGCGGACGCGGCTTGATTGAAGCGTTGCTCGCGACTGTCGCGCTGGTGATCTTCGCCACCGCCACGGAGAAGCACGGCCTGCCGACTAACGTAGGCTTCAAATACGTCGTCTACTTGTATTCGGCTGTCTGTATCGGCTTGGGATTGTTGATGGTGCTGGTGAAAGAGCCGCCCGCAACGGCGCAGGAACAACAGCAAGCTGCAGACAATCTCAAGCAACACCATTCGCTGTGGCGCGATCTGCTCACGCTGATGCGCATTCCGCAACTCTGGCTGATGGCGGCCGTTGTGTTCTGCGGTTATCAGATCTTCTGGGCAACCTATAGCTTCTCCGCTTATCTGCAAGTCGGCGACCTTAAGATGACCGTGGTCATGGCCGGGACGCTCACCACGCTCAAGCTCTGGATGCGTCCGATTGGCGGCATTGGCGGCGGTTATCTCGGTGATCGTTTCTCCACGCTTGGCGTGTTGACCAGCGCGCTGTTTCTCGCGGCGCTCGGGCTGGTCGCACTGGTCGTGCTGCCTACGCTCGGCAATATCAATCCGCGTGTGGGCGTGACGATGATCGCCGTGGTGGTTCTGGTGATCGGCATCCTGACGTACGCCATTCGCGGGCTCTATTGGTCGCTGCTCGACCAATGTGGTATTCCGCTGCGTATAACGGGCCTGGCGATTGGTCTCGTTTCGTTGGTCGGTTATTCGCCCGACGTGTTCCTGCCGCTCGTGAACGGCTGGACTACTGAGCATTTCCCCGGCCTCCTCGGCTACCAGTTCTATTTCTCTTACATCGCTGCGATCAGCGTGATTGGCGGCATTGCCGCACTCGCGCTCAAGCGTATGCACAAGACCGTTGCAAAGGACGCCCTCCAATGAAAATCGTCTCTCTCGAAACGCATTTCGTCGCTGTGCCGCCGCCGCATTTGGGCGGCATGTACTGGATCTTCGTGAAGCTGGAAACGGCTTGCGGAATTGAAGGCGTGGGCGAAATCTATTCGGCGACGTTCCATCCGAAAGCGATGGCACACATTATTGACGACGTGTTCGGACGGTATCTGCAAGACCACGATCCGCATCACGTAGAGCGTTTTTTCCGCGAAGCGTATTCGAGCGGCTTCACGCAACGCCCCGACCTCACGATGATGGGCGTAGTCAGCGGCCTGGAAATGGCGTGCTGGGACATCATCGGCAAGGCTGCGGATAAGCCGGTGTATGAATTGCTGGGCGGTTTGGTCAATGAACGGCTGCGCTCGTACACGTATCTGTATCCGAAGAATGCCGCAGGCGAATACGACTACGACGACGTCGATCTCGCCGCCGAGTGCGCCGTGCAGAATGCGGATCGCGGCTTCACCGCGGTCAAGTTCGATCCCGCCGGTCCGTACACCGCGTACTCGGGCCATCAGCTTTCGCTCGACGTACTCGAGCGCTGCGAGAACTTCTGCAAGCGTATTCGCGAGGCGGTTGGCAATCGATGCGACCTGCTGTTCGGCACGCACGGGCAGATGGTGCCGTCGTCCGCTATCCGTCTCGCGCAACGCCTGGAAAAGTACGATCCGCTCTGGTTCGAAGAGCCCGTCCCACCCGGTCAGGAAGACGCCATGGCGCAAGTCTCCCGACATACCAGCATCCCCATTGCGGCAGGTGAACGGCTCACGACCAAGTATGAGTTCTTCAAGCTGCTGCAAGCGGGCGCGGCGTCTATTTTGCAATTGAATGTCGCGCGCTGCGGCGGCTTGCTCGAAGGCAAGAAGATCGCTGCGCTCGCCGAAGTTTATTACGCACAGATCGCACCGCATTTGTACAACGGGCCCATTGGCGCTGCCGCCAGCATCCAGCTCGCCGCCTGTACGCCCAACTTCCTGATCCAGGAAAGCATTGGCACATGGGACGGTTTTCATGCCGAGATTCTCAAGACGCCGATTCAATGGGAAGACGGTTATATCGTGCCGTCGAAAGCGCCGGGACTGGGCGTGGAATTGAATATGGACGTCGTACGAGCCCATTCTCCTTACACCGGCGATCGTCTGCATCTGCAGATGGCGTCCAAGCCTGCCGATGTCCGGGATTCCTCTCCGGCCAAAGGCTGAGGCCGAGTACATAACATCATGACTTACGACTACATCATCGTCGGCGCAGGATCGGCCGGTTGCATTCTCGCCGAGCGGCTGTCCGCGTCGGGGCAATACTCCGTGCTCGTGCTCGAAGCGGGTGGCAAGGCCGACTCGTTCTGGTTCAAGATTCCAGTCGGGTTTGCCAAGACCTACTACGATCCGGGCTGCAACTGGATGTATTACACCGAGCCGGAAGCAGAGTTGGCGGACCGGAAAATCTACGCGCCGCGCGGCAAGGTGCAAGGCGGCTCCGGCTCCATCAACGCGATGATCTACGTACGCGGCGCACCCCGCGATTTCGACGACTGGGCGGCCGCTGGCAACGCAGGCTGGTCGTATAAAGACGTGCTGCCGTATTTTCGCAAGCTGGAAACCCACGAGGCCGGGGACACTGCCGTCCATGGCGCGAGCGGCCCGATCCATGTTACGTCGATGAAACGCGGCATTCACGCGATCACGCAGCACTTCCTCGATGCCTGCGATCAGATGCGCATTCCGCGCAACGACGACTTCAACGGCGCGAAGATCGAAGGCGTCGGCGTCTACGATGTCAACACGCACAAGGGCCAGCGCGCGTCGAGTAATGTGGCGTATCTGGAACCGGCGCTGAAGCGCTCGAACGTGCACATAGAACACCACGCGCTGACCTCGCGCTTACTGTTCGACGGACTGCGTGCCAAGGGGGTTGAGGTATCGCAGAACGGCGTCAAGAAGACTTTCCACGCTACGCGCGAAGTGCTTTTGTGTGCGGGTGCGGTGGACACTCCGAAGCTGCTGCAACTCTCAGGCATTGGCCCGAAGGAATTGCTCGCGCGCCACGGGATTCCCGTCCTGCATGCGCTGCCCGCCGTCGGCCAGAACCTGCAGGATCATCTCTGCGCAAGCTACTACTATCGCGCGAACATGCCTACGCTGAACGGTGACTTCGGTTCACTGATCGGCAAGCTGAAACTCGGTCTGCAGTACCTGCTGACACGCAAGGGGCCGCTTGCCATGAGCGTGAATCAGGCCGGTGGTTTCTTCAGCACCGACCCGGCCAGCCCGCTCGCGAACCTGCAGCTTTACTTCAATCCGTTATCGTATCGGATTCCTAAATCAAACCGCTCGCAGCTCACGCCCGAACCGTATCCCGGTTTCCTGCTCGCGTTCAATCCGTGTCGCCCTACAAGCCGCGGATCGATCGAGATCGCGTCCGCCGATGCGAAGGATGCCGCGTTGATTCACGCGAACTATCTGACGACGCAAAAGGATATAGATGAAGTGATCCAGGGTAGCCGGCTGATCCGCTCGATCATGCAGGCCCCGGCGTTGCGCGCGGTTACCGTGGAAGAAACGCTGCCGGGCACGTCAGTCGTGCCCGATAACGACGACGCCGCCATGCTGCAGTATTTCCGCGAGAACAGCGGCTCGATCTATCACCTGTGCGGATCGTGCGCGATGGGCCCGGACCCCCAGACCGCGGTAGTCGATGAACGTCTGCGCGTGCATGGCACCGAGGCTTTGCGCATTGTCGATGCGTCCATTTTCCCGAACGTCACGTCCGGCAATATCAATGCCCCCGTGATGATGGTGGCGGAAAAAGCCGCGCAAATGATTCTCGACGATGCCGCCGCGCCAAGTTTTGTTCAACGCGAAGCGCTTGCCGCCGCTTCGGCCTGAAGCCATTGCTGGAATAGCCGCTGCGTCCCGCTTGCACGCTGCTCGGGACGCAGCACGAACCAGTACGACTGGCGCCCTTCCACCTCCACGTCCAGCACCTGCCGCAATTGCCCGGACGCCAGTTCGGCCGCGATCATGTGGCGATCGGCAATGGTAATGCCCATGCCGTCGATAGCGGCTTGTATCGATAAATCGAGCAGGTCGAATTCGTGACCGTTGTCGGTGTCCACGCCTTCAATACGCGCGGCGTCCAGCCAGTGCTGCCACGTCAGGTACCGCTGATCCTCGCCCGATAAAACATGCAGCAAGGTGAAGCGGTTCAGATCCACCGGCGCATCCACACCTTCACGATCCAGCAACGCGGGCGACGCCACCGCAATATGCCGCTCGTGCATCAGCAAGGTACTTTCAAGGTTATTCCATTCGCCATCGCCAAAACGCACCGCGCAGTCGAGCCGGTTCGAATCCGTGATGCCATCGTCCACCCGCGTGGTGATGCTCAGGTCGAGTTGCGGAAACGCCTGGCGCAGGCGCCCGAGGCGGGGCACCAGCCAGCGCGCGGCAAAGGTCGGCGGAACGTTGATACGCAAGCGGTTGACGTCATTTTTCTGGCTGATCGCGCGGACCGTCAGTTCGATCTTATCGAAGGATTGCTGCAACGCACGCAGCAGCACGCGGCCGCTGGGTGTCAGCACGAGATGCTGATGACGACGGGAAAACAGGGTTTCGCCGAGTTGCTCCTCAAGTTGCCGGACCTGCCGGCTGACCGCGCTTTGCGTCACGTTGAGCAGTTCGGCTGCACGGGTGAAGCTGCCGGTGGTACCGGCGGCCTCGAAGGCTTTGAGCGCATTCAGCGCGGGCATTTTACGTTTCACGATGATCTGGACGGTTCGTTTGGCTCGCGACATGCCGGCGTGCAGCGAGCGGGTACGCGCGATTCTACTTAGCCGGCAGCCCGGACTGTGTCGAATGATGATCTCGTCACCGCGTTGGCGCCCTGCTGGCGCATCATTGTGCCCGAGCAGGATCATTGCACGTCGCGCCGGTGCGCGCGCGTCGCCACCGCATTGACCAACGAAGCTCGATGCGTTGCACGTGATGAAACTCCGCCGTCAACTGGCATCGTATGGAGGCATCTCGATCGGGCAGCCGCTTCCTCCACACCCTCGGCCGGCCGCTCAAAATCGCGCTGGCGTGTAACGTGGCACGCCCCTTGCTCCTAATCGCGTACGCTGCATTCACCTCAGGCTCTCATGACCGAAACGATATGGTTTCTCGTCGTTGGCGGTGTTCTCATTTCCATGGGGCTTGCCAGTTCGACGTTCAAACACCTGCCGATCAGCACCGCCATGGTGTATCTCGCCATCGGTTTCGGGCTGGGTCCGTTTGGCATCGGCCTGCTGAAGATCGATCTGCTGGGCGACGCAACCCTGCTGCGCAGGATTACCGAAGTCGCCATGCTTGTGTCGCTGTTCGCGATCGGGCTGCGCCTGCGCGTGCCGCCCACCGACCGCATCTGGTTATTGCCCGTGCGCCTCGGCATTGTCGCGATGGTGGCTACGGTCGCCATCATGACCCTTGCCTGCGTCTATCTGCTACACATGAGTTGGGGACCCGCGTTACTCATTTCCGCGATGCTCGCCCCCACCGACCCCGTGCTCGCCCATGACGTGCAAGTGCAGGTTCCCGGCGATGTCGACTTGCTGCGCTTTTCGCTCACCGGCGAAGGCGGTTTGAACGACGGCATCGCGCTGCCGTTTGCGTTGCTGGGTATCGCGGTATGTAACTACGAGGCGTCGCCGAAGCAAGCGCTGAGCTGGCATTTCGCAAGCGATGCCCTCTGGGGTGTCGCCGGTGCGTTGGCGGTAGGCTGGGTACTGGGAGACCTCGCGGTGAGGCTGATTGCGTGGTTGCGCACTCACCACGGGCTGGCCCTTGGGCCTGAGGGTTTTTATGCGCTGGGCTTAATTGCCCTCGCGTACGGCGTCGCCGAATCGATCCACACGTATGCGTTCCTGGCCGTGTTCGCCGCGGGCCTCGCAATGCGGCGCGTCGAGCAAAAGGCCAGCGGTGACAAGTCGGCGCATGAAGCGGTTGGCGTCATCGATACCGAGGACGTTGGCGCAACCGCCTCCGATCCGGACCGTGCGCATGCATTTGTCGCGGAACGGGTGCTCGGTTTCACGATAGAACTCGAGCGAATCGCGGAGGTAGCGGTCATGCTGATGGTGGGCAGCGTGCTCGCCAATGTCTGGGGTCGGCTGTTTACGTGGCAAGGCGCTGCCGTGATCGGATTGCTGTTTTTCGTGGTGCGGCCGCTATCGGTGCAGGCTTCGTTGCTTGGGTCATCGGCGACGCGCTCGCAGCGGCTGCTCACCAGTTGGTTCGGGATTCGCGGCGTTGGGTCGTTTTATTACCTGATGTACGCGCTGGAGCATGCGCCCCGCAGCGCTGCTGAACCGCTTGCGCCGTTGGTGTTGGGAGTCATCGCGGCGTCGGTGATCCTGCATGGCATTACATCGACGCCGCTGATGAATCGATACGGGAGAAGTTGATCTACCGGTTCAATGGTTAGGTCAGGCAAAAAAGATCAGTGACCGCTCACTTCGCCCCGCGCTCCAAACCAGCGGACCGCGGGGCATCACCGAGAGCGAAAAACCAGCCGCAAGGATCAGGCAGCCTGGAGTTGGCGGACCACGCCCAGCGCGCTCGCGCCCTCGTACAATTGTCCAAACCGATTCGCCAGGAACGCTTCCAACGGCACCTGCTCCTGCCGAATAAAACCGCTCTGCGGCAACACGCCTTCACGGAACAGATCCAGCTCGGCGCAGATCGCGCCGGCAGTCGTGATCTGGATCGCGCTCATTGGCACGCCGCATACGTTCTTCGCGAAGATCTTGCGCGTGAATACATCCTGTACGAGACGGCCATCGCGCATTCCCGTTGCTGTGACGAATACCAGCACCACGTCTTGCGCTGTGGCCGGCACCGCACGTCGCAACATCGCCTTCAATCCGTCACGGTCACTCGACATGCGCAAATCGTCGAGCAGGAACTTCATCAGCTCGCGATGCCCGGGATAACGCACCGACTTGTAATCCAGCGTCTCCACCTTGCCGGCCAGCGTTTCGCACAGCGTACCAAGGCCACCCGATGTATTGAACGCCTCGTACTCGGTGCCATCGAGTGAAAAATGCTCAAGCCCTTCCAGCGGCTGCACCCATTGCGTGGTGCCGTCGCGGATAGCCTCGCACGGCTGGCAATACTCGTTGATCAACCCATCAATGCTCCAGGTCAGGTTGTATTTCAACGCGTTGGTCGGGAATTCAGGCAGCGCGCCAACCCGCATCTTGACCTCGCGCACCTCGGCAAAACGCTTGGCCAAGTCGTGCGCCACGATGCCGATGAACCCCGGCGCCAAGCCGCATTGCGGCATGAAGGCATGGCTGGAGTCGTCGGCGATCGCGCGGATCGCATGCGTCGCCCGCACGTCCTCAGTCAGGTCGAAGTAATGCACGCCAGCCGCTTTCGCCGCCGTTGCGACCGTCACGGCGAGGTAATACGGCATCGCGTTGAGGAGTGCATCGAAACCTTGCAGCGCGAGACGCAGCGCATTCGCCTCGGCGGAATCGACACGGCGGGTGGCAATACCCTGCGCTTCAAGCAGGTCGAGCGCGTGGGCATCGCGGTCGAAAACGACTACGTCGTAGTCGCCGGTTTCACGCAGCAAATGAGCAATGCTCTGGCCAATCAGGCCGGCGCCGATGAGGGCTATTTTCATGTTTATCTCCTTGATGGGCGGTCGAGAGGCAATCTCCGACCACCAGTTTAGGAGCGCATGAATATTGATAAAAGACACAAAATGATGCGAATCGACTATCTATTTCGACGTTTTGACGACTCTGCGAGGCAAATTGTATTAATTCACTCACCAACCCTGCCGAACGGACTTCTTAACCCAAGCCGCCACGATCCACCTTGCGGGCAAGAATGATCGATGTCGTCGTGCGTTCGACGCCCTCTAGTCCACCGATTTCATCGAGCAGATCGTTCAGCCGGTCAGGGGAATCCGCTCGCAGCCACGCGACATAGTCGAACTCTCCGCTCACTGCACAGAGCAGTTGCATCTCGGGCATCCTGGCGAAGCGCTTCTGCACGTCGCGACCATACTTCGGCGCCAGCTTGATGCCCACGTAGGCCTGGATACTGGCATCGAGCACGTCTTGTCCCAAGCGGACGCCATAGCCTGCTATCACGCCGGTCTTTTCAAGCCGCGCAAGCCGGGCGATCACCGTCGTGCGCGCAATACCGAGTTGACGCGCAAGTTCGGACACGCTTTCGCGGGCATTCACCTGCAAAGACGCAACAAGGTTCCGGTCGATGTCGTCGAGCTGATCGAGGCGCGGCGGTCGCATGGGGCGTGGTCCTTTGTTTGATTTTGTTTGAGCGCGTGACAAAAGCGTGAAACAGGAAAGCCATTAAAACACGAGCGCATCAAACTGCGGCTGCCCTCGCTTCTTGGTTAAACTCCTACCGCTGCGAACCCGGCTTGCTCCCGAGTTGCTCCTTAGCGTTTTTTTCGCAGACGTATCGGTTGTAAGCAGTTGTGGCAACCAAAGCAACGTCGTGCGCTAACGTGATATTAATAGCGGCGTCGGCCAAACATCACACGTTATCTTTTCGTGTATTGCTTGCCCCTTCTCAATGGACCCAAGGTGTCACCCATGAAAAAAACATTCGTTGCATTGGCTGCCTCACTGGCTCTTTCCACGGCATTTGCCCAATCGTCCGCACCGGCGGCTCCTGCTGCGCCCGCAGGCGCATCGGCACCGGATACGGCACGCGGCCAGGCACGTGAAGCACGCGTCGAGCAACGTATTTCGGAACTGCATGCCAAGCTCAAGATCACCGCTGCCCAGGACGAGCAATGGAACAAGTTCGCCGATGTCATGCGCGACAACGGCCACACAATGGGTGATCTGTACCGTCAACGCATGGCGCTGGGTGACAACACGAGCGCGCTCGACGACATGAAACAGTACGAGCAGATCACGCAGGCACACGCGGACGGTACGAAGCGTCTGGTCGAGGCCTTTGAGCCGTTGTACGCAAGCCTTTCACCCGAGCAGAAGAAACTCGCGGACGCAAGCTTCCACCAGTCGAGCAAGCCGGGTGCGCATAAAGGCCGCGCGCCGCATCGCAAGGCGCCGGCTGCCGCAGCGGCGGACGGTGCTTCGACCACCAAGCCCTAAGCTTCCGCTAACAGCTTGATCTGAAGGCTGGACTTCACGCGGGTTATGCCCGCGAGCACGTGAAAAAGCGCTCGCATCGTGGTTTCGATGCGGGCGCTTTCACATTGCGGTATGCATAACAGGGAGCTTGGCGTTACGATCGCGGATTATTATCGTTTCAGCGTTTTCATGACATCCGCATGACACCCAACACTCTTACCCACCTCGACCTCACCGCCGACCCCGCCGCGCATCGCGTGGTGAAAGACGAAACGGTGGCTGTGCAGTTTGCAGAGGAACCCGGCTCGCTGATGAGCCTGGAAGGCCCGAATCGCTATGCTCCCGGCGATGCGTTGATCACGGGCGCTACCGGCGAGCGTTGGGTGGTGTCGCGGGATCGGTTCGATGCAAAGTACGTCACGCACGACGGCGTCACGCATGGCCATGCCGGTGCGTACCGGAACGTACCGGTTGCGGTCCTCGCGAAGCAGATGCACGAAGCGTTTTCAATCGCGCGTTCTGAAGCCGGCGATGTGCTTCACGGCGAAGCAGGCGACTGGGTCATGCAATACGCCCCGGGCGACTACGGAGTCGTCAAGGCCGCCCGTTTCGCGAAGGTTTATAAGCGCGCTTGATACGTGCACTTTATGAGCACGCTTTATAAGCAAGTTAAGCAGCGCAAGGCCAGGCTGCCTTCTGCCCTGTCTTACGCAAAATCCTCGCCTATACCGATCTCCACCGTGCGCGGGACCGTTTCCCCGGCTGCGTACATCTCCTCGAGCGAACCGAGCGTGGCTTCCACATAAGCACGCAGCACCGCATAACTGCGCGCGTGCAAACGCGACGGCATCGCCCTGTAACGCGTGAGTGAGGCGGGATCGAAGCGGATATCGATGGCTATCCGGCGCGCCGTTGCGCCGAAGCGCATTGCCACATAATGAATCACAAGCGAAAGCTGGCCGTCGTCGCCCGGACGCTCGGCGAATTGCGTCTGCTCCGGGAACAGGTCGCTGACCACGCGCGCCAGCAATTCGATATCCGCACTCGGGCAGTCATATTGATATTCGTCGTCCATCTCAGTCTCCGGCCTTTACACGTGCCGCACGGTTCGCAGCTGCCGCCACGCCCAGGAAATAGCGCCGAAGCGCCCGCATCACGATCAGCCCGAACACGAGATACACGGCATCGGCGGCGAGCAGCGGAATCAACCGCGCCTGATAAAGCGCAACCGGCAGAGCGATCAGCGCGTGAGCCACGATCATGAACGGCAGCGTGAAGCGGAAACGCTCACGCAGCATGTGCCACATTCCCACCGACAATCCCACCTGGAACACGAATGCCGCCGCCCGTTCGACCAGGAACAACGCGGCGGATTCCGGCGCGAGGCTGCCGAGCACGGCGTGCAGCCGCAGCAGCGACTCGGCCGGGACGCTCGTGAAATATTGATCGAGCATGCCACGATCGGCCAGCAGCGCGTAGAGGATCCACTGCAATTGCACCAGCACGCCAACGAGCCACGCCTCCGCGCCGCCGTGGCCGATTCCATAGCCGAGCGCCGTGCCCGGGCGCTGCAACGAGGTCGGATCGCGCTTGATCAGCCATCTCATGCCGGCGTAGCGCCCGACTTCCTCGCAGATGCCGGTCGCAAGCGCGCCGTAGATCACGAAAATGGCCGGATTCATCAGCAAGCCAACCGTGGTCGCGTTGCTCAGGACGAGACCGTGCAAGCCGCGTTCGATCACCATCGAAAACAGTGCAAAGACCGCGATCCCGACAATCACGTCACGCCGCTCGAAACCAAACCGGGGCTTCGTCTTGCGATACAACCAGATAGGCAACGCGGCAATCAGCAGCGTCGCGAGGGTGATACAGACCAGCGTCAAGGCACTTACCATCAATTGAATTTCCTCAAGAACTACGTACCGCCATTGTTTGTTGGTGCCGATGCCGATGTCGATGCCCGCACGACCAGTTCGCCCGGCAGCAGGCATTCTCGCGCCGCCACGACCGCGCCTTCAATGCGCTCATGCAGGAACTCGACGGCGCGCTCGCCTATGGTATAGGTCGGTTGGCGCACGGTCGTCATTCCGGCGAGCTCGGCCCACTCGGAGTCGTCGATACTCATCAGCGCCACGTGCCGCTGCCAGTCAGCGCCATGACGCTCCTTCAGATGCAACGCGACCCGCAACGCTACCGGCGCGTTCGCCGCGAAGAGCGCTGCGCGGCGGTTCCGCCGTTGCGCAGCGTCAATAAGCGCATCGATTTCGGCAAGGGTTGCGTCATTATCCAGATCGAGCACGATTGTCGTGCCTGACACGCCTGAATCGCAGAGCGCGCCGATAGTGTCACGAAATGCCGCTTCGCGCACGCGTCGCGAGCTAACCTGCGCGTACGGCTGGACGATAAACAGCAGTTCATCGAAACCCTGGCTCACCAGATGATGGATCGCCATGCGCACCGCTTCGGTGTTGTCCAGCCCGACCATATCGGTCACGAGCCCCTCGACCGAGCGGTCCACCAGCACCACCGGCACGCCGCCGCGAGTGAGCGATTCCAGCGTCTCTTCCTTCACGCCGAGCGCATTCACAATCACGCCTTCCACGCGGTAGGTGGTCAGAAGTTGAAGGTATCGCCGCTCCAGATCGACCTCGTTCGCCGCATGGCAGATCAGCGGCATATAACCATACGCGTGACAGGCCGCCTCCACACCCTGCAGCACCTCAACCGAGTAAGGATTCGTCAAGTCCGCGACCAGCATCCCGACCAGCCGGTTGCGCCCTCGTTTGAGCCCGCGCGCCATCTGGTTCGGCCGGTAATCGAGCTTCGCGATCGCCTCTTCTATGCGCTCGCGCAACTCCGTCGACAACACGCCCGTCTCGCCGTTCAGATAACGCGAAATGCTGGTCTTGCCGGTGCCGGCTTCGCGCGCGACGTCGGTGATGGTCGCGCGCCGGTCATTCGAAAAATTGTCTCTTGCCATGTTCTCGTTCGACACCCGATAAAAACAAAGCGCGCCAAGGCGCGCTTTTTTCAATGCAGCGAGCTTGACTCAAGCCGCTCAGCGCTTCAATGCTTCTGGATTCACCATGTTGTTCGTCAGCGTGCCGTTCAACGCGCCGATCAGGTTTTCCGCTGCGTTCTTGTTCATCGCGTGGCGGGTTTCGTGCGTGGCCGAGCCAATATGCGGCAGCGCCACCACGTTCTTCATCTTGAGCAATGGCGAGTCGGCGGACAGCGGCTCTTTTACGAAAACATCGAGGCCCGCACCGAGAATCGTGCCGTCCTGCAACGCTTGAATCAGCGCGTCTTCATCCACCGTCGGTCCGCGCGATGCGTTGATCAGGATCGCGCTGCGTTTCATCTTCTTCAGTTGCTCCGCGCCGATCAAGTTGCGTGTTTCATCGGTCAGGGGCACTTGCAGCAGCACGAAATCGGAGGTGGCGAGCAACTCGTCGAGATCAACCTTCTTCGCGCCGTAGTCGCGTTCAGCCTGTGCATTCGGACTGCGGTTTGTGTACAGCACGTTCATGCGGAAACCGAGCGACGCACGCCGCGCTACCGCACCGCCAATCCGTCCCAGCCCGATGATACCGAGCGTCTTGCCCTGGACATCGACACCAAAACAGTCTTCGCCGATGCTCTTCGTCCACTTGCCCTCTTTCACCCATTCCGCGAGTTCCACCACGCGACGCGCGCTTGCGAGGATCAACGCGAAAACCGTATCCGCCGTCGATTCCGTCAGCACGTCCGGCGTATTCGTGAGCAGAATGCCGCGGCGGTTCAGATCGTCGATATTGAAGGCATCGAAACCAACGGAAACCGTCGCCAGCACCTTCAGCTTCGATGCGCCCTCGAGCATGGCCGGTGTGATCTGCGTGCTCGCGCCGATCGCGCCATCAGCGTCTTTCAACGCGGCCACGAACACATCGTGCTGCTTCGGGTCCACGGTTGTGACATCCGCGTTTTCCTGAAGATACGCGAGCACGTCCGCGGGCAACGGCTTATACGCGACGATTTTCTTTTTCATCGAAACAGGTCCTGTGGAGTCAATAAGGTTGGGTTTCTTTCAAGTGTCTCAAGCAGTCTCAAGCACGTGTGGCCAGTTTAGCGGCGGCTGCGACCGGTTGCGGTTTCACGATCAGCGTCAGGATCACGGCCGCTACCAGCGCGGCGCTCATGAACACATACGACGCCGCCGGCGACCCCGTCGCGCCGTTCAGGTACCCGACCACATACGATCCGACAAACGATCCAAGCGCGCCCATGCTGTTGATCAGCGCCATTGCACCGCCCGCCACGTTCTTCGGCAGCAATTCAGGCACGATCGCGAAGAACGGGCCATAAGGCGCATACATGGCCGCGCCCGCGATCACGAGCAGCGCATAGGAGCCCCAGAAACTCGTCGATCCAAGCAGGTACGATCCCGCGAAAGCGAACGCGCCGATCAGCAGGAACGGCCACACGAACAACTTGCGGCGCTCGAGTTTGTCCGACGCCCAGGACGCCGCGATCATCGCAATGGTTGCTGCCAGATACGGCACGGCAGACAGCCAGCCGGTCTCGACCATGCCGAACGTGGACGCGTTCTTGAGGATCGACGGCAGCCACAACACGAAGCCGTACACGCCGATGCTCCAGCAGAAATATTGCGCGGACAGCTTGATCACCGCCGCCGACTTGAACGCCTCGCCATAGTTCTTGACCGGTTTGATCGCCGCTTGTTCTGCGCGCAGCGTGTTGTCCAGATCGCGTTTTTCCTGTTCGGACAGCCACTTAACTTGCGCTGGCTTGTCCTGCACGATGAACCACCAGATCACCGCCCAGATGATGGCCGGCGCACCTTCCACCACGAACATGTGGCGCCAGCCGAACGAATTGATCAAGTAGCCCGATACCACCGACATCCACAGCACCGTCACTGGATTGCCCAGGATCAGGAACGTGTTGGCGCGCGATCGCTCGGATTTCGTGAACCAGTTGGAGATGAAGATCAGCATCGCGGGCATCACGGCCGCTTCCACGACACCGAGCATGAAACGCAGCACCATCAGCGATGGAATGTTGGTGACCACGCCGGTCAGCGCCGCGCACCCGCCCCAGAGGATCAGGCTCACGAACACGAGCTTCTTCACGCTGCGACGCTCAGCGTAGATCGCGCCGGGAATCTGGAAGAAGAAATAGCCGAGGAAGAACAATGCGCCAATCAGCGATGCCAGCCCCTTGCTGATGCCGAGATCGTGGTTGATACCAGCCGCCGAAGCGAAGCCGAAGTTCGCACGATCGAGATACGCGAGGCTGTATGTGATGAACACGATCGGCATGATCGTCCACCAGCGGCGCACCGCGAGCTTGGTTGTAGTGGTGTTGGCACTGGCTGGTTGCATGATTGTCTCCGTCCTTGGCTCGTTTGTTCTGTGACTACTGAGGGGCTTTGAAAGCGCCCTTATAAAGCGACGTTGGCTGCCGCCTCGCCGCTGCTCGCTTGTTCCAGCGCATCGAGTTCGCTACGCGTCGGCAAACCTTCGCTATCACCGATCACCTGAATTGCCAAAGCGCCGATGCGGTTGCCGCGTGTCAGCGCGTGCCGCACGTCGCGCCCTTCCAGCAACGCGCTCACCACGCCGACAGCGAAACCATCGCCCGCGCCGACTGTATCGACGACATTTTTTACCGGGATTGCCGGCACCGTGCCTTCTTCGTTATCCACGGTCCGGAAATACGCGCCTTGCGCTCCAAGCTTGACCACGACGCCCTTCGCCCCCTGATCCAGATAGAACCGCGCAATGTCCTCGGGCTTCGTGAAACCCGTCAGGATCTTGCCTTCGCTGACACCCGGCATGACCCAGTCGGCCAGCGCCGCCAGCGCGTTCAGCGACTCCGCCATGGCTTCACGCGACGGCCAGAGCGTCGGCCGCAGGTTGGGATCGAAGGAAATGGTCTTGCCGGCCTTGCGCATCTCGCGCGCCATGTGGAACCCGAGTTCGCGCGAGGTCGCCGAAATGGCCGGTGCGACGCCCGTCAGATGCAAATGGCGCGCGCCCAGCACGTAGTCCGCCACGTAGTCATCGAGCGACATATGGCTCGCCGCCGAGCCTTTGCGAAAGTATTCGATCGCTGGATCGCTGCCGTCGTCATTCTTCGATTTGAGCTGGAAAGCGGTCGGATAACGCTCGTCGATCGTGACGCAACCCGCATCGATTCCTTCCTGCGCGAGCACATCGAGCACGTAGCGGCCGAACGAGTCGCGGCCCACGCGACTCATCCAGCCGACCCGGAAACCGAGCCGCGACAAACCGATCGCGACGTTCAGATCCGCGCCGGCCACGCGCTTGGTGAACTGGCCGACCTTCGCTAGATCGCCGGTCTCGGCGGCGACGAACATCGTCATGGCTTCGCCGTAGGTCACGACATCGAGAGAGGTTGTCATAAGCGGTCCTTCGTCATTCATTGATGGGGTGTTCAGGCCAATATTCCGGCCAATTTCAGGCCGATGCTAGTTGTTTGACGTAGCGCGCAGCATCGGCGGCGAGATTGTCTTGTTCGAATGGAAATTCGATACCGCGCGGAACGTTGGCCGGTAGAGAAGCCAGCAACGCGGCGAAGTGCTCATCGTCGGTTGCGGGGGCCGTCGCGAACCGTCGCGCGCCTTCGCCCTGCACCGCCTTGCAATGCACGTAACCGACGTATTGGGTCAGGCGCCTCGCTGCTTCGAGCGGATCTTGCTGCGCCCATTGCCAGTTGCCGGTATCGAAGGTCATGGAGAGCGTGTGCGAGCGATTTTCCAGCGCTTTGAACAAAGTGGAGAACGCATCGATCGTGCCGCCCGCTTTCAGCTGGCCGTTTTCGACCACGACCTGTGCTTTGGAATTTCGGATACCGGCGATCAGGCGGTCGAGCGTCGCGGAATCCGTGGCCGTGCCCGCGCTTTCTGACCCGCCGAGCTGAAATTTGACGATACGCGCATCGAGCGCAGCGGCTTCGTCCAGCGTCTGCTCCATCGCGCATTCATCGAGAGCGCCGGTATCGTCGAAAAGGGTCACGGGGGTGGAATAGACCGGCCAGATGCCAGCCGATCGAATTTGCTGACCGAGTTCGTATAGGGCAGCGGGCTGGGATTGGGTCTCATGGGAGAACAATTCGCGGCGGACTTCGAAGCCGGCCGCGCCGGCTTTTGCCGCGACTTCCGCCCAAGTTGCGTGGCCGTCGTGGCGGATCGCTTCCGCACCGAATGCACTCGCCACGATAACCACAGGGACGGCTCCGTCAGCCCGGGTATTTTTGATCAGATTTCCAGAATTACCGTGTTCCACAGCGGAATTTGCCTTTAACCGGCCAATGGAACCGGTTCCAAGAACGAATTTTAGAAAAGACGCGGTGTGCGTCTGAATGTTTCGAATGATGCGCCCGGGGTTCAAGGTGCGCCATTCTGGAATTCCCTAGGGCGCTTTCCTTCCCGGCATGAAATCGGGCTCGAACCTACTTCGCAGCCTCATCTCTCACAGTAAGTCAGAACGCCTCTCGTCATTCGTAGCGCTCGCCGCCCTAGGAAAACTCCTATTTTGATGACGGAAGGTTACTGCCCTTATCGCCCCGAGTAAGCTGGTGGACGTTATCGCAAGCGCGAAATCTAAACACCTACACGCAACAAGCCGCAATGAGCCGGTGGCACCGAAGCAACGCCTCTGAATTGCCAATACGGATTGCAGGGGCATATCTCCAGCACCACGCGAGAAAATAAAATCATGCTTGAGCGGGACAGCTTTCAAGACGGACTTGATCTCATCGCGGCTTTGGCGGAGAGCAGCCGCACTAGCCAACGCCAGCTTGAAGAAGCTGTCGCGGAAATGAGAACGCGATTCGCAGACAATGCCGAAGCACTCAAAACGCTAGCATTCGTCTTGAACTCAAATGACTACTTTGCGGAGGGATACAGTCTCGCGAGACAAGGACTGGTTATTGATTCACAGCATCCTTTATTGCATCACAACGCGGCGCGCGCATTAAGCATTCGTGGACGGACCGTCGAGGGTCGTCCATACAGTATAGAAGCAGCGCAGCTTTTGCCCGACAACCCGTATATGCAATTCCATTTCGCAGGTGTGCAGCTCGCCCTGGGCGAATATGAGGAAGGCTGGAAGCGATACAAATGGTTCTACGAAATTCCCGGCACCGCTAACCAGCGGATTTACCCCACATTTCCTGAATGGAGCGGCGAGCCTGTCGCGGGGTGCCAATTCCTGCTTGTCGGCGAGCAAGGGCGCGGCGATGAAATACAGTTCCTGAGATTCGCCAATTGGTTACACAGCCAAGGAGCGAAGGTAGATGTTTTAGTGAGCGAGCCGATATCGTGCTTAGCGGCCGGCATGCCGAGTGTCAGGGCCGTGTTCACGGCGATACCGCCAGGTCCCTATACCTATTGGTGCCACATGTTAAGAATGCCGGAACATGTGAAGCTTGATTTGCCGATGCTGCCCATTGCCATGCCTTATCTCTCTGCTGCGCCTGAAAAACAGCACCAATGGAAAATTCAAATCGATGCAATGGCGCCGGGTCGTGGAAATGCAAAGAATAGACGGATCAGCTTTGTATGGGCGGGTAGCCCGACTCACCCGCTTGACCGTTTTCGCTCTATCCGGATTGATGCACTGAGGCCGCTATTTGCAATCGCCGATATAACCTGGTTCTCGGTACAAAAGGGGGAACGCGAGCATGAATGCGAACCGCTGTCGCGTGAATTCGATATCCACACCTTAGGTCCGGACATCGGCGACTTTACCGATACGCTGGCCATACTGCATACGCTTGATTTGCTGATTACAGTCGACACATCAGTGGCCCACCTTGCCGGGGCCGCTGAGCTTCCCGTGTGGACGCTCGTCCCCGCTAACACGGAATGGCGATGGTTAGCCGGTAGAAAAGACAGCCCATGGTATCCATCGATGCGAGTATTTCGTCAGCACCAACTTGGCGATTGGGATAGCGTCATCGAGGAAGTGCGGCGCGCATTGCAGGATTGGTTGGTCATGCACGACACCGAGGCTTGAATTCTCACACGCCCTTTATTTCAGGTTTTGCAAACCAAGGGCTCGTGACAAGTTACTTCGCAGCCCCACCTTCCACACACAGCGCGTAAAACCGCGCCGCCACCCGCGACGTCGCCGCGCCATGTGGCATCAGGATCGAAAACCGCCGCGTCAGCGGCTCCGGCGCAATCCTCAGACGTTGCAACGCGCCGTCCTCATGGCGCATTGACATCGCCGACACAAAACCAATCCCCATCCCCGCCCGCACGGCTTCCTTCACGCCTTCCACGCCCGCTATTTCGAGCGCAACGCGCATCTGCACGCCCGCCCGCGCGCACGCTCGCTCAACCAACTGGCGCACCCCCGACCCACCCTCGCGCAAAACCAGCGAATAAGCGCACACCGCTTCGAGTGTCACACCGCCGGAGACGGGCACCAGCGGATGCCCACTCGGCGCAATCGCCACGATTTCATCCTCGCGCCACGGCGTGGCTTCGGTTCCCGGTGGCAGATCAGTGCCCACCGGCCCTTCGATCATCGCGATATCCAGCGAACCCAGCGCCGCGACGATTTCCGCTGTGTTCCCGTCAATCGTGTGAACCACCACATCCGGATGCTGCCGATGAAACTCTGCGATCAGATAAGGCAACAAGTAACTCGCTGGCGTCGTGCTCGCGCCGATCCGCAGCGTGCCGCGCTCGAGCCCCCGCAGCGCATTCCGGTACGCATGCGCTTGCCCGAAGGTCTCGCGAATCCGAGTGGCATAAACGGCGAGCTGTTCGCCCGCGGTGGTCAGCCGGATGCCGCGCCCATCGCGCTGATACAGAGGTTCGCCAAATTCGTCCTGCAACTGGCGCAACTGCCCCGACACAGCCGGCTGTGACAAGTGCAGCGCGAGTGCTGCGCGGCTGATATTGGCATGTTCCGCAACGGTGGCGAAGGTTATAAGCTGGTCTGGGGTCATTGGCGCTCAACTATCGGCTGAACGGATAGTTTACATCCTAAATGACGATTTCTCATATCGATATATCAATATTAGGATTGGCGCATCAAACCAAGAGGGAAAAAGTCGTGAATTCGATCGCCACTCCTGTCGCATCTACTCCCGCTCCAAGCGCTTCAACCGCTCCAAGCGGTCAAACGCGCGGCCAACTGAACGGCATCTTGTTCGTCGCGCTGTTTGCCGCCGCCGTCACGCAACTGGCCGCCCTGCCGTTCATCTCGAATCTGGGGCTGAGTCCGCTGATCGTCGGCATTGTCGCGGGGGCCATCTATGGCAACGCGCTGCGGGACGGCATGCCGGAGAGCTGGGCCTCGGGCGTGAATTTCTCCGCTCGCAAGCTGCTGCGTATCGCAGTTGGCTTCTTCGGTCTGCGCGTAAGCCTGCAGGAAATCGCTCAGGTCGGACTGCCGGGATTGACGGTGTCGGTGCTGGTGGTGGTGAGTACGCTCGCCATCGGCACGTGGGCGGGCATGAAGCTGATGAAGCTCGACCGCGATACGGCATTGCTGACCGCAGCCGGAAGCGCGATCTGTGGCGCCGCGGCAGTGCTCGCGTTCGAGTCCACCTTGCAGTCCGAACCGCATAAAAGCGCGATGGCTGTGGGCAGTGTCGTGCTGTTCGGCACGCTCTCCATGTTCCTCTACCCGCTCGCGTTGCACCTCGGCTGGCTGCATCTGGATACGCTGGGCGTCGGCCTGTTTTTCGGCGGCACGATCCACGAAGTGGCGCAGGTGGTGGGCGCGGCCAGCAACGTGAGCCCGGAAGCGACACATATTGCGACCATCGTGAAAATGACACGCGTGATGCTGCTCGTGCCTGTGCTGCTCGTGATCGGCATGTGGGTGAACCGCTCGCGTAACAACGGTCAAACCGACGGTAGTGGCACGAAGCGCAAGTTGGCCATTCCCTGGTTCGCGCTCGGTTTCCTCGCGCTCGTGATCGTGAATTCGTTGCACGTTTTGCCCGATACCGCTACCCACACGCTGAACACGCTCGATACTTTCGCGCTGACCATGGCGATGACCGCATTGGGTATCGAAACGCGGATCGCGCAGATTCGCCGCGCCGGACCGCGTGCGCTGGTAACCGGTGCCATCGTCTATGCCTGGCTGATCGGGGGAGGACTCGCGATAACCATGGGCGTCGAGCGCCTGCTCGGGTAACGTTCATAGAGGTGCCGCTTGCAGGAACACGAAAGCCCCGCCGCCCGTGCGGGGTTTTTGCTTTTCAGCGAGATTACGAGCGCAATCCAAGCGCAACGGCACGCGTGTTGCTACCCTCTTGTCTTTGGTTTCCAGCAATCACACCGCAAGGATATTGCCGATGGCCTACGAACTGTATTACTGGGACGGTCTTCAAGGCCGGGGTGAATTCGTCCGGCTCGCGCTGGAAGACGCCGGCGCTGACTACGTTGACGTTGCACGCGGCGCGAAAAAAGACGGACAAGGCACCGGCGCGATGATGAAAATCATCAACAGCAAGACCGAGCCGCACATTCCGTTTGCCCCGCCATTTCTGAAGGATGGCGAACTGATCGTGTCGCACGTCGCGAATATCTTGCAGTATCTGGGACCGAAGCTCGGTCTCGCGCCGAAGGATGAAGGTCTGCGCTATGTTGCGCACGGTTTGCAGTTGACTATCGCGGATATGGTGACCGAAGTCCACGACACCCATCATCCACTTGCAAGCGGTCTTTACTACGAAGACCAGAAGGACGCCGCGAAGGAACGCGCGAAGGATTTCATCGAGAACCGGATTCCGAAGTTCATCGGCTATTTCGAGCGGGCGCTCGCGCAGAATCCTCACGGCGATACACAGATGATCGGTAATACAACGACCTACGTGGATCTGTCGATATTTCAACTCGTCGAGGGCTTGCACTACGCCTTTCCGCGCGCAACGGAGAAGTTCGGCAGCCTGTATCCGCGCATTACGGCATTGCATGATGCCGTGCTGGAACGACCGAATATCGCAGCGTATGTAGACTCGGAACGCCGGATTCCATTCAACGAATCCGGCATCTTCCGCCATTACCCGGAACTGGATCAGGACGCTTAGGATTTCTGACTCGGCCGGCCTGTATCGGATAAACGTAATCAAAAGGGGCATCAGATGATCGAAACAATTCCCTCCTTCGGACTCGGCACCTTTCGCGTGGATGCGGAGAAAACTGCCAAGGCTGTCACAAGTGCGTTGCAACTCGGGTATCGGCATATCGATACCGCGCAGCTCTACAAGAACGAAGAAGCCGTCGGTAAAGGCGTGCGCGACTCGCTCGTGCCGCGCGACGATATCTGGGTCACGACAAAGGTTTGGCATGACCGGCTGCGTCGTGACGACGTGGTGAAAAGCCTCGTGGAAAGCCACAAGAAGCTGAACATCGGCACGATCGATCTCGCGCTGGTTCATTGGCCGTCGCCGGACAGCGTGGTGCCCATCGCCGAATCAATTGCGGGCTTCCAGGATGCGCAGAAGCAGCAGTTGATCCGGCATTTCGGCGTGTCGAACTTCACCGCGCCGTTGCTCGAGGAAGCGTTGAACGCACCCGGCGGCGAGGCCATTGTGACGAACCAGTTCGAAATCAGCCCATTCCTCGCGAACCGCAAGCTGGTCGAGGCAACGCAAAAGCTCGGTGTGAAGGTGACCGCGTATATGCCGCTGGGCGAAGGCCGCGCGCACAAAGATCCCACGTTGACTGCCATCGCCAAGAAGCATGGCGTGACGCCCGCTCAAGTGACGTTTGCATGGCTGTTGTCGCGCGATATCGTGGTGCTGTCGGCATCGACGAATCCGGAGCATCAGGAACTGAACTGGGACTCGCAAAAGGTAAGACTGGACGCCGACGATATTGCGAAGATCGATGCGCTCGACGAAGGCCAACGAAACGCGAAGCCACCGTTCGCGCCGAAATGGTGACTGGGTAGTTTGACGTAGAACGCAGCCCGGCTTTGGTGTGACGAGGCCGGGTTTTCAGACCCGACCCGCCTCGCTCCGCCACTCAGCCCAAGTGGGTCCGCTTCTCGCGTGCAGGCGCGACATTGTTCGTTGAAAGCGCCTGGACGATACCGCAGTCCGTCGCCGATTCTTCCGTTGTGCATTGGCCCCTCAACGCAACCAGTTGGGCCTTGAGTTGCGTCAATTCCTCGATCCGACGATCCACATGAAGAATGTGTTCATCGACGAGCGAATTGATTGAACCGCACGGTTCGCCGGGCGCGTCGGTCACGCTGAGTAGCTGGCGGATTTCGTCGTGCGTCATATCCAATGCGCGGCAATTGCGGATAAACCGCAGACGTTCCGCGTGCGTCTCCGTGTAATTCCGGTAATTCGAATCTGTCCGGCCGGCCTGCGGCATTAAGCCTTCTTTTTCGTAAAAGCGGATGGTTTCAGTCGTGCACTGAGCCATTTTCGCCAATTCACCGATTTTCATTGCTTATGCTCCCGGCCAACGCTTGACCTTGAAGTGACTTCAGGGCGTCTACTAAACCATAGATCCCCTCAGGAAGCCACGATGTCCCTACCCAGCGCAACGAATAACGCGACGCTCGACGAAACCCCGGCCCGCTCACCGTGCTGCCACGGTCATGACCATTCGTCGGACCACGCGCCTTCACATTCGCATAAACATGCACATGCGCATTCACACTCCGAGGCTAAAGCCGCTGCTCCCGCTCGTCAAAAGCCTTTGAACGGCGGCGAACGCACCGTGTTTCTTATCGCGCAGATGGATTGTCCGACGGAAGAAGCGTTGATACGCAAGAAGCTTTCCGCCATGCCATCCGTGCAGGACGTGCAATTCAACCTGATGCAGCGCTTGCTCACCGTGGATCACTCGCCGCTCGAGCGCGAGGCGATTGCACAGGCCATTCGATCGCTGGGTTTCACCGCTGAATTGCCCGAAACAGTTCTGCAAGGTGGAACTGCCGCCATCGCCAGGAAACCCGCGCACTGGCCGCTCGCGCTGGCCTGCGCCGCGGCGGTCACATCGGAAATCGCCAGTTTTGCTGCGTTTCCCGGCTGGATCGCAGCGTCGTTCGCCGTGCTCGCCGTCATCTCGGGTGGCCTGGGAACCTACAAAAAGGGCTGGGTCGCCATCCGCAACGGCAATCTCAACATCAACGCGCTCATGAGCATCGCTGTCACGGGCGCACTGGTGCTTGGCCAGTGGCCCGAGGCAGCCATGGTCATGGTCCTGTTCAGCCTTGCCGAACTGATCGAAGCTAAATCGCTCGACCGTGCGCACAACGCTGTTCAGAAGCTGATGCAACTTGCGCCCGAGCGCGCGACCGTCCAGCAACCCAACGGCACTTGGCATGACGTGGACGCAAAATCGGTATCGATAAACGCCGTCGTGCGCATCAAACCCGGCGAGCGGATCGGACTCGACGGCGTAGTGATGGCCGGACGCTCGACGGTCAACCAGGCACCCATTACGGGTGAAAGCCTGCCAGTCGATAAAGCACCGGGCGACGCCGTGTTCGCCGGCACGGTCAACGAATCCGGGTCGATCGAGTATCGCGTGACGGCGCTTGCAGGCGATACAACGCTCGCGCGCATCATTCACGCGGTGTCGGAAGCGCAGGGTTCCAAAGCGCCTACGCAACGCTTCGTCGATCAGTTCGCGCGCGTTTATACGCCAGTGGTATTTACGCTCGCAGTTCTTGTCGCGGTCTTGCCGCCGCTCTTGCTTGGCGGCGTCTGGCACGACTGGATCTATAAGGCGCTGGTGTTGCTGGTGATTGCCTGCCCGTGCGCGCTGGTCATCTCGACGCCGGTGACTATCGTCAGCGGCCTCACCGCGGCGGCGAGAAAAGGCATTCTGATCAAGGGCGGCTCGTACCTCGAAAGTGGCCGCAAGCTGACGTGGCTCGCGCTCGACAAGACCGGCACGATCACGCACGGAAAACCGGCGCAGACCCATTTCGAAGCCCTCGCTGATACCGACATCAACCGATGCCAGCAACTTGCGGCCAGCCTCGCCGGACGCTCGGATCATCCCGTGTCGCAAGCGCTCGCGCGTGCAGCTACCGCGGGCAACATCGCCCCCTTATCCGTCGCTGAATTCGAGGCGTTGCCCGGACGCGGCGTGCAAGGGACAATCGACGGCAAACCTTACGCGCTCGGCAATCATCGTCTGGTCGAAGAGCTCGGCCATTGCTCCGCCAGTCTGGAAGCCCGGCTCGACACGCTGGAACGCGATGGAAAAACTGTCGTCCTGCTGATCGGCGAACAAGGCGTGCTCGCCTTGTTCGCCGTCGCGGACACGATCAAGCAAAGCAGTCGCGCTGCCATCGCCGACCTGCATGCGCTCGGCGTTCGCACCGTGATGCTGAGCGGCGACAATTCGCATACGGCGGCGGCCATCGCGAGTGCCGTGGGTATCGATGAAGCCCGCGGCGACCAGTTGCCCGAGGACAAGCTCACTGCGGTGGCAAATGCGGTGGCAAAACTTGCGGCAGATGGCGCGGTGGTAGGCATGGTGGGCGATGGAATCAACGATGCCCCCGCCCTCGCCCGTGCTGACATTGGCTTTGCGATGGGTGCGATGGGCTCGGACACCGCCATCGAAACCGCCGACGTCGCGTTGATGGACGACGACCTGCGCAAGATCCCGGCTTTCATCCGGCTCTCGAAGGTGACACATGCGGTGTTGGTACAAAACATCGTGTTGGCGTTGGGAATCAAGGCGGTATTTTTTGTGCTTGCGCTGACGGGTGCGGGAACCTTGTGGATGGCCGTTCTCGCCGATGTGGGGGCAAGCCTGCTGGTCGTTGCCAACGGACTTCGCGTATTGCGCCGATAACTGCGTCCACCCGGGCAAATCTGTATGCATGTGAGCGTCGGAGCACTGCCCCGAGGCCCCTTGCGGGTGATATCCTTGCCCCGCGCCATTGGCCTCGACCCGCTCCGACATTCAAGCTCACGTGCTTTCATTCCTGCTTAAGCTTCGCACCCGGGCACAGATCCGGTTCCGCTTCTCCGAATCCCACTCCATGCTCGTGTGGGCCGTGATTGTCGGCGTGGCCGGCGCATTCGCGACGGCGGCGTTTCGCGTTGGAATCGACGAATTGCAGCGGCTTTTTGGCGGCGATCACGGTAACTTCGTTGAAATGGCCAAGCGCCTGCCGTGGCCCGTACGGGTCGCGCTGCCGACCGCAGGCGGACTGGTCGCGGGCGTGTGCCTGCTGATCGCGCGGCGTCGCAGCTCGGGTCAGGCAAATGCCGACTATATGGAGGCAGTGACCATTGGCGACGGCGTCGTGCCGGTCTGGCAAAGCATGTGGCGCAGTATCTCGTCGCTGTTCACCATCGCAAGCGGTGGCTCCATCGGGCGTGAAGGCTCGATGGTCCAGCTCGCGGCGCTATGCGCGTCGCTGATCGGCCGCTGGGTCCACTTCGATCCGCCGCGCCTGCGCCTGCTCGTTGCCTGCGGCGCGGCGGCCGGGATCACCTCGGCGTACAACGCGCCTATCGCCGGCGCGTTCTTCGTGACCGAGCTCGTGCTCGGCTCCATGGCAATGGAAAGTTTCGGGCCGATCGTGGTGTCCTCGGTGGTCGCGAACATTACGATGCGCGAATTCGCCGGCTATCGGCCGCCTTACGAAATGCCGGTGTTTCCAACGGTCACCGGCGTCGAAGTTCTTCTGTTCGTCGTACTCGGATTGCTCTGTGGCGTGCTCGCGCCGTATTTCCTGCGCCTGTTGGCTGCATCGAAACAACGCTTCGCCAAGCTGCCCATGCCCTTGCCGATCCGGCTCGGATTCGGCGGCCTGATTGTCGGCGTGATCTCGATCTGGTACCCGGAGGTCTGGGGCAACGGTTATGAAGTCGTCAACTCGATCCTGCATCATTCGTGGACCTGGGAAGCGCTGGCCGCAGTGCTGTTCTTCAAGATCGTCGCGACCGCGGCAACCGCGGGTTCCGGCGCGGTCGGCGGGATTTTCACGCCAACACTATTCGTGGGTGCGGTGGTCGGCTGCCTGTTCGGGCTGGCAGCGCATACGATCTGGCCGCACTCCACGTCCGCCCCGTTTGCTTACGCGATGGTCGGCATGGGTGCGTTCCTGGCCGCCGCTACGCACGCGCCGTTGATGGCGATCCTGATGATCTTCGAAATGACGCTGAGTTATCAGGTCATGCTGCCGCTGATGCTCTCGTGCGTGGTGGCATTTTTCATTGCGCGGGCATCTGCGCAGACGTCAATGTACGAAGTCACGTTACGCCGCAACCGCGACGAAAAAGAGCGCTCGCGGCTGGCCGCTACGCAAATGCGCGAGCTTGTGAAACCGGCTGACACCGTAGTCCCGCTTGATGCAGACGTGAAGACCATGACGCGGGTGTTCCTCGAATATCCGGTGAAGTACCTTTACGTCGTGGATGCCGACGGCCAGTTTCGCGGCGTGGTGGCGCTTAAGGACATCACGTCCGATCTGCTCGATGAGCGCGACACCACCGTCAAAACTGCCGAAGATTACCTGCAACCTCATTTCGATGTCCTTACACCGGACATGTCGCTAGGTGAAGCGTTGCAGCATTTCCTGGCGTTCCAGGGCGAGCGTTTGCCGGTCATCGACTGCCCGACACGGCCAATGTTACTCGGCGTGGTCTACAAGACATCGCTTCTCGATGCCTACTTCCGCTTGAACCCGGCATCGCGCTGAAATTGCGCGTCGCGTGCAAAAATCGCGGTAGTGCCGGAGTGCCCGTGAAGCACGTGCTTACGACCCTATTCTAGAATTCGCTCGAAGAACTACTGCTAGCGCCGTTTGAAACAAGGCACGGCAGGCGCACGGCGTTTATCAGGTGAAACGCTGAAAAACCGCATTGATCGATTGGCATAGCGTTTGCTCGAATCCTCGCTACTATTATCCGTACGGCCTCGTGTTTGTGCTGTCTGAGTACCGCTTGCGTGAGCGTGTGAACCAAGTGTCTGGAGGGTTGAGCGATGAAAACCTCAACGGCTTTATCGATGGTTCTGGTGTCCGTGTCGTGCTATGCCGCGCCCATCCACACGGACGACGCGGCAATCTATGCTGCTCGCCAGGCTCAAGCCATACGCGCGGAGCTTGCCCTTCGCGCCAATGACCCGCCAGTCTCGCCGCCCGCGCCGGAAGTGCGCGCACAGGAACTCGATCACGCGCACTGGGCTCATGTGGAATTACCGAAGTCGCGCTCGCCCAGCCACGGCATGGCGAGCCAGGTAGTACAAGTGCAGACGTGAATCTCGGCCGCGAACTCGGCGACCCGGATTAACCACTAAAAACAACCAAGGGCACCAATGACCGATACGCATGTGAATGCCGGCTTGAACGACGAACCGATCGATGACGAAATCGCAGAGGTCTTGCGTGATCTGTCGTTTCCGACCAACAAGGATGGCATTGTGGATGCGGCGCGCGCTGCAGGCGCAAGCAACGATGTGATCGCCGTGTTCGATGGTTTGCCTGAACAGGACTACGTCAACGCCGATGCCGTGGAGCAGTTGCTAGGCAGTAACGGCGGATCGGGTATCTCGATCTGAGCGATGCTTCGTTCGGATGCCGTTCGGAGGTCCTCAGACCACATCGGATCCAAACACCACCCGGCTAAAAAACTTCGCCAGGACGGCTTCGGACATTTCACTGCCGCAAGCCTGCGGATCCGACGTATAAAAAAACTGCATTCCATCGATCAACGCCGTCAGCCCAAGCGCAAGTTGCTCCGCCGGCATGGGCAACGGTGTCCCCGCACGCTCCGAAAACGCGACTATGTAAGCGGTCGTCGTCTGCAACAATTCCCGGATGAATGCATTGAATTGCGCGCGAAATTTTGCGTCGCGGCTTGATTGCAATTTCGCTTCCACCCACAGCAGAAAACACTTGTTGTCGCGGTAACACTCACTGTAATACTGCAACAGGCGGGCTTCCATGTCGGCCCGGCTCGCCTCGCCATCGAAGATGGAATGCAGCCGGCCCATGATTCCGTCGTGATCGCGCTTGAGCAGTTCCAGAAACAAAGCGGACTTGCTGCCGAAGTTCGAATAGAACGCACCGCGCGTATAACCCGCCGCCGCCGCAATGTCCTCGACACTGGCGGCAACAAACCCCTTCTTCATAAAAACAGCTTGCGCGGCGTCCAGCAAACGCTCACGCGTTTGATCACGGCTTTGCTCCCGGGTAAGGCGAATTCGTTTCATCGGCTGAGTTTAGCATCTCAAAATTGAATTATGATACGGCTTTGATTTCAGATTCATGGTTGTATTAGAATTCATCGCGTATCTGGCGACGAGGTACTGAAAAGCTTGGTGGCCGTGGCATGCCGCCTGTTCAAGTATCGCGCCCCGAATAGCGCCACATCTTGAAAATGCGCAGCGACGCCTCGTGTCGACGCTGCCCGCCGGTCGTGCCCGCAGGTCCATTGCGCGCACGGCAAGTCTTTGCGTCGAGGTCATTCGTGATTCTGCAAGTCTGTCGCCGCACGTTGTCATTGCTGTTGGCATTGTCATCATTCCGATCGCGGTTAATGTCGTTCACGTTGCCCGGATCGGGATTTTTTCCCGCTCGCCGCACCCTTGCGTGGTCACTCGGCGTGGTATCTGTCGTCGCGCTCAGCGCATGTGGCAAGAAGGAAGCGCCCCCCGTGGCGCTGCGCCCGGTGGTCGCCATGGCGGCCGTCGCCGACACGCACACGGTGCAGTCGTCGCTGCCCGCGACTATCGAAGCACGCTACTCGACCCCGCTGTCGTTTCGTGTGGGCGGGAAGATCATCGAGCGCCGTGTGCGTCTGGGCGACAGCGTGAAAGCCGGCGAGATCGTGGCGAAACTCGATCCCGCCGACAACGCCAAGAACGCCGCGAGCACCGCCGCACAACTGTCGGCCGCCCAGCATCAGCTTACTTATGCCGAGCAGCAACTCACACGCGACCGCGCCCAGGCGCAGGAAAACCTGATCTCCCGCGCACAACTCGAACAAACCGAAAACGCCTATGCAGCAGCGCTCGGGCAGCGCAACCAGGCTCAGGCACAGGCCGCGTTGTCGGCCGATCAGTTGAAATACACCACGCTTATTGCTGACCGCGCCGGCGTCATCACGGCTGAACAGGCTGACACGGGGCAGAACGTATCGGCGGGACAAGCCGTCTATAACCTCGCGTGGAGCGGCGAGATCGACGTGGTGTCGGACGTGCCGGAAACCACGCTCGGTTCGCTCGCGGTCGGCCAGAAAGCCATCGTGAGACTTGCCGCGCTGGGAGGCAAGCAGTTCGCGGCCCGCGTGCGCGAAGTGTCGCCCGCCGCCGACCCCCAAAGTCGTACTTATCGCGTAAGGATGACCCTTGAAGCGCCCACGCCGGAGGTCCGGCTTGGTATGACCGCCGACGTGACGTTCGCGCAAGTGCCCGCATCGGGGACATCC
The DNA here is from genome assembly GCF_011493005.1 of Caballeronia sp. SBC1. Taxonomy (NCBI): domain Bacteria; kingdom Pseudomonadati; phylum Pseudomonadota; class Betaproteobacteria; order Burkholderiales; family Burkholderiaceae; genus Caballeronia; species Caballeronia sp. SBC1. The sequence goes on from NZ_CP049156.1 coordinate 2,112,213, forward strand.
GGGGCATCCGCACAAGCGTTCACGCTGCCATCCACCGCGCTTTTTCACGCGGGCAAACTGCCCGCCGTCTGGATCGTGAAAGCGGACGGCTCGCTTGAATTGCGGCGCGTGGACGTGTCGCGATACGGCGAGCGCACCGTGACGGTTTCCAACGGGATCGCACCCGGTGACCGAGTGGTATGGCAAGGAGTCCACACCGTTTCCGCCGGCGAGAAAGTTCGCGTGGTCGCACCCTTGCACCCGGAAGATTTCGCGTCATGAGCGACCACGAACGAGACTCATCGGACGCCGCTGCAACGGCAGCCGCTGCCAACGCGGCCGCTGCGGCAAGGGGCGATTATCGTCACGAAGAAGGCAGTTTCAATCTTTCGGCCTGGGCCTTGCGCCATCAGGCATTGGTCGTCTTCCTGATCGCGATGGCGACCATTTTCGGGGTGCTGGCGTACACCCGGCTCGCGCAATCGGAAGACCCGCCGTTCACGTTCCGCGTGATGGTTATCCAGACCTTCTGGCCCGGCGCCACCGCGCAGCAGGTGCAGGAACAGGTCACGGACAAGATTGCGAAGAAGCTGCAGGAAACGCCCGCCACCGATTTCCTGCGCAGCTATTCCCGCCCCGGTGAGTCGCTGCTGTTCTTCACGATGAAGGACGGCGCGCCCGCGAAGGATGTGCCCGAAGAGTGGTATCAGGTGCGCAAGAAAGTCGGGGACATTGCCTACACGCTGCCAAGAGGTGTCCAAGGTCCGTACTTCAACGACGAATTCGGCGACGTCTTCACGAACATCTACACGCTGGAAGGCGACGGTTTTTCGCCGGTTCAACTTCACGATTACGCCGACTCGCTGCGCACGGTCTTGTTGCGCGTACCGGGTGTGGCGAAGGTCAATTATTTCGGCGATCAGGACGAGCGCGTTTATATCGAAATAGCGAACACGCAACTCACGCGGCTTGGGATCTCGCCGCAGCAGATTGCCCAGGCTATCGACGGTCAGAATGCGGTTGCGCCCTCGGGTACGCTGAACACGCCCAACGACCGCGTGTTCGTGCGGCCAAGCGGCCAGATCACCGACATGGCCGCGCTCGCCAACACGCTGATCCGCGTCAACGGCCGCTCATTTCGTCTTGGCGACATAGCGACCATCAAGCGCGGTTATCTCGATCCCCCGGCTACACAAATGCGCTCAGGCGAGAAGCCGGTGCTGGGTATTGGCATCACGATGCAGCCGGGTCAGGACGTCGTGCAATTGGGCAAGGCGCTGGATGCCAAGGTCGCCGAGCTGCGTGCGCAACTGCCCGCCGGCCTCGTGCTCAACGAAGTGTCGAGCATGCCGCATGCGGTATCGAAGTCGGTCGATGATTTTCTTGAAGCGGTTGCCGAAGCCGTCATCATCGTGCTGATTGTGAGCCTGGTGTCGCTTGGCGTACGCACGGGCATGGTCGTCGTGATCTCGATCCCGGTCGTGCTCGCGGTCACTGCCCTCTTCATGTATCTCTTCGATATCGGCCTGCACAAGGTCTCGCTCGGGACACTGATTCTCGCGCTCGGCCTCTTGGTCGACGACGCGATCATCGCCGTCGAAATGATGGCGGTGAAACTCGAACAGGGCTGGAACCGTTCGCGTGCCGCGGCCTACGCCTATACCAGCACCGCGTTCCCCATGCTCACGGGCACACTCGTGACGGTCGCCGGTTTCCTGCCTATCGCGCTGGCCAAATCCAGCACCGGCGAGTACACGCGCTCGATCTTCGAAGTGTCGGCCATTGCGTTGATCGCGTCGTGGTTCGCGGCAGTCGTACTGATTCCGCTGCTCGGCTACAAGCTGTTGCCTGAGCGCAAACGCGAGGCGCATCACGCCCACGATCATGAACACGATATCTACAACACGAAGTTCTACACCCGTCTGCGCGGCTGGCTGACATGGTGTATTGAGCGGCGTTTCGTGGTGCTGGGCATCACGCTCGTGCTGTTCGTGATCGCGTTGGCAGGGTTCACGCTTATTCCTCAACAATTCTTCCCGAGTTCGGACCGTTCGGAACTGCTCGTCGATGTCCGATTGCAGGAAGGCGCCTCGTTCGAAGCCACGCTGCGCGAGACGAAACGTCTCGAGAAGGTGCTGGAGGGACGGCCCGAGGTCGATCATGTAGTGAACTTCGTTGGCTCGGGTGCGCCGCGCTTCTATCTGCCGCTCGACCAGCAATTGCAAGTGCCGAACTTCGCGCAGTTCGTGATTACGGCGAAGTCGGTTGAAGATCGCGAGAAGCTCGCGCGCTGGCTCGAGCCCGTGCTGCGCGAAAAATTTTCGTCGATTCGCACGCGGTTGTCGCGGCTTGAAAACGGTCCCCCGGTCGGCTATCCGGTGCAGTTCCGCGTGAGCGGCGACGATCTGCCGAGGGTGCGCAGTATCGCCGAAAAGGTCTTCGCGGAAATGAGCGCCAACAGCGGCACGACCAACGTCCAGTATGACTGGGACGAGCCGTCGGAGCGCTCGGTGCGCTTCGATATCGACCAGAAGAAGGCGCGGGAACTTGGTATCAGTTCGCAGGACGTATCGGATTTCCTTGCGATGCAACTGACCGGTTATACGGTCACGCAGTATCGTGAACACGACAAGCTGATCAGCGTCGACTTGCGCGCGCCGAAAAGCGAACGGGTTGATCCGGCGAAGCTCGCCACGCTCGCCATGCCCACACCGAACGGACCCGTGCCGCTCGGAACGATCGGGCATGTGGTGAACGATCTGGAATACGGCGTGATCTGGGAACGCGACCGCCAGCCGACCATCACCGTGCAGTCGGACGTGAAGGCCGGCGCGCAGGGTATTGACGTGACGCATGCGATCGAAAAGAAACTCGCCACGTTGCGGGCTGGGTTGCCGGTGGGGTATCGGATAGAAGTGGGCGGACCGGTTGAGGAAAGCGCGAAAGGCCAATCGTCCATCAACGCGCAAATGCCGATCATGGCAATTGTCGTGCTCACGCTGCTGATGATCCAGTTGCAGAGCTTCGCACGCGTGATGATGGTGGTGCTGACCGCGCCGCTTGGGTTGATCGGCGTGGTGATCGCGCTGCTGCTGTTCAACAAGCCGTTCGGATTTGTCGCCATGCTTGGCGTGATCGCGATGTTCGGGATCATCATGCGTAACTCGGTGATTCTCGTCGACCAGATCGAGCAGGATATTGCCGCGGGGCATCCTCGCTTTGACGCCATTGTTGGCGCGACGGTGCGGCGTTTCCGGCCGATCACGCTGACTGCCGCCGCTGCGGTGCTCGCGCTGATTCCGCTCTTGCGCAGCAACTTCTTCGGCCCGATGGCAACCGCGTTAATGGGCGGGATCACGAGCGCGACCGTGCTTACGCTGTTTTACTTGCCGGCGTTGTATGCGGCTTCGTTCAAGGTGCGGCATAACGAGCGCGCGGGGTATGAAGATCCGAACACACCCTCAACGCCCGATGTCCGCGATGGAGGCCAGTCATGACACGCTCTGCCCTCACTGTTCTTGGCTTTGCAGCCGCCCTTTCCGCGTGCACGTTTGGCCCGGATGGAAAGCCGCCCGTCATGGCGACGGTGGCCCATTACGGTGCCGACGCGCAACCAGCGCGTACCGTGACGGCCGAAGGGGTATCGCAGAGTTTCGACGCCGGTGCGAAACCCGTGCCCGAATGGTGGAAGCTCTACCGTTCGGAGCCGTTGAACGCGCTGGTCGATGAAGGTTTGCGTAACAGCCCAAGCCTCGCCGCGACCGACAAAACCCTCGCTGCGGCGCGCGAACAACTGCGGGCGCAAGTCGGCGAGTCGATGCTGCCGAGCATCGACCTCGGCGGCCAGACGAACCGTGAGCGCGCGATCGGCGTGCCGAACTTCGGGCCGCCCACGGTGCTCTACAACCTCTTTGTCGGCCAGATCCGGGCACAATACACGTTCGACCTGTTCGGCGCGGCGCGACTCGCGGACCGGGCGCTGGCAGCGCAGGTAGATAGCCAGGCCTGGCAATTCGATGCCGCCCGCCGCGCACTCGCCGCGAACATTGTCACGGGTGCTATCGGTGCGGCGTCGTTAGGCGCGCAAATCGATACGACCGAGCGGCTGATCGTCCTCGCGGATGACGATGCGCGAGAAACGCAGCGCCGCTACGAACTCGGTTCGGCGTCGCGCGCAGACGCGCTCGAGGCACAATCAAATGCCGCCGCGCTCGCCGCTTCGCTGCCGGGGCTGCGCGCCCAGTGGCTTGCAACGCGCCACGCGCTTGCCGTGATGCTCGGCCGGACACCGGATCAGGCACCGCCGGATCTCGATCTCGCGTCGCTCACCGTGCCGGGCAACGTGCCAGTGGTCGTGCCGTCGGAACTGCTTGCCAGCCGCCCGGATATCCAGGCCGCCGATGCACTGCTCAAAGCGGCCGCAGCGCAAGTCGGCGTTGCGACGGCGCAGATGTTCCCGAGCCTGACGTTGTCTGCGTCGATGGGGAAAGCGGGTTTCAGCTGGCCATCCGCCTTATCAGGGGCTGGCGCGATCTGGGGTTTAGGCGCGTCGCTGTCGCAGCCGCTGTTTCATGGCGGCGCATTACTCGCTCAAAAACGCGCGGCGCAAGCGAGCTATGAAGCCGCCGTGGCGCAATACAAGCAAACGGTGCTGGCCGCGTTCCGCAACGTGGCGGATTCGCTCGCGGCGCTCGAGCAGGATAACCAGGCACTCAGCTTCGCCGATACCGCCAGCCGCGCTTCCATGAGCGCGTTCACGGATGCAGCGGCCCGCGTGCGGCTTGGGGCGATTCCGCCCTCGGCATCACGTGCGAGCGAGCGCCAGTACCGCAACGCCCGGCTGGATGCTATTCGCTATGAAAGCGCGCGTCTGAGCGATACCGCGTTGCTGTTCCAGGCAATGGGTTCTCCAACTGGCAGCGCGGCGAATGTTGCAGCGGCGGCGGCGGGGAAAACAACGGAGGCAGCCAAATAACCGTCGCTGTCGGGTCACATGCAATTTGGGCGAGCTCTCTCTCGCCTGACGCGTAGAAACTGAAGCGAGCGCGGCAAGCAAAGGGCCGTTCCGACGTGAGTCGGAACGGCCCTTTGCACTTCCTTGGGATAACCGAACGGTCAGCGCATTGCCGTGAGAAGCCTGGGATCAAAGACATCGAATGTCACAATTCAGAGTCGCCGGAACATCGCACTGCCATTCAAATGCTGCCGTAACCATCCCTCAGCTCAATTCTTCACTGAAACTCTTCACTATTCGGATAAATCGCGTTATTTCGGACTGCACTTTCCCATAGGCTGCGAGCTTTCGTGTATTCAAGGGAAATGCCATGTCTCGCTCACCGCTCCATGACCTGTTTCGGCTCGTTCAATCAGGACTGGAAAAAGTCGCGCTGGCGTGCGCCGCCTTTGGTTTGATGCACGCAACGGCCCGCGCGGGAGAGTCCGCTTTGACCAGCGTGCCCGCGGGTGAGCAATGGCGCAATCACGCCGCGCCCCAACTTGCAGCCGATGACCCATGGAGCAACCCCGCAGCCCCCAGCCTCGCAGTTGACGATGCCTGGAGCGCACCGGCCGCCGTTCGGCTCACTTCGCCTGGGCAAATGTACGCTGCGCCACCGCCGCATGTTTTAACGCAAGAGCCGCAACCGGCCGCAATAGAAGGTGCGCCAAGCTCCGTGGCAACAACCGTCCAGACTGCGCCCTCCGCCCTCTCGATGGATCGCTCCGACTGGAATGAAATACCGCGTGGACGTTCGCCCGGCCTGATCGCATCCCATGACGCGTGGCTCAACCGCACCACGACCGTCGCTGAACCGAGCGTGCCGGCGAAGCCACCGGTACACAGGGCGCCCCCTCCTCCGGCCGATCAGTGGAGCGCGCCCTTGGCCGACCTCGTTGCATCGAACGATGTCGTGACGCCTGCCCCCGCAGCTTCTTCTGCTGCCTTCGATGCCAATTCGCACCTGAGTTTCGCGGTAACGCCCCACCACGTCACACCGCCGCGCGTCAGCGAGGCTCAAGGCGGTTTATCGGCTGAGGCATCGCCAACGGTTGTGGCAGCCGGTCGACCGATGCATCGACGGAACCGTCCGATTGTTCACAGCACCTCAAACGCGCCTCGATCATCGTGCACAAGGCGCGCAAGGGCGGCTAGAGCGCCTTCTGCGGCATGGTGCCGTTCAGTTTCGGCAAGCTCGCGGTATAGGTGAACGGCGCCGCGGGCACGGTGAACGGAACCGCTCGTGGCAAACCGGCTCAGCTCAATTGGCGACGTCCACCCGATTGCGCCCGTCACGCTTGGCCCGATACAAAGCCAGGTCGGCAGCTTCGATCAACTGCTTCATGTCTTCTCCCGGCTGCGGCACCTGCATGACGCCGCCCACGCTGATCGTCAGCCGATCGCTGGCTGAACCCGTATGCGGCACGGCAAGCGCCTCCACCGCCATGCGGATCTTCTCACCGAGCAGGCGCAAGCCGCCAGTCGACGTAGACGGCAACACCACCGCGAATTCCTCACCACCAAAGCGGGCGGCAAGATCGGCGGGACGGTTCAGGCTCGATTCAATCGCGCGCGCCACGAGCTTCAGCACATCGTCGCCCGCCACATGGCCGTAGGTGTCGTTGTACGACTTGAAGTTGTCCACATCGATCATCAGGAAGCCGAGCGGCGACTGTTCGCGCGCCGCGCGTTTCCACTCGGCGCTCACGTAATCGTCCAGACATCGACGGTTCGATAAACCCGTCAGCCCGTCCGAATTGGTCAGGCGCTGCAGTTCCAGATTGGTTTCGAGCAGTTTTTGCTGCGACTGCCGCAACGCGCGGTAAGCCTCGTCGCGCTGCAGCAAGTTCAGATACGAACGCGAGTGGTAGCGAATCCGCGCAATCAATTCGATAGTGTCCGGCAGCTTCACCAGATAATCGTTGGCGCCCGCAGCAAACGCGGCGCTCTTGATGCGCGGCTCTTCCTTCGTCGACAACACAATGATCGGAATATCGCGGGTCGCCTCGTTCTCGCGGTATTGACGCACCAGCGTCAGCCCGTCCACGCCCGGCATGACAAGATCCTGCAGGATCACGGTCGGCCGCGTGGCCTGCGCGACGCGCAATGCATCCTCGGGGTTGGCGCAGTAGTGAAAATCCAGCCGCGGCTGCTCCACCAGCGCGCGGCGCACCGCTTCCGCGACAATCGTCTGGTCGTCGACCAGTAGTACCATGACCGCGCTTTCGGCGGCGCTCGGCGCATTCAGCGCGTCGGCAAGCAGATCGGCGGCAGAACGCTCCCCGGTCGCAGCATCGAGGGAGGCTGCCGGGCTTTCCGCACGGAATTCCGGGCCGGCCTGCTCACGCCGGGCGCGCTCCGCCAGCGGATCTGCATTTCGATGTTCCATGACTGAATCCTGTTCTGAGTCGAGTTCGAGCGCGTCATTTGCGCGATGATGTGAACGCCTTTTGCACGGCATTCGCGATATTCGGGAGCGGCAGGATGGCTACCGCCGCATTCAGCGCGGCGGCCGCTTTCGGCATGCCGTACACGGCGCATGTCGCTTCGTCCTGCGCAATAGTGTGATAACCCTTGGCGCGCATGGCGGCGAGGCCCGCCGCGCCATCGCGGCCCATACCGGTCAGCAGCACGCCGACCGCGTTGCCGCTCCAGCGCGCGACCACGCTTTGAAAAAACACGTCGATGGATGGTCGGTATGGCGTCGCGAGCGGCTCTTTCGTGTAGCCCAGCCGATTGCCGCTGCCGGAAAAATGCAGGTGGTCATTGGTCGCCGCGAGCAGCACGCAGCCCGGCTCCGGCCGGTCGCCCTCGCGCGCCACGCGCACCGGCAGGGTCGACTGTTCGTTGAGCCAGTCGGCCATGCCGATCGCAAAGGCCTGGTCCACATGCTGGACAATCACCGTAGCCGGCGCGAAGCCGGCCGGCAGCTCGGCCAGCAGCGTCGCCAGCGCACTTGGACCACCCGCCGACGCGCCGATCGCGAGCAGGTCGGTGTCCGAGGTAATACGTGGCGCGGCTGCAATCGGATGCGCGGCTGCTTTCGTAGCCTGCTGCGCGGCAATCTGGTCGATCTTGGCGGTCAGCGCAGCGATTCCGCGCTTCGCGTCGGGGCCTGCGAGCACCGGTGTGTCGACGGCATCCAGCGCGCCCGCGCCCATGGCCTCGTAGACCCGCCACGCGTTCGCGCCCACATCGACTGTCACGATCAGGATCGCGCACGGCGTCTCACGCATGATTCGCCGCGTGGCTTCGGTGCCGTCCATATGCGGCATCACGAGGTCCATCAGCACGACGTCCGGTTTCTGCGCCATGCAGTAGTCGACCGCCTGCGCGCCGTCACTGGCCACCCAGATCACCTCGAAGTCACGCCGGGTGGCAAGCGCCCCGCGCAAGGCGTCCACCGCCAGCGGCATGTCGTTCACGATCCCGATCTTCATCGCTCGCCTCTCTTTTTTAGTGTTCTCTCACGACTGCGCTTTGGACTACGCCTCGGACTGCGCTTCGCCGATCAGATCCCGCACCGCGTCGAGCAAGGTCTGATCGTGGAAACTCCCTTTCGCCAGATAATAGTCCGCGCCGGCATCCAGTCCCCGCTGGCGGTCTTCCGCGCGATCCTTGTAGGACACAATCATCACCGGTATCTCGCTGAGTTGCGGATCGCGCCGGATCAGCGTCACTAATTCGATGCCGTCAAGGCGCGGCATGTCAATGTCAGTGATCACCAGGTCGAAACGCTCGCTGCGTACCGCGTTCCAGCCGTCCATGCCGTCGACGGCGATAGTCACGTCGTAACCGCGCCCGGCGAGCAGCTTGCGTTCGAGTTCGCGCACCGTCAGCGAGTCATCCACTACCAGCACGCGTTTTCTCGCTGCGGCGACCACGCGCGCCGTGCCTGACGAGACCCGCCCGAGTTCACCGTCGATGACCAGCTTTTCAACCGCGCGCAGCCAGTCGTCGAGATCGGCGATCAGGAGCGGATCGCCGTTTTCCATCAACGCGCCCGCCGCGATAGTCGGCACCTTCCCCAGGCGTTTGTCGAGTGGTTGCACGACCAGCATGCGCTCGCCGAGAAAGCGGTCGACGACCACGCCGTAGCTCGCCGCGCCCTGCCCGATCACGACGACATTGAGGGTGTCGCTGGCGGTCTCGAAGGTGCCTGAGCGGAGGATCTGGTGCGCGGTGACAATGCCGAGCCGCCGCCCTTCGAACGCGAAATGCTGATGCCCTTCGAGCAGGTCGATCGATGCCCGCGGCAGGACAAGCGTGCGCGTGACGTGCGCGAGCGGCAGCCCATACGGCTCGCCGTCCACTTCAACAATCAGGCTGCGGATCACGGACAGCGTCAGCGGCAACTGCATCACAAAACGCGTGCCAACCAGCACTTCCTGCGTGACACGCAGGTTGCCGCGCACTTGCCGTACGACATCCTGCACTGCGTCAAGTCCGACGCCACGGCCGGAGACGTCGGTGACGGTATCGCGCATGGAGAAGCCGGGCAGGAACAGGAATTCAAGCAGTTCGGTGTCCGAAAGATGCGTGACCGTGGTCTCGTTGGCCAGGCGTTTCTGGACAATAGCCCGGCGCAACGCGTCGAGGTCCACGCCGCCGCCGTCGTCGCTGACGCTGATAAAAAGCGAACCCGCGCTATGGCGGGCTTCCAGCGTGATGGTGCCTTCCGGCGGCTTGCCAAGCGCCCGCCGCATCGATGGCGCTTCAATGCCGTGATCGACCGCGTTGCGTAGCAAATGACCCAGCGGCGCTTCGAGCAGGTCGAGGATGTCGCGGTCCACTTCCGTCGCTTCACCGGCGATTACGAAGCGCACTTGTTTATCGAGCGAGCGTGCTACGTCGCGGACCATGCGCGCAAAACCGCCGGTGGCATCGACGAACGGCCGCATCCGGCATTCGAGCGCTTCGTCGTAGAGTTGCTGCGACAGATGCGTCGAGCGCCGGTCATAGTTTTCCAGTTCGGCCAGGCGCTCGCCGAGCTGCCGATGCGCCTCCGCGTTGAGACGGCGGACTTCGTCCAGCGCATCGAGCGTGCGCGTGTCGAACGCCGCAGTCGGCGTGGCCGATGAACGCGATGCCGAGGTCGACGCCTCGGTCAGCGATTCGTGCAGGAAATCAAGCGCCCGGCTTGCGTCGCGCTGGATCCGCTTCACCCGCAACATGGATTGAGCAAATGGTTTGAGCCAGCGTGACTCGACCAGCGATTCACCCGAATGGCTGAGCAAGCGGTCGAGGGTGTCGGCACGAACGCGTAGCATGCGGGCCGGCTCGCGCAGTTCGGCGAAGCGGGCCGGCTGGTGGAACGTGGCTTCCACGGTTTCCCGAGTGTCTTCAACCACGGGCGCTGAGAGAGTCAGTTCATTCGATAAATCAAGGTCGGCGTCTGACTGAGGCGCTTCAAAAACAGATGAGGGTGGCGCACCGGCAGCGCCGTTCATCCGTGCATTCAGGGAGTCGACGAAAGCGTCCACGTCCGTCTGCGACAGGGTTTCGTCGCCGGACCCCTGGCCGATCCGCAAGATCAGGTCGACACCGCCCAGCAGCACGTCGATCATGCCGGCATCGACGCTCACGCGCCCTTGTTGTGCGCCGACGAAGCAGTCTTCCATCACATGCGCGAGGCTCACGCCGTCCGGTACGCCGACAATCCGCGCTGCGCCCTTCAACGAGTGGGCAGCCCGCATGCAGGCTTCGAGTGTCACCGGGTCACGAGGGGAGCGTTCCAGCGCGAGCAGGCCGTCGCTCAGGATCTGCGCCTGCGCCCGCGCTTCCTCGCGAAACAAATCGATGAGCGACGGCTGGCCGCGGCTTGGCCCCTGGCCTGTTTCAGCGCCGCTCATGTGAGGCTCCGATTCAAGGTCTCGAAAAGTTTGGCCGCGTCGAGCAGGCCCACCGTCACGCCGTTCCATGCCGTCACGGCCACCGAGTGAGACGCCGACATGCTCGCTATGGTCGCCGGCACCGCCTGGAAATCTGCGCGCGCAAAACGATGCACGCCATCGACGGCGTCGACGGGGAACACGATCGGGTTGCCGGGGTTACCGGGTTTACTGGAACCGCCGCGCTCGCCAACGTCGCCGCCTGGCTCGATGACCAGCAAACGCGCAAGATCCCGCGCATCGACACCCTGCAGGCCGCTCTGCTGCTCCGGCCTGCGCCCATCCTGCCCCACCACCGATGCGATCCCGAACAACCGCGCCAGCGACGCGCATACGAGCAACGTCCCGCGCACATTCACGACGCCGAGCACCGCGCGATGACGCCGGTGCGGCAACGAGTGAATCGGCCGCAACTGGGCGACCTGCTGGAAGATCGTGGTGGGCAAACCCAGCCATTCATCGCCGATGCGAAATACGAGCCACGACGTGGCATCCGCCTCGCGGGCCGCGTATTCGCTCAGTGACTGCGCTGTCTGGCGATGCAGGACCTCTTGTCCGATCACCGTATCGGCGGATTGTTCGCGGTCCAGCACGCGCGCCGCGGCGGCATCGTGCACAGGACAATTGCGACAATGAATGTACCCGGCCAGGCGCGGACACGAACCGTCGCCGCGAACGCCAATGCGGTTCCAGCAGTCGTCGATCGGGACATCTCCATTGGCAAGTAATGACGCCGGGGCGCCCGAGGCTGAAACCAGTTCGACGTGCCCGGCCGTTTCATCTGCGTCAAACTTTACGTCGTGCTGGTCGCGCGGATCACTCATGGCGGCCTCCTGATGCACGTTCAGCACGTTCAGCGCGCGCCAGCAACAACTGCGCGCCCGCACGATCGCCTTCCAGCCCGAGCACGGCGGCAAGATGCGTCAGCGCCTCACCATGCCCGGGGTCAAGATAAAGCGCACGTTTGTAAAAACCTCTCGCCGCGCTTTGCTCACCTCGCGTATCCGCGATCACGCCGAGCAAGTAGTAAGCGTCTGCGCTGGCCGGGTGCGCCTTGAGATAGGTCCGCGCGATGTCGGCGGCTTCGAGCAACGCGCCAGCATCGGCAAGTGCCTGGGCTTGTTTGAGCGTGCCCGGTTTGGCGGCAGCCTGGGCGTTGGCCGCTATGTCGGGTGCTGCATGCGACGCGCTGGCAGCAGGCAAGCCGAATGAAAATGAGCGTCCAAGTGCGTCGTTCAGATTTATAGCCGATGCGGCCCGATGGCCGAACGTATTCGCCGGGCTGGACTCCGCAACCGATACCTTTGGCGTCGCAGCCCGCGCGGCAATTTCCATTGCCCGCTCGGCGCTGGCGATGGCAGCGAATAGCGCCCGTGGCCGGGCGCCCAAACCTTGCTCGCCCCAGCCGCGCTCGCGGTTAAACGCCGGCCGGGCACCGCCCGCCAGCTCGTCCTCTAGTCCACCTTCCGGCCGTCTGAACGCGAACGCCAGCACCAGCTTGGCCGACGCCATACCTTCGCGCATCATCAGTCCCGTTTCCGCGGGCCCGACAAACAGCGTTCCGCCCGGTGCAAGCAGGCCGTCCAGCACCCGCATGGCCGTGTGCTGTGTCTGCCGGCCAAAATAGATCAGCACGTTGCGGCAGAAAACGAAATCGAAGGGTTCGAACGTCTGCGGATCGAGCGTCAGCAGATTCGCCTGGCGAAACCGCACTCGCTCCATCACTTCCGGCAATAGCCGCCATTGATCGCCAGCCTGTACGAAAAAACGCTCGCGAAATCCGAGCGCGCGACTGCGGAACGCGTTGCCGCCATAGTGCGCGTGGCGGGCAAGGTCGAGCGCGCGGCCGCTGATATCGATGGCATCGATGGAAAAACGCTCGGGTGCAATACCCGCGTCGAGCATGGCCATGGCGGCGGTGTAGGCCTCCTCGCCCGTCGAGCACGGCATGCTCAGGATCCGCACCGGCTTGAACGGGTGATCGAGAAGCTGCATCCGCGCCAGCTTGGCCAATGAGTTGAACGCCTCGGCATCGCGGAAAAACCACGTCTCCGGCACGACAGCCGCCTCGATCAAGGCCTGCAATTGCGCCGGCACGCCGTTCACCACAAGCCAGAACGCGTCGATACTGGCCCGCGATTCGTCCAGACCATCGGCACCGGCGGCGCGCCATGCGGCAAATCGGTCCGATACGGCTCGTTCGATCGCTTTCTCGCCGATAGACGCAGGGTCCAGACCGATCGTCCGTTGTAAAAGCCCGGCGAACTGCGCGATCAGCGCATGCGGAAGCGGCTCGCGACGGCTTTCATGCATCGCGTGGATCTTGTGAAACGCCTCCGCCGCGCGACGGGCCTCATCGGAAATAGAGACGTGCTTCATGCTTCGCTCGGCGTAAAGAGTTGTGCCTGCACGTGTTCCGGCAACAGATGCTCAATGCGGACCCATTGAACAAAGCCCTGCGCGTCGCGTGCTAGCGGCCCGAGATAACGCGCGTTCGCCGCCTCGACACCGGCGTGCCTGAACGCGGCGGCGTCGAGCGTCAGCGTGCGCGTGGCGCGCTCGAGCAAAATGCCGAGACGCTTATGTTCGACGCCCGTCGGGCTTTCATGCGGGTAGTAGACCAGCGCCAGGCGCGTGGACAAACGTCCGTGCGAACGCCGGCCCAGTGCAAGCGCAGCCAGGTCGATGACCGGCACCGGCAAACCTTCGTAATCCAGCACGCCCGCGACCCAATCCGGTACGCCAGGCATCGCCTTCAGCGGCAGGAGCGACAGCATTCGCTCGACTTGCGAACTGTCGATCACATAGCGGTCGTTATCGAGCGTGAACTGCACGAAGAGCATGGTCTCAGCGCCCGGACGAACGATCGGGAAGCGTGTGGATCACGTCGCCACCTTGAAGCGTGACACGCCGGTGCGCAGGCCATTGGCGGTGTGCGTGAGATCGTCAATAGCTTGCGTCGACTGGCGCAGCGACTCAGCCGTCTGCTGCGCGGCTTCGGACAACTGGGCGAGCGCCTGCGTGATCTGGTCAGCGCCGGTCGCCTGCGTCTGCATGCCTTCATTGACCATCACGAACCGCGGCGCGAGTGTCTGCACCTGCTGGATGATCTGCGACAGTTGCCCGCCGACCTGCTGCACGTCGATCATGCCGCGCCGGACTTCCTCGGAGAACTTGTCCATGCCCATCACGCCCGCCGCGACCGCCGACTGGATTTCCTTCACCATCTGTTCGATATCGAAAGTGGCGACCGCCGTCTGGTCTGCAAGACGACGGATCTCAGTCGCCACCACCGCAAAACCGCGCCCGTATTCCCCGGCTTTTTCCGCTTCGATGGCCGCGTTCAGCGACAGCAGGTTGGTCTGGTCGGCGACCTTCGTAATGGTGGCCACCACCTGGTTGATGTTGCTCGCGCGCTCGTTGAGGATCGCGAGCTTGCCATTCACCGATCCGGCCGCCTCCATCACGAGCCGCATGGTGTCTTCCATCCGCGTCAGGCCCACCTGCCCCGTACCAGCCAGGAGCGCCGACTGTTCGGCCACGCCGGACACTTCGTTCATGGTGCGCACGAGGTCGCGCGACGTGGCAAATATCTCCCTCGACGTAGCGCCGATCTCAGTCGTCGTCGCCGCGGTTTCGCTTGCCGTGGCCTGCTGTTCGCGGGCAGTCGCGGCAATTTCCGCCACCGATGTCGTGACTTGCACCGCCGACTTCTGCGCCTGACCGACCAAGCCAGTCAGTTCGTCGGTCATGCGGTTGAATCCCGCTCCCAGCGCGCCGAATTCATCCCCGCGCTCCAGATGCAAGCGCTGCGACAGGTCACCGGTGCGCATTGCGTCCACCACTTCCACCAGCCGCTGCATCGGCACGGCGATCGCCCTGAGCAGCAGGAAGCCGGTCCATGCCGCCACCAGGAAGGTCACCAGCACCACCACCAGCAACGTGATCTCTGCCTTGCGGACGGAGTCGCGAATGCTCTTCGACGAGCTCGTCTGCTGGTCATTGTTGTGCTCCACGAGCGCCCGCACCACGGTGCGGCCCGTTTCCCAGACCGGCGTGAGCTGGGTGTTGAAGGCCGCTGCCGCAGCCGCCTTCGACGTCGGCACATCGGCCAGGATCTGCTCCTGGATCGGCGCGTAGAGCGAGCGTTGCTGCTTGAAATCGGTGAAGAGACGGCGGTCGGTGTCTTCAAAAACCGTGGCCGCGTATTGCTCGATCAGCTTATCGAGCGAGTCGCGGGTTTCCGCGATGCGCTGCGTGTCGCGCCGGATCTGATCCGGCTCACTATCAATAAAAATAAGCCGCTGGGTCACCGTGTAGTTTTCGAACCACGCAGCGCGGATAGTCGTCGCGAGATAGACGCCCGGCGACGAATCCTCTTCCTGGCTGCGGGCATCCCGGTCGATCGCGCCAAGCAGGATGTAGGAACAGACGGCCATGACCAACATCAGCGCGAGAATCACGCCAAAGCTCACAAGAATCCGATTTCGAATCGTTAACTGCTTCACGCATGAACCTTTTCAGTAGGATTAGGCGTCAGCGCCGACACTGGGCGCACGGCACCCGGATCAAAAAGGGCGCGGCGCAATTTTAAGATGGAAAGCGAAACGCTTTGCGGATAAATACGGACTTTTGTCCGTCAATTACTAGTCCGACGTTGTCACCGGCCAAAGTTGTGCACAGAAATTGGGGACCACCCTGTTGACAACCTTCGGACAAACCCCGGAACGCGTTGAACGAAAACGGTTTTCAGGCACCGCTTCAAAGTGCGCCGGGCACGCGGATTCGGTCGTTTCAACCGGCGAAGTTATGCACACAAACTGTTGAAGGACCTGTGGACAAGCGTGAGGTTATCTTCTTAAGTCTCTGATAAATAAACGTAGTTTTCAATCGATCTAATTTGAACCACACGTTGCGTGCAAATGCCGGCGCGTTGCCAAGCGCGCAACGACCGGAGAGTTATCCCCAGTAATTGTGGGCAGGCTTGTTGATAAGCACGGGGCTCAACCCTTAAGTCGCTGATGCAGAACGGATTATTAGCCGTGACTCAAAAGCACTTTGTGCGCGCTGACATTTCAGGGAAGACGGAACGCCGGACGTTTCGCCCGAGCGACAGGAATTGCGCCGGTGCGACGGATTACTTCTCGAATCCGCGCGAGCAGGTCGTCGGCTTTATAGCGGTCGTCCTGGCTGAGGCGCTCGGCCACGATCTCGAACGCCTGGTCGATACGTAGCAGTATTGCCTCGGCCTCGGCACGTTTCAGACCCAGGCGCTCGCCGTACGCAATGAGCTGCCCGGGCACGGGAAAAACTTTCGATTTGTTCAGGTTCAGCGCCATCCGGCCGTCGAGCAACGGATAGATTCCCGTGCAGACGACATCGTAGATGGGCGAGAGCCGGCGCGGCCCAGTCGGATCGGCATAGATAATGCCGATGTTCTTCATGTGCGCGTCACCATCGCGAAGAAAACACGATAGCGCGACGCGTTCAAACAGGCGCAGCGATTGGGCGCGGAAATCGGCCCCGGTGTAGACCTCCACCGCGCGCCCGATCATCTCGTAACTGCCACGGTATTTGTCGTTGCCGGTCAGCACGCTCATGTCCTCGAAGCCGAGCGGCGTGCCGTCCGGCGCACGATCGAACCGCGCCATGACAAACAGCAGGCCGTCGTTGGATAGCCAGAAATCCGGTACGTCGAAACCCGCCTCGCGCGCCACCGACATACACAGGAATTCGTTGCGGGCGATCCCCGCATAGTCGTCGCCTTCAGCCTTCACGATCACTGTGGTCAGCGGCAAGGTTGCGTGCGCGTCGAGCGTTGCCACGCTGGCGGGAGCCTCGGGAGCAAGCGGCACCACCGTTTTCGGCTGCACGCCTGAAATGCCCGAGCCGAGCGCATATTTGCTCACCAGCCGCTCGAACAATTGCCCCGATGGCGACGACAGCAACTCGTCAAGCCGCTCGCCCTCGCCCTCAGGCACGGTCTGGCCGTGCAAAGCGTAGGTCAGCCTGCCGATCTGGTTTCGCCCGGCAAGGAATAACAGGAACATGTCGCTGGGGGTGCCGAAGCGCGCCAGCCGTTCTTCGATGATGTATCGCAAGTAACCTTCCGGGCGATTCATCGCGAACACGTTCATCAGCGCACCGCTGCTGTAGCTCTTGCGCCGCACGGGCATGGTCAGCGACACGGCCGCGTCGGGCTCGACTTCTCCGTAGTTGAAGACGAAGGTGCTCTCCTTCGCCAGCAGACCAGCCATGCCCTGGGGGGTGTGGACGTCGAGCCGGCGGATTTTGTCGAAGAGATTTTCGAGGTCGAACGGCGGCGCGGGCTTAAGCGACGACGGCGTGCTCATTCGTCCTCCCTGAAGAAGAAATCCAGATCTTCGAAAACCACTGTGTCTTTCGGACGCAGTGTGAGGTCGTAGCCGAGCGCGTTGGCAATCCGGCAAAGCTCATGAAGGCCGACGTTCTGTGCGCCTTCCGCGTTGGTGATTGTGCGCCGGGCCACGCCCGCGCGATCAGCCAGCGTCTGCTGACTCATGCGCCGCTCACGCCGGAGGGAGCGGAGTTCCGCCGCCACACGCTCGAAATTGCTGATGGGGTCCGTATATTTGCGCGTCATGATGCGCAATTATAGGTTAATTTTATATTTTGCGCAGTATGATGCGCGTTTTCATCGATAAATTTCTTACTGTTTGGTCACCACTAACTGTGCACTATGATGCGCAATTTTAAATTTTAATATAAAAATGCGCGTTAAGACGCGCATTTTTATTCGAAATTGGGATTGAGAAACATCCATAATCCATCGCACAGAGTGGGCAACCCAGTCGCCAGCTATCAGCTTCCGCGATAAAGCGCCGCACTGGCCGGCGTGGACGCCGCCGGCCGGGCCGAGCCGCCGTTTGCACCTTTCGGAACCTTTGCACCATTGGACGCAGCCGACGCAGCCGACGCAGCCGCCGGATTCGATACCCCCGGCTCCATATACGCGGGCGCACCCTTCGCATTTTGCTTCTGCCCGGGCGGCGGTGCGGACGGCGCGGTGCGCATGTCGGCCAGCATTTGCGTACACGGCAGCGGTTTGTTGTTACTCGGCGCGATCAACGGGATCAGCGCGGCAAACGGGTTAAGCAAACCGAGCCCGACCGCCGCCGCGCCGCGTACCGCCAGCGCACCGGCATTCACGCCTACATGCGGGTCTTTGAACGTCCCCTTCACATACAGCGGCGAGCGCAGCGAGAACACCCGGAAACCCTTCGTGTGCGGATGAATGTTCAGGTCCATCTCCTCGGTCTTCAGATTGATGGTGCCGTCCATGTTGATCACGGCGTCGTCGGTATCGAGGGCGAACACGCGCGATTCCAGCACGCCATTGGTCGCGACAAAATCCGCCGCCGCGCAGTTGATCTTCACATCGTGTTTACCGAAGAGCTTTTCGTAGACCGCGTTCGCCACGTTCAGTCCGGCCGCTTCCATATACAGCCGGCTGACCGTGCCGTCGGTGATCAGCGTCTTGAGTTCGCCGTTCATGGTTCCGGCAAGTGCGGCGGGCGAATTGCCTGTCGCCGATAACGCCGCGTCCCCGTTCACCTCACCCAGCGCTGACTGCATTGTCTTGACGGTCGGCAGCAATTCCTTGAGCTTCAGATGCCGCGCCGAGGTCGAGAAACGGCCCTGGAGCGGCTCCTTACTGCCATCGAGATGAATATTCGACGATAGTGTCCCGCCCGCCACGCCAAACGACAGCGGTTCGAACGACAGCACGCCGTCCGTCATCACCACATGCGTATAGAGGTTGGTGATCGGCAGCGCCGGGTCCTTGATGATCTTGCGGCCGGTGAACTTCACGTCGGCATCTATTGCCTTCCATCGATCCGTCTTGAACTCCTCGGTCGGCAAAGCCTTCGACGACGGTTGCTTCGCCGTGTCGCCGCGTTTCGCTTTGCTGGCGTTCGAATCGGCGCCGATGATCGGTGCGAGATCGGAGAACTGCAGCAGGTTCGACACAAGTTCACCCGACAGCAACGGCCGCGGCTTGCGTCCCACGAACGTCAGCGAGCCGTTGACGTCGCTGCCGCCCACGCGCCCGGTGAAGTTCTCGTACCTGAAGACATTTCCGTCAGCCTTGAACTGGCCGACAAGCCGCCCTTCCGTTGCATACGGCGGCGTCGCCGGCAGCGTCACGCCAACGATCGGGTACAAATGTTCGAGACTCACGCCTTGCAGCCAAAGCCGCAAGTCGAGTGCGGCGAGATGGGCGGGGTCGGTCACGGTCCCGACAAAAGCAATATGCGTGTCTCCGATACGAACATCCGCCTGCACGGGGAACGGGCGCATAGCGTCCTGCAACGCGAGCACACCGCCGACCTTGCCGTCGCCGGACACCGCCACGCTGTTGTATTTGCCCTTCACAGTCCAGCCGATGCCATACGGCGGCACGGGCGGCTTCGGCCCTTCTTTCGTGGTGATACTGGTGTTCGCCGAAACGCTTGCCGGGTTCGGCGCGCTCGCATTCGCGGAGGCGGCGGCCGACGCTGCGGATGCGGCCGCCGCCTCCGATGCCGCCGCTTTGTCGACTTGCTGGTTCAGCTTGGTGGCGCCGCTCTTGCCGACCATCTGGGCCGACGATTTCTGCGATGCCGCCTCCTGCTGCTTCATCACATCGCCGATGGGAATCAACTGGCCGAGCGTGTTCACGGTGACCTGCATGTCCGCTTTCGTGATCTCGTCGGCGTACGCGATATTGCCTTTGTCCAGCGCGATGTCATGCAATTGAAGGTTCCAGGCCGACGGTTGGGTCGACTGCTTGAACTTCAACGTCCAGTTATCGCGGTTGTCCTTGAGGCGTTCCAGATCAACCGAGGGATTCACCAGGTTGATCGATGGAATCACTATGTTGTGCGCGAGCAGCGGCAGCAGCTCGACCTCGAAATCGATCTCGTCCAGGGTCGCGAAAAACTTCTGCTTGGTCCAGTCAGGATTCGCAACCGTGATTTTTTCTGCCGAGAAACGCGGCCACGGCACCCAGCGGCGCCAGCCGGTTTCACCGGGCGGCCGTTGCCAGCCGACCTTCAGGTCGCCCGTAATCTGGAACTGCCGGCCGATGGCCTGCGAGACTTTATCGTCGACCCAGGGGCGAGCCCGGTTCCAGTCAAAGGTCAGGAACACAATCACCACCACAGCGATCAGGACGATCAGAACTGCAACGATCCAGGCGACTGTTTTTCCGATTTTCCGGCCAAGCGCCATAGTGGCTCCCTCTATTTTTCTTGAAAGACCGCACAGCACGTCCCGTGCCCGGCGATGATACCGGCCTGTTCCCCATGCCGGGCAGAGCCGGCAGCCCGATCAAGACTCGCGCGCATCTGGCCCGCGACTAGCCCGCGCAACTGATCTAAGGATCGCCTAAGCGGCGTTGATTTATGATTGCGCTCCGAGATCATTCCCCGAGCCTGTCTTCGCCATGTCCACGCAAGCCGACACGCCCCTGATTCGCGCGACAGCGCTCACCCGCCGCGACCCGGTGCGCAACGCTGTCCTGCTGCATCCCACCACGTTCAGCTTGGCTGGAGGCCAGCGCGCGGTTATCACGGGGCCGTCGGGCTCAGGCAAGAGTGTGTTCCTGCGTGCGCTTGCGCTGCTCGATCCAATCGATGACGGTGTGATCCAGTGGCGCGGAAAAACCATCGCGCGCGCGGGTATTCCGGCGTACCGGCGGCGCGTGGCTTACATTGCACAACGCCCGGCCATGCTCGATGGCAGCGTGGAAGACAACCTGCGTTATCCGTTTTCGCTGAAGGTGTATCGCGACGTGCGCTTCGATCGTGAGCGTGCGGTCAAGCTGGCCCGCCGGGCAGGCCGTGAAGCCGATTTCCTCGATAAACGAGCGAGCGAGCTATCGGGAGGTGAAGCGCAGGTTGCCGCGCTGATACGCGTGTTGCAAGTTGACCCCGACGTGCTGCTGCTCGATGAACCGACAGCGTCACTCGATCCCGCTTCCGCGCTGGAAATAGAAGCGCTCGTCGGTGCCTGGTTCGACGACGACCAAGGAGAACGCGCCAGCATCTGGGTGTCGCACGATCCGGCACAAGCGCAACGTGTAGGCGAGCGTCAGCTCGTCATGACCGCGGGTACCTTGTCATGAGCGGATATCAGAGCCTTAGCCTGCTCGACATTGCGATCGCCGCGGCGTTGATCGTGGTGAACGGGGTCTTATCGGTTGCGCTGAAGCTCGATCTGGAGCGCAAGCTGGCGTGGGCGGCGGTGCGAACTGTCGTGCAACTGCTGGCAATCGGATATGTGCTCGGATGGGTCTTCCAGTTTTCACGCTGGTACGTCGTATTGCCGCTGATGGCGTTGATGACGCTGATAGCGGGACTGTCGGCATCGAACCGCGGGCGGCGCACCTACGTTGGACAACGGGTGGATAGCGTCGCGTCAATCTGGGTGAGTTCGTGGCTGGTGGCTGCGGTGGGGTTGTTCGTCGTGATCCGGATTCACCCGTGGTACGAACCGCAATACGCCATACCGATCCTCGGCATGATCCTGGGCAACACGTTGACGGGTGTATCGCTGGGCATCGAGCGGATGACGGAGGAACTAACGGCGGGACGAGGGGCGGTGGAAATGTCGCTCGCGCTCGGTGCAACGCGGTGGGAAGCGGCGCAAGGGCCGGCGCGCCAGGCCGTGCGTGCGGGCATGATTCCGACGTTGAACCAGATGACGGTAGTAGGACTGGTGAGTCTGCCGGGCATGATGACGGGTCAGGTGCTGGCGGGCCAGTCGCCACTGCAGGCGGTCCGTTATCAGATCGTCATCATGTTTTTTATCGCGGCCTCATCGGCTCTTGGAACAGTGGGCGCCGTGTTGCTGACCTACCGGCGGCTGTTCTCGCCGGAACACCGGTTCATGGCGTCGAAACTCGTGGAGAGGGAAAAGCCGAAGCGCGGATGAAAAACTCGGACGAAGCAATGCTCCGGGCAAGCCGGTAAGCTATGCACCGCCCGGCCGCCGCGCCAAAGCGTGAATCAGCGACTCCAGCCGGGCGAAGTCGACCGGCTTGGTCAGGTGATCCAAAAACCCGGCATCGCGGCATCGGCGGATGTCTTCTTCCATGCCATAACCGGTGATCGCAACCGACGGCTTTCCAGGCTGCAAGCTGGTCCACGCGCGCGCGACCTCGAGCCCGCTGCCATCGGGCAGGCCGATATCGCTGACCAGCAGGTCGAACGTCTCGCTCCCGGCCAAAGCAAGCGCCTCGGCGACCGTGGTGGCAACTCCGACCTGATGCCCGAGCACCTCCAGCACCTGCGCCATGGCGGACGATGTGTATTCGTTGTCCTCGACGAGCAGCACCTTCAACGACCGCACGATCTCATTCGGGTCCTGCGCCGCGAGAGGCGAAGTTTCGTCTTCCGTCCCGGCCTTGACGAGCGGCAGCGTCAGCGTGAACCGCGCTCCCTTGTCGCGCCCGTCGCTCTGGGCCGTCAGCGTTCCGCCATGCTTCAACGCCAGCGTGCTGGCAATAGCCAAGCCCAGCCCCAACCCGCCGAACGCCCGGGTGATGGAATCATCGGCTTGTTCGAAGGCCGAAAAAATCCGCGGCAACGCTTCCGCGCTAATCCCGATGCCGCTGTCGGTGACCGAAATCGCGATGGTCGACGCATCCGGATTCCACATCCGCACCGCAATACGCCCGCCCGCCGGCGTGAACTTCACCGCGTTTTTCATCAGGTTCCACACGATCTGCTGCAAGCGCGCGGCATCGCCGAAAACCAACGTGGAGGTCGCGCCCAATGTTGTTTCCAGCGTCAGGCCCTTGCCGCGCAGATCGGACTCCGACATATCGATCGCGCTCGACATCAGCGTCTCCAGCTCCACATTCGCAAAGTTCAGCGAAAGCTTGCCGCGCGCAATACTGGTCAGGTCGAGCAGATCGTCGATCAAGCGCGCCTCCAGCTCCACATTGCGGCGGATCAATTCGAGCGTTGCCTGGGCGTCGGCCGGTAGCGCGTGACGAATCTCCAGCAAACGCACGGCGGCGACGATCGGTGTCAGCGGCGTACGCAGTTCGTGCGACAACACCGCCAAAAAATGATCCTTCGCCCGATTCGCGGTCTCAGCCTGTTCCTTCGCCACCCGCAACGCATCGGCGGCCATGTGCTCTTCGGTGACGTCGCGGATGATCTTCGAATAGCCGATCAAATCGCCGTTATCGGCACGAATCGCCGTCGTCACGCCCGACGCGAAGAACGAGCGACCGTCGCGGCGCCAAAGCCAGCGGTCGTCGCTCGCGCTGCCATCGACTTGCGCTGTCTCCAGTTCCTGCGCAAACACATTGGTGTCGCGATCTTCCTGGCCGTAGAACACTTCGGCGGACTGGCCGACCACTTCCTGCGCCGCGAACCCGAGAATTCGCTCCGACGCCGCGTTCCACGTCCGGATCCTGCCTTCCTGGTCGAGCGTGATGACGGCGTAATCCTTCAGCGCATCCACCAGCAAGCGGAAGTGCGTTTCCGTTTCCCGCAGCGCGCGTTCGACCGCAATACGCTGCTGGCGCTCCGTGCTTTCCGTCAGGGCGCGCCGCACGACGGCAGGCAGCCGTTGCAGGCGCTGCTTCAGGACGTAGTCAGTGGCACCGCGCTTGAGCATGTCGACGGCATGTTCCTCGCCGAGCACGCCGGAGACGAAGATGAACGGCGTATGGGGCACGCGCTCGCGGGCGATCGCCAGCGCTTCGACGCCGGAGAACACCGGCATCACGAAGTCCGCGAGGATCACATCGAAGTCGGATGTATCGAGCGCCGCTATGAAACCCTGTTCCGTGTAGACGATTTGCACGTCGACCGTATAGTCGGCACGCTCCAACTGGCTCAGGGTCAGTTCCGCGTCGAGCGCGTTGTCTTCTACGAGAAGCAGATGCAAAGGCTGCATGGTCAGGGCACTCAGGCGAACCGGCACACGCGATACTGCCGGGCAGGTCGCATCGGGCAAAACAACGAAAGGACCAACGGGTCCAGGCCGCTACGCCGGGCACCGTGCAGGAGGAATACGCCAGTGTGCACCAGATTCATTCCGGCGCGGACTGGCGGCGAACGCGCATGGACCCGGGCGGCGGTTCGTTGAGCACGGCCCAGAACACGCCGAGATCGGCAATTGCCTGCACAAATTCGTTGAACTCGACCGGTTTCACCACATAGGCGTTCACGCCGAGCGCGTAGCTGCGAATGAGATCCTGCTCCTCGCGTGACGACGTCAGCATGACCACCGGAATCGCTTTCAGCGCTTCATTGGAACGGATGGTTTCGAGCACTTCCAGGCCGTCGATCTTCGGCAGTTTCAAGTCGAGCAGGATGACTGCGGGGTTGCCTGGATTGCGTGCGCTCCACTCGCCTTCGCAACGCAGGTAATCGATTGCTTCCTGGCCGTCACGCGCCACGATCACTTCATTGGCAAGTTGGCTCTTGTCGAGCGCCACGAGCGTCAGTTCGAGGTCGCTGGGATTGTCTTCGACAAGCAAAATGGGTTTCAGCATGGTCCAATATGGAGGGTTGACAGGTTTGAATAAGCGCGGTGGCGGGATCAATCAGTCAAGCATGGCACATTCAGGTCCGCGGTGACGACGGCCCCGGCTTACGCAGCTTGCCAGCGCCGGTCTCAGTGGCAACGGACTCGTCCCTGAACACCTTCGGCAGCGAAAAGTGAAATGCGGCGCCCTCGCCTTCGCGGCCTTCGGCCCAGGTCCGGCCGTCGTGCCGTTCAATAATGCGGCGCACGTTCGCCAGGCCAATGCCGGTGCCGTCGAACTCTTCAGCGCGATGCAGCCGCTGGAACACGCCGAACAATTTGTTCACGTACTTCATGTTGAAACCGACGCCATTGTCCCGCACGCTGACAATGTATTCATCGGCCGTCGAATTCGACAGCAACTCGATTTTCGCCGATTCCCGTGTACGCGTATATTTCACCGCATTCGAGAAGAGATTACGTAACGCGATCTGCAGGAACGCCGGATCGCCAGTCACCGTCGGCAGCTCCGGGATAACCCATTCCACCTTTCGGTTCGCTGTCTCGCCGGCAAATTCCTGCGCGACCGACCTCACCAACTGGTTCAGGTCGACAGTCACAGGGCGTAGCGCCGCACGGCCCATTTGCGAAAACGTGAGCAGATCGTCGACAAGCACGCCGGCGAAACGTGCCGACTCCAGCATGTTGTTCAGGAAGCGCTTGCTGCGTTCAGACAGTTTGTCGCCCTCGCTTTCTCGCAGCAGATCCCCATAACCGGCAATATGCCGCAGCGGTGCGCGCAAGTCGTGCGAAACGGAATACGAAAACGCTTCGAGTTCCTTGTTCGCCCGACGCAGTTCGTTCGCGAGCTCCGCCAGTTCTTCCGCCCGACGCAGCACGATGTTGAGCATACCCAGCCGAAATTCACCCGCAATTTCCAATTCCACCGGGTGCCAGCGAATCGAGCAGTTGCGCACGGTCTCGAGCCACGGCGCAAAGTCCTTGCGCGGCGCCACGCTGCCATCCTGGCTCGACACACGTTTGACCGGCTCGCCCGCCCATGTGATCGTGCGCGTGGTTTCGGGACGGAACCAGAGGACGTAGTTGCGAAAAATTTGCGAGATTGGCACGGCCAGGATGCCGCTCGCAGTGTCCGTGTGACTCGACGCACGCGGCCACGCTTGCGACAGCGCGTCGGTCGAGTAGACACCCGTCGTGCTCGACGAAAGCCACTGCGAGAGCGCGAGCACGGTTTCCTGATCCGGCGTGGATCCCACCAGCGTTGCTTTCCCGTCCATCACGATCGCGGCGCCCATCGATCCGGCGAAACACAGCAAATCGTCAGGCGCCGACTTGAGGGCGGAAAGAAAGTCGTCTTGCTCGGCGAGGACGCCCATCAGACGCGACATCGTCCGCCGTAACCTCTGCAGATACGCCGTCTCGGCCCGCTCCTCCTTCGCCTCGATCTGCAACGACACGATCTGCCCAAGGTGTTCGAGAGCGACGCGCACCTCGAACGGCACGAGACGCGCGTCGTGGTGGTGGCAGGAAATCAGGCCCCAGAGCTGTCCGCGCACGACCAGTGACACCGACATCGACGCATGCGTGCCCATGTTGCGCATGTATTCGAGATGGATGGGCGAGAAGCTGCGCAACGCAGCATAAGTAAGGTCGGTCGGGCGGCCGGTGACGGGGTTCACGGCGGGTACGAGCCGCGCGGCTTTCGCGTCTGCGTTCGCCACGACCCTCACACGCTGTTTCACGTATAACGCACGCGCCTGGCGCGGGATGTCGGAGGCGGGGAACAACTGGTTCAGAAACGACGCATACCCGTCGTCGATATGCTCCGCCAGCACTTGGCTGCGGCCCTCGTCGTCGAATTTGTAGAGCAGCACGCGGCCGAAACCCGTCATTGTGCGGACTTCGCGCACGGCGAGGTCGCCGAGTTCGGTCAAGGTTTCAACGTCCTGCAAGCTGCGCGTGAACGTGCGCACCAGCGGATACATTGACGCAAACACGTCTGCATTTCGATGCCGTGCAACTTCGAGTTCGACGATCAGGTTACCGTCGTGCCGATGCATCGTGATGTCGAGTTCAGGACCGTCCGCGCCCGTGGCCACATGGTCCGGCACGGCTTCACGCGAGCTGAAGAACGGGTTCGCCATCACGCCGACATAAAGCGGCGTTTCGTCCAGCATGGCCGTGGCCGCCGCATGTGCGACCCGCGCCGCGGCGGCAGCGCCGATGACCATGTCCACCCGCTCGCCCAGCAATTGCTCCACTGGACGGCCCACGAGCACCGCGACATTCTCGCTGGCCTGGACAATGGCAAGCGTGCTGGACAGGCACAGCAGATAACCGTGCGGCTGAATACCGCCGGGAATGTGGATGGGTTCGGCGTCGCACTGCGCATTCGCCGCGGTCCCAAGTGCCCGGTGGGCCGGTTCTGCGCCGGGTAACGCAGGCATGCTTCCGTTCAAACCTGGACTCGACACGTCGCGATCATCCTGCACGCGCACGGCCGCGGTATGCGGTGACACTGGCTCTGACCCACTGCTCATGCCGTTGCCCCCCAACCTGTGCGAACCTGGCCAAGCCAGTCGTGCAACCCGTCGAACGTGGCGATCGCAGCGTGCACCGCCTCATCGTGTTGCTCAGGCGGCACGTTCGCGCTCGCGGTCTCGCGAAACGCGTTCCACATGCGGCCCGTGCGCAATCCATAACCTTCGAAATAAGCGTTCCCGAAACCGCTTTGCAGACCGAACAATGTAGCAACGTGCGGCGCGATGAAACGCCCTCCGAGCGTGGAGCCTTCCGTCACGTACATGGAACCGAAAACGCGGCCGATGCTGTCCATCTCAGGCAGCTGTTCAATTTTTGTCACCCGGTTCGCGCGATTGTTATCGCTGGTCAGGAACGCCAGGTCCGACACAAGCAGCGACGCCTTGCGCCGCCCTTCGAAAAAGTCGCGCAGACGCTCGGGCATAAAGGCCGCCGCCGCCTCTTCCCACGGTGCGACATATCCGTAAAACCCCTCAAGCAAGGCCACATAGTCCTCACGCGACCACTCAAGACGCATCAGGTCCAGTGCGTTTTCCAGCCGCGTATGACACTCAGCGGTTTCGTGTTTCAGACGGGACAGGAGATCGTATTGCATGATCCATTCAGTAGGTTTTCCGCGGGTTTGCCGCGCGAATGCCGCAATGTTGACTCGAATGCCAGATACCGGATGCCGGGTAACGACGCTGGCCGGCGTACGGTTGCTACAGATCGTGGTGGCTGCGGCGTGGGCGGGCACAGCACGGCGGTCAGCGGGACATCGAGCGCTCCTGGCTCACCGCCCAACCTCCGCGCCAGATCGGCATCGATTACCGATGCACAGGTCGGCAGGTACGCAAAAATGGTAGAAACAACTGCAGCTGGCAGGCGTGAACGCCTTGCTCAGCTTGGCTTACACGCGGCCATGCAAGATTCTTCAATACCGCGCGCTCATTCTACGCAAGAGGCGCTTTGTTGACCACGGGCAGCAACCGGCGGCGCCAAATCACCGCTTGCCCTTGCTGCCCTGATCCGTGTGCGCACCGGTTTGCGTACGCTCCTGATAGTCCGCGCCGCCGCGGCGATCCGTATCCTGCAAGCCACGCTCCAGGTCTTCGTGCGCCTGCACGCCGACCTCACGCGGTTCATCTTCCTGCTGCGACGCGGGACTTTGATCGGTCTCATGCGGCAGCGGCACGGCCTCGCCGTCATCGCGTTTTTGCTGCGCCGGATGCTTGCTTTCCAGTTCACGTCCGTCCTGCGCCGGACCTTTGCGAGCAGCGTTGGCGGCGTCGTGTGATGTCTTGTCCTGCTGTGTCATTGCGACCTCGCAGTGGTGACCTTTATGGGGTGATCCTTACCTTCGTTCACTTGATATCAAGCCGCTTCCTCATGGAAACGGTGATGCGTTGCCGTGTGTTCGCGTACTGGCTCCACGGGTCGGTTTTGAGTGCGTCCAGACGCTCATGCAAATTGCCGATATTCCATTGATCGCCACTCGTGGTGACATCGAGTTCATCCCAGCCGATAGGAACCGACGCCCCCATGCCCGGCCGCGCACGCAGCGAGAACGCAGCGACCGTGCTCGACCCCCGGTTGTTGCGCAAGTAGTCAACAAAGATCTTGTCCTGACGATTCTGCTTTCCCATCTTCGCGGAAAAATACTTGGGCAGCGTGCTGGCCATATGCTGCGCGACCGCCTGTGAGAACCCCTTCACTTCGTCCCAGCCGGCCTGCGGCGTAAGCGGAACGACCACATGCAGACCTTTGCCGCCGCTCGTCTTGCAGAACGATTCAAGACCGAGTTCCGTCAGCAACTCACGCGTCAGCCGCGCGGCCTCCTGCATGCGTTCCCAGCCGAGGCCTTCGCCTGGATCAAGATCGAAGACCATCCGGTCGGGCTTCTCAAGTTTGGCCGCGAGCGCATTCCACGTGTGCATCTCGATCGTGCCCATTTGCGCCGCGCCCACTAGCGCGCTAACGTTTTCTATCGTGATGAGCGCCGGATGACCAGGATCGATACCCGGATGCTGCTTGACGTTCGGAATGGTCAGCTTCTCGCTGTGTTTCTGAAAGAACAGCTCGCCGCCGATATCCTCCGGCGCACGCACCAGCGACACCGGCCGGTCCTTGAGATGCGGCAGCATCCACGGCGCAACGGCCTCGTAGTAGAGGACGAGATCGAGTTTTCGGGTGCCCGTCGAGGGATCAATCACACGATCGGGATGACTAATCTTCACACCCGCTACAAGCTCGGTACCAGCGGGACTGCGCGTGGTTTTTTTAGCAGCTGTTTTCGCTGCTGTTTTCGCGGAACTCAGCTTGGATTTACCCTCCGGTTTAGCGGTATCGGTGGTCTTCGCCGAAGTCCTTTTCGTCGCTGCTTTCACCGCGCGAGTCGCTTTCGCCGCGTTTTTAGCCGCTGTCTTCTTCGCTGGCTTTTTGTCCTCATCTTTATCATCGTCCAACGCAACCTCCTTCGTCGATTTCGGCACTTCCTTGACGATCTCGCGCGCCGGCTTGTCGTCCCTCAGGCTGACGAACGACGCTTGCCGCACGATCCACTCCGACGTCCATTCAGCGAAATTGCATTCGGCGACAAGTTCCGGCTTGACCCAATGCACCGGCGTACCGCTACGCTCTTTCGGCGCACTGGCGAACGGCATTGTCTTGACCTCGCGTGCATCGAGTTGCTTTTTGACGGCGCGTAGAGTCGATGCATCGAAACCGCTGCCCACACGCCCTGCGTATTGCAGTTTGCCGTTCGTGTCATAAACGCCGAGCAATAGCGCGCCAAACTGACCCCGGCTGCCCGACGGTTCCGAATACCCGCCGATCACAAACTCCTGCCGGCGCCGGCATTTAAGCTTGATCCATGCGTTGCTCCGCCCCGGCGTATACGTGCTGTCGCGCCGTTTTCCGATAATCCCCTCGAGCGCCATATCGCAAGCGCTCTTCAGCAGGTCATCGACGCTGAATTCGAAATCCTCGGAAAATCGCAGCGCGTTGTCATCGACCGGTTCCAGCAGCGCCTTCAGAATCGCTCGCCGCTGTATCAGCGGCACGCCGCGCAGGTCGTAACCGTTCAGATAGGGGATATCGAAGAAATAGACGGCAATATCCTGCGGACGATTGGCGTCGAAGGCGTTCTGCAGTTTCTGGAAGCTGGGCAGGTCGTTGTCGTCGAGCACGACCGCCTCGCCGTCGAGCCACGCGCTATCCACATCGAGTTGACTCAGTGCCTTGAGCTGACGGCTGAACTTGCTGGTCCAGTCATGGCCGTTGCGCGTGAAGATCTGCGTGGATTTCGCTTTAGATCCAGCCTCACGATCAATGCGCACGAGAATCCGATATCCATCGAATTTGATTTCGTACGACCAGTCATCGCTCGATGGCGCAGTGTCCACGAGGGTCGCGAGTTGGGGCTTCATGGTTGCAGGAAGCCTGGCGCGTACAGCATCCTGGATCGCGGGATTGTCCGCGAGCGAGCGCAACGATTCCCCGCTCCGGTTCGCCACGATATCCGGCCGCGGCCGCTCAGGGCTCTTGCCTTGATCTTTCACGGCAGGCCGCTTCGGCGATGGCGCGGCCTTCGTCACTCTGCTGGTCTTGGCAGCGGTCTTTCGCTCGGTCCTGTCACGCACTTCACCGCTCTTCGTGCGTGCGCCGAGCGAGTCGCTCATCACGCTGCCGGGCTGCTTGAGCAGCACGTCGTAGTCGGCTTCGTTGCGAGCTTCGTCGTCACGCTCCTTGATCAGCAGCCATTGCTCTTTGTCGCTGTTGCCGCGCATGTTGCTGCGTACGAGCGTCCAGCCGCCGTGCAGCTTTTCGCCGTGCACGACAAACTTGAGCTTGCCCTTCGCGTACGTTTCACGGGCTTCATCGATACTGCCAGCCTGCGGTTCCCACGTCCCGCGATCCCAAACGATCACGCTACCCGCGCCGTAATTTCCCTCGGGGATACTGCCTTCGAACGATCCGTAATCGATCGGATGATCTTCCACATGCACGGCCAGCCGTTTCACCGACGGATCGAGACTCGGCCCTTTCGGCACGGCCCACGACTTCAGCGTACCGTCGAGTTCGAGACGAAAATCGTAATGAAGACGCCGCGCATCGTGTTCCTGGATGACGAACGAAAGCGCGCTCGGCTGAGCTTTCTTCGACGCACGTCTGGCCTTCGCAGCCGCCTGACCTGATGGCTCAGGCGTCTGGTTGAAGCGCCTCATGCGCTGATAGGTGTCGAGTTTTGTGTCGAGTTTTCCGGCCATTGGCGGATCGCTTTTCGTGGTGCGGGTAGATACGTGACCCAACGCGATTCAACGCGCGACGACAGGTTTAGGCACGTTTGCGGCGCGTTGTTGTCTTGCGTGCTGGTTTAGCTGCCGGTTCCGCGGCGTCGGTGTCAGCCGTGTCGTCCTCGGCGCTACCGGTGCTTTTAGCGCTGCGTTTCGTAGCAGGCTTCCCCTTCTTCAAACTGCGCTTCAGTAGTTCGGACAAGTCGAGGATCTCCGCCGACGCCTTGCTCGGCGCGCCCTCTTCGACCTCCGACACCTCCTCCGTCTTCCCTTCCTTAACCTTCTTGTTCACTAGCGCCATGATGTCTTCGCGGAATGTGTCGTGATAATCGTGCGGGTTCCACGTATCGCTCATGTCATCTATCAACCGCTGCGCCATCTCCAGTTCTTTCGGCGACACCCCCGCCTTCTTCGAGTTTTCGTCCGGGAACTTGAAGTCATCGAATTCGCGCACTTCATCCGCCCAGCGCAACGTGTTGAGCGCCAGCGCGGGACCCACCGGAATCAGCGCGGCAAGATGCTGTTTGTTGTGCAGCACCACATTCGCTATCCCGACTTTGCCGGACGCCTTCAACGCGTCGCGCAGCAACGCATACACCTTCTCGCCCTTGCGATCGGGAGCGAGGTAATAAGGGGTATCGAGGGAGAGAAACGAGATTTCCGGAGCTTCCACGAACGCGAGGATGTCCACGGTCTGCGTCGATTCCGGATTGGCCGAGCGAATTTCGGCGTCGCTCATCACGACGTATTTGCCCTTCTCGTACTCGAAGCCACGCACGATGTTGTCGCGCGTGACGTCCTTGCCCGTGTTCTTGTTGAATTGCTTATAGCCGATGGGGTCCATCGAGCGCTTGTCGAGCAGGTTAAAGCCGACCTTCTCCGACTGCGTCGCCGGGTAAAGCTGCACGGGGACGTGGACCAGCCCGAAGCTGATCGCGCCTTTCCAGATCATGTGTGGCATCGCGAATGACCTTTCCGAAAGCCGCGCTGACGGCGTGACGGGATGAACGCTTAACAACGCTAATCAACGATTAACACGCGCCGAGAGACGCATGGCCATTATCGTGTTGCAGAAAACGTGCCAGATGGGATAAGCGCGCGCCGGCTCGGCCGGGCGCTTTCCAGCACACGCAGCGCGGCCTCGAATGCCACGTGCGAAATGCTTGGCCTCGCCAGCCGAGACGCTACTTGCGGCTCGCGCTGATGGTGAGTTTGGTACCGTCGCTGAGCGTGACGTTCTTTTCGGTGCCGCCGGTGGGCATCGTGAAATGGACTAGCTGGCTGAAGAAGTTATCGGTAGGACATTGAAGCTTCTTGCCGCCCACGGTAACGGCGGTGGCCGGGCGCGGCGCGTGGCCCTGGAAACTCAACTGGACGTCAGCGTCCCCGCTATTCGCGACCACCGCCGCGAAACGGATCTTCACCTGACGCACCGTCGTGCCGCTTGCGTTGCGAATGGAGTCCACGTCCGGACATGCGTCCGGAACGTTCTGCGAACCGCCGGCGGGCTTGCTTTGCCATGTGAAGTCATCGGTTTGGCCTGAGCGGATCGTGCGCGTTTCCTGCGCGTTGCCCCAGTTCTTCGACGCCATCTTCACCGTATATTTGATCGGTCCGTCGTAGGCGACTTCCGACAGCACCTTGATGCTGGGTGTCGCATGAGCTGCCGGTTCAACCACGCAAGCCAGCAGCGCCAACACGGCGCTTGCCGCAATCACGCGAGCTCGCGAAGACCCGCCAACCTGAATAAAACCCGAACGATCGATCATGCGAAAAGCCCCTCCGTTTGCAGCCGTCACGCCGGGCATACAGCAACGGCGCCGGGGTGGCCGCGCCGCGCGTGTGGCGCGATCAGTCTAGCGCGACGCGCGCCACGGGTTTCTCATGGGAAACCCGTGGCGCGCTTCCAGCTTGCAACGAGTTCGCTCATCGATACGCTGAATAAATCAGAAGCCCGTCAGTACCAGCTTGCCGATCGCGCGGCCTTCTTCCAGCAGGCGGTGCGCTTCACGCAGGTTCGTCGCGTTGATCTTGCCGAGGTCGCGGCCGAGCGTCGTCTTGAGCGTGCCTGCGTCGATCAATCGCGCCACCTCGGTCAGCAGCTTGTGTTGTTCCAGCATGTCCGGTGTGCCGAACATCGAGCGAGTGAACATGAACTCCCAATGGAACGCGGCGCTTTTCGCCTTCAGCAATTCGACGGCAATTGGTTTGTTGTTTTCAACGATCGTGCAGATGCCCCCCTGCGGTGCAATGACGGCGGCTGCGGCGGGAAAGTGTTTGTCCGTGTCATTGAAAATCAACACGTAGTCGACTTGCTCGAAGCCTGCGTCCTTCAGTTGCTTCGGCATGTCGCCGAAATGGTCGATTATGTGATCCGCGCCCAGTTCGGTCGCCCACTTCGCCGATTCCGGCCGCGACGCGGTCGCGATCACCTTCAGTTTCGCGACTTTTTTTGCAAGCTGGATGCCGATCGAACCCACGCCGCCCGCACCGCCCACAATCAACACGGACTTGCCGGCGTCATCCCCTTGCGCCGATACCCCGAGCCGGTCGAACAGTGCTTCCCACGCGGTGATCGTGGTGAGCGGCAAGCCAGCGGCGTGCGAGAAATCGAGCGATTGGGGCTTGACGCCAGCAATGCGTTCATCGACCAGATGGAACTCACTGTTCGTACCGGGCCGCGTGATGCTGCCGGCATAAAAAACGGGATCTCCCACCTTGAACAGCGTCACGTCCGGGCCGACCGCTTCGACCACGCCCGATGCATCCCAGCCAAGGACACGCGGCGTATCTTCGACCTTGTCCTTCGGCGCGCGCACTTTCGTATCGACGGGGTTCACGCCGATCGCTTCAACCTTCACCAGCAGATCACGGCCGGACGGCGTGGGTTTGTCGATCTCTACATCCATCAACGAATCCGGGTTCGAGATGGGCAAGTAACGAGTCAGGGCAATGGCTTTCATAAAAGAACTCCTCAAGGGGTTTCAAGCGTCGATATGTAACGCATAGCCCAATGTTAAGGGCTTTCAGCTTCGCGTGAAACCGTCATAATTGCTGAAACATTTTATTGAAAATCACGAAGATGACGAAAATGGACGTTCAGAGCGAATTACCCCATAGGGCGCAGCTCGACTTGCTGGACGTCGCGCTGTTCGTACGGTCGGCGGCCTTATCGAATCTGTCTGCGGCCGGGCGCGAATTTGGGTTGTCCGCGGCTGTCGCGAGCGCCCGGCTCGCCCAACTCGAGCGGCAGTTAGGCGCGCGGCTTTTGCATCGGACCACACGGCGCATCAGCGTCACGCAGGAAGGCGAGATTTTCATCGAGCACGCCCGCGCGTTGCTCGACGCCGCCGACGCTGCCCGCGCGTCGGTCGGACGCGCGTTCGAACAGCCGCAGGGGCGTTTGCGGGTGACCATGCCGTCCTCGCTCGGGCGTCAGCATGTATCGCCGGTTATTCCTGAATTCCTGCGCCGCTATCCGGGCGTGAGTCTCGACTTGCGCCTGACTGACCAAGTCGTTGATCTCGTCGATAAAGGCATTGATCTGGCGGTGCGTATTGGCGCGTTAAAGGATTCGACGCTCGTCGCGAGAAAACTCGCCAGCAACCGGCGCGTGCTGTGCGCGTCGCCGGCGTATCTTGCTGAGCACGGCACGCCGCGCCACCCTGCCGATCTCGCGCAGCACCAGTGCGCGATTCTGTCCGGCCAACGAGACTGGGCGTTCGTCACGCCGACCGGAATAATTGATGTGCGCGTATCCGGCCGGCTCGAGACGGACAACGGCGAAGTCATTCGCGACGCGTTGCTCGCCGGGTTTGGCATCGGGTTGAAATCGACGTGGAGCGTGGCGCCGTTTTTGCACAGCGGCGAACTGGTGACCATGCTCGATAGCTATCCGCTCGCGGAAACGGTGGCGATCTGGGCGGTGTACCCGAGCCGCGCATTCGTGCCGCCGAAAACGACGGCTTTCATCGATTTCCTGACGGAGCATTTCGGCGATCCACCTTACTGGGATCTCGATCCGCAGAGAGTGATGCGGTAATTGTCATCCCGTAAATGCAAACAGGAATTTACGTATTCTTAAATGAGTGAGCAAAGGCGCGCCGTTCAGGGCGCCCTCAATCCTCAACCCACCCTTACCGGCGCCTTCACAAATCCCCGAAACCTCGCCCGGGACGCGCGCAGCGGCTCCCCCGCGAGCCCGTAATTCGGAAACCGCGCAATAAACCGCCCGATCGCAATACGCGCCTCCAGTCGCGCCAGTGACAACCCCGCGCACTGATGAATCCCGAACCCAAACGCAAGATGCCGATTCGGCTCGCGAGCGATATCGAAGCAATCCGCCGCCTCGAATTGTTCCGGATCGCGATTCGCCGCCCCAATGCACAACGTCACCGGCGTCCCACGTGCGACCGCCACCCCGGCAATATGCGTGTCCGCCGTCGCTATCCGGTTGCCAAGCTGGTTCGAGCTTTCATAACGCAAACATTCCTCGATCGCGCTTTCGATCAATGTCGGATCGGCCAATAACTGCGCCCGCTGCTCGGGCCATTGCGCCAGCAACACAATGCCGTTGCCGATCAGGTTAGTGGTCGTCTCGTGCCCCGCATTCAGGATAAAAATGCAGTTGTGCAGCAGTTCGGTTTCGTCCAGGCGCTCTCCGTCGGCCTCGCTTTGAATCAGCCGCGTGAGCACGTCATGCTGCGGATCACCAGAATGCGCCCGGCGACGCGCAACGAGCGTCACCAGATAATCTATGAAATCCGTCACCGCCCGATTACCCCGTGCTTCCTGTTCCGGGTTAAGCGCAGGTTCCAGCGCGCCGAGAATTGCGAGCGACCAGTCGCGCAACGGCGCACGTTCATCGTGCGGCATGTCGAGCAAATTGCCGATCACTTCAACCGGAATCGCCGCAGCGAAATCATCGATTAAATCGATCTCGCCGCGTGCCGCAGCCTGGTCCAGAAGACCGTCGACCAGGCGCACGAGACCGGGCTCCATCGCCGCGATCGCACGGGCCGTCAGCGCCCCCGCGATCAGTTTGCGCACCCGCGTGTGACGCGGCGGATCGTTGAATACAAGGCTTGTCGTGTGATGCGCGAACAGCGGAGTGTGGACGCCATACTTCGGGCCAAATTCAACTGTCTTGTCCGAACTGAAGGTTTTCGGATCGCGATAAACAGCCTGCACGTCCCGATACCGCGTGAGAAACAAGGAGCCATCGGGTAATGTTTTGATCGGGTCCGTGGCGCGCAATGCGTCGTAGACCGGATAGGGGTCGGCGTAAAACGCGGCGTCGAGCTTGCGCAGATCAAAGTCGAGCGCGCGTTCGGTCGGGGTCATGCCTTTCTCCGTCGTTTTATCGACAGCCATCATATCGGCGCAGCGCGCACGTGCGCCATCGGTCGGGACCATTACAATGACGGGTCTCGCATTGTTCCCGCTGCTATTTTTCTCCCTCCGACCGTCATGAACCTTGTCATCCAAAGTCTCGATCCGATCGCCGATACCCATCTGAAACCGCTCACAGCCCTCGCCCGCTCGCAGCATACCGAGCGCGCGGACGCCGGCCGGGTGTTGCGGCTGCGCGGTGCGAATCCCCTGCAGCGCCCGGATATCGATGCGTATTGCGGTGCGCATCGGCTGGATTACGCGTTCATTGACCCGGCGCTGCGCCTGAGCGATTTCGGCCTCGTCGCCATGGACATGGATTCCACGCTGATCACGATCGAGTGTATTGACGAGATCGCCGATTTTTGCGGATTGAAGGCAGAAGTGGCGGCGATCACTGAAGCGTCGATGCGCGGCGAGATCAAGGACTTCAACGAGAGCCTGACGCGACGCGTTGCGCTGCTGAAGGGGCTCGAAGCAAGCGCGCTGGAACGGGTTTATGAGGAACGGCTGCGGTTGTCGCCGGGCGCGGAAATCATGCTCGCGGGAGCGAAGGCGGCGGGACTGAAAACTCTGCTGGTATCCGGCGGTTTCACGTTCTTCACCGAGAAGCTGAAGGCACGGCTCGAGCTTGATTTCACGCGCGCGAATACGCTTGAAATAGTTGATGGAAAGCTGACCGGGAAGGTCACCGGCGAGATCGTCAATGCTGATGTCAAAGCGCGCACCCTGCGAGAAACCTGCGCGCAACTGGGAATCGATCCGCAGCGCTCAATCGCCATGGGCGACGGTTCGAACGACCTGAAGATGATGGCGGAAGCGGGATTGTCCGTGGCGTTCCGCGCGAAGCCGGTGGTTCGCGAAGCGGCAGGACTGGCGTTGAACTTCGTGGGACTGGACGGGTTGCTGCGGCTGTTTTGAGGGGGCGGCCGAGATCGCGAGAAGGGGCTGAGAATAGATTCAGCCACTCCTCGATCGACGTCTTCAGGCTTCTAACCCTGCCAGCGCCCGCTCCAGATCCGCCCGCAGATCCGCTTCATCTTCCAGCCCGATATAAAACCGCACCAGCACGCCCTCATGCGGCCAGTCGCCGGCAGTACGCATCGACTTGATGTTGTACGGCATAGCGAGACTGTTCGCACCGCCCCAGCTCCAGCCGATCGCGAAGTTTTCCAGCGCTTCGACGAAGGTATCGATTTGCGCCGGGCTGTAGCGTTTATCGAAGACCACTGAAAACAGTCCGCCCGCCCCCGTGAAATCGCGTTCGAAAAATTCATGGCCCGGGCAATCCGCCAACGCCGGATGCAGGACAAGCGAAATTTCCGGCCGCGTCTTCAGCCAGTGAGCCAGCGAAAGCGCTGTCCGGTCATGAGCGTCGAAGCGGATTTGCATGCTCGGCAAACTGCGCAGCACGAGCGAACAGTCGTCCGAAGACACGCCAATTCCCATGCGCATCCGCGCACTCTTCAAGCGCATGTGGATGGCTTTGTCGGCGGTAATTGTCGCGCCCATCAGGATGTCGCTCGCGCCCGACTGGTACTTCGTCAGCGCCTGCACCGAGATATCGACGCCATGGTCGAACGGCTTGAATGCGAGACCGGCCGAATACGTGTTGTCGATAGCGGTCAGGATCTTGCGCGCCCGCGCGACCTTCGTGATCGCCGGCACGTCTTGCACTTCCATGGTCACCGAACCCGGCGCTTCGAGCCAGATCAGCTTGGTGT
The DNA here is from genome assembly GCF_011493005.1 of Caballeronia sp. SBC1. Taxonomy (NCBI): domain Bacteria; kingdom Pseudomonadati; phylum Pseudomonadota; class Betaproteobacteria; order Burkholderiales; family Burkholderiaceae; genus Caballeronia; species Caballeronia sp. SBC1. Next base: position 2,150,539 of record NZ_CP049156.1, read on the forward strand.
TCGGCCGGATCAGCGCGTCAATGCCCGCGCCGATCAGTGGATCGTAATACGTCACTTCCAGGCCGAAATCCGCGACGAGCCAGTCGGCGTGCTCGCGATTCGGCGAGTACGCGTTGTCGGGAATCATCACGTGATCGCCGGTCTTCACCAAACCGAAATACACGTTCGATATAGCCGACAAACCCGAAGGCTGCAGCAATGCATGCTTGCCGCCCTCGATCACAGCCAGCCGCTGCGCCAGCGCAAGCGACGTGGGCGTGGCGTGAAGGCCGTATCGCCACTGACTGTCGTCGCTCCAGACGAGCGCACGCATGGCAGCGAGATTCGGGAATACCACGGTCGACGCCCGTGCAACCGGCACCGCGAACGAATCAAAGCCCGGAGTGAGCTGATCCTCCGGATGAACGATGCGGGTCTGCAAGCTGCGTGCGCTGGACGAGTTGCTGGAATCGGTCATGAGTGTCCTGCTTGTTCGAGGCTATAAAAAAACGTCATCGCGAGAAAGCCGATGACGCCGTGTTACATCGAACGGCGAGTTCGTGTGAGTTCGTGTCTCACTCGCCGATCGTTACGTTGCTGGTCCCGCCCAGCGCGTGGCCCGCGGATGGAGGAGCGGGCGGGGGCGCGGGTTCCAGCGAAGGCGCGGCCGATTGCGGCGCTTTCGGCGCAACCGTACCCGCAGCAGGAGCAGGAGCAGCACTCAATCCCGATCCGACCGGCTTGAGGTCAAACGGCAGCGGATTGGAATCGTCGGCGTTCATGCGTTCGCCCGACACGCTGCCATCGGCTGCAAACTTGCCGACCCAGTTGCCGGTGATATGCGTGCCGTCATTCGACTCTTCGATCTCGAGCGTATCGCCGTCACGGTCACCCGCGACCAAAATCACCGTCGACGCTCCCGCGAACCGGTATTCGCCGTGCACGCCCGTGCGCTCATCCGTTTTTGCGCCAAGCTTCATTTCGATCTGCTTATCGCCAAGCGTACCGACATAGGTCGGGAAATGCGCATACGCCGGATTCGGCGTCAGTGGTTTGGCGGGCGCGAGCGCCAGCGTTTCAATTGCTTCGGCCGTACCTGGCGCCTGCAGGCCCAGATCGCCCGGCGTAGCCGCTGCGCGTGCCGCCGCAACGGCTCGGGAGCCGTCGGGCGGCATGGCCGAATTACAGCCGGCGAGCAACAGCGCTGCCGCCACCGCCGCCACTTTCAGTTGCGCCATCGAATAGTTTCCTGTCCTTACCTTGCTCATACGCGTTCAAAAATTGCCGCGATGCCCTGCCCGCCGCCAATGCACATTGTCACCAGCGCATAGCGTCCGCCCACGCGCTGCAACTCGTACAACGCCTTCACGGTGATCAGCGCGCCGGTTGCGCCAATCGGGTGGCCAAGCGAAATGCCCGAGCCGTTCGGATTGACTTTCGCGGGGTCCAGATCCAGCTCTTTGGATACCGCGCAAGCCTGCGCCGCGAACGCTTCGTTGGCTTCGATCACATCGAGGTCGGCAACGCTCAGTCCCGCCCGCTCCAACGCCTTGCGCGTGGCGGGAATTGGGCCAATGCCCATGTATTTCGGATCGACGCCCGCGTGCGCATAGGAGACCAGCCGCGCGAGCGGCTTCAGGCCACGCGCTTCAGCGGTACCGCGTTCCATCAGCACGACGGCGGCGGCCGCGTCGTTGATGCCCGACGCATTGCCCGCGGTCACCGTCCCGTTTTCTTTGGCAAACACAGGCTTGAGCTTCGTGAAATCCTGAAGCGTGGCGTTCAGACGGACGTGCTCGTCGGTATCGAAGACAATGTCGCCCTTCTTCGATGCCTGCGTCACGGCAAGAATCTGTTCCTTGAAATAACCCGCTTCAATAGCCCGCGCCGCACGCCGATGGGATTCGAGCGCAAGCTCGTCCTGCATCTCGCGCGAAATGCCGTATTTGGCGGCGACGTTTTCCGCCGTGACGCCCATATGGATGGCATCGAAGGGATCGTGCAGCGCGCCGAGCATCATGTCGACGAGACGCGCGTCGCCCATGCGCTGTCCGAAGCGTGCCGACGGCGCCAGATACGGCGCGCGGCTCATGCTTTCCGCACCCCCGCCGATGGCGATATCGGTGTCGCCAAGCAGAATGGATTGAGCAGCCGAAACGATTGCCTGCAGGCCCGAACCGCACAGGCGGTTGACGGTCAGCGCAGGCGCGTGCTGCGAGACGCCACCGTTCAACGCGGCGACGCGCGCCAGATACATGTCCTTGGGTTCGGTCTGGATCACATTGCCGAACACCACATGGCCAACGTCCTCGCCAGACACGTTCGCTCGCGACAACACCTCCCGCACGACGCGCGCACCGAGATCCGTCGGGCTGAAGTCCTTCAGCGCACCGCCGAAATCGCCAATTGCGGTCCGCACGCCGCTGACCACCATCACTTCACGTTGTGCCATGAAAGCTCCTTCGTCTCAGTTGTTTTGTGTATTCAGCGTCGAGAGTTGGACCAGGACCTCAATTCAAGACCTCGACTCAAGACCTAAAGCTCAGACTTCGCCCCACAAGTCGTGGCCATCGGCGCCGGTGATTTTCACCGACACGAAATCGCCCGCCTTATAGCGCTTCGACGCCTTCTTTGCCGGCTCGATATACACCACACCGTCAATTTCCGGTGCATCCGCCGCGGTCCGGCCGACGCCGCCTTCGTTGCTCAGTTCATCGACAAGCACTTTCAGCGTCTTGCCAACCTTGCGTTTCATGCGTTCCGCCGACAATTCTTCGGCCAGTTCCATAAAACGCGCGCGACGGTCCTCACGCACTTCATCCGGCAGCGCGCCGTCGAGTTCGTTCGCCGTCGCGCCTTCGACTGGCGAATAAGCGAAACATCCGACCCGATCCAGATCGGCAATACGAATGAAGTCCAGTAGCGTCTGGAATTGTTCTTCCGTTTCACCCGGAAATCCGGCGATAAACGTACTCCGGATCGTCAGGTCCGGGCACATTGCCCGCCATTTCTGCACGCGTTCCAGCACCTTCTCGGCGTTCGCCGGGCGCTTCATACGCTTGAGCACTTCGGGGTGCGCGTGCTGGAACGGGACATCCAGATACGGCAACACATGACCCTTCAACGGTCCTTCGGCCATCATCGGAATGACTTCGTCGACGCTCGGGTAGGGGTACACATAGTGCAGGCGGACCCACGCGCCATATTGCGCGGCGAGTTCGCCCAACGCGCCGACGAGATCCGTCATGCGCGTCTTCACCGGCTTGCCGTTCCAGAAACCGGTGCGATATTTGACATCGACGCCATACGCGCTCGTGTCCTGCGAGATCACGAGCAGCTCCTTGACCCCGGATTTGAACAGGTTCTCGGCTTCGAGCATTACGTCGGCCAGCGGGCGCGACACCAGATCGCCACGCATGGACGGGATGATGCAGAACGTGCAGCGGTGGTTACAACCTTCCGATATCTTCAGATACGCGTAATGCCGCGGCGTCAGCTTGATGCCGGCAGGCGGCACGAGATCGATGAACGGATCATGCGGCTTGGGCAAATGCAGATGCACGTGACTCATGACTTCGGCGGTCGCGTGCGGACCGGTCACGGCCAGCACTTTCGGATGCACTTCCTGGATCAAACCGGTCCCGCTCGCGCTTTTCTTTGCACCGAGACAACCGGTGACGATCACCTTGCCGTTCTCGTGCAGCGCCTCGCCAATGGCGTCGAGGCTTTCCTGCACGGCTTCATCGATGAATCCGCAGGTGTTGACCACGACGAGATCAGCGCCGTCGTAGGAGCCAGAAATCTCGTACCCTTCCGCGCGCAGTTGCGTGATGATTTGCTCGGAGTCCACCAAGGCTTTTGGGCACCCGAGTGAAACGAACCCGACTTTAGGGGCCGATGGGGTCGGCACGGCGGGGGAAATGGTCTGCGACATAGGTGGGTCCGGCGTATAGCGGTGACGATGGCGACAAATGGGGACGGTGCGGCAAGGCTAAAGGGTCCGATGTCCATGAAGACACAGCCCGAACAGCGTCCTGCGCACACAACCGTTTATTGTACCGCGCCAGCGACGGTGCAGCCGGACGAGTGGCAAGGCGCTCCCGGATCGAGCAGGTCAAGGGCCGCGCGTTGATATGCCGGTATCCAGTCGTTGAATGCCGGAACGCCCTCGATCACTTCAAGAATTTCGTGCGAGTCATGCACGCGCCGGATGGCTGCGTGCAGTTCGGCAGCCTGCGGCCAGGTCCGCTTGAGATAGCTGAGCCACATTTTGACGCGTCCGTGCTCATGACGGGTCGCGACACAGACTTGCAGTTTTCTCAGGTAATCGGCGAGCAAACCCAGCACGACCGGCCATTCCTCGCCGGAAGGCGTCCGGCCCATCAGCCCGCGGATGCGTAAAGCCAGGAACGGATCCGAGACGGCGCCGCGCCCGATCATCACGTCCGCACAGCCGCTGATGGTCCGGCACCGCCCCCAGTCCGCCACTGTCCAGACTTCTCCGTTGGCAATGACAGGCACGTCCACGGCGGCGCCAATACGCGCGATCCATTCCCAGTGGGCTGGCGGCCGGTAGCCATGGTCACGCGTCCTGGCGTGCACGACAAGGGCGGCGGCGCCGCCTTCCGCCAGTGCGGTCGCACAGTCGATCGCGAGCGAAGTATCGGACACGCCAAGCCGCATTTTTGCTGTCACGGCGATGTCGGCAGGCACCGCCGCGCGAACGGACGAAACGATCCGGTTCAGCTGTTCAGGGTGCGCCAGAAGCATCGCGCCGCCGCCGTGCCGATTGACAATTTTGGCGGGGCAGCCGAAGTTCAGGTCGATTCCATGCGGCGACAGACTGGCCGCTTGGGCCGCATTCAACGCCATCCATTCGGGATCGCTGCCGAGCAATTGAATCACCATCGGTGTCCCGCCGGGTGTACGGGCTCCGTGGAGGACTTCGGGCGCCTCTCTCGCGTAGGCACTTCGGGGAAGCACCGAGCCGGTCACCCTGACGAATTCGGACACGCACCCGTCGAATCCGCCTGTGCTGGTCAGCGCATCACGCAGCACGTAGTCCGCAAGCCCTTGCATGGGCGCAAGAAACAGCCGGCTCATGCGAGAACGGCTTCCAGGCTGCTTTGGCGACTCTCGCGGTTATAGGAGTGAAGCAAAGCCAACTTTATGAGCGACGGACCTGCTGGTACGGGACATGTTGTGGTCTGGCGATGTGAGTGCCGGGCGGCGCTTGAGCACCGGACAGGCACGAAGCTAACGAGCGCAGCGGCGCGTGCGCTGCCGTTAGTGTCCCTGCTCGAAAGCAGGACAAAAGACGCTTGAAAAGGCGAGAACCGGTGCGGCATCCGCCACAGGGCGACGTATTTGCCTTGATTCGCCTTGGGCGCTGCGGCGCTGCGCTACAAACCGATATTGTACCGTGAGCGGGAGTGCCCTCGAATGCCGCGGCCCAACCTTGACCCGCGCGGCTTTTCAGGCCGTCGCAAGTCTGCTTCAAACCAAACGCCGCGCCCAACCTCGCTTACTTCTTCTCCGGCGTGCCGCTCGGCGGAGTCGTGGTCGTGGTCGTGGTCGTAGCAGGCGTCGCGGCCGCAGTCCCGGCCGTAGCCGGCGTCGGGAACGGGAACGTGTTGAACATCGACTTCGCCTGGGTCTGCATTTGCTCCTGCATCTGCACGAACATGTTCTTCGATTGCTCGATATAGCTCGTCATCATCCCCTGCATCATGGGCGCCTGCATGTTCATGAACTGCGACCAGACTTCAGGATTGAGCGGTACCGAGTTACCGTCGATCAGCCCCTTCGACTGGTCGGTGAGCTTATGCTGAATGTCGATGAACGCCTGGATATTCTTCTCCAGATACGTGCCCATCATGCCCTGCATGGCGTTGCCGTAGAAGCGGATAATCTGCGAAAGCATGGTCGATGAAAACATCGGCAAGCCACCGCTTTCTTCTTCCAGAATGATCTGCAACAGAATGCTGCGCGTCAGGTCTTCGGCGGACTTGGCGTCCATCACCTTGAACTCTTCCTGGTCGAGCACGAGCTGTTTGACGTCGGAAAGCGTGATGTAGGTGCTGGTTTCGGTATCGTAAAGCCGGCGATTCGGATATTTTTTTATGAGTCGTTCGGCGGATTTCTTTGTAGTGGTCATGTAACGCCTTTAAACGCAAAACTCAAACTGTGCCGACGGACTCCGCGTAATTGAAAGCGACGCAAGCCGCCGGTTCGTAGTCGGTGCCGGCGAACCGGCATCCAGTTGCAACGTTCCGCTCCGACGCGGGACGCGCGGCGCGCACAGCCTGATGGCGCGCCGCCTGAAGCCCCCTCACCCCATGTGCAAGCCGCCATTCAGCGAGAAATCGGCACCCGTGGAAAAACCCGATTCCTCCGATGCCAGCCACGCCACGATCGAACCAATTTCCTCCGGCCGCCCAAGCCGGCGAACTGGAATGGTCGCAACGATTTTCTCGAGCACGTCCGGGCGGATCGACTTCACCATATCCGTCCCGATGTACCCCGGCGAGATAGTATTGACCGTCACGCCCTTGGTCGCCACTTCTTGCGCCAGCGCCATCGTGAAGCCGTGAATGCCGGCCTTCGCGGTGGAATAGTTGGTCTGGCCAAACTGCCCTTTCTGACCATTCACCGACGAAATATTGATGACGCGTCCAAAACCGCGCTCGACCATGCCGTCGATCACCTGCTTCGTCACGTTGAAGAGACTCGTCAGGTTGGTATCGATCACCGCGGTCCAGTCTTCGTGCGTCATCTTCCGGAACACGACGTCGCGCGTGATGCCCGCGTTGTTCACCAGGATATCGATCTCGCCGACTTCGGCCTTGACCTTGTCGAAGGCGTTCTTGGTCGACTCCCAGTCGCCCACGTTGCCTTCGGACGCGATGAAGTCGTAGCCCAGCGCCTTTTGCTCCTCGATCCATTTGACCCGGCGCGGCGAATTCGGTCCACAGCCCGCGACGACCGTGTAGCCGTCCTTATGCAGCCGCTGGCAGATACTCGTACCAATGCCGCCCATGCCGCCCGTCACATACGCTACTCGTTTCGTCATTGCTCGCTCCGTTTATCGTTATGCGCGCCTGAAGCCGGGCTTGCCTGCTGACCCGAACCGCGGCGCGCGGTGCTCTAGCACACTGTCTCCCTACGGCCGCTCGACTGCGAGCGCCACGCCCATACCGCCGCCGATACACAGCGACGCCAGTCCTTTCTTCGCATCGCGTTTCTGCATTTCATGCAGCAGCGTGACGAGAATCCGGCAGCCGGACGCACCAATCGGATGACCGATCGCGATCGCCCCGCCGTTCACGTTGACCTTCGACGTGTCCCAGCCCATCTGCTGATGCACGGCCAGCGCCTGCGCTGCAAATGCTTCGTTGATTTCCATCAGGTCGAGGTCCGACGCGGACCAGCCCGCGCGTTCCAGGCAGCGCTTCGATGCCGGGACCGGACCCATGCCCATCACCTTGGGATCGACGCCCGCGTTTGCATACGCCTTGATGCGCGCGATGGGCGTAAGACCAAGCGCTTCGGCCTTCTTGGCCGACATCACGATCACGCCCGCAGCGCCATCGTTTAGACCGGAAGCGTTCGCCGCGGTCACCGTGCCTTCCTTCGAGAACGCCGGCTTCAGGCTGGACAGCGATTCGGCTGTCACGCCATGACGCACGAACTCGTCGGTGGCAAAACGCAGCGGCTCGCCTTTGCGCTGGGGAATTTCAACGGGCACGATTTCATCGTTGAAACGGCCCGACTTCTGCGCTGCTTCCGCCTTGTTTTGCGACAGCGCCGCAAACTCATCCTGCGCTGCGCGCGTAATGCCGTATTCCTTCGCGACGTTTTCCGCCGTGATGCCCATATGGATCGAGTTGAAAGCGTCCCATAGGCCGTCCACGATCATCGAATCGATCAGCTTCGCGTCGCCCATGCGGAAACCGTCGCGTGAGCCCGGCAACACGTGCGGCGCCGCGCTCATGTTTTCCTGGCCGCCTGCGATCACGATGTCGGCATCGCCCGCGATAATCGCGTTTGCCGCCAGCATTACCGCCTTCAGGCCCGATCCGCATACCTTGTTGATGGTCATGCCCGGCACCGAGCTGGGCAAACCTGCCTTGATCAGCGACTGGCGTGCCGGGTTCTGGCCGGAGCCGGCCGTTAGAACCTGGCCGAGGATCACTTCACTGATCTGCTCGGGCTTGAGGTTCGAACGCTCGAGCAATGCGCGAATCACGATTGCGCCAAGGTCAGGCGCGGCGATTTTCGCCAGTGACCCGCCGAATTTGCCGACGGCCGTCCGTGCGGCCGATACGATCACTACGTCTGTCATTTCAGTTTCCTTTGAGAATCGAAAGTGGTAGCCCGGGTTTAGCCGGCTGACTGCATGGCCGGCTGGATGCGTGTTCGCGCTTGCCCCTTGTTTGCCTGCGCCGTTTTCAACCGGTGCAGGCGACGCTCTCAACAGCGCTGGCTTGCGGTTACCTCAGGGTTCTTCGGGTTTCAGCAACTGCAATAAAACAATACGTTGGATACTGTTGACCGGTCACGTCCGAAATGCAATCGGGTCCGATCCGCATGACCCGCCCTGGCCGTCACTCGAAACATCTTTCAGCCGTGCAGATCATGCAAAAACCTTATTGGTCCCGCTGCAGGACGTAACGTCCCGGCGCCGGCTCGATCACCGGAAAATCATCGGACCCAAGCGTTGGCTTCGGCTTTACCTTCTTGCCGGCGTAACCATCGAGCCATTGCGTCCACGTGGGCCACCAGCTACCCGGATGTTCGGTCGCGCCTTCGAACCATGCATCCGGGTCTTCGGGCAGGGTTTTATCGGCGTTATCGAGAACCCAGAAACTGCGCTTGTTCTTCGATGGCGGATTGATCACGCCGGCAATATGCCCCGACGCCCCAAGCACGAACGTCTGCGGTCCGGTCAGCAAAGGTGCGGACGCATACGCCGCCGTCCACGGCACAATGTGATCCTCGCGTGATCCGTACAAAAACGTCGGCACATCGATCTTCGACAAATCCAGCTGCTCACCACACGCAGTCAGTTCGCCCGGATTGCGCAGGCGATTTTCCAGATAGGTGTTACGCAAATACCAGACGAACATCGGGCCCGGCAGATTGGTTGAATCGCTGTTCCAGTAAAGCAGGTCAAACGCCTGCGGCGTACGGCCCTTCAGGTAGTTGTCCACCACGTAGTTCCACACCAGATCGTTCGGGCGCAGATACGAGAACGTGTTGGCGAACTCGACACCACGCATCAGCGCAGGCGGTTTGCCATTCTTGCCGCCAATGGTCTGCTCGCGCATCTGCACATGCTGCTCATCGATAAACACATCGAGCACGCCCGTGTCCGAGAAATCGAGCATGGCGGTCAGCAAGGTCATGGAGGCAACCGGATGTTCCCCACGCGCGGCCAGCACGGCCAGAGCGCTTGCGAGCAACGTGCCGCCGACGCAGAAGCCGAGCGTGTTGATCTGCTCGCGGCCGCTGATCTGCTTGACTACATCGATAGGCGCAAGCACGCCTTCCTCGATGTAATTGTCCCAGGTCTTGTGCGCGATCGACGCATCCGCATTACGCCACGAGATCATGAAAACCTGATGGCCGGCGTCAAGCGCATGGCCGACGAGCGAGCCTTCCGGCTGCAGGTCGAGGATGTAGAACTTATTGATGCACGGTGGCACGATCAACAGCGGCCGCTCTCTCACGGTCGCCGTGCGCGGCGTGTACTGGATCAGTTGCAGCAGGTCGTTCTCGAACACGACCGAGCCTTGCGTGGTTGCAATGTTCTTGCCGACGACAAAACCGGATTCATCGCTTTGCTGGATCTTGCCGCGCTGCATGTCGGCGAGCAGATTCAGCATGCCCTTTTGCAGACTCTCGCCACGGCTCTCGATCAGCGCCTGCTGCGCCTCCGGATTCAACGCAATGTAATTACTCGGCGATGCCGCTGCTGCCCACTGCTGTACGGCGAACCTGATGCGTTCGCGGGTCTTGTGATCGCCTTCGACCGATTCGGCAAGCTCCTGCAAATAACGCGCGTTCAGCACATACCAGGCCGCGGCAAATGCGAAACCAGGCGCGGATTGCCACGCAGCCCCGCTGAAGCGACGGTCTTTCAGCGTCGACAGGTCGATGCTTTGCTCAGTGGTCTGCTTGATGAGTTCCATGGCGTCGCGCGAGAAACTGGATTGCAGTTCCTGCAGGCGCTGCGGCGCGATAGCTGCGGTCGGAATCGGCGGCATTGCCGGCATCGCGAACGGCAATTGACCACCGGCGCCGCCGCTGTTGCCGACACCCATGCCCGGAAAACCAGGAAGCGCCGGGAAGCCACCCAACGCTGCAAACGGATTCGCAGATATTGATCCCGCCGATTCCGCTTGCGCCGGATTCGCCTGGGCGGCAAGCTTTTGCCACTGGGCCGGGTCGGCTACCGCACGCCAGGTGTTGAGCCATTGCTCGAACATCTTTTGCACTGCCGCTGGATCTGCAGCGGGCATGCCGAAAGACGCGCCCGGCACGCCCGGCGAAGCCTTGGCAGTAGACGGACCTGATGAACCCGATGACGATGAAGATGAAGATCTGGAGGCAGCCATATCCGCGTTTGACCTAAGCGTCCCGAGAGACTGAGTTGCTGATGCAGGCGTGACGTGGAGCCGCGTCGTCGTGATCGTCGAGCTGGGCTGCTAAACGCCCGACCGCGATGATGTGACCTTGCTACGCCGTGCGCTTTTGTGAAACATTCTTGCTCCACGGTGCAAGGCGTGTCAATGCGTCGCCTTGATTTTGACGCAGTGCGATATTTTTTTCATCATCGTTTTCCCGATGTGACGCGGTGATGAATGTCAAGAAATGTTGCGCAACATAAGGCGCGCCTGTCGCGAGCGGCCACGTTTTAGTCGCGCGGCAAAAAGCGCGCGCTGAGGCGTGGCGAAACATCAGGTCATAGATGGTTTGAACCGGATCTGCGCCGGTCCGGTCTAGTCGGCCAACCAGATCATTGCGGCCATACGCCCTGTTGTCCGGTCCCGTCTATATGAATAGAACCGGTCCACGTCAGTCATTGTGCAAAACGTTCCGCCATGGACATTTTCGGGCGGCACGCCAATCCGCTCGAGGCGCAAACGAGCGAGCGCGTAAAGATTGGCGAGATATTTGTGTTTCTCTTCACGCCTGACGAAAGCGGCGACGGTCGCATCGCGAAATGCAGGATCGATCGCGGCCACGAACGCGTCGAGCACATCTTCACCTACTTCGAACGCCGCCGAGCCGATCGCCGGACCGAGCCATGCGTGCAACGTGCTGGCTTGGGCGCCGGCGAGCTGCACAACCCGCTCCGCCGTCTTTTCCACGATTCCAGCCGCGAGTCCACGCCAGCCTGCATGCGCTGCGCCGACAGCACGGCCGGCTGTATCGCAAAAAAGTACCGGCAGGCAGTCTGCGATCATCACAACGCACACAACTCCCGCGCGATCCGTCACCGCTGCGTCGGCCTTGACCGCCGACGCGACGGACGCGGCCGAACCAGCGCAGCGGTCGATCACCGCACCGGCATCCTCGATTTGTGCGCCATGCACCTGCTCGAGCCACGCAACCGGAGCGCCCGTGAGTTCCACCACGCGCCGGCGGTTTTCCATCACGGCGTCGGGCACATCGCCTGTATGCAGGCCGAGGTTAAGGCCGCCACGACCGTTCGCGCCGCCATACGGCGCGGCGCTGACACCCCCATTGCGGGTGGTCGCGAGCGCCTTTACGCTTGGCGAAACTGCATCGGGACCGCTCGACCAGCCGGGCCAAACGCAATCATCGTTGCGAAGCGGCGGCCAAGCCGCGAATTTAGCGGCGAAATCAGACCCGGACGGGCTCGCCATTGGCGTCATTCCTCGTCATCATCGTCATATTCAATTGGCTGCGACTCGTCCCAGCCGCCGCGCGCCTCAACGTCGCCACCGTCCTCCTCGATGAAATCCGCATCCTCCGGATCCAGATCCGTCGCTTCATCGCGACCGAGGCCCAATTCCGCTGCCAACGCTTCAATATCCTCGGGCACATCCGCGCGCCAACTGATCTCGCGACCCGTGGTCGGATGGATCAGTCCGAGCCGCCAGGCATGCAGCGCCTGGCGATTGAACCCATCCGGCAGCGGCTGCACCGAACGCTTGCCACGTGCGTGGCCGTAGATCGGATCCCCCAGCAACGGATGGCGGATATGCGCGCAATGCACGCGGATCTGGTGCGTGCGGCCGGTATCGAGATCGCAGTGAACCGCGGACACGGGCTGGTTATTCCACATCGCGCGGTCGATGGTGCGATAGTGCGTACGGGCATATTTCCCCGATGCGCTCTCCACCACCGCCATGCGCGTGCGGTCGCGCGGATCGCGGCCAATTGGTGCGTCGATCGTGCCTTCGTCCGGCATCGTCCCCCACACCAGCGCGACGTAGCGGCGCTTTACCGTGCGTGCCTGCAACTGACGGGTCAGGATGGTCTGGGCTTCGAGCGTGCGTGCAACCACCATCAGCCCGGACGTTTCCTTGTCGAGCCGATGCACGATACCCGCACGCGGCAAGCCGGCGGCGGCATCGCCGTACCGGTACAGCAAGCCGTTGAGCAGCGTGCCGCTCCAGTTGCCCGCAGCAGGGTGCACGACCATGCCCGCGGGCTTGTTGATGACAACGAGCGCGTCGTCTTCGTAGACGATCTCGAGGGGCACCGGTTCTGGCGTGAACGCAAGCTGTTCGGGCAGCAGATCGGGAATCAGCGTGATAGTGGCGCCGAGCGGCACCGGCTGCCGGATCTTCGCGGGCGCGCCATCGACCTGCACGCGTTGCGCATCGATCCAGGTCTGCAGGCGGCTTCGCGAGAATTCGGGGAACAAGCGCGCCATGACCTTGTCGAGGCGCTCGCCAGCGTACTCGTCGGGGACGAGGATCGTGCGTGGCGTTTCGGCGTCGGCGCGGCGCTCGTGCAGGTTGGTGGGCACGGGTTCGCCGTGAATCTCGCTTGCCGCGTCCGGCGCAGCGGCCGGTTCGGTCAAATCGTCCAGACGTGCGTCGTCGGCCGATGTGCTTGGGCTATAATCTTTGCTGCGATCTTTGGTACGACTTGTACTTGAGCGGGTCATTTAGACTGAAAAGCTGGGAATTAGCCAGAAAGGCATGAGCTAGAAAATGCAAGCACTGATGCGAGCCGTGAATCAAGCTTTGAGAACCGTTTTGAACCCTGTCCGTCAACTGGTCCGGCTATCGTCGAACTCGTCTGTCAAGGTCATGGCGCTGGCTGCGAGTGCCGTCATTGTTGCGGGCTGTCATGGTTTGCCCGAGAAAACCGACGAAACGGCAACGTGGAATAACGGCAAATTATACTCGGAGGCGCAGGATGCGCTGAGCGGCGGTGACTTCGGCAAATGCGCGAAGTATTTCGAGAACCTTGAAGGTCGCGATCCGTTCGGTCATTTTGCACAACAAGCGCAGATCAATGTGGCGTATTGCGACTGGAAGGACGGTGAAACCGCTTCGGCCGACGCGGCTATCGACCGCTTCATCAAGTTGCATCCGGATCACCCGGACATTGCCTACGCGTATTACCTGAAAGGCATGATCCACTTCAACGACGACCTCGGTCTGTTCGGCCGCTTCTCCGGCCAGGACATGAGCGAACGCGATCCGGTGTCGCTGCGCGAATCGTACGACGCATTCAAGGTCGTGGTCGACAAATATCCGCAAAGCAAGTATGCGCCCGATGCTGCTCAACGCATGCGCTACATTGTGAACGCGCTGGCTTCGCATGAAGTGCACGCCGCGGATTATTACTATCGGCGTGGCGCTTATGTGGCCGCCATCAACCGTGCGCAGCTCGCAATCCGTGAATATCGGAACGCGCCTGCAACGGAAGACGCGTTGCATATCATGATGCTGTCGTACGGCAAGCTCGACCAACCGCAACTGGAAGGCGACACGAAGCGCGTGCTGGCCGCTACGTTCCCCGACAGCCCGTATGTCACAGGCAAGTCGCGTCCGGGTAAGGACAACAAATCGTGGTGGCAGCTCTGGTAAGCGTTTTTTTCACGCTGATCGCTCCAACGAAAAACCGGCGAAAGCCGGAATCATGCAGTTCAGTTAAGTTTCGAAAAAAAGCCGCGCTCATTCAGAGTGCGGCTTTTTTTTGGACACCGTTGTCACAGGCTGAACCGGGTTCCAGGTGGTCAATCCGAGCCAGCCCGCTCTCGCCAAAGGACGCCCGGAGTGGGCCTCCTGACGTGGAAAGTGCATCTGGCGGGCATTACCCACAGGCAAACATGACATTGCAACTTCGTAATCGCGTGCGGCCGAAACCCGTGTCATGCCCCGTTACATAAATAAGGAAAAAGGTTCGCGAAATTCATACACTTATGAATAGCCGCTCCTGATTCGGGACAGCCTGCCCCGGGCACAATCCGGCTCGGCGAATCACATCTGGAATGGCGCGGACAATCGAGGTGATCATCATGAATGGGCGTAGAGCGTGCCAGCTATTGCTGGTGTTGGCGGCGGCCCTGGGCGCGAGCGGCGCGGCCACCGCCGGTGGCTACTACCACGGCGGTGGCGGCGGCTGGGGCGGCGGCTACCACGGCGGCGGTTATTACCACGGCGGCTACTATCACGGTGGTTGCTGCGGAGGGTCGATCGGGGTCTATTTTGGACCGGGTTTTGTCGCTGGCTATCCATACCCGTATTACCCCGGCTACTACCCAGGCTACTACGCTTACGGGCCTGTCCCGGTCGGCGATCCCTCGTTGCCGGCTCAGTATGTCGAACAGGGGCAAGCAGCGAACCCGGCCGGCGGCGGCGCGCCGCAAGCGGCCTACTGGTATTACTGCGGGAAGCCTCAGGGTTATTACCCGTATGTAAAGACCTGCCCCGGAGGCTGGCAGACGGTGCCAGCCCAACCGCCCGGCGGTTGATCGCAGCAGGGCGCCGCGTTTCGATGAACTCCACCTGATCCAGTGTCAACTCCGAAGAGCCGCGCACGGGGAAAGAAACGCGGTTTGCACCACGGCTCGCCGCCAACACCGCGCAGTTGTAGTGACACCCGCAGTGCGGCGTCGCGCGCCCGAGACGCCCAGCGCTAGCAAAGCGATATCAAGTTCGTCACCGACCTCGCTAGAGAAATAACGCCGATGCTGCGTCAGCGCGCTGCCAGGCCGGTTTTTTGTTTTGTGCGGCGACACATGCTGCTGGCGCCCAGCTCACGGGCTCACGGCGTTTAACACACCGCGCTCATTCGTCCTCTTGAGCCGCCAACGTTTCGGAATCGGAGAAGAAAGCGCGTACCACCTCCAGTTCGCGCGTTCGCTTGAACGGCGGCAGGCTTTGCCAGATGCGCCGGCCGTAGGGTTTATCGACGAGACGGGTATCGCAGATCATCAGCACGCCACGATCCGTTTCCGCGCGGATCAACCGACCCGCGCCCTGCTTGAGCGTAATCACCGCCTGCGGCAACTGATGCACGGCGAACGGGCTCAGGCCCTTCTTGGTCAACGCATCAAGCCTCGCCGACAACACCGGGTCATCGGGCGGCGCAAACGGCAGCTTGTCGATAACCACCAGCGAGAGCGCATCACCACGCACATCCACGCCTTCCCAGAAGCTCTGGCTACCCACCAGGATGGCGTTGCCATAGGAGCGAAAGCGGTCGAGCAATTCGGTGCGGCTGGCGTCGCCCTGTACCAGCAGAGGGTAGTCCCAGCCGCGTTGCTCGATTGTGTCACGCAGTCGCATCGCAATCCGATCGACCGCACGCAAGGTCGTGCAAAGGAAAAACACGCCGCCCTTCGATGCCTCAATCACCGGCAACGCGCCATCGAACACGGCGTCGGTAAAATTTGGCGACGACGGTTGCGGCAAGTTACGCGGTACGTACAACAGGCCTTGCGTCGGGTAATCGAAGGGACTGGGCAGCGTCATTGAACGACGCGCGTTCAGGCCCATTTGCGCAGCGTAATGCGTGAAATCCCCACGCACCGACAATGTCGCCGATGTGAAGATCCACGCCCGCGGCACACCGGCGCGCTGCTTCGAGAAAATCGGCGCGACGGAAAGCGGCGTCTCGTGCAACTGCACCGTATGCGAGAACACTTCTATCCAGCGCACCATCTCGTTTGGATCGGCTTTTGCCGCCGCTTCAGCTTCTTCAGCTACCGCCTTTTCGACAGAAGTCGGCGGTGCAGTCCAGCCACCCAGCAAACCCTGCAATTCGCGTGCACGGCGCAACAGCACACCCAGCGACTCGGCCCGTTCAGCGTGCTCGCCAAGCGCCTTGGTGAGTGCGTCAAGATGCTCTTCAAGCGTATCGAGCGCCTCGAACAGCGGATGGTCGTCGGCGAGCTGGGCAAGCGCCATTCGCACCGAATCTTCTTTAAACGCCAGCCGCACGTCGCGCGCCGCACGCTCCAGCGCAGCGCCAAGTTTCGTCCAGTCGGAGAAATCGCGGGCGTGACTCAAGCCTTCGGCTACCGCGTCGCGGGCCAGTTCGAGAAACTGCGTGGTGGAAACCGTTTCGCCGAAAAAAAGCGTCGCGGTTTCGGGCAATTGATGTGCTTCGTCGAAGATGATGGTGTTTGCCGTCGGCAGCAATTCGGCCATGCCCGTGTCGCGCAACATGACATCGGCGAAAAACAGGTGGTGATTCACCACCACGATATCCGCCTGCTGTGCCTCGCGCCGAGCCTGCATCACGAAGCACTCTTTGTACTGCGGGCATTCCTGACCGAGGCAGTTGTCCCGCGTAGACGTGACCATTGGCCAGACGGGCGAGTTCTCCGGCACGCTCGCGAGTTCAGCCTTGTCGCCGGTGCGCGTGATCTTGGCGAAACGGATGATTTCCTGCAGATGCGACGTGTCCTGGCGCGTGGGCAAACGGCCGTTGTCGGCGGTGCGCTGCAGGTAGTAGTGACACAGGTAATTCGCGCGCCCTTTGAGCATGGCGACCGACACCGGCACGGCAAGCGCGTCGCGCACGGTCGGAATGTCGCGCTGGAATAGCTGGTCCTGCAAGTGCTTCGTGCCGGTCGAGACGATCACCTTGCCGCCCCACAACATGGCCGGCACGAGATACGCAAAGGTCTTGCCCGTACCCGTACCCGCCTCCACGATCAGCGTGTTTTCGCCGCCGTCGATTCCCGTCGATGCCGTCGCCACGCCCAGTTCGTCCCGACCTTCCTCATGAACGACGGGTGCATCCGATGGCCCGAGCTTGCGGGCGGGCCGGCGTTGCGCGTCGAACATCGCGGGTTCAGGCATGGCGCGCCCGGAAGCCTCCATGGCGGCGGCGACCGCGCGGGCCATGTCGACCTGTGAAGCACGTGAGCGATAACCATCGATTTGCCGCGCCAACAGACCCTCGGCGGCAAAAATCGCGTCAAGTTCAGTGCGGCGCTTCGGTGCCAGCGTGAGCGAAAGCGTGGTGTCGACGGCACCCGCCTTCGCGGCCGGCTTCAGCACGGATTCCGCGTTCTCTGTGAGGGTATGGTCGGGCGAATTCAAAGGGACGTTCCTGCTTGTATTCCGGCTTACGACTCGTGTCAGTAAGCATGGCTTGTTCTACCCTTGCCGGCGGGGCGCGAAGGGCCGAGTGGCGTAAAGGTTCTTCCGGCCCGCGCATGCATCGCGTGTGCACCGAACGTCCTTCATGGATTTAAGTGCGCGTCCGGCTCCAACTGCAATTGCAGCAGGATGATGGTGTCCTTGACTTTGAGCTTGCGCTTCTTCAGGCGCCTGATCTCGAAGTCGTTGATGCCGGGAACCTCAGCCATCTTGCCGATAAGACTATTCAGGCCGTGATGCTCCGCTTCCAGCTGCCCGATCCGTTCGCGAATCGTGCCTGTGTCGACCGCTGCTGCAGGATATGCATGCATATTCGTCTCCGCTGGTCTCGGCGACGCGTGTCCAAATCACTGACGGCGTCGCCCGAGGTTGCTGTCCGGCCCTGGCTTACTTGGATTGCTGTTGTTGCTGTTGCTGTTGCTTGAGTTGTGCCTGATGCGCCTGGTCTGCCGCGTCCTGCTGTGCACGCTGTTGCTGCTTGGCGGCTGCTTCCTTCTGCCGGGCCTGGACTTCCGCCTGATGCTCGGCCGCGTCACGTTGCTTCGCCGCAAAGCGTTCCGCCTTGTCCTCGCGTTCTTTCGCGTCCTGCACGCCGCGCGCGGCGGCATCGGCAAGTTTCTTCTGGTAGTCCGCCTGCTTGCGGTCGTAATCGGCTTGGTTAGCCGCGCGCTGCGGCGCTTCCGCCGTTCGCTGCGCCGCCGACAACGCGTTCTGGCGCTGCTTCTCTGCAAACGATTCCTCGCTCGCCTTCTCGCTCGCCTCGCGCTGCGGCGCCTCGGACGCGTACTGCGCGCGTTTGATCGCCGTTTGCTCGTCCCGCTGCTGCGCGTGCTGCAGACGTTGTTCGTCGTCGAGCGCCAGTTGTTCCTTGCGAATCTGCGCGCCTACTACACGCTTGGCGTCGCGCGCTTTGTCCAGGCAGTGATTGACAAAAAAATCGCTGTAGCAATCGTGTTGCTTGACCGCATAGAGATAGTTGTTCTCCGCGCTGCGAACGTCCAACGCCTTCTGGCGCGCGGTGAAACCATTTGTATCGGCTGTGGCTTGCGCTGCGCTAGCATCGATTGCGCCACTTGCTCCGATCTGACCCGCCGCCCGGCTTGCCGAAACCGAAACGCCCGACGCCGCTTGCGTGGCAGTACCTTGCGCGCCGCTTTCGTCGAGCTGCGTTTGCGTGACCGACGTACCCGGGTTGATGGGCTTCGGTGTCTGCGCGACGGCGGCCGTGCCAACGCTCGCACAGGTCAGCGCGAACAATATTGCCGCAACAGGCCGGGCGAGCGATCGGGTGGACAGCAAAAGCTGCCGCGACAAGCCGGCCAGCGGAATGGCCGACAGCACGGCTCGCCGCACGATGGCAACACCGCCACCCGATGCGGCCGGACCGGTCGAGGCGAACGAATCGACTGGAGCAGTCGGCAAAGCGGGCGAAAGGCGGGAAGTCGGCAACGTAATAGCCAGCGTGGTAGACAAGGAGACGGACAATGGCGTGAAAAAGCAGCTTCTACGATCCCGAAATTCTATCACCGCGCGCCGGAGCCCTCCGGCATTTATGGCAAAATGCCCCGCTTCACCAACCCGGCAAACGTGTTCGCGCGGCTTAACGTGAAATGCGCGGTACGAAAAGCCCTTGATGAGCCAGCAGGCTGACGCAGACCCCTATGACGGAAACCGTAGCACTCAAGATTGTCCAGCGCATCGCCACCGAATTGAATGTGCAGCCGCGGCAAGTCGCCGCGACCGTGCAGCTTCTCGATGAAGGCTCAACCGTTCCGTTTATCGCCCGATATAGAAAGGAAGTGACGGGCAATCTCGACGACACGCAATTGCGCAATCTCGAGGAACGGCTCATCTATCTACGTGAGCTGGAAGACCGGCGCGCGACGATTGTCCAGAGCATCGACGAACAGGGCAAGCTCACTCCCGAGCTGCGCGCAGCCGTTGAAGGCGCCAACAGCAAGCAGGTCCTCGAAGATCTGTATCTCCCCTATAAACCGAAGCGCCGCACGCGCGCGCAGATCGCCCGCGAAGCCGGCCTGCAGCCGCTCGCCGACGCCCTACTCGCCGACCCGACGCTCGATCCGCAAACAGAAGCCGCGCGTTACGTGGATGCCGAAAAAGGGGTCGCCGACACCAAGGCCGCGCTCGATGGCGCCCGCGACATCCTCTCGGAACAGTTCGGCGAAACGGCGGAAATTCTCGGTAAGGTTCGCGACTACTTGTTCAAGCAAGGCAGCGTGATTTCGACCGTTGTGGAAGGGAAAGAAACCGAGGAAGGCGAGAAATTCCGCGACTACTACGACTACTCGGAAACCATCCGCACCGTCCCGTCGCACCGGGCGCTCGCGCTATTTCGCGGGCGCAACGCAGGCGTATTGATGGTCAAGCTGGGCTTGGGCGAAGAGCTCGACGCGCAAGTGCCGCATCCAGGTGAAACGCTGATCGCACGCCACGTAGGTATCGCGAACCAGGGCCGGCCGGCCGATAAATGGCTCTCGGACGTATGCCGCTGGTGCTGGCGCGTCAAGGTCCAGCCGAATATCGAAAATGATTTGCTGACGAATTTGCGCGAAGAAGCCGAAGCTGAGGCCATCCGCGTATTTGCACGCAACCTGAAAGATCTTTTGCTTGCCGCTCCGGCAGGTCCGAAAGCCGTGATCGGCCTCGATCCCGGCATGCGTACCGGCGTAAAGGTGGCCGTGGTCGATCGCACCGGAAAGCTGCTCGCCACCGACGTGATTTACCCGCACGAGCCACGTCGCGACTGGGACGGCTCGCTCGCCAAGCTCGCGCGAATCGCCGCGCAGACGCAGGCCGAGTTGATCAGTATTGGCAATGGCACGGCGTCGCGTGAGACCGACAAGCTCGCGAGCGAATTGATCGCGAAACATCCGGAACTGAAGCTGCAGAAGATCGTGGTGTCGGAAGCGGGCGCATCGATTTATTCGGCATCCGAACTGGCATCGAAGGAATTTCCTGACCTCGATGTCACGCTGCGCGGCGCGGTATCCATCGCGCGCCGGCTGCAGGATCCGCTCGCGGAACTCGTCAAGATTGATCCGAAAGCGATCGGTGTGGGCCAGTATCAGCACGACGTCAATCAACGCGACCTCGCCCGCTCGCTCGACGCGGTGGTTGAAGATTGCGTGAACGCGGTCGGCGTGGACGCCAATACCGCATCGGTTGCATTGCTTGCGCGCGTGTCCGGATTGAACGCTACGCTGGCGCGCAATATTGTCGATTTCCGCGACGCCAACGGCCCGTTTGCATCGCGTGATCAACTGAAGAAAGTGCCCCGTCTCGGCGATAAAACCTTCGAGCAAGCCGCCGGATTCCTGCGCATCAACAACGGCGTGAATCCGCTGGACCGCTCGTCGGTGCACCCGGAAGCGTATCCGGTGGTTGAACGGATCCTGGCCAAGATCAAGAAGCACGCCGCCGACGTAATGGGCAAGCGCGAAGCCTTGGCGGGCTTATCGCCGGCAGAATTCGTCGACGAACGGTTCGGTCTGCCCACCGTGCGCGACATCCTCGCGGAGCTGGAAAAGCCGGGCCGCGATCCGCGTCCGGAGTTCAAGACTGCCACGTTCCGCGATGGCGTCGAGAAACTCTCCGATCTCACGCCGGGAATGATTCTCGAAGGCGTGGTCACGAACGTCGCAGCGTTTGGTGCGTTCGTGGATATCGGCGTGCATCAGGATGGATTGGTGCACGTATCGGCGATGTCGACAAAGTTCATCAAGGACCCGCACGAGGTCGTCAAGGCCGGTCAGGTGGTGAAGGTGAAGGTGCTGGAGACGGACGTGAAGCGCCAGCGGATTGCGCTGACCATGCGTCTGGACGATGACTTCGCCGCCGACGGCGGCCAGGCGCAACAACCGCGACGCGGTGCGCAAGACCGTCGCGGTGGCGCGGGTGGCGGAGGAGGCAGTGCCCGCGATGTCCGGGGTAATAGCGGCGGCAATAGTGGCGGCAAGCGCGAACCGGAAACGGCCAGCGCGATGGCGGCGGCGTTCGCCAAGCTGAAGAAGTAAACGAGCGATACGGCTCGATAGAAAAGAAAACGGCCCGTCTTGCGACGGGCCGTTTTCTTTTTAGCTACCTTAACAAGTGTGAATTGGCCTGAGACACACGACCATCAAATCTCGATCTTCGTCCCCAACTCGACTACCCGGTTCGCGGGAATACTGAAGAAGTCGGTCGGCTTGGCGGCATTCTGATGCATCCACGCAAACACCCGTTCGCGCCACACCGACATACCCGGCAACTGCGTCGGCACCACCGTTTCACGGGCCATGAAGAACGACGTATCCATGAGTTCGAACGTCATGTCATGGGTACGGCCGATCTCGTTCAGCACCGCCTTCACGTCGGGCGTTTCGTTGAACCCGTACTGCGCCTTCACGAGAAAAAGCCCGCCGCCCGCGTCCTTCACTTCCACGCGCTTGTCATCGTCGACATACGGCACATCGCGCGTAACGAAATTCAGGAAGATGGTCCGTTCATGCAGGACCTTGTTGTGCTTCAGGTTGTGCAACAGGCTAACGGGCACGAGCGTGTCGTTGCCGGTCAGATAGATTGCGGTACCCGACACCCGGTGCGGCGGATGCGCGAGCAGTCCCTGCAGGAACGGCATCAACGGAATACCGTCGGCGGCGGTCCGGTCCTTCACGATCATGCGGCCCTTGAACCACGTCATCAGCAAGAAAAACAGCACGCCGCCAATACCCAGCGGCAGCCAGCCGCCCTGCTCGATCTTAAGCAAGCTCGCGCCGAAGAACCCGACATCGACGATAAAAAACACGCTGATGATCGCGCCCACCAGAAACTTGTTCCAGCCCCACAGCTTGGTCATCACAACCGATGCAAGAATGGTCGTGACCAGCATGGTCGCGGTGACGGCAAGCCCGTATGCGGCCGCGAGATTCTCGGAGCTTTTGAAGCCGATCACAATGCACAGGATCACGAACAACAGCATCCAGTTCACGACCGGAATATAGATCTGCCCGATCGCCAGATCCGACGTATGCAGGATCTTCATGCGTGGCACGTAGCCAAGCTGGATTGCCTGGCTCGTAAGCGAATACGCGCCTGAAATGACAGCCTGCGATGCGATCACGGTCGCTACAGTCGACAGGATCACCAAAGGCAAGAGAGCCCATTGCGGCGCCAGGAGAAAGAACGGACTTTCGGCGGCTTCCGGCGAGTGCATCAGCAACGCACCCTGGCCGAAATAATTAAGTACCAGCGACGGCATGACGAGGCCATACCACGCGTAGCGAATGGGCTTGGCGCCGAAGTGCCCCATATCGGCATACAGCGCTTCTGCGCCGGTCAGCACCAGCACCACCGACCCAAGCACGATATACGCCTGCAGCACGTGGGCAGCCATGAACGAAAACGCGTAATACGGATTCAGCGCGATCAGCACGCGTGGCATTTGCACGATGTGATACACGCCAAGCACGGCCAGCGTCAGGAACCACAATCCCATGATCGGGCCAAAGAGCTTGCCGACCACCGACGTACCGCGGCGCTGTATCCAGAAAAGCATCACGAGAATAACGATGGTAATGGGGATCACCCATTCAGAAAGCGCTGGCGAGACGATTTCCAACCCTTCCACAGCCGAAATCACCGACATGGCCGGTGTAATGACAGCATCGCCGTAAAACATGCATGCGCCGAAAATGCCAAGCATCATCAGCACGCCGGTTGCACGTCCCGACCCCTTCAATGTGCGTAACGCAAGTGTCATCAGCGCAAGCACCCCGCCTTCGCCGTTGTTGTCGGCGCGCATCACGAAGAGCACGTACTTGATGGAGACCACGATCATGATCGCCCAGAACAACAGCGAGATAACCCCGAGGATGGAGGCTTCGCTCAGTTCAATGCCGTGGGATTTACTGAAGGCCTCTTTCAACGCGTACAGCGGGCTGGTGCCGATATCGCCGAACACTACGCCAATTGCAGCAAGTGCCAAGGCAGGTAGCGGCTGTTTGCGCTCGTGCGCGTGAGTCAATTTGTTCATAAACGCGGGAAGCCGTCCGAAGCGGAAAAAACGAACGCCATTCTAACGTTGCGTGCGGCGCCCGACCGGCCTGTTGCGATACCGCTACGACCGGAGCGAGACGGCAGTTTAGCATTGCAGCAAAGCTAGGAAGGTGCATGTAAGGTGCTTTCCGGCTTTAACCGACGATACGCAAAAAAACGCCGCTCGATCGCACCGGAAAGGCGAATCGAACGGCGTTTCAATTTCAGTTTCGTTCTGCTGCGTAACCACTGATCGTTCAAGTGAACCGATCACGCGCACGATTCAAATAAGCTCAGGACTTGAATCAGTTGCGCTCGTCCTGGACGCCGCGCTTGATCCAGGCACCGAGGTTGTGCGGGCGGACCGTGTCCCACTCTTCGAATGGTTGATGAATCCACGGGTTCGTTTCGAGAAACTGCACGTGGTAGTCGGGCTTTACTTTGGAGCAGCCCTTGTACCAAAGCACGGCCGAACGCACTGCCGTAACCGCGGGATAACGCTCTTTCAGATGCTGCTGCACGCGCGAAAGCGTCACCCCGGAATCGACGAGGTCGTCTACGAGCAGCACATTGCCAGACAGCTCGCCGCGCGTCATGGTGATGTATTGCCCGATATCGAGTGTGCCCTGCTCCGTGCCGGCTGCCTCGCGATACGAACTCGTCGCCAGGATGGCAAGCGGCAGGTCATAGATGCGCGAAAGCTGGTCACCGACCCGCAGGCCGCCACGCGCAAGGCACAGGATATTGTCGAACTTCCAGCCCGAGTCATGCACGGAGAGCGCGAGCAGTTCGATCAGCCGGTGATATTCGTCCCAGCCTACCCATAGATTCCGGTCGTCGTTGCGCGGATCTTTCATCGCGATCATGGTGAAACTCTTTTCAATATGTACAGCTATGTACGTCTGTTGAATATGCAAAAGTGGCCGCTGATTCGCGGCCACTTTCGTCGTTGCTACACGTCCGGGTTACTTAAACCTTGAACGGATGACGCAGCAGAATGGTTTCGTCGCGATCCGGACCGGTCGACACCATGTCGATAGGCACCGCCGCCACTTCCTGGATACGCGACAGGTACTTGCGCGCATTGGCCGGCAGGCTGTCCCATTGCGTGATGCCAATGGTGCTTTCCTTCCAGCCGCCGAACGTCTCGTACACCGGCTCGCAACGCGCCACTTCCGAAGCACCGCGCGGCAGGATGTCGACATCCTTGCCATCGAGCTTGTAGCCCACGCACAGCTTCACTTCTTCCAGACCGTCGAGCACGTCGAGCTTGGTCATGCATAAGCCCGAGATGCCGTTGATCTGGATCGAGCGGCGCAGCGCGGCGGCGTCAAGCCAGCCGGTGCGGCGCGGACGCCCGGTCACCGAGCCGAATTCCTTGCCGACTGTCGCAAGCGTCAGGCCGACCTGCTCCTGGCGGTTTGCGTTGTCGGCGTCATACAGCTCGCTCGGGAACGGGCCTGCGCCCACGCGCGTGCAATACGCCTTCGTGATGCCGAGGATGTAGTTGAGCTTCTGCGGACCCACGCCCGCGCCGGCAGTCGCCGCGCCCGCCACGCAATTGCTCGACGTGACGTACGGGTAGGTGCCGTGATCAATGTCGAGCAGCGTGCCTTGCGCGCCTTCGAACAGCAGGTTGCGGCCAGCGTGGTTTTCGTCGTAGAGACGGCGCGAGACGTCGGTCACCATGGGCGCGAGGCGCTCGGCGTAGCCGAACATGGTGTCCAGCGTTTCCTGGTAATCCACCGCAGCGGCGCCCAGATAACCGGTCAGCACGAAATTGTGGAAATCGAGGGTTTCGCGCAGGCGCTCAGCGAATACTTCGCGATCGTACAGATCCTGCACGCGCAAGCCGCGACGGCCGACCTTGTCTTCATACGCCGGGCCGATGCCGCGTCCGGTCGTGCCGATCTTCGCCGCACCGCGCCGCGCTTCGCGCGCCTGGTCGATAGCGATGTGATACGGAAGAATCAGGTTGGCGGCTTCGGAGATGAAAAGACGTTTCTGGACGTCCACACCTGCCGACTCCAGCTCGCCAATTTCCTTGAAGAGCGCTTCCGGCGACAACACGACACCATTGCCGATGTAGCAGGCGGTGCCGGCGCGCATGATGCCCGAGGGAATCAGTCGAAGGATGGTTTTCTTGCCGCCGATAATCAGCGTGTGGCCGGCATTGTGGCCGCCCTGGAAGCGCACAACGCCCTGAGCGTGGTCCGTCAACCAGTCGACGATCTTGCCCTTGCCCTCATCACCCCACTGGGTGCCGACCACGACGACGTTGCGCCCCGGGTTCACATTCACTGCGCTGGCAGACATGTCAATTTGATAGCTGGTTAAAAAAGCATTTTACCTATGTTCGCGGAAGGTTCCGAGTTTTTCCCGGTATTTGCGAACGCGTATTGATTTTGCATCGATTGGATCTGGCGGAGGTTTTGTCTGCGCTTTACCGCTGTGTACCGATAAAAAACGCACCGGCAAACCGGAAAACCGCTAGGAACGGGCCTCTACAACCCACTTTCCATCCCGCTCGACCAGCACGCGGTCGAACGCGAACTCGTCGAGATCATGGTCGTGTCCCGGCAACGCCTGAATCACCACTTCGCCCGCATCGCGCAATTGCGCAACCGCCGCGAGCAGCGGTTCGTCATGCTTCCACGGGGCGAGGACCGCGCTTCCGCGGGCATCGACGGGAGAAATACGCGCGACTTCGCGCAGGTCGAGCGAAAAACCCGTTGCCGGACGCGCACGGCCGTAGGCCAGGCCCACGTCGTCGTAACGGCCGCCCCGCGCCACCGCGTTCGGCACACCGTCAACATACGCCGAGAACATCACGCCGCTGTGGTACGCGTAACCGCGCAGATCGGCGAGATCGATCATCAGCTCGGCTCCGTTCGCTTGCCCAGCGAGGAATGCGAGGTCGTCTAGTGCCCGGCCGATCACCGGAAGATTCGGTAGCCGGGCCCGCGCTTCGTCGAGCACGGAAGCGTCGCCGTACAGCGAAGGCAATGCGCGCAACGCGTCCCGGGTGACATCGCCGAGCTTGGCCGTGAGTTCGTTCAGGCGCGGTACATCCTTCGCACCGAGCGCGTCGAACAGCGCTTCACCGAGCGACGCCGCAGCCGGTTCCAGGTCCAGCAACGCCGACAAAACACCCGCGTGGCACAGGTCGAGGCGCACTTTATCGAGGCCGCTCAAACGCAGTGAGTCCAGCATCAGTTGCTGGATCTCGAGATCCGCTTCCAGTCCCGCATGGCCGTAGATTTCGGCGCCGATCTGGATCTGCTCGCGCGTAGCGTGCAGACCGCGCGGGCGCGTATGCAGCACATTGCCCGCGTAACACAGGCGCGTCACACCCTGCCGATTCAGCAAATGCGCGTCGATACGCGAGACCTGCGGCGTTATGTCCGCACGCAAGCCGAGCGTACGGCCGGACAATTGATCGACGAGTTTGAACGTTCGGAGGTTCAGGTCGCTGCCGCCGCTGGTGAGCAACGACTCGAGGTACTCGAGCATGGGCGGCATGACAAGTTCATAGCCGTACGAACGAAAACGGTCGAGCAGCCGGCGGCGCAATTCTTCAATCTTGCGAGCCTCGGACGGCAAGACGTCGGCAATATTCTCGGGAAGTAACCAGGTGGACATCAGTGCGTTTCCTACGGAGCGTTTGAGCGCGGCAAAGATGATTGCCGCGGGTGTGCGCAAGCTTTGAGTCTATGGGCGACAGGAGATTACACGTCGGCCCGCTTTGAATTTTCGGGGTGCAAGCGTCACCTTGCAAGCGTCACGTGGCGATAATCAGCAGGATAACGCCAAGCACCATGGCGATCAGCCCACCGATACGAATCTGGTGCGGCGGCCGTTGCGCGATCCGGCGGAACGTGTCGCGCCAGGAGTTAGGGAAGACGAACGGAAACATCCCCTCAATAATCAGCATCAACGCAATCGCGAGCAGTAACGATGCAGCCATATCCATTCGATTGAAAGCGTCGCGGCTCTCGCCGCGACGCATGGACAACTCAGCGCTTGCGCGCGAGCGCCGGGGTGGTGGCATCGGCGCCGCTCGGTGCAGCACCATTCGGGCTGCGCATGAAGCGGAAGAAATCGCTGCTCGGATCGACGACCATCACGTCGCCAGCATTGAAGGTCTTTTTATACGCTTCAAGGCTTTGATAGAACTGGTAGAACTGCGGATCGACGCTGTATGCATCGGCGGCAATGGACGCAGCTTTTCCATCGCCCTCACCCTTGATGGTCTGCGCTTCCTTGTAGGCATCGGCAAGAATGGCTTCCTGCTGGCGCTCCGCGCTCGCTTTCAGCGCATCCGCGTCGGCCGTTCCCTTCGCACGTTCCTCGGTCGCCGCTTGCTGGCGCGCCGCGATCATGCGTTTGTAGACCGAATCGGCCACCGCCGGCGGAAAGTCGATGCGTGTCAGTTGCAGGTCGACAAGTTCCACGCCGAACGCGGCTGCCGGCTGCTCGATCGCCTTCTGCGCTTCGGTCGCAATAGCTTGCTGCTCACCGAGCACATCCGTCAGCGAACGCTTGGTAAACGACGACGTCAACGCCGTACGCGTGAGCGCGGCCAGCTGGTCCTGCGCCGTCTGCGTGTTCTTCTCGTTGCTTTCGAACAGCTTGAGCGGATCGGCCACCCGATACTTGATGACCGTATTCACGATCACCTCATTCTTGTCCGACGTATTGAAGCGATCCGAGCCTGCTTCGTCGAGCGTAAGCGTACGGGTGTCGATCAGCGTCAGCGTCTGGAACGGCGGCGGCAACTTGAAATGAAGGCCGGGCGTGACGAGCGTGGGCGTACCGCCGCCATGTGCGGACACGACCCCCGCGTGGCGTTCGTCGACCACGAACATCATGGACGAGCCGATGAACAACACGACTACCACGGCAACAACAAGCGCAATAATTCGATTCATGATCGCGCTCCTCATTGCGTGTCGTCTTCGCGCGAACGCGAACGGAACGCATCGCGCGAGCGCAACGGGTCACTCGATGACTGAGCGGCTGCACCCGAGGCAGCAGCAGAAGCTGCAGCGCTGGCGGGAGCGGCGGACTGCGCAGTCACGGCCGAAGCCGCCGATGCGCTTTCGGCACGTGCATCCTGCGTGATCGAGCCTCCAATCACGCCGGCAGGCGCGGCGCCCACCGGTTGATTCGCGCCCGAAGGCGCCGTCCCTGGTGCGACGCCCGACGCGCCCGACGCTGCAGCGGCTGCGTTCTGGCGGTTTGCATCGACGAGCTTGTCGAGCGGCAAATACACCACGTTGTTCGAGCTCTTGCTGTCGACGAACACCTTCGTCGCACGCGAATAGATCTGCTGCATTGTGTCCAGATACATGCGTTGACGAATCACTGCCGGCGCCTTCGAATATTCTGCGTAGACCTGCTTGAAGCGCTCGGCATTGCCTTGCGCCTGCGAAACGACCCGGTTGCTATAGCCCTTCGCGTCGTCAATCATGCGCGCCGCGTCGGTCTTCGCGCGCGGCAACAGTTGATCTGCGTAGGCTTTCGCGGTGTCGACCGCGCGCTCGTTGTCCTGGCGCACCTTCGCGGCATCTTCAAACGCGGGCTGCACCTGCGCCGGCACTTGCACGCTCTCGATGGTCACGCCCGTCACCTGCAAGCCCGTCTTATACAAATCGAGCGATGCCTGGATGGCGTCGACCAGCTTTGCGCGCAATGCTTCGCGATCCTTGAAAAGCAGGTCGTCGGTGCTTTGCGTACCCGCGATCTCGCGAATTGCGGCTTGCGCCGATTCCGTCACGTTCTGATCAGGATCGACATTGCGGAACAGGTAGTCAGTCGCCGATTTGATCTGATATTGCACGGCAAAGCGCACGTCGACGATATCTGCGTCGTGCGTCAGCAGCGACGCGTCACGAACATTGGCCTGGGTCACGGTGTTGTTGCGCCCGACTTCGACCGAACGAATCTGCGACGTATTGACGATCTCGTGCGACTCGAACGGATACGGAAGACGCCAGTGAATGCCCGCATCCGCCGACTCTTCATACTTTCCGAAGCGCGACACAACGCCCACATTGCCGTCCTGTACGACGAATACGCCGCTGCCCAGATAGATCGCAATCAACACGCCGATAACAATGCCCATGCCGATCTTCGCGCCCCGGCCGTTATCAGCACGCGGACCGCCGCCTGCCGGTTTCTTGCCGAACAAGCCCGCAAGCTTCTTGTTGAAGTCGCGCCACATTTCGTCGAGATCCGGCGGGCCTTCACCATCCTTGTCCTTCGATGGCCGCTTGGGATCCTGTGGACGCTTCTGGTCCTGGCTTTTAGCGTCGCCATTGCCGTCGCCCCGCCCCCAGCGCGGATCGTTGATCGAAAAGACGGCATGCGAAAGCTGCCGGTTACTCCGCTCGTTGTAGTCGTTCACTCGGTGATTCACCATTAGACAGCCGGGTCAATGCAAATCGGAACAGATCAGTGCCCGTGCTCGGGGACCTTGCGGTCATCACTTTCGTCGGCTGACCGGTGGTCTTCCGGTAGCGTGGTTCCGTCGTCGGATGTGCTATCCATGGACTCCGGCACGATTGTGCCGTCCGGAAGTTCCGTGTACTCGTTGTTATCTTTGGGTTCGGAAGCCGCAAATTCGGCGATTGCCAGGCGCAGCGCGTCGAGTCCCTGACCCGTTCGCGCGCTCAAAAAGACGCGCAAAATATTACCATACTCATCCCTTTCAACCGGATCGTTGCGGGCCGCGAGCTCAGGCACCGAATCAATCTTGTTGAAAACGAGGATTTGCGGAATGCCGTCGGCGCTAATGCTGCTCAGCACCTTGTTCACCTCGTCGATCTGGTCGAGCCGCACCATGCTCGACGCATCCACCACGTGCAGTAACAAGTCCGCCTGAACGGTTTCTTCAAGCGTCGCACGAAAAGCCGCGACCAGCTGGTGAGGCAGGTCGCGAATGAAGCCGACCGTATCCGACACCACGGCCTGCCCCGCTTCCTCACTGAGATAAACCCGGCGGGAGGTGGTGTCGAGCGTGGCGAACAACTGGTCCGCCGCG
Source organism: Caballeronia sp. SBC1 (assembly GCF_011493005.1). Classification (NCBI taxonomy): domain Bacteria; kingdom Pseudomonadati; phylum Pseudomonadota; class Betaproteobacteria; order Burkholderiales; family Burkholderiaceae; genus Caballeronia; species Caballeronia sp. SBC1. Next base: position 2,181,202 of record NZ_CP049156.1, read on the forward strand.
TAGGCCTGCGCTTTCGTCAACGCGTTGAACAGCGTCGACTTGCCCGCGTTCGTATAGCCGACTAGCGACACCGAGGTGGTCCGGTTGCGCTCGCGCTGACGCCGTTGTGTGCCATGCTGGCGCCGCAATTTCATCAAGCGCGCCTTCAGCGCCTTTATCCGCTCGCCGATCAGCCGGCGATCAGTTTCAAGCTGCGTTTCACCCGGGCCGCGCAAGCCGATACCGCCCTTCTGCCGTTCAAGGTGAGTCCATGCGCGAATCAGGCGCGTGGACAAGTACTGGAGCTGTGCGAGTTCGACCTGCAGCTTGCCTTCGTGACTGCGGGCACGCTGCGCGAAAATGTCGAGGATGAGACTGGTCCGGTCAATGACTCGCCGATCCAGCGCCGTTTCCAGATTGCGCTGCTGCGCGGGCGCCAAGGCATGATTAAAAATGACAAGTTCCACGTCGTTGGCTTCGCACGCGAGGCGCAGCTCTTCGACTTTGCCGCTGCCGACAAACATCTTGGCATCGGGGCTGGAACGGCGACCGGTCAGGGTGACGGCGGGATGGGCACCCGCACTTTGTGCGAGCAGACTGAGTTCTTCGAGACTGGCGACGAAATCGATTTTTCCGAAGTCGACACCTACAAGCGCTGCGTTGATCAAATCAATGTTTTCATTTTGAAGCGACCGGTGAATTAGCATGTTCATTCATGCCGTGACACCGGGCGCAACGAGGTTTAGGGCGTCTCTGCATCCGGGTGGAAATTCACCGGACGCGCCGGCACGACCGTGGAAATGGCGTGCTTATAGACCATCTGGGTAACCGTATTCCGGAGCAACACAACGTACTGGTCGAACGATTCAATATTGCCTTGCAGCTTGATGCCGTTGACCAGATAGATCGATACAGGCACGTGCTCTTTTCGCAGTGCGTTCAAAAACGGGTCTTGTAACAATTGCCCTTTGTTGCTCATAGCAAACTCCGTATTATTTTTGCAGGTTAACGTGATTGCGACGAAGAAAAAGAGATCCGCCGTCAATCGCTACACTATAGCCGATTTTCATTTTCGCACCAGCGCGCCACGGCCGTCGAAACCCGGCGAAACGCTTGGTGCACGCGGGATTCAGCCTTTGTCCGCGTAAGGGTTCGCGCTTGAACGGAACTCTATGCGCAATGGAGTCCCCACGAGCCCGAAAGTTTCTCTGAAGCGACCTTCAAGGTAACGTTTGTAGGTGTCCGTGATCGCGTCGAGCGCATTTCCGTGGACGACGATGATCGGCGGATTCTGTCCACCCTGGTGCGCATAACGCAGCTTCGGACGAATCGGTCCGCGGCGACGCGGCTGCTGAAACTCAACCGCGTCGATCAGCGCGCGCGTGAGCTTCGGCGTGGGCAACTTGGCCATGGCGGCGGCGTAGGCGTCATCCACCGATTTCATGAGTTGGCTGATGCCCGTCTTTTCCAGCGCCGACACGTAGTGGAATTTAGCAAAGTCCAAAAACTTGAGCTTGCGCGTCAGGTCGGCCTTGGTGCGCTCTCGCACATGCGAGTCCAGTCCGTCCCACTTATTGACCCCTACCACCAGCGCACGTCCCTGCTCGACCACGAAGCCCGCGATATGCGCGTCCTGGTCGGAGATGTCCTGTTGCGCATCCAGCAGCAGGATCACCACGTTAGCGTCGGAAATGGACTGTAACGTCTTCACCACCGAAAACTTCTCCACCGCCTCGAACACCTTGCCGCGACGGCGCAACCCAGCCGTATCGATCAACGTGTATTTGCGGCCACTTCGCTCGAAATCAACATAGATGGAATCGCGCGTGGTCCCGGGCATGTCGAACGCGATCACGCGCTCCTCGCCGACCAACGCATTGATCAGCGTCGACTTGCCGACGTTCGGGCGTCCCACAATGGCGATTTTTACACCGCGCGCCGCCTTTTCTTCGGGGTCTTCTTCCGGCTGTCCGGCATACGCTATCTCGAGCGCGTCACCGATCATTTCCGTGACACCGTCGCCGTGCGCTGCAGAGATTGCCCGCGGGTCGCCCAGGCCAAGTTCGTAGAAGTCGGCGGCGACCGCGCTGTACTTCATGCCCTCGGCCTTGTTGACCACGAGGAACAGCGGCCGGCCCGTCTTGCGCAGATAGTCCGCAATCGCCTTGTCCTGCGGTGCGAGCCCATTGCGGCCGTCGGTGATGAAGACCACCACGTCGGCCTCCTCCACCGCCTGGCGGGTCTGGCGCGCCATTTCGTGCAGGATGCCATCTTTCGCGACCGGTTCGAAACCGCCGGTGTCGACCACCAGATAAGGCCGGTCGCCGACCCGGCCTTCGCCATAGTGGCGGTCCCGGGTTAGGCCGGGCAAGTCGGCGACGAGTGCGTCACGCGAACGGGTCAGGCGGTTGAAAAGCGTCGATTTCCCCACATTGGGGCGCCCCACGAGGGCAATTACGGGTTTCATCAGATGGTGTTCACAGTTGAACGCAAGGCGGATGATTCCGGCCCGGCGCGCGCCGGATAAAAGTCCGGAAACGGCGAGCCGCGAGTGTGCGTGGCCCGGCGATGTGTCGAAAATTAGCACGGTTCCAGCGGAGCGACCGCGGCGTGCAGCGATGTTCCACTTTCATGGCGTTTGAAGCGCATGTGGAACGCGCTGAGCGCTCCGCCAAACGACATGATCGATCGAGCAACGTCACCCGAAGGTGTGGACCGGCTTGCACAAATCTGCCGCCGAAATCCCGATGCCTGGTGTTGCCTAGAGTTACTTGTACCGTTGCCTTTACCGCTTAGATGCTGCTTGTGCGCTTATTTGCCGCACGATGGATGCTTCACGTGCAGCCTTGATGAATCGATTCTATTCGCACGGCGCGGACTCAAAAAACAAAAAAGTCCGAAAAAACACGAACGGCCGGCAAAGCCGGCACGCTCGTCAGAACGTTAGATCCAGTCAAACCCACTCAAACCGTCAAATCAGCGCGGACGGAAACCATACAGGCCGCCGTCGTGCGTCTGGATAACCAGGGTATCGCCTGCCAGCACCGGCGCAGCAGTAATTGCGCTGCCATCGGTCTTGGCACGGCCGACGAATTCGCCATTAGCCGTTGAAAGGAAATGCACGAAACCCTGATAGTCGCCAAGCACGACGGCGCGGCCCAGGATGAACGGTACGCTGACCATGCGATTCTTCAGCTTGTCGTTCTTCCAGAGCGGTGCACCGTCGATCCCGCTAAACGCGTTGACGATCGACCAGTCGTCGCCGGCTGCGACCATTTCATTGTCCTGCGCCAGGCCGCTGTCGCTCGAGAATGACTTTTCCCATTGCGGACGGCCCGAGTTCGCGTCGAAACAGCCAATGCGACCCTGGAAGGTGACCGCGCACGTTTCCGATCCTACGAGTGTTGGTGCGCCGGTGACGTCGTTGATACGCTCGACCTCAGTCACACCCTTCGGGAACGATACCGGCGTCTGCCAGTAGGCGTCGCCGGTCTGCAGATTGATTGCAGCGAAGGTACCGCCCGGGAAGCCCGCCAGGACCGCCTGGGAAGCGGCGAACGTCATGCCGGCAGCCACGCGCAGGTTGAGCGGCACGGCGCGCGCCTGGAATACCCATTTCTGCTCGCCAGTTTGCGAGTTGAACGCAATGACCTTGCCGTCGATCGTCCGGACGATGACCACGTCATTGCCGACCAGCGGCGGCGAGATGATTTCGCCCGGCGCGGTTGCTGTCCAGAGTTGCTTGCCGTCCGGTCCGAGTACGTAGACGTTGCCTTTCAGGCCACCGACCGCGGTCAGGTTGCCGTCGCTGCCCACGCCCGCTGACAGATCGTCTTTGAGCTTGGTACGCCACACGTCCTGCCCCGTCTTGGCATCGATCTTCGCAACCGTTCCGTTGGCGCCTGCCGCGTAGACGAAGTCACCGACTGCCACGGGCGAGAACAGATAACGCCCGGCCTTGCCGACGCTCGCCTTCCAGGCCTGCTCCACGGTTAGAACCGGCTTGATGTCTACAAGCGGAGTCGGCACGCGGCGCTCGTCCTTGGTGGCGCAGGCGGTGAGCATAACCGTCATCGCACAAGCGAGCGGGAGAGCGTAGCGTTTCAGAAAAGTCATCGGTGGACGCAACATGAATAAGTGAAATCGGTTGATCGGTGTGCGGCGTGGTGCTCGCTTGGGGTGCAAGTCACCGCTGCAAACCGGTGACTTTAACCTAGTGAGCAACGCGCCTGCATAAGGACGAGGTCGGCTGACGGGCCTTGAGACCGGCCGTCGGCGCTAGCCGCCGAGTGCGTCCAGCTTGAACTGGACCAGTTGACGGGCGGACGTATCGGACTTCGGCAGCGTGTCGAGCGCAACCTTGTAAGCCGCACGCGCGTCATCGCGCTTACCTTCGGCCGCCAGCAGGTCACCGCGACGGTCCGACACCACGCCCTTGAACGCGTCGAGGGGCGCGTCGGCGAGCACCTTCAGGCCAGCGTCATAGGATTTTTCGTCAAGCAGCAGCAAAGACAGCCGCAGTTTCGCGATCTGTTTGTATTCAGCGTCTTTCGCGTGATCGGCGGCCCATTGCAGTTGCGTTTTAGCCCCTGCGCTGTCCCCTGCGGTGTACAGCGATTTGGCGGCGGCCAGCGCCGTCATCTGCGCATACGCGGTGCCGCCGAACTTGTCTTCCATGTCCGTTGCCGCCCGCGTGACCATTGCCTTGTCACTCGATGCCACCGCTTGCTGCACCTGGTCGTAGAGCACGGCGGCTTCTGCAGCCTGCCTGCGCTGCCAGAAATTCCAGCCGTTCCAGCCCGCCGCGACGACGAGCACCGCAAGAACAATCCAGGTCGTGGAGTTGCCCCATTTCGCCCACCAGGCTTTCAGGTTTTCTAGTGACTCTTGTTCTTCGTGATAGCTCATGCCCTGCGTATTCCTTGACTGCTTTTGTGTTCGCGCGCAACGCCGCACACCATTGTTTCAGGCCGCCGCACCACCTTGCCCGCGTGGCGCAGCCCGACAAATCAGTCGGCGCCGTCGTCGGCGGTTGCCACCATCGCATTGATTAGAAATTCGGTCAAGTCTTCCACCGGCACCGTGGCTTGCTCGTTCTTTTGACCCGTCGACTCGATCGATGCACTGCGCAGCGGCTTCACGCCGACCATGCCCTGCGCCAGCTCGTTCTCGCCCAGCACCACGGCAAATGCCGCGCCGCTGGCATCGGCCTTTTTCATCTGCGACTTGAAGCTCGCGGGCGTGCCGTCCGGGCTGCAATGCAGGATGACGTCCAGGCCGGTGTCGCGCAATCGCTCGGCAATGATAAACGCCTGCTCTGCCGCCGCTTCACCCTGGTGAACCACGTAGATATCGGTTCCTTCCGGCACCGGCACCAGATCTTCTTCCTTCAGCAATTCAAGAATGCGCTCGACACCCATCGCCCAGCCGCACGCCGCTGTTGCCTTGCCGCCCAGTTGTTCGATCAGCGGATCGTAGCGGCCGCCGCCCGCCACCGTACCCTGTGCGCCGAGCTTGTCGGTCACCCATTCGAACACGGTGAGATTGTAGTAATCGAGGCCACGAACGAGACGCGGGTTGATCTTGAACGGAATATTGTTCGCCTTCAGCAGACGCTGAACCCCCTCGAAGTGCGCGAGCGATTCGGCCCCGAGGAAATCGACGAGCTTCGGCGCGTTCTGCGCAATCTCCTGCATGGCGGGATTCTTGGTATCCAGCACGCGCAACGGATTGGTGTAGAGACGGCGCTTCGATTCTTCGTCGAGCGCGTCAACATGTTGCTCGAGATACGCGATCAGTTCCGTCCGGTGCGCTGCGCGCTCTTCCGGCTGGCCGAGCGAATTCAGTTCGAGCCTGATACCGGAGAGTCCGAGATCGTCCCACAAGCGCTGGCACATCATGATGATTTCAGCGTCTGTGTCCGGTCCGGCAAAGCCGAGCGCTTCCACGCCGACCTGATAAAACTGCCGGTACCGCCCGCGCTGCGGACGCTCGTGACGAAACATGGGACCGATGTACCACAGCCGCTTGGGGCCGTCGTAAAGCAGATTGTGTTCGATCGACGCACGCACCACGGCGGCCGTGTTCTCCGGGCGCAGCGTGAGATGCTCGCCGTTGAGCGCGTCGGTGAAGCTGTACATTTCCTTCTCGACAATATCCGTTACTTCGCCAATGCCGCGCGTGAACAACTGCGTGGGCTCGAGGATTGGCGTGCGGATCTGCTGATAGCCGTATGCGCGCAGCATCGACTTGACGGTGTCTTCGAAGAATTCCCACAACGCGGCATCCTGCGGGAGGATGTCGTTCATGCCCTTCACGCCGGTCAGTTTCTCGAGCTTTTTCTTCTGTTCAGTCATCTGTCTTTAAAGTGTTTCTGCCTGCGCGGTTTCGCGCTTGCCGTAGGTCCGCGTCACATATTCGCTGACGATTTGCTGGAAATCCTGGGCGATATGCTCGCCGCGCAGCGTCTTGACCTTCACGCCATCGATAAACACCGGTGCAGCCGGATTCTCGCCCGACCCCGGCAAGCTGATGCCGATATTCGCCTGCTTCGACTCACCCGGTCCATTCACAATGCAACCCATCACTGCGACGTGCATTTTCTCCACGCCAGGGAATTGATCGCGCCACACCGGCATTGCATTGCGCAGATACGTCTGGATCTGCGACGCCAGTTCCTGGAACAACGTGCTGGTGGTGCGTCCGCAGCCGGGGCACGCAATCACCATTGGCGTGAACGAGCGCAGGCCCATGGTCTGCAGGATTTCCTGGCCGACGATCACTTCGCCGGTCCGCGCGCCGCCGGGTTCCGGCGTGAGCGAGATGCGGATCGTGTCGCCGATTCCCTCCTGCAACAGCACCGACAACGCCGCCGTGGACGCCACGATGCCCTTCGATCCCATACCTGCTTCGGTCAGCCCGAGATGCAGCGCGAAGCTGCAACGCTTGGCCAGTTCACGATACACCGCGATCAGGTCCTGCACGCCGCTTACCTTGCACGACAGGATGATCTTGTCGCGCCCAAGGCCGAGTTCGACCGCGCGTTCCGCTGACCCGATCGCCGATTGAATCAGCGCTTCATACATCACGCTTTGCGCTTCCCACGGGGTGGGACGGGCCGCGTTCTCGTCCATCATCCGCGCGAGCAGATCCTGGTCGAGGCTGCCCCAGTTCACGCCGATCCGAACCGGCTTGTCGTAGCGCGCAGCCGCTTCGATCATCTGGGCGAACTGCGTGTCACGTTTGGCTCCTGCGCCCACGTTGCCCGGATTGATCCGGTATTTCGACAGCGCTTCGGCGCACGCCGGATAGTCGCGCAACAGCGTATGACCGTTGTAATGAAAGTCGCCAACGAGCGGCACGGTCACGCCCATCCGGTCAAGCTGCTCGCGTACCGCTGGAACGGCTGCTGCGGCCTCGGGTGTATTCACGGTGATCCGCACCAGTTCCGATCCCGCTTGCGCCAGTTCCTTGACCTGGATCGCCGTGCCGATGGCGTCGGCCGTATCGGTATTCGTCATCGACTGGATGCGCACGGGGGCATCGCCACCGATTGTCACAAGCTGGCCGGCCCAGCGGACATCGACGGCGTGCGATGCGCGCCGTTTCCACGATCCGCCGAAGACTGGCTCCGACGAACAAATCTTGCTTTCAATAAGGGGGTGTTGAGCTTCGGATTGCATCGAAAGACCCTTTGCGCCGCCGGCTATCACACGGTGACGCGTATCTGGACATGAATGAGACTCGAGGACATAAAACGGCGCCACCACCTTTGCGACGCCTTGATGAAATCTTCGCACAACTCCGTGTCAAGGCTGAGAATCGACCTCAAAGCGACCTCAAAGCCCCTCACGCCGTGTGGCGTAATTCTTTCAAGCCCGCATCCGCTAACGGCGCGGCTGAAGCTCACAAGAGAGTGCACGCGAGTGCACGCTCGCGCGACTCGGGCAGCGCAATCAGGGCAGCGAAAAGCGGGCGACGTTGCCCTTCGCAGGGCCAAACTTGGCTGGATCGACAGGTTGTCCGTCGAACATCAGCGAATCGAGGCCCGCCCGATTTCCAACCGTGATCTTGAACGGCGCGTCGCCTGCCACTCGCTGCACGCTCCCGGCCTTGACCAGGCCTGAAAACACTTCCTTGCCGTCCTTCTGGCGCACGCTGAACCAGCTATCGCTTGCCACCTTCAATTCAAGTTCGTTGGCGCCGGCGCCGACTGAAGCAGTCGCTGACGCCGTAGCAGCCGCTTGCGCCGATGGCGTAGGTTTCACTGCATTCGCCAACGGCGCCGTAACCGGCGCGCTCGCGCTTTGTGCATGCGCGGCGGCGCCCTGGACAGCCGTAATAGTGGATGAAGACGCGGGAAGCGCATTCGTACCTAGCGGACTTGGCATGGGCTGGCCACCAGCCTGGGTTCCGGCCTGAGCCGGCGTTTCAGTAGCGGCGTCACCCGACGCTACCGAACCCGTGTTGGCCGTTGCTTCGTCGGTCGCCGCCACCGACGAACTCGCACTGGTTTCGCTGTTCGTTGCCTGGGTTGCGCCGTTAGCGCTGGCCTTCAGCCGCGCAAACCAAGCGGCGGAATCCCCACCCGTATGCCACATTGCGAGCGCAATCACGGCAACGATTACAGCAGCAACGCCCCACAACCACGACCGGCGTCGCGGGGAACCGCCCAGCGGGACCGACACGCGGCCGCGCGGCAAACCCGCACCCGACGATGCCGGCAACGATAGATTCTGCTCGACCGGACCGTTCACGTGGCGCAGCGCGGCCGTGAAGGGCGTTGGGTCGGCACCCATGATTTTCGCGTAGCTGCGCACAATGCCCGCCGCGAAATTTCGGTCTGGGAAAAGGCTGAGATCGCCGCTCTCGAGCGCACGTAGTTTCTGCGGAGATACCTTCAGCCGCGCGGATACGTCATCCAGTGACCAGTTCTTCGCTTCGCGGAGCTGCGTAAGACGCGCGCCGACCGCGGCGACCGAATCGAGACTCGCTGCCTGCTGAATGCCGCCCGGCGCGGTGTTGGCAGCGCTCGCGGCGTTCTCCGGCTGACTTCCGGGCAAAGCCCCGGCCTGACTGCCCGATTGGCCACCTTTATGAGCGCCGAAAGGCGTCGGGTGCTGCGGCTCACTCATCCCAAATTCCTCGCATCGATTCTTTTTTGTCGCTATTCAGCTTCGTTGCTGACCTTAGCGTCACCGCACAATATTGCCGAGTCGGCGTTGCAGACCGCTTTATAACAAAATGCACGCCGTTATGTGCCGCGTTTGATCATTTATTGCCGGATTTTCCGGTTTGTCCGTCGAATGAGGCACCGCAGGTTGGCAGCGCGACCATTCGGCCTGAAGCTCAGACAGCGCGAACCTCGATGACCTTCGCCGGCTTCCCCATGCGCTGAGCCAGCCGGGTGCGATCCTGAACCGCGCCGGCCAGCTGACCGCATGCCGCGTCGATGTCGTCGCCGCGCGTCTTGCGCACCGTTGTCACGACGCCCGCGTCCATCAGCACCTGCGCGAACCGCTTGATCTGTTCATTGCTCGAGCGCGTCAAACCGGACTCGGGGAACGGATTGAACGGAATCAGGTTGAATTTGCACGGCACATCACGCGTAAGCGCAACCAGCTCCCGCGCGTGCGCTTCGCTGTCGTTCACACCGTCGAGCATGCAATATTCGAATGTGACGAAATCGCGCGGCGCAACCTTTAGATAGCGCTGGCACGCGGCCATCAATTCACGCAGCGGATATTTCTTGTTCAACGGCACCAGCATGTCGCGAAGCGAATCAATTGGCGCATGCAGCGACACGGCCAGCGCGACGGGCAAATCCGCGCCGAGGCGGTCCATCATGGGCACGACGCCCGAGGTGGACAACGTCACGCGGCGACGCGACAGCCCGTAAGCGTTGTCGTCGAGCATCAGCCGCATGGCCGGCACAACAGCGTCGTAATTGAGCAGGGGCTCGCCCATGCCCATCATCACGACGTTGGTCACCACGCGGTCAGCCTTGCCGCTATTCGGCGCGCCGAAAGTGCCGCTTTTGGAAGCCCGCAATGCAAACTCTGCCATGCGCAACTGGCCGATGATCTCGCCCGTGCTCAGATTGCGCGAAAATCCCTGCTTGCCGGTGGAGCAAAACCGGCAATTCACAGCGCAGCCCGCTTGCGACGAAACGCAGAGCGTGCCGCGATTTTCTTCCGGAATGTAGACAGTTTCGACCGCGTTGCTGTTGCCCACGTCGATCAGCCACTTGCGTGTGCCGTCGGTGGACACGTGATCGCGGACGATAGCGGGCATATCCAGGCTTGCCCGCCCTTTCAATTTTTCACGCAGCGATTTAGCCAGGTCCGTCATGCCGTCGAAGTCGTCGACACCGAACTGGTGAATCCAGCGTTGCAATTGCTTGGCGCGAAACGGCTTCTCGCCCAGGCTGTCGCAATAAGCGACGAGCCCGGCGGCATCGAGGTCGAGAAGGTTGACTGTTGCAGCTGTCATTTCGATTCTGCCATTTCCTTGCTGAGCGAAAAACGGAACGCGTTCTGAGCCGCGCTCCAGCTATTTCGCGCCAATTCCTGCGATAAATCTACTCCCGAATCAACGCGAATAGACGTTCACTTCGGGGAAGAAGAAAGCGATTTCCTGACGTGCGGTTTCCGCAGCGTCCGAACCGTGCACCGCGTTAGCGTCGATGCTGTCAGCAAAATCCGCGCGGATCGTGCCCTTGTCGGCCTTCTTCGGGTCGGTTGCGCCCATCAGGTCACGATTCGTCAGGATGGCGTTCTCGCCTTCCAGCGCCTGGATCATCACGGGACCCGAGATCATGAATTCGACCAGGTCCTTGAAAAACGGGCGAGCAGCGTGAACAGCGTAGAACTTTTCCGCGTCAGCGCGCGACAGGTGGACCATACGAGCCGCGATGACCTTGAGACCAGCTTGCTCAAAACGGCTGTAGATCTGGCCGATCACATTCTTTGCCACTGCATCCGGTTTAATAATCGACAGGGTGCGCTCGATCGCCATGAAAAACTCCAAAAAATGAACGGGTTACGAATATAAATGAATCGACAATTATAGCACGAAGCGTTGTATGATTGCGATGGAAACCTTACGACTCCGTAAGCATAAAGCCAGGGAATGAATTGCAGTGCGGATCGCAGCGTGGGTATGAAACGCGCGGTAATTTTAGCGGTCCTAGTACTGCACGGCAGCATCGTTGATTTCGGTGCAAGATAGTCCCATATTTCGTGTCGGAAGGTCGTTGGGCCCGCAGCGTACAATGCAACTGAAGGTTTTCGCGGCAAATCGTCCAACGAAGCGTTCAACGAAGCCGCCTGACCGATAAAAGCCGTGTTTTCGCACGGTAGCTTTCGCACGGCACGTTGGCGCTTACGGCAAATCAAGCCGGTGTTTTTGAACCAGATGGCTTTACACAAGTTTAGGCAAGGAGAAACCATGAACGAATCCCCTTACAGTTTTGGCCGCAGCGGTAGCGTCACGTCGTCCGAAACCCGCAACCGCGTACTACGGAACACCTACTGGCTGCTTGCGCTGTCCATGGTCCCAACCGTAATGGGCGCGTGGGTCGGCGTAGCAACGGGCTTTTCCCTGTTTGCGGCTACCAGCCCCGCCATGAGCTTCATCGCCTTCATGGCAATCGCGTTCGGCTTCATGTTCGCCATTGAGCGCACCAAGAACAGCAGCATCGGCGTATTCGTGTTGCTCGGCTTCACGTTCTTCATGGGCCTGATGCTGTCGCGTCTGCTGAGCTTCATTCTCGGCTACACGAACGGGCCGCAGCTCATCATGATGGCGTTTGGTGGCACTGGTGTGATCTTCGCCGCCATGGCGACTATCGCAACAGTCAGCAAGCGCGACTTTTCCGGCCTCGGCAAGTGGCTCTTCATGGGCGTACTGGTATTGCTGCTGGCCGCGTTCGCGAACGTGTTCCTGCACCTGCCGGCCTTGATGCTGACGGTATCGGTGCTCGCTATCGTGATCTTCTCGGCGTACATGCTGTTCGACGTCCAGCGCGTGGTGAATGGCGGTGAAACGAATTACATCAGCGCCGCGCTCGCGATCTATCTGGACTTGTACAACGTGTTCACGAACCTGTTGATGCTGCTTGGCATCTTCGGTGGCAACCGGAACTGATTGCGCGTTAGTCTTGGTTCGCTCGTGTTGCTTCACTCGTAAAAACCGGCCTTTTCGAAGGCCGGTTTTTTTATGCTCGCAAAGCTTGGCGATTCGAAGCTTGGGGATTCAATCGCGCTCGAACAGCGCAATCGATTCGACGTGCGATGTATGCGGAAACATGTTCACCACACCCGCGCCCTTCATGCGGTAACCGGCATCGCGCACGAGCACGCCCGCGTCTCGGGCGAGTGTTGCCGGATTGCAGGAGACGTAGACAATTCGCTTGGGCAACTCGCCCTCGCCGCTCTGCGCAATTTCTCCCAGCGCCTTCGATACCGCCAGCGCACCTTCACGCGGCGGATCAATGAGAATCTTGTCGAAGGGACCGAGCGCACGAAAATCGTCTGCTGTGATCTCGAAGAGGTTTCGGCATGCGAACGACGTATGCTCATGGACGCCATTCGACCTCGCATTTTCCAGCGCACGTTCGGTCAGGCCCGCACTTCCCTCAATTCCCACCACTTCGCGCGCTACGCGAGCGAGCGGCAGCGTGAAATTACCGATACCGCAAAACAGGTCCAGCACCCGATCCGTGCGCTGCGCGGCCAGCAGCCGCAACGCGCGGCTGACGAGCACGCGGTTGATCTGATGATTGACCTGGGTGAAATCGGTTGGTTTGAACGGCATGCGGATGCCGAATTCCGGCAGCGTGTAAGCCAGTTCCCGGTCGACCGGATAAAAGGGATAAGCCGTCTCCGGCCCTTTCGGTTGCAGCCAAAACTGGACGCCATGGGCATCGGCGAAAGTACGCAGCAGCGCTTCATCCTCCTGCGTCAGCGGTTCGAGAATCCGCAGCACCAGCGCGGTTACCTCGGCTCCAACGGCCACTTCGATCTGCGGCAGGCGGTCGCGAATGGACAAATCGCGGACGAGCAGGCGCAGCGGCATAAGCAGTGCAGACACATTCGGGTGCAGGACGTCGCAAGTTTCCATATCGGCGACAAAACTGCTCTTTTTCTCGTGGAATCCCACCAGCGCGCCGCCCTTTCCCGCGATCAGCCGCACAGCCAACCGCGCCCGATACCGGTATCCCCACGACGGCCCGTGAATAGGCCGATAGATCGTTTCCGCATGGAGCTTGCCGATGTGCTGCAGGTTGTCCTCGAGGACGCGTTGCTTCACGGCGATCTGCGCGCGCACGTCGAGGTGCTGCATGGAGCAGCCGCCGCATTTACTGAAATAGGGGCATTTCGGCTGCGTCCGCATGACGCTTTCACGAAGGATTTTTATGAGCAGCGCCTGCTCGAAAGCGGCCTTCTTGCGAAAGCTCGCATACAACACGCGTTCACCCGGCAGCGCGCCTTCCACAAAAATAACCTTGCCTTCCGAGCCGTCCTCGGTCGTCGCGCGGCCGACACCTTGAGCATCCATATCGAGCGATTTGATTTCGATCTCGAGCGGCGCGGCCGAAGGATCCAGAGGAACGATTCGAACCGGCGCATTCCAGCGACTACGAGATTTTTTTCGAGCGTGAGACACCTGCGGACATCCTGGCTAATGTAAAAAAAGTGAACAATCGGGAAGTGGAAAACCAAACGAAAAGCGGGGTGAATACCCCGAAAAGAGCAGCAAAGGCGAGATTGTAGACGATGCCGGAAACGCCCCGGCGCGGTGCTTAGTTGTCGAACGCCGCCAGATATTCAGCCCAATGGGACGCCGGCTCAAGCGCGAGGGCATTCTTTACGAAGCTGATCTCGTCGGCATACTCTTCAGCGGAAAACCCTCCGCGCATTAGTTGAAAACGGCAGTACATCAGGTAGGTGTTTACCACGTCCGTCTCGCAATAATTGCGGATTTCTTCTATGCGCCCTTCCGAGTACGCCTGCCAGACCATGCCGCCGTCCATGCCCAGCTTGCCCGGGAAACCGCACAGCTTGGCGAGCGCATCCAGCGGCGCATTCGCGCGCGCCTGGTACATCGCAAGCACGTCCATCAGGTCGGTGTGACGCGCGTGGTAACGGCTGATGTAGTTGTTGTAGCGGAACTCGCGATCGTCGTTGCCCTGGTCCCAGTAGCGGGACGCCGCCACGCCATGCACCAGCGCGCGGTAGTGCAGCACGGGCAGATCGAAACCGCCGCCATTCCATGAAACGAGTTGCGGCGTATATTTTTCGATGACGCGAAAAAACGACTGGATCAGCGACGCCTCGGAATCGGTCGTAGTGCCGAGCGAACGCACGCGAAAACCCGTGTTATCGCGGAACACGCATGAAATGGCGGCAATGCGCTGCAGATGATGCGGCAGGAAGTCGTTGCCCACCTTTTCGCGGCGAGCGGCGAACGCATGCTCCGCTACCTCGATATCGGTCAGCGTGGCGGGAAGAGTGTCGAGACGGCGAATACCGTCGACATCGGGAATCGTCTCGATGTCGAATACGAGAATTGGAGTCATTACTTTTTTAAAGACAGCATTGCAAGGACGACGCTGCGCCTAGAGCACGGCGTCCTTTCGCACACCGTTCGATGCGAAGAACCGCTTGAGCCGGACCAGCGCTTCTTGCTGGATTTGGCGCACGCGCTCACGCGTCAGGCCCATTTCGTCGGCGAGTTCTTCGAGCGTGGCCGGCTCAATATGATTCAGGCCGAAACGACGCTCGATCACGTGCCGGTGTTTGTCGGAGAGACGGGAAAGCCACAGCTTCGTGAGTGTTTCCAGTTCGCGATGCTGAACTTCCGAATCGGGCGACTGGCTTGCGTCGTCGGACAGCAGATCGAGCAGGCTGCTCGCCGGATCGAGATCGAGCGGCGCATCGAGCGACGCCGTGTGTTCGTTGAGCGCGAGGATGTCCGTGACTTCCTCGGGCGTTTTGCCGGTGAGATGCGCGATGTCATCAATACTCGCGTCGCGCCGGTCCGGCGCAATGGCCGCCGTCGAGTTCGCCGAGCTTTTTTCGAGATGACGTTTCGCGCGCAGTACCTGGTTGAGCTCGCGAATCACGTGGACAGGCAAGCGTACCGTGCGCGCCTGATTCATGATCGCGCGCTCGATGCTCTGCCGGATCCACCACGTGGCATACGTCGAAAACCGGAAACCACGCGTGGGATCGAATTTTTCGATAGCGTGCATCAAGCCGAGATTGCCCTCCTCGATCAGATCGAGCAGCGGCACGCCACGATTCAGATAACCCTTCGCGATACTGACCACCAGCCGTAGATTGCGCTCGATCATGACCTGGCGCGCTTCGAATTCGCCGGCTTTCGCCAGCCGCGAATAGCGCTGCTCTTCCTCAACGGTCAGCAGCGGCTTCACACTGATGCGGTTCAGGTAATGCTGGATTGTGTCGGCCGTGAGTTCGGCCTGCAAAATAGACTTGAAGTCGTCGACGTCGGGTACGGAATCAGCCGCGCCCTCGACGGCATCCTTGCCGTTCACGCCACTGTCTTCGTCGGCATCAAGCTCGACGTCGGCCGTTTCGCCTTCGGACTCGTCTGCGTGGCTCGAAGCGCCGTCTTCCACCGTTGTCTGCGTGGGTCGGCTGATTGTCTCAGTCTCGGCTGGCGGCGGGCGGCGCTTCGATTTAGGCATGATGATTTCGCTTATTGCGGCGGCAAATACTTCAGAGGGTCGACAGGTTTGCCCTGCCGGCGGACTTCGAAATGCAACATCACGCGGTCCGAATCGCTGTTGCCCATCTCGGCGATTTTCTGCCCTTTTGTCACCGCGTCTCCCTCTTTTACCATCAAAGCACTGTTATGTGCGTACGCAGTAAGAAAAGTTGCGTCGTGCTTGATGATGATGAGATTGCCGTATCCGCGCAGACCGTTGCCGGAGTAGACGACCCGTCCATCGGCCGCCGCGTTGACCGGATCTCCGGCTGCGCCGCCAATGTTCAACCCTTTGTTCTTCGCGTCGTCGAACGTGCCGAGAATCGGCCCGCGCGCCGGCCAGATGAACGCGGGCTGCCCAGCAGAAACCGCGGCCGCGCCATTATCCACACCCGTTCCCGGCGGCTGCGTCATGGCCAGCCCTGGCGCCGCTGTGCCCGGCATTGCTCCCATGCCGGACGAAGTGCCGTAATTCGGTGCAGGCGGCAAACCGCCCTCCGTGCCCGGAGCAGTCGAAGGATTCGCACTGTACGTGCTGTTCAGCGGCTGGGCCTGCACTCCGCCGCCAACAATGGGAGCGGTAGAAACGCCCGGTGTAGCCGCCGCGAGATTAGCGCCCGGAGGCGCCACGCGCAGCAACTGGTCGACTTCGATCTGGTTCGGGTTCGTCATGTTGTTCCACGACGCGATATCCCGATAATTCTGGCCGTTTTCCAGTGCGATCCGGTATAGGGTGTCACCCGGCTTCACCCGGTAGTAACCCGGCGGCGGCGGACCCGGCGGCAACACGGCTCCATCCTGGGCAGCCTGCGTGCCGATTGCGGATCCAGTCCGGTCAACGACGGGCGCCTGATCCATCCGGGTCGCGCAGGCGGCCAGTGCGGACAGCGCAACGACGCATACACAGCGCTGAACCACCCACAGACCGGGGTTCGCGCTCACTTCACGTTTAGCACGCAACATACTCATCGGTGTTAAATCACTCCGGATTTTAAGGGTACAAAGAAAACCCGATCGAGCTGCGACTCGCGCCATTGAGTGGGCGAAACGCGCTCGACGAGTGTCAGTATCTGCGCTTGCGCCGTCTGGGATCCGACGGGCGCAACAAGTCTGCCGCCTACAGCGAGTTGATCGAGCAACGCCTGCGGAACGTCGAGGCCGGCACAAGCAATCACAATGGCGTCGAACGGCGCGACCGCCGGCAATCCAAGGCGCCCATCGCCGTAATGCAGGCGGATGTTCGGCACGCGCAACGGCCGCAAATTCAGCTTCGCGCGCTCAGATAACGGCCGGATCCGTTCAATGGAATACACGTCGGCTGCTACCTGCGACAACACAGCCGCCTGATACCCGCAGCCCGTGCCGATTTCCAGCACATTCCTGAGCGTTCGTCCGGCCGCGACCAGCTCGATCATCCGTGCGACCACCGACGGCTTGGAGATAGTCTGATGATGACCGATCGGCAGCGCAGCATCCTCATACGCCTGCGTGGCAAGTCCGGGATCGACGAACATGTGGCGCGGCACTGCTGCCATGGCGGCGAGCACGCGTGCATCCGTTATGCCGTTGGCACGCAGACGTTCGACCATGCGCTCGCGCACTCGTTCCGATGTCAGCGCGTGAGTGCTTTGCTGCCCGGCCTGGGACGTAGCCTTTCGGACGGCGTTTGATTTGACCTCGGGTTGCGGTGCCGGTTTTAACTTCGCTGGTTGTAAATTCGCCGGTTGTAAATTCGATTTCGCATCCGGCTTTAAGTGTGTCTTGGGCCTTGGCTGAGCATCGCGCGTTTCGTTCAGACGCGCGCCCGAACGCAGCGCGCCGGGCTGATGATGCGCGACGACCGTGGATGGTTTCGACGTAGCATGCAATCTTGCGGCCGAACGATGCCCTTCTCCCGTCGATGCAGCCGGACTCCCCGCCACACCTCGCGCCGTGTTGCCCGGGAGCGCCTTCGATTCAGGTTTCGCCACCGCACTCACTTTCGTGCCGGAGTGCGTGCCCGACGACGGTTTTGCTGCCCTTCCACCCGCCAGTTTCGGGGCGGCTGCGGAGGTCTTGTGCGTGGCCGCCGCGGATTTCAAAACACCGCTGCCGCCCGAAATCGCCTTCAATACCGGCTTGCTGCGCGCATCAGGACGCGCAGTCGCCTTGCGTGGCTCACGCACCAGATCGGCGAGCGCCAGCGGAAAGCGTTTCGCGCGTTCGTCCGTCATGAACGGCGGCTCCGTGCCTCGGCCCACTGGCGCGTAGCGGGCAGCAGCTTGGTGTGCGTCAGATCGAGTTGCAGCGGCGTGATCGAGATATGACCGTTCGCCACCGCGTGGAAGTCCGTGCCTTCGCTTGCATCGAGCGCGTCGCCGGACGGCCCGATCCACCAGATCGGATTACCGCGCGGATCGATTTGCCGAACGACCGGCTGCGACGGATGGCGCTTGCCCAGCCGCGTAATACGCCACTCGCCCATCTCGTCATACGGCAGACTCGGAATGTTCACATTGAGCAGCGGATGGCCGGGCATGGGATGCGCGAGATAGTGCGCGACGATATCCGCCGCCACCCGCGCCGCGTCCTCCAGATGCAGCCAATCTCGCCCGACCAGAGAGAACGCAATGGCCGGCACGCCGAACATGAACCCTTCGGTGGCCGCGGCAACCGTTCCCGAATACAGCGTGTCCTCGCCCATGTTCTGGCCGTTGTTTATGCCTGATACAACAAGATCAGGCTGCTCGGCCAGCATGCCCGTGAGCGCGATGTGCACTGAATCCGTTGGCGTGCCGTTCACATAGTTGAAACCATTTGCTGCGGTGTGAATGGTGAGCGGCCGCGACAGCGTCAGTGAGTTCGAAGCGCCGCTACAGTTTTGCTCGGGCGCCATCACGGTGACTTCGCCAAGCGGCTGCATGGCCGCGTGCAGCACGTTAAGGCCGCGGGCCAGATAACCGTCGTCGTTACTGAGTAGGATTCGCATCCGACGATTGTAACCGAGGAAGGAAGGCCCGCGGATCGACAGCGGGACACTCGGCCAAACGGTCTGCTACAGCGCTTTACAGTGGGCAAGTTGCACGCGTTTTATAGACCTTTCGGCCAACGAGACAGGTGCAGCAGCACGCTCGTGCAGCCCTGATCTACACTGCCAGATCACGATCATTTCCCCCGGAGACAGCATGCGCGCGATTCGATGCAACCAGTACGGACCACCGGAGTCCCTCGTCCTGGAAACACTCCCGGATCTCCAGCCCGGGCCGGGCCAGGTAGTGATCGACGTACGCGCCGCCAGCGTGAACTTCCCTGACGTCCTCGTGATCCAGAACAAGTACCAGATGAAGCCCGAATTGCCGTTCACGCCGGGCTCCGAGTTCGCGGGGGTGGTGCGGGCCACAGGCCCTGACGTCAATCGGTTGAAGCCCGGCATGCGGGTCGTCGCCTACACCGCGCAAGGCGCTTTCGCTGAGCAGGCGCTGGCAAGCGAGGCGGCCTGCATTCCATTGCCCGACGACATCGACTTCGCCAGCGCTGCGGCCATTACCCTCGCGTACGGCACCTCGCACCACGCCGTGGTCGACCGGGGCGCGCTGAAGGCGGGTGAAACCATGCTCGTGCTGGGCGCGGCGGGCGGCGTCGGGCTGGCGGCGGTGGAAATTGGCAAGGCGCTCGGCGCGCGCGTGATTGCGGCGGCGTCGAGTCCGGATAAGCTCGCGTTGTGCGTAGAGCACGGTGCGGACGCCACCATCGACTACACGAGTGAAAACCTGCGCGAGCGGATCAAGGCGCTGACAAACGGGAACGGGCCCGATGTGATCTACGACCCGGTCGGCGGCGAGTACGCGGAGCCGGCTTTTCGCAGCATCGGGTGGCGCGGCCGGTATCTCGTGGTCGGATTTGCGAACGGCGAGATTCCGAAGCTGCCGCTCAACCTAGCACTGCTCAAGGGCGCGAGTATTGTTGGAGTGTTCTGGGGTCAGCATATCCAGCGCGAGGCCGAACTGGCGAGTGCCGCGTTGCAGCAGATTTTCGGCTGGATCAAGGAGGGCCGGGTACGGCCGCATGTCACAAAGCGCTACGCCCTTGAACAGACCGCTACGGCATTGAACGACATGGCCAGCCGGCGCGTGTTGGGGAAGATCGTGATCGAACCTTGACGGATCGTGGGGCAGCGGATGACGGCGACGCGCACGAACAACGCCTGACAATCTGGCCGCCGCGTCTCACATCTTTTCGATATCACCGGCGCTCGGCTGCCATTTCATCTGGTGGCGATCAACCGGCGTCGTGCGATCCCGTCAAGCACCAGAGCCAATGCAGTCAGCACTAGAACGCCGGCGAGGTCGAAGGAACGCCGGCGAGGTCGAAGGTAGCTTCAGCTTGCAGGATCAGTGCCTACCCCACGCGCCGAGTTCTATATCTGGCGGTCCCTAAGGCGGATCGCTAAGGCGGATCGCTAAGGCGGAAAAGCTTAAATCGCCTTGTTCGCCCGTAGTTGCGCAATCTCGTGAGGCTCATACCCAAGCGATCGCAGGACTTCATCGGTGTGTTCGCCGAGTTGAGGGCCAAGCCAGCGTGTCTCGCCCGGCGTCTCCGACAACTTCGGCGTGACGTTCGGCAGTGCGATCTCCCGGCCATCCTGCCAGGGAAAATGCTGGATCATCTGGCGCGCAATGTATTGCGGATCGGTGAACATATCGGCCACGCTGTAGATTCGGCCCGCAGGAACATCCGCGGCGTTCAACACGGCAAGTGCCTCATCGATGGAACGGGTACAAAGCCATACGCGGATAGCATCGTCAATTTCGCGTGTGCGCGGCACACGTCCGTCATTCGATGCCAGCGTGGGATCGTTGCCCAGGTCCTCGCGGCCGATCGCGAACATCAACCGCTTGAAGATTGGATCGCTGTTGCCGCCAATCACAATACTGCCGTCACGGCACGGATAAGTGTTCGACGGCACGATGCCCGGCAGCGAGGCGCCCGTGCGCTCGCGGATCATGCCGTACACGCCGTATTCGGGTACAACGCTTTCCATCATGTTGAAGACGGCTTCGTACAGCGCGACATCGACCACTTGTCCCTTGCCGCCATTCGCTTGCCGATGATGCAACGCCATCAACGCGCCGATCACCCCATGCAGCGCGGCAATGGAGTCACCAATGGAAATGCCGATGCGCGGCGGCGGCAAGTCCGGGTAACCGGTGATGTGGCGCAATCCGCCCATTGATTCGGCGATCGCGCCAAAGCCCGGCCGGTCGCGATACGGCCCGGTCTGCCCGTAGCCCGACAGCCGCACCATCACAAGGCCCGGGTTTTCGGCAGATAACACCTCATAGCCCAGCCCGAGTTTCTCGAGCAGGCCCGGCCGGAAATTCTCGACGACGATATCGGCTTCCTTCGCGAGCCGCCGGACGATTTCCTTGCCTTCGGGAGCCTTGAGATTGACCGTCACCGACTTTTTATTACGTGCCTGGACCGCCCACCATAGCGACGTCCCGCCTACTTCCGGATAGAGCTTGCGCCATTTGCGCAGCGGATCGCCGCCGTTCGGATCTTCGATCTTGATCACGTCGGCGCCGAACTCGCCCATGAAGCGCGCGGCGAACGGCCCGGCGATCAGCGTACCGAGTTCGAGCACCTTGACGCCGGCGAGCGGTCCCGTAGAAACGCTCATGGTGCCTCCTTCGTTATGGTTTGCACAGCGGGTTTTCACAGCGCTCCGCAGCAGCTTGAAATAGCTTGAGAGCTTGATGCGCCGGGCAACCTTTACAGCGGAATGTCCAGCGCCTTGAACCGCGGCGAACCGTCGGCAAGCGTCCCGTTGAACAGTTCCGCCGGACGCACCCACAGGCCATGATCGTGCGGCCAGAGATGTTCATAGACGATCATCGCCTCTTCCGTCTCTGAATGCCGCGCCACGCCGATCACGCGATATAAACCACCCTTGTAATGCCGGTGGGTGGCGAGCGCCAATGCTTCTGCTTCGGTCATATCGTTGCCTTGTTGCCTTGTTGCGGTGTAACTGCTGTCTAAACTGAGCGCCGGTCAAGCATTGCACGCGCGATCGTGCCTGCGTCGACGTATTCGAGTTCGCCGCCTACCGGCACCCCGCGCGCAAGGCGCGTCACCTTCAGGCCCTTCGACTTGAGCGTCTGTGCGAGGTAATGCGCAGTCGCCTCGCCTTCGTTCGTGAAGTTCGTGGCGAGCACGATTTCCTTCACAAGGCCGTCTGTGGCGCGCTGGATCAGGCGGTCGAAATGGATCTCTTTCGGCCCGATACCGTCGAGCGGACTCAGCCGTCCCATCAGCACGAAATACAGTCCCCGATACGTCAGTGTCTGTTCGAGCATGATCTGGTCGGCAGGGGTTTCGACCACGCAGAGCAGTTCAGGATCGCGTTCGGGGTCGTCGCAGACCTCGCAAATCGCTGCTTCGGTGAACGTATTGCACTTTTCGCAGTGTTGCAGATGCTCGGTGGCGAACATCAAAGAGCGGCCGAGCTTTTCAGCGCCCGGCCGATCGTGCTGCATCAGATGATAGGCCATGCGCTGCGCCGACTTGGGACCCACGCCCGGCAGCGCGCGCAGCGCTTCGACGAGCGCCGACAAGGCGGAAGGTTGTTTCATGCGCTTGGGACCCTATGCTCTGAGGGTTGAGGTATTTAGAACGGCAGCTTGAAACCCGGCGGCATTGGCATGCCGGCCGTCATGCCGCTCATCTTTTCCTGTGTGGTGGCTTCGGCTTTACGCACGGCGTCGTTGAACGCCGCGGCAACGAGGTCTTCCAGCATGTCCTTGTCGTCGGCGAGCAGGCTCGGGTCGATCGCTACACGGCGGACGTCGTTCTTGCACGTCATGGTCACCTTCACGAGGCCGGCGCCAGACTGTCCTTCCACTTCGACGAGGGCGAGTTCGTCCTGCATCTTCTTCATGTTGTCCTGCATCTGCTGAGCTTGCTTCATCAAGCCGGCGAGTTGGTTCTTCATCATGGTCGGACTCCTTGCTGGAAACGGGGTAAAGATAATGAGTGCATGCCGCGCGGTTCGGGATCGGCTCGGGTCCGCGCTGGCCGTGAATGGGTGATGGTTGTTGCCTTGCGTGCTTTGTGTGTTTTGTGTGTTTTACAGCGGGTGTTCCGTTGTTCATTCGAGCCGTCCGGCATGAAGGGGGTTCCTCACCTTCGTACTTGTCCGGCTCTCTCGGTCTGAAGCTTATCTCTCGGTCTGACGCCTAGGCGCTCTGACTCGTTCGCTCCGCGCGGGTTCTGGCGTTTTCGCCTTCCAGCGTTTTCACGGCTGCGTTGCTTAACGGCTTTCGGCGCTTGAACACTGCGCGCTTGCTTGCTGTGCGGCGCCTGCTCTGTTCCCCTGCCTGCAGCCCTACCGCTGCCAGCCTTTTTCTGCGCTCACAGGAAAAGTCAATTCGCCGATGCCGCGTTCCGGCCGCCATCCTGCGCGTTGCCCGATGCCAGCGGCTTGATCGAACCTTGCACAATACTCGCGCCAAAATCGCGGATCAGCGACTGCACGAACGGGTTCTGCGTAATCTCCTGCTCCGCCTCCTGCTGGCGCTGCGCGCGAACGGCGGCGTCGAGCGCGGCGGCCGTGCGACGTGCGGGGCCGACACTCACGTTCACGTCGATCGGCCGGCCGAGCTTATCGGTTAATGCCGCCTTCAGCTTCGCAACCTGTGCGCTTTCGGCGTATTGCGGGACAGGCACGGCAAGCGTGATGGACGTGTCGTCGCACGCAGTCAATTCGCTATTGAAGGCGAGTTGGTAAGCGATGCCCTTCAGCGGCAAGTCCACGGCAAGCGTTGGCCAGTCACCGCTCACGCCAATGGCATCGAGCGGGACAGCGGGCGGCAGCGGACGCGCATCAACTCTGGGCGCAGGCTTGGTGGCGGGTGCATCGTTAAAGCGCAGGTCGTCGGGTCCGCTGTCGAACGCCGGCATGAAACCGTCATCGGGCGGCATGAAATAGCCGTCTTCCGACGAAACCGGTTGATAGTCGTCCAGCGGCATTTCTTCCCACGGAGGGGTTGCGCCGCCGCTGTTCCTGCTGGCGATGGCACCCGTGCCGTTAGCGCCGCTCGGAGCTCCGGCATTTTTGTCATTGCCGTTCGCGTTGGACTGAGCACCATTAAACCTGGAGTCGTCCGCTGCGGGTGCTGTGCCTCGATCGGCCGAAGCAGCAGGCCGACGTGGCACAGGAACCTGCACGGCAGGCGTCGCCTTGGGGGCTACGGGCTTGCGCACGGGTTCGGGAGCACGCGCCCCGCGATCCGACGATACCCGCATGCCCGCGCTGCGCAACACATCGAGCGCGGCGCTAGCACCGCCCGTCGCACGCGGCGACGCGATTTTTTCAGCTGGCGGCGCAGCCCGGTTCTCGGCCGGCTTCTCGGCCCGGTTCTCGGCCCGGTTCTCGGCCCGGTTCTCGACCCGCTCGCCAGCGGCGCGATCGATGAGTTCCTGGGCTGCTGCGGCAAGCATCGCGGAGTTGGAATCGGGTTCTGACTCAGGCACAGCCAACACGTCATCCAGCGAGGCATCGGAACTGGCAGATAATGAAGGCGTATCGGCGGAGGGCTGCGGATCCGAAGATAGCGCCGGTACTTCAGGCGATGCCGAACCAGCAGGAATGATTGCCGGTGCGCTTTGCGCATCCACTGCGTCCACCTCTACCGCATCGCCATGCCCCTCGACAGGCTTGTCCGTCAGCGCTTCAGCCTTCCCTTGTGCAGCATTGTCTGGATCGATGACACGAGTCTGGGCAACGGCGGGGATATTGGCAACCTCAGGCGTTCGATCAGGCTCCGCGGTCACCCGCGGCGTCACAGCCGGCACCGGCTCAACCGCCGGGCTTTGCACGACTTCGTCACTAGTCGCAGCAGGATTTTCGCGCGAGACCGCGTCCGAACCCGCCACCGGCGTGGGAGCCGAATCGCGCCCGTCCGCGGCAGCATTGTGGGCAGTCACCGCCGATTGACCTGCATCCTGCGACAGCGGCGCTTTCTCTTTTTCGCGATCCGAATCCGTAGTGTCCGCTCTGGTCGAAGCGATATCGGCTACACGATTCACCAGCGACTTCGCCGCACCCGCAGCCAACAAACCCGCCCCACCGGCTGCACCGGCTACAACACCACTCGGCGCCGCTTCACGTGCCACTGCACTAGGCGAACCCACGACTGCCGGCCTCACCCGCGCGCCGCCCCCACCGCCTCCGCCCGGACCACCCGCGGGTTCGAACGCAAGCATGCGCAACAGGGTCATGGTGAAACCGGCGTATTCATCCGGTGCCAGACCCATCTCGCCGCGCCCGATCGTCGCAATCTGATAGAACAATTGCACGTGCTCGGCGCTGAGCAAGTCCGCGAACCGGCGGATATCGGTTGCCTCCGGCCATTCGTCCAGCACCGAAGCCGGCGCGTACTGCGCCCACGCGATCCGGTGCAACAAGCCGGCCAAGTCCTGCAACGCCGTGGAAAACGACAAACTGCGCAAAGCCATCTCGTCCGCGATGCCAAGCACGCCCTGCCCGTCGCCGGCCGCGAGGGTATCGAGCAAGCGGATCAGATAACTCTGGTCGAGCGCACCGAGCATGCCGCGCACGGCCTCCTCGGTGACCTGGTTTGCCGAATACGCGATGGCCTGGTCAGTGAGCGAAAGCGCGTCGCGCATGCTGCCGTCGGCGGCACGCGACAAAAGACGCAACGCTTGCGACTCGTAAGGGATCTGCTCTTCGCCGAGCACATGTTCCAGATGCCCAACGATCTGCCCTGCCGGCATCTGCTTCAGATTGAATTGCAGGCAGCGCGAGAGCACGGTGACCGGGATCTTCTGGGGATCGGTGGTGGCCAGGATGAACTTGACGTGTGCGGGCGGCTCTTCCAGCGTCTTCAACATGGCGTTGAACGCGTGGTTCGTGAGCATGTGCACTTCGTCGATCATGTAGACCTTGAAACGCGCGTCGACCGGGGCGTATACCGCGCGCTCGAGCAGCGCGGCCATTTCGTCCACGCCGCGATTACTGGCCGCGTCCATCTCCACATAATCGACAAACCGTCCCTCATCGATCTCCTTGCACGCCCGGCATACGCCGCACGGCGTGGATGTCACGCCGGTCTCGCAATTGAGCGCCTTGGCGAAGATTCGCGACAGCGTTGTCTTGCCGACACCGCGCGTGCCGGTGAACAGATAGGCATGGTGCAGCCGTCCGCCGTCGAGCGCGTGCGTGAGCGCACGTACCACGTGCTCCTGGCCAACGAGCGAAGCGAAAGATTTGGGCCGCCACTTGCGTGCGAGAACTTGATAGGTCATGCCGAAATTGTATCAGCAACGTCAAGAGGCAAAAGCGTTTCCCCAAGGGACTCGCGCCCGCAGAGGCGACGCGCCAAAACTTGCCCCGCATACCGACAGAATGGCTCTTCAAGGGCGAAAAACGTGAGCAGAAAAGGGGTGAAGTAAGCGTACGAAAAACGCAAAACTTAACCAAACCTCAATAAGCCGCAAGAAACCCGGAAGACAGGAAGTTTGAAACGAGGGACAAAACGATGGGGTCGAGGAAATACTCGGGAAACTACGGAGGGGGTACGACGAAGAGGACAGGGGACAACGAGACAAAGAACGAACAACGAGACAAACAAGAAAAGCGAAGGTGACGAGCCCGACCCTCGGCACTGGTAGAAAACGGCTGTGGCTGCTTCGTTCCCGACCTGACCAGGTTGACCGCGCCACCATGCGAGGAGGCCCGTCACGAAGAATCATATCAGAGAAGGATCGCCGCGCCCACCACCAAGGTGAATGCTGTTGAATTTCAGGCGCGCAATCGCAATATGCACGACCTGGGGCCAGCAGCGTTGCCACCTGCCCGCTGTATAAAATACGCCGCTGAATACGCCGCAATATCGGGCGCTGGAGTTTCGTCCAGAGGGGACCTATCGGTACCCGGCAACAGATAGCAAAGTAAGCTAAGATGACAATTTGAAGCACCGGTTAATCACCGTGTGACAGACAGAACGCGGCTTTTCCGGCAACGGTATGCGCCCATCCAAGCGAGCGGCTCTACACCCCGCAGCGCGGCGAACTATTTCCTGTTTTGGTGTATCGTGGCGAGCATTCAAACGCGGGCCTCGAATTCATAGAGGTATTCACATAATGAGCGAATCGATCAAACATATCAGCGACGCATCCTTTGACCAGGACGTCACGAAATCGGATAAACCCGTCCTGCTCGACTTCTGGGCGGAATGGTGCGGCCCCTGCAAGATGATTGCTCCGATCCTCGACGAAGTGGCCAAGGACTACGGCGACCGCCTGCAGATCGCGAAGATCAATGTGGACGAGCATCAGTCAACACCGGTGAAGTTCGGCGTGCGCGGCATCCCCACTCTGATCTTGTTCAAAAATGGTGCAGTCGCCGCACAAAAGGTCGGCGCATTGTCCAAGTCGCAACTGACCGCCTTTCTCGACAGCAACCTGTGATTTGAAGCTGGGGTTCGAAGTTGTGAGTCGAAGCCGGAAAGCCTGCAACGGCATTTGCGGCTCTCGCGGAACAACTCCCTTCCAGCGGTACGACCCGGCGTTTGAGCCGGGTCTTATTCAGGTCTTATCCGGCTAGCTATAAAAGTAAAGACGGCAAAAGCAGTTAGCTCCACGTGAGATTCCAGCAGATTGTTGTGAGACCACAACATGAACGAATCACACTGTCACCATGGCCACCCGAGGCCATGCCGGCATGTGCTATGCTAGAATCCTAAGACTGCAAGACGTTTCTTAAGACGGCAAGACGTTTAGGTCCTTGAGCGTTCAGCTCACTTCTCCTCCCAAATTCTCTGTTGTACCTCTTCTCCCTGGCGGGAAATCCGTATGCATTTATCCGAGCTCAAGTCTCAGCACGTCTCCGCATTGATCGAAATGGCCAACGGCCTGGAGATCGAAAACGCCAATCGACTGCGCAAGCAGGAATTGATGTTCGCGATTCTTAAAAAGCGCGCCAAGACTGGCGACACGATTTTCGGCGACGGCACGCTCGAAGTATTACCTGACGGCTTCGGCTTCCTCCGGTCGCCCGAGACTTCGTATCTCGCCAGCACAGACGACATCTACATCAGCCCGTCGCAGATCCGCCGCTTCAATCTGCACACAGGCGACACCATCGAAGGTGAAGTGCGTACGCCGAAAGACGGCGAGCGCTACTTTGCGCTCGTCAAGGTAGACAAGGTCAACGGCCAGGCGCCGGAAGCCTCGAAGCACAAGATCATGTTTGAAAACCTGACGCCGCTGCATCCGAACAAACCGATGCCGCTCGAGCGCGAAATGCGCGGCGAAGAGAACGTGACGGGCCGGATCATCGACATGATCTCGCCTATCGGCAAGGGTCAGCGCGGGTTGCTGGTGGCATCGCCGAAATCAGGCAAGACCGTGATGCTGCAGCACATTGCGCATGCGATCAAATCGAATCACCCAGACATCGTGTTGTTCGTGCTGCTGATCGACGAACGGCCTGAAGAAGTGACGGAAATGCAGCGCTCGGTGGTGGGCGAAGTGATCGCCTCCACCTTCGACGAACCCGCCGCGCGCCACGTGCAAGTCGCGGAAATGGTGATCGAAAAGGCCAAGCGCCTGGTCGAAATGAAGCACGACGTCGTGATCCTGCTGGACTCCATCACGCGTCTCGCTCGCGCCTACAACACGGTGGTCCCGGCGTCGGGCAAGGTCCTCACCGGGGGTGTGGACGCGAACGCACTGCAACGCCCGAAGCGCTTCTTCGGCGCGGCTCGGAACATCGAGGAAGGCGGATCGCTGACCATCATCGGCACGGCGCTGATTGAAACCGGCAGCCGGATGGACGACGTGATCTACGAAGAGTTCAAGGGCACCGGCAACATGGAAGTGCATCTGGAACGCCGCCTCGCAGAAAAGCGCGTGTATCCGTCGATCAACCTGAACAAGTCAGGCACGCGTCGCGAAGAACTGCTGATCAAGCCGGACCTGCTGCAAAAAGTCTGGGTGCTGCGCAAGTTCATTCACGACATGGACGAAGTCGAGTCCATGGAATTCCTGCTCGACAAGATCCGTCAAACCAAGAACAACGCCGAGTTCTTCGATCTGATGCGCCGCGGCGGAAGTTAAATCAACTTAGTTAATCCAACGTAGTTAATCCAACGTAGTTAATCCAACGTAGTTAATCCAACGTAGTTAATCCAACGCGCTGGTTCGAAACATGAAAAGCCGCCCGCATTCGCGGGCGGCTTTTTTTCGTCTGCCGAAACGAGCAGCACGATTATGAACGTGTACGTTCACGTTCATGTTGATCTATAATTTCGGGACATCATCATCTGCCGATAAAACCTTCGGCCAGCACCATGTCCAACGAACTGCTCACCGTACGCGACGCCGCCGAACGCCTCGGCGTCACCCCCCGCACGCTGAAATACTACGAAGAACGCGGTCTCGTTACGCCCAGCCGTAGCGAGGGGCGTTATCGACTCTATGACGAAAACGATCTGGAGCGCTTCGGGCGCATCTTGCGGCTGCGGTCGCTAGGGTTTTCGCTGCACGGCATCGTGGAGATGCTCAAGCGGCCGCTTGAAAAAACGGAAGCCGGCCAGAATCGCTATTCACCCGATTCTCTGGCGGACATCCGCGAGGGTCTGCAGCAGCAACTTGATGCTATCGATACTCGCATTGAGTCCGTGCGCCGCGAGTTAAAAGAGGCACAAGCGGTGCGCGCCGAACTGCGTCTCGACCTGGATTACGTGGAAGCGCGGCTCGCCGGTCAGCCTGCCGACGCGCTACTCGAACAAAGGTCGAAGGCGAGCGCGAAGGCCAGGAGCAAGAAGTAATGAGCGCGCGGGCGCCGGTGTTCACGGTCGAGCGGTTGCGCGGGGACTTTTTCCCGTGGGTGCTCGCGCTCGTGACCGGGCTGGACTACTTCGACAACGCCATCTTTTCGTTTTTTGCCAGCTACATTGCGGGTGGAATCAATGCATCGCCGGATGAACTTGTGTGGTCGTCGAGCGCGTACGCGGTCGCCGCCGTGCTCGGGATCTTGCAGCAGCAATGGTGGGTGGACCGGCTCGGGCACCGGCGTTATGTGGCCGGCTGCATGCTGCTGTACGCGTGCGGCGCGATGATGTCCGCGCTCACCGAAACCTCGCTGCAACTGATGTTCACGCGCGGTTTGCAAGGCTACTTCATCGGTCCGATGATGGGCGCATGCCGCATCCTGATCCAAGTGAGCTTTACGCCGCAAAAGCGCGCCGGCGCAACGCGGGCGTTCTTGATCCTGATCGTGGGCAGCAGCGCAGTTGCGCCCTTGCTTGGGGGCTGGCTCGTGTCGCACTTCGACTGGCGCGCGTTGTTCGCCTGCACCGCGCCCGCAGGGCTCGCATTCGCCGTCCTGGCCATGCTCGCATTGCCTGATTCCGGCAATGTGGTGCGGGAGGAACGTGGCGCGACGAGTTTCTGGCCGTATCTATTGTTTGCGTTTGCGCAGGGCGCGCTGCAGATCGTGATGCAACAAGTGCGCTTCGTGCACTTCAGCACGTCGCCTGCTCTCGTATTGCTGACGGTGGCGGGTATTGGCGCCCTCGCCTGGTTTGCGTGGCATCAATGGCATCACCCTGCACCGCTCGTACGCCTTCACGCACTGCGCGAACGCTCGTTTCAGGTCGGTCTCCTGCTGTACATGTTCTATTACTTCGAGTCGACGGGATTCAGCTACCTGATCTCGCGATTCCTCGAACAGGGACTCGGGTATCCGGTCGAGAACACGGGCCGGCTGGTCGGTATCACGTCGCTGATCTCGGGTTCCGCGCTGTTCCTGTATTTCAGGTATACCAAGTACGTGAAGCGCAAGAAATGGATCATCGTGCCGGGTTTTGCGATTGCGGCGCTGGTCGGGTGGCTGATGACGCGAATGTCGCCGGGCGTGGCCCAAAGCGACCTGATCCCACCCATGTTGCTACGTGGATTGTTGCTGCTGTTCATCGTGTTGCCCGTCGCGAATCTGACGTTCAAGATTTTCGAGATCGAGGAGTTTACGCACGGCTACCGGTTGAAAAATATTGTGCGGCAGTTGACGCTCTCGTTTGCAACGGCGGCAGTGATTATTGTCGAACAGCATCGGGAAGCCTTGCATCAGTCAAGACTCGCCGAAGCTGTGAATCCGTACAATCCGGAATTTCAGAACGCCGCGAATGCGCTGGCGAATGGCTTCGCAGCGGCTGGCCATTCAGCCGTCGATGCCCACAGGCTTGCTATTGCAACCATCGCCCGCACGGTCGCGCAACAGGCGAGTTTCCTCGCTTCGCTCGACGGTTTTTATTTCCTGATGGGTGTGGCAATTTGCGGTGGCGTGTTCGCCCTCTGGCAGAAACAGATCGATTGAGCGCCGGAAAGCATCAAGAGAACATCGAGAGAACACTACAGATCTCATGGCCAATTTCCTGACCCGGCTGATCAGCGGAAATCGTCGTGAAAGAGCGCTGCGCAAACACGCTATCGACGACACGCTCTGGCACAACACACTCGAGCGCCTGCCGTTTTTTGGTCATCTCGACGACGCCGATCGCGGCCGGCTGCGCGAATGGTCAACGCTTTTTATCGCTGAAAAGGAGTTTTCGACCGCCCACGACCTGACGCTCACCGACGCGATGATCGTCGCTATCGCGGCGCAAGCCTGTCTGCCCGTGCTGAATCTGAGCCTGGAGTTGTACCGCGGCTGGGTCGGCGTGATTGTGTATCCGGGCGAGTTCGTGATCCGCAAGACGGTTGAGGACGAGGCGGGCGTGGTGCACGAGATTGAACACGATGCGAGCGGCGAGGCTTGGGAAGGCGGCCCGGTCGTGCTGTCGTGGGAAGACGCGCAGATGACCGATGGCGCCGATGCCTACAACGTGGTGATCCACGAGTTTGCGCACAAGATCGACATGCTGAATGGCGAGGCGGACGGTCATCCGCCCCTCTTTCGCCGCTGGCACGCGCCGCTCGATTCCAACGCCTGGAACGATGTCTTCGATCACGCGTACGACCATTTCTGCGCTCAGGTTGACGCGGTTCCCCCGCGCCGATGGGGCCGGTTTGAGCGCGAATCGCTGATCGATCCCTACGCCGCCGACCATCCGTCGGAGTTTTTTGCAGTCTGCAGCGAGGCGCTGTTCGTGCAGCCGGTGGCGTTCGAGCGTGATTATCCGGAGTTGTATCGCCTGCTTGCGCGCTATTACCGGCAGGACCCTGCGGGCGTGGGTGCGCTGAACTCGCCGGGGCAAGAATGAACCTTCCGCGTCGGTCCGGAAGCCCTGAAAACATGCCAAACAGCTGATTTTCTGGCATAATCGCCGTTTTTCGACCTCAGGCAAGTGGCTCGCGCTCGCAAGATCGGTTTGCAGGATGGCCTGCAAACATGCGCAAACCCCGTAATCCGGGTGGGCTGGCTACCAACAGATACCAAGGAAAGACCATGAAAGAAGGCATTCACCCGAATTACCGCGAAGTGCTGTTTGTCGACATGTCGAATGACTTCAAGTTCATCACACGTTCGACCATCAACACGCGCGAAACCGGCGAGTTCGAAGGCAAGACGTACCCGCTGGCAAAGATCGAAGTGTCGTCGGAATCGCATCCGTTCTACACCGGTCAGCAAAAGATCATGGACACGGCCGGCCGCGTCGAGAAGTTCAACAAGAAGTTCGCAGCATTTTCGGCAAAGAAGTAATTAGTCGAGAAAGCCGCCAAGGCTGGTTTCAAAAAAAGGCAGCGAAAGCTGCCTTTTTTTCGTCTGTACCTCGTGCGCCGGGGCAATCCGGGGCCAATCGGGCGAACTCACCCCGCTGAACCCACACGCTTTCAAGCACCGCAATGACGCGCGCGGCGCCACCCGTCTACAATGCCGGATTCGGTAAAAATCGCACGACCCGCCAAGGCACGAGATTCGCGTGTCACACCAGGATCCGAGCAGGACCCAAGCAGGATCCAAGCAGGACCCAAGCGCCGCCGCATTGCTCCATCAGTTTTGTTCCCTCGCCCAAACGCATGCGAAATGTTGTCCGTCTGACCGCCTCCGCCACTAGCGCCCTGCCGCGCTGGCTGCTGCTCGCCATTTGTATCATCTACGCGTCGTTTGGACTGTTCGGCCGTGACCCGTGGAAAAACGAGGACGCAGCGGGCTTCGGCGTGATGTGGACCATGGCCAACGGGGGCGCGAAAGACTGGCTCCTGCCGAATCTGGTAGGCAAGGCGCTCACCGGCGACGGCCCGTTCATGTACTGGTTCGGCGCGGGTTTTATCCGCCTGCTGAGCCCGTGGGTCGATGCAAGCAACGCATCGAGAGTGGTAACCGGATTGCTGTTTTGTATCGCCTGCGCGTTCGTCTGGTACACGGCGTATCTACTTGGCCGGCGTGACGAGGCACAACCGTTCAAATACGCCTTTGGCGGCGAGCCCGAGCCGCGTGACTACGGCCGCACACTCGCCGATGGCGCGCTGCTGATCCTGCTCGCCTGCTTCGGCCTGGCCGAGCGCGGCCACGAAACCACGCCCCAGCTCGCTCAGTTCGCCGGCACCGCCATGCTGCTGTACGGCCTCGTGCGCAGTTGCGACAAGCCGATCCAGGGCGCGCTCGTCTGGGGCGCGGCTATTGGCTTCGTGGGTTTATCGAGCAGCCCGGTGCTGGTGCTGGCACTGCTGCTCTGCACGCTGGCCATGACCGTTATCGTGCGCGAAGTGCGGCCGTTCCATCTGGTTGTGCTCGGCGTCCCCGTCGCCGTCATCCTGATCGGCGCTTGGGTGTGGGCGGTGCTGTACTTCTACCCGGACGACGGTGAATGGTGGCTGCGCCAATGGTGGCGTAACAGCTTCGACTCGTTTTCCGGTTCGCCGATCCAGGCGCTCTCCTACGCCCTCAAGAACCTGCCGCTCTTCACGTGGCCGGCGTGGCCGCTCGCCATCTGGACCTTTGTGAGCTGGAGCGGACTGCGCCGCTCGCCGCACGTGGCCGTGCCGCTTTCGGTGATCGGGCCGCTGCTGGTGCTGGTGATCCTGCAAAGTCATCAGTCGAACCGCCTGTTCATGCTGTTGCTGCCGCCGTTGTCCGTGCTGGCCACGTTCGCGCTGCCCACGCTCAAGCGCGGGGCGATCAACGCCATCGACTGGTTTGCAATGTTGAGTTTCACGCTGCTCGCCACGTTCGTCTGGCTCGTCTGGAGCGCGGGCCTGTTTGGTTTCCCCGCCCCGCTCGCGCGCAATCTCGCGCGTCTGGCGCCCGGTTTCCAGCCCGAATTCAAGATCATGTCGTTCGTGTGCGCGGTCGCCGTGACGCTGTGCTGGTTCTCGCTCGCGCGTTGGCGCCTCGCGCGTCATCCGAAGGTGTTGTGGCGCAGCGTCGTGCTGTCGAGCGCGGGAACCACGCTGATGTGGGTGCTGCTGATGACGCTGTGGCTGCCCGTGGTGAACTACAGCCGGACGTATCGCGACGTGGCCGAACAGATTGCCGATCATCTGCCGCCTGACTACACCTGCATTTCCCCGGTGCGCCTGGGCGATGCACAGATTGCGACTTTCGCGTATTTCGGCGGCATGCATTTCGCCTTCGATGAAGACTGCGACGTGATCCTGCGCCAGGACACGCAAGATTACGGCGAACCGTCGTCAATCTCGCCGTTCGAGTGGAAGCTGGTGTGGGAAGGCCGGCGCGTGGCCGACCGCGACGAACGGTTCCGGCTGTATGTGCGCATCGAGCGGCCGGTGGCGCCGGTCAAGCGGTTGCGGCCGAAGTCGCTGCATCGCGGAAGCGACTGATCATGTGGCCGGATGTCCGCAAGATCGTGGCCCTGGCGTGGCCGGTTCTGATCGGCCAGTTGGCGATCATCGCGTTCGGCGTGATCGATACAGCCATGGTCGGTCGATATTCCGCCACGGATCTGGCGGCACTCGGCCTCGGTTCGTCGATCTACATCTCTGTCTATATTGGTTTGACGGGCATCCTGACGGCGTTGCAGCCCATCGCCGGCCAATTGTTCGGTGCGCGGCGCGAAGCCGAGATCGGCGAGGAAGTCCGGCAGGCACTATGGCTGGCGGCGGTGTTGTCGGTGATTGGCTTCGTCTGCCTGTATTTCCCGCAGCCTCTTCTAAGCATCGCCGATGCTCCCCCCGCCCTGCACGACCGCACCCTCGCCTATTTGCGCATCCTGTCGCTTGGACTGCCCGCGAGTCTGGCATTTCGTGTTTATAGCTCGCTCACAAACGCCGTCGGTAAACCGCGCCTCGTCATGTTCCTGCAAGTCGGCGCGCTGATGCTGAAGATCCCGCTCAACCTGTGGTTCATCTTCGGCGGTTTCGGCGTGCCGGCGCTCGGTGGTCCGGGCTGCGCCATTGCCAGCACCATGATCAACTGGCTAATAGCCATTGTCGGAATAACGGTGCTTGTGCGTTTTGAGTTCTTCCGGCCGTTCGGCGTGTTTTCGCGCTTTTGCTGGCCCGTCTGGCAACGTCAAAAAGCGCTGCTCAAACTCGGCATTCCTATGGGGCTGTCCTACCTGATCGAAGTGACGTCATACACCTTCATGGCGTTGTTCATCTCGCACTTTGGCACGACCACGCTGGCTGGGCATCAGATCACCGGAAACATTGGCGCCGTGCTCTACATGACGCCCTTGTCCATTGGCGTGGCGTCCGCGACCCTCGTCTCGCAGGCGCTCGGCGCACAACGTTTCGATGCCGCCCGTTCGCTCGCCCGCCACGGCATTATGTTGTCGTGCGGTATTGCGTGCGTGTACGGCGCGGCGCTGTTCGCACTGCGGCCGTACTTGCTCGAGGCCTACACGCCGGACAGCCAGGTGATCGCGGCGGCCATGCCGTTACTCGCCATTGTCGTGTTCTATCATTTCTTCGATGCCCTCCAGATCACCACGGCTTTCGTGCTGCGCGCCTACAAGGTGGCGGTCGTACCCACGGTGATCTACGCGGTTGCGTTGTGGGGGATCGGGTTGGGCGGCGGGTACTTGCTCGGGTTCAACGTGGGCGGTTATGCGCCTGCCTGGCTGCATGGTGCACGCGGGTTCTGGGTGGCGAACTCGCTGAGCCTGGGCGTGGCGGGCGTAGGACTGTTTCTCTACTGGCGGCGTATCAGCACGCGGCACATTCCGGACGATCGCGTCCGCGCAGGGGCCGAGCCGGTTTAGATTCAACCATCGCAACCGCGCACTCGATGCAATCAGTTTGCATCGTCTTGTCATAAAATGAAAACAATTGGCAAGGATGACGTAACATTCCGGTAAAATCGCCAGCGTTTTGGCCACCCTGGAACGAGTGCGATGATCCGCGTCATAAAAAAACAACGCTGGCCACTGGCAACGCTGGCCGCCCTCTCCTTGCTCGCAGCGGGCTTCCTGGGCGCCACGCATCGCGCCGACGCCGCCCGCACGCTGAGCGTGTCGCCACAGGGCAAGGTCACGCAGGTGCGCCAGGTGGTCGTCAAGTTCGACGAAGCGATGATCGCGTTCGGAGATCCCGCAGCCAAAGCCCCAGCTCAAGTCCACTGCAGCGGGGGATCATCGGCGGGTTCCGCTCACTGGATCGACGATAAAACCTGGGCGTTCGACTTCATGCAAGACCTCACGCCCGGTATGCGCTGCTCGGTCGCGCTGGAAGACGGACTCAAATCCGCCGCGGGCAACGCGCTCACCGGTCCACGGCAGTTCCGCTTCGAAACCGGCGGCCCGTTTGTCACGCAAGTCATGCCCGGCGGCGGCGAGATAGAAGAAAAACAGACCTTCGTGCTGCGCCTGAACGGCCCCGCGACAGAAGCGTCCGCGTTGCAGGACATCTGGTGCGAATCGAATGGATTGGGTAACCGGATTCCCGTCAAGACCGTCGACGCCAACGCGCGCGCCGCCCTCCTCAAACATTTCCGCCTCGAAAAAGACAGCGCACGCGTGCTCACGCTCGCCTGCCAGCAGACCCTGCCGTCCGCCACGAAAATGCAACTCGTGTACGGCGCGGGCGTAGCCGGCCCGAGCGGTCTTGCCAACGACGTAGAGAAACGCTTCGACTTCGATGTCCGTGAACCCTTCACCGCGAGTTTTTCCTGCGAACGTGAAAACGCCAAGGCGCCCTGCACGCCGTTGCGCCCGTTGCGCATCCGCTTCAGCTCCCCCGTGCCACGAGCGGACGCAGAAAAGATCACCTTGCACGGCCCGGGCGGCAAGACCTCGCCCCAGTTCGATCCCGACGAAAAGGACAACGACATCACCAGCGTCCAGTTCGCGGCGCCGTTGCCCGAACACGCGGATTTATCGATAGAACTGCCTGCTGGCCTCAAGGATTCCAGCGGTCGCACGCTGTCGAACGCGGACCTTTTCCCGCTGAAGACATCAACGGCGCCCATGCCGCCGCTCGCCAAGTTTTCATCGTCGACATTCGGGATCATCGAGCGTTTCGCCGAACCGAACATGCCCGCCATGTTGCCCGTCACGCTGCGCCACGTGGAAGCCGACCTGAAAGTGAATGGCCTCAACGCGGGGTCATCGAGCGTGACAAAGCTGCGCGTGGATGCCGACACCGAGATTCGTCGATGGATGAAAACCGTCAATCGTTTCGACGGCTTTTCAATGTCCGTCGCGCAGATCAAACAGGAGATGCCACAGGCGCTCAGCAACGGCATCACGCCGGTCTACGCGCAGGGCAGCACCGCGAAAGATCCGCAAATCGATATCCGCTCGCTGTCGTTGCTGGCGAAACAACCGGGCGTTGAAAGCCTGAGCGTGCCGCAAGCCGATCCCAAGTCGCTGCGGCCTTTTGAAGTGGTCGGCATTCCTCTCCCGAAACCCGGTTTCTATGTAGTCGAACTGGCATCGCCGGCATTGGGTGCATCGTTGCTCGGCAAACCGCAAGCCATGTATGTGCGCACCTCGGTGCTCGTCACCAACCTGGGCGTGCACTTCAAACAAGGCCGCGAAAACAGCATCGTCTGGGTGACCGCGCTCGATAGCGGCAAACCCGTGCCGAACGCACAAGTGCGCGTCACGGATTGCAATGGCGATCAGATTGCAGTCGCCAAGACCGACCTGAATGGCATTGCAACGATCGGCAAACCGCTGGCATCGGCACGTTCCTGCGATGAAAACAGCATCGACGATTCCGGCTTCTTTGTCTCAGCGCGCGTCGACGATCCGAAGACCGGCCCGGACATGGCTTTCGTGCGGTCGGACTGGAATCGCGGGATTGAATCGTGGCGCTTCAATGTGCCCACCGATATGAGCCGCGATCAAACCACGCGCGCGACAACCGTATTCGACCGGACGCTGCTGCGCGCGGGTGAAACGGTGTCGATGAAACATTTGATCCGTGAAGAAACGCTCAACGGTTTTGCGTTCCCGTCGCATTTGCCTTCGCGCGTGACGATCCGTCATGAGGGCAGCGGCCAGACCTATCATCTGCCGCTCAAATGGGCGGCTGACCGGAGCGCCGATTCCACCTTCCCGATTCCCGCCGCTGCGAAGCTCGGCGAATACAGCGTAACGCTGGACGACGGATCGACAAACACGGACGACGACAACAACGGCGACGACGCCGGGTCCGGTCACATGAGCATCGAAACCGGCAATTTCCGCGTGGAGGAATTCCGCCTGCCGGTGTTCAAGGGATCGATCGGCATTCGCGATCAAAAGACCGGCGCGCTCGTCGCCGCGACGACCGCACCGCTCGCGGTGCAGATTGAATATGTGTCGGGCGGACCGGCATCGAATCTGCCGGTGCAAGTGTCGGCATTGATGAAAGACACGTCACCGGCTTTTGCTTCGCAGTTCGAATCGTTTAGTTTCGCGCCGTATAAGAAACCCACCGATGATGGCGCCAGCGCGCCCGCAACCGAAGGCGAGGATGACAACAGCAACGCGCAGGAAGATACGTCCACGGCGAAACTCATCGCCGATAAAACCGCGCTGACGCTCGACCGCAATGGCACGGGTACCCTCACGCTCAAGTCGCTGCCGGTGGTGGAAGCGCCAAAGCAGCTTGCGCTGGAAGCGACCTTCGCGGACCCCAACGGCGAGATCCAGACGCTGCGCGGCAGTGCCACGCTCTGGCCCGCAGCTGTTGCCGCCGGTATCAAGGCAGGCGACTGGGTGTCGGTCGGCAACGCGGTGCCGGTGCAGGCACTTGCCGTCGACTTGCAAGGCAAGCCGCGCGCGGGCGTCGCGCTCGAAATACGCGGCGTTGCACGGACCATGACGAGCTCGCGCAAGCGCATGGTCGGCGGTTTCTATGCATACGACAACCACACGGAAACCAAGGACCTCGGCACGCTCTGCAGTGGCAAGAGCGACGACCACGGCCTGCTTTCCTGCGAGGCAAAACTGAAGGAAGCAGGCAACGTCGACCTGATTGCTACCGCCAAAGACGGCGATGGCCGGGTGGCGAACGCGACCACCTCGATCTGGGTCACGCGCGAAGATCAGCTCTGGTTCGGTGGCGAAAACACGGACCGGATCGATGTGCTGCCTGAGAAAACAAGCTACGAACCCGGCGAAACCGCCCGCTTCCAGGTGCGTATGCCGTTCCGCTTCGCGACCGCGCTGGTGGCGGTGGAGCGCGAGGGTATCGTGGAAACGAAGGTCGTGGAACTCGATGGCAAGAACCCGACGGTCGAGCTGAAAGTGCAGGAGTCGTGGGGGCCGAATGTGTACGTCTCCGTGCTCGCGATCCGCGGGCGGATTCACGAAGTGCCGTGGTATTCGTTCTTCACGTGGGGCTGGAAATCGCCACTCGATTGGGTGCACGCGTTCTGGTACGAAGGGCGGCAATACGAAGCGCCTACCCCGCTTGTCGATTTGTCGAAGCCCGCATTCCGTTACGGGCTCGGCGAGATCAAGGTGGGAACGGCCTCGCACAAGCTTGGCATAACCGTCACGACGGATGCGAAGTCGTACGCCGTGCGCTCGAAGGCACATGTGAAAGTCCGCGTGACGCTGCCGGGCGGCAAGCCCGCGCCGGCCGGCACGCAAATCGCACTCGCGGCCGTCGACGAAGCCCTGCTCGAGCTAATGCCGAATCAAAGCTGGAACGTGCTCGACGCCATGTTGCAACGGCGCGCGTATGGCGTGGAGACATCGACGGCGCAAATGGAGATCATCGGACGCCGTCACTTCGGCCGCAAAGCAGTGCCGGCGGGTGGTGGAGGCGGACATAGCGCGACACGCGAACTGTTCGATACGCTCTTGCTCTGGAACCCGCGCGTGACGCTCGATGCAAACGGCGAAGCAACAGTCGATGTGCCGCTCAACGACGCGTTGACGAGCTTTCGCATTGTCGCAATCGGGGCGGTGGGCGCAGGTCAATTCGGCACCGGCAGTGCATCCATACGCAGCACGCAGGATCTGCAACTGATCTCGGGCCTGCCTCCGCTCGTGCGCGTGGGCGATCAGTTCCGCGCGTTGTTCACGCTGCGCAATACAACCGCACGGACGATGCAGGTTGTCGTCACGCCTCGTGTTCCGACGCTCGATCTCCCCGCGCAAAACGTGACACTGGCGCCGGAGTCATCGCAGGAAATCTCGTGGGATGTGAAGACGCCCGACGCCATCGGCATGGCTGCAACTGGCGCGTTGAACTGGGAAGTGGGTGCAGCGGAGCAAGGCGGTCCGAAAGCCGCCGATGCCGTCAAACTCACGCAACGTGTGGTGGCCGCGATTCCTGTGACCGTGCAGCAAGCTACGATCACTCAAGTCGACGGCACGTTCGCATTGCCCGTGGCACCGCCCGAGACCGCAGTGGCGTCAGCTGATGGACAGATTCGCGGCGGCATTGCCGTCACGCTGCAGCCGAAACTCGCCGATGGCCTGCCGGGTGTGCGACGCTGGTTCGAGCGATATCCGTATAGCTGTCTCGAGCAGCAAACATCACGCGCGCTGGGTCTCGATGACCTCACGCAATGGCAGACGGTGATCGCGCGGATGCCCTCATATCTGGATAGCGACGGGCTCGCCAACTACTTCCCGCCCTCGGACGACTCCCGGCCTTACGGTAGTCCGGCGTTGTCGGCGTATCTGCTCGCGGTCAGCGATGAAGCATCGAAAGCGGATCCCCGCTTCGCGCTTCCCGACGACCTCCGCGACAAACTCGCGGCGGCGCTGACCAACTTCGTGGAAGGGAAGATCGAGCGGAAATTCTGGTCGCCTCGGCAGGACCTGGACTTCGTGAAACTCTCGGCGATTGAAGCGTTGTCGCGCTACGGTCTGGCTGCACCGCGCATGCTCGGTTCGATCACCATCGCGCCGAATCAGTGGCCAACATCGGCGCTACTCGACTATTACTCGATTCTTTCGCGTGTCGATGGCATAGCTCAACGCGACGATCAGCGCGCCCAAGTCGAGCAGATCTTGCGAGCACGTTTGACGTATTCGGGCACGCGCCTCACCTTCTCCACCGCCGCCGACGACGACCTCTACTGGCTCATGACCGGCCCGGAAACGAACGCGGCACGCACGGCATTGCTTTTCGCCGATAACCCCGCGTGGAAGGATGAAATGCCGCGCCTGATTGGCGGTTTGCTCGCGTTGCAGACGAACGGCGCGTGGCAAACCACGACGTCGAACCTGTGGGGCAAACTCGCCGTGCAGCGCTTCTCGCGTGTGTTCGAAAGTACGCCGGTCAACGGTCAAACGCGCATTGCGCTCGGCACGACGGAAAAAGCCATCGCGTGGAATGCGCCCGCCTCGCCTGCGAATCCCCACAACGTGACGTTGCCGTGGGCATCCGGCACGCTGAACCTGACGCAAGAAGGCAGCGGCAAACCGTGGGCGACCATCGAGAGCCTCGCGGCCGTCGCGTTGAAAGCGCCGTTCGCAGCGGGTTATCGGATCACGAAAACCATCACGCCGATCGATCCTGCAGTCAAAGGCACGCTCTCGCGTGGTGACATCGTGCGTGTGCATCTCGACATTGATGCCCAGAGCGATATGACATGGGTCGTCGTCAATGATCCCATTCCGGCGGGTGCAACGATCCTCGGCTCGGGCCTCGGCCGTGACTCGGAAGCGGCGACCGAAGGCGAAAAGAGCCCGCAAGGCGCTTGGCCGGCGTTTGTCGAACGTGGTTTCGATGGATACCGCGCGTATTACGATTATTTGCCGAAGGGGAAACTGCAGGTGGAATACACCGTCCGGCTGAACAATGCGGGCACGTTCGGGTTGCCGCCTACGCGCGTGGAAGCGCTCTACGCGCCATCCGTGTTCGGCGCGATTCCCAATGCAACGATGCTCGTCGCCCCCCTGGCCGCGGCCAAATAACGCGATGAAACGCGCTGCCCTCGCCCTTATCGGTTGCGTCG
Source organism: Caballeronia sp. SBC1 (assembly GCF_011493005.1). Taxonomy (NCBI): domain Bacteria; kingdom Pseudomonadati; phylum Pseudomonadota; class Betaproteobacteria; order Burkholderiales; family Burkholderiaceae; genus Caballeronia; species Caballeronia sp. SBC1. Next base: position 2,223,230 of record NZ_CP049156.1, read on the forward strand.
CGTTCGCCGGGTTCGCCAGCTCGGCGAACGCGCTGCCTAGCTTCGACGAAGTGCGCTCGGGCTGGCGCAGTTCCGACTGGGTGTTGCTCGCTCGTGACGGCGAACCGCTGCAGCGCACGCGTATTGACACAACCGAGCGGCGCGGCGACTGGGTCGCGTTGCAGGATGTATCGCCGGCGTTGCGCGAGGCGATTGTTGTTTCGGAGGACAAACGGTTCTACGAGCACAGCGGCGTGGATTGGCGCGGCGCGGCGGCGGCGGCTTGGGGCAACCTCTGGAACACGCGCACGCGCGGTGCATCGACGGTGACCATGCAACTGACCGGTCTGATCGATGAAGATCGCCGGCCCGGACGCCGTTCGATAAGCGAGAAAGCGACGCAGACGGTCGGCGCGTTATGGCTCGATCACGCGTGGCGCAAGGACCAGATTCTCGAGGCCTATCTCAATCTCGTGCCGTTTCGCGGTGAGCTCGTGGGTTTGTCGGCGTTGTCGCAGACTTTGTTCGGCAAACTCCCGTCCGGGCTGAACGAGCGTGAAGCCGCACTCACGGCCGCGCTGGTGCGTGCGCCGAATGCGAATTACGCGAAGGTATCGGCTCGGGCGTGCGGGATTTTGAAGGACATGAACCGGGCGCGGCCATTCGCAACGGACCCTTGCGCGAACCTCGACAGCTACGTGCAGCTGACGCTCACGCGGACCGCATCCGCCTCGCCGCGGTCCTCGGATTACTACGCGCTCGCGCCGCACTTCGCGCGCCGTGTGGCCGGCGAAGTACATCCTGCAGCGGGCGCGCGTGTCCAGTCCACGCTCGACGCATCACTGCAGCGCTTCGCCCGTGACTCGCTCGCGCGAACCTTGCTCGAGCTCAACTCACGCGCGCATCAGCGCAATGTGCACGACGGTGCAGCGATCGTCATCGATAACCTCAGCGGCGAGGTTCTCGCGTGGGTCGGCTCGGCGGGAGGGTTGTCGAACGCGCCGGAAGTCGATGCGGTCGTTGCGCTGCGCCAGGCTGGCTCGACGCTCAAGCCGTTCTTGTACGCACAGGCTATCGACGAAAAGCGCCTCACGCCAGCTTCTTTACTCGATGACGCCCCGCTCGATCTCGCCACCGGCGGCGGCCTGTATATCCCGCAAAACTACGATCACGATTTCAAGGGCTGGGTGAGCATGCGCACGGCGCTGGGATCGTCGCTGAATGTGCCGGCGGTGCGCACGCTGGTAATGGTCACGCCGCACCGGTTCGCGAAAACGCTGGTGTCGCTCGGTCTGCCGCTCACGCAAGCGGGCGATTACTACGGCTTCAGTCTCGCGCTCGGCAGCGCCGACGTGACGCTCGCGACACTCACGAACGCGTACCGGACGCTCGCGAACGGCGGCCTCACCGGGCCAATATCGGATTTGCCGACACGCACCTCGCCACCTCTTGGCACGCGAGTCTTCAGTCCGCAAGCCAGTTTTATCGTGACGAACATCCTCGCCGACAACAACGCGCGCACGCGCACCTTCGGCTTCGACAGTGTCCTTGCCACGCGTTTTTTCAGCGCGGTGAAAACCGGCACGAGCAAGGACATGCGCGATAACTGGGCGGTCGGCTACACGTCGCGCTATACAGTTGGCGTGTGGGTAGGCAACGCGGACGGCGCGCCGATGTGGGACGTCTCCGGCGTCACAGGCGCCGCACCCGTGTGGGCCGCCCTGGTGAACTACCTGCACCGGCGCACGCCAAGCCGGCCGCCGGTCGCGCCACCGGGCGTAGTGCGCACAAAGATTGTTTATCAAAACGATATCGAGCCGGCGCGCGACGACTGGTTCCTGAGCGGCACGCAAATGTCGCGGATCGCGTTGTCGGCGAATGCGGAAGGCGCGGCCGTGCGCAACGGCACGGCCCGGATCGCCTCGCCCACCGACGGCACTATTTTCGCGCTCGATCCCGATATTCCCGCCGCGCGCCAGCGGGTCTGGTTCGAGAGCGCGCAAAGCGCACCAGCGGGCAGCGTGTGGCGGCTGGACGGCAAATTGGCCGGCCCTTCCGCACAAATGACACGAATGGCTTGGCTGCCGTGGCCCGGGCATCACACGCTGGAACTGGTCGATCGCCAGGGCTTGGTGGTCGATTCCGTGAAATTCGAAGTACGCGGCGCGTTTGCGAAAATCAAGACAAAAGATTGATAAGAATCAACCTGAGGAATCAAATCCGGCAATGCATCTATTCCGACAAGCGTATATCCGAAAACGTTAAATCTGAACCGATTCGCCTCCATCCGCCACGAGTCTGGTGATAATCGCTATCGGAATCGAAACCGGGCAGCGGATTCGGTACAACCGGCAAAATAATAGCCGGTGATGTTGTAAAAAATAATCCCCCCCGCACCGGACGGAGGTCGCTGCCATTATCCTGACCCGCATTTTGTCCTATGCTTGTTGGACTTTCTGGCCAGGCTTCCAGTAAGGCCGGCATCGATTCCTGTTTTTATTTTTCAACCTGGAGCACTTGTCATGCTTAAAAAGCTGTTGATGCTGTGTCTGGCCCTTGCGTTGTCCGTAGGCGCCGCGTTTGCGGCCGTCGACGTGAATACGGCAGACCAAACGTCGCTTGAATCGGTAAAGGGGCTTGGGCCGGTGAAATCGAAGGCGATCATCGACGAACGGACGAAGAACGGCCCGTTCAAAGATGCCGACGATCTCGCCAACCGCGTGAAAGGACTCGGCACGAAGTCCGTGACGAACCTGGAGCAGGCCGGGCTGACGGTTGGCGGTTCATCCGCACCGCCGACCGGGACGAAAGCCAGCAAGACGCCTGCCGCCACGAATGAAGGTGCCGCAGCGCCCGCCAAATCGACAGTGAAGTCGTCCGCGGCCGCAACCGCCGCCACGTCACCCGCCGCGACCACGGCCACAACGCCAGCAGCAACGCCAACAATGACCCCCGCAACAACGGCGGACGCGGCGTCCACCACCAAGGGCAAGAAGGGTAAAAAAGCCAAGGCCAGCGCGGCAGCTAGTTCGAGCGCGGCGACAACAGCAACAACAGCGACGGCCGATGCAGCGTCGAGCGCGAGCGGCGCCAAGGCGTCGAAGAAGTCCAAGAAAAAGAAAGCCGCGAGTGACGCGGCAGCAACCTGAGGACGGCGACGCACTTCAGCGCTGAATCCCGAGCGTTGAATGGTCATCAACGCGCATCTCGAATTCAAGCCGCCCAGGTCGCCTTGCAGCAGAAATACTCTGGCCGTCCTTCACGGGACGGCATGTTTTCCGTTCGGCAGAGGCAAACCAGCATGACGCCGGACGACATCTAACCAGCATCGTTTTCAAGTGAGACAGCCATGAGCCTACTCGATACCCTCGCCTCTTCTTTCGGCAATTCGTCTCAAGGTAGCGGCACACAGTCCGGCCTGGTCGCCATTGCGATGGAGTTCGTCAACAACCAGCCCGGCGGCCTGAACGGCTTGATTCAGCGTTTCCATGAAAATGGCGCGGGCGACATCGTCTCGTCGTGGGTTGGCAACGGCGAAAACAAGCCGATCAGTTCGGACACCGTGACCAACGTGCTCGGTTCGGACGCGGTCAGCCAGATGGCGCAGAAAGCTGGCTTGTCCGGCGACCAGGTGTCCGGCATGTTGGCCGCGGTGTTGCCGCATCTCGTGAACCACGCGACGCCGGATGGCCAAGTACCGGCGAACGGCCAGCTGGATGTGGGCAGCTTGCTGGGTTCGCTCGGCGGCCTTGGCGGTCTGGCAGGCTTGTTCGGCAAGAGCGAAGAACCGAAGGCCTAAGCGTTTTCAGCTAGGTCTCTGCAGTTTCCGTAGTAGAAAAAAGGGGCAACGGATCACTCCGTTGCCCCTTTTTTGTTGGGACGAACGACCCCCGACCGACTTCGTCGGGCGCCGTCAACCCTCGCCTTAGTGCACGACGCGATCGAACACCAACTCGCCATCCCGCATATCCACGGGGATCACGTCCTTCGGTCCGAACTTGCCGGCGAGGATCAGCTTCGCGACCGGGTTCTCGATCTGCTGCTGGATCGCGCGCTTCAACGGCCGTGCGCCAAACACCGGGTCGTAACCCACCTTGCCGATATGTTCCAGCGCGGCATCTGACACATCGAGTTGCATCTCCAGCTTCGCGAGCCGCTCATGCAACCGCTGCAACTGGATCTTCGCGATCATCTGGATGTTCTCGCGGTCGAGCGAATGGAACACCACGACGTCGTCAATACGATTCAGGAATTCCGGCCGGAAGTGCAGCTTGACCTCTTCCCAGACCGCCTCCTTCACCGCTTCGTGCGGCTCGCCGACCATTGCCTGGATCACGTGCGAGCCGAGATTCGACGTCATGACGATGACCGTGTTCTTGAAGTCCACGGTGCGGCCTTGCCCGTCGGTCATGCGGCCGTCGTCGAGCACTTGCAGCAGTACGTTGAACACATCCGGATGCGCCTTCTCGATTTCATCGAGCAGGATCACGCTGTAGGGCTTGCGACGCACCAGCTCGGTCAGGTAACCGCCTTCCTCGTAGCCGACATAACCCGGCGGCGCGCCAATCAACCGCGCAACGCTGTGCTTCTCCATGAACTCGCTCATGTCGATACGGATCATGTGATCCTCTGAATCGAACAGGAACGCAGCGAGCGCCTTGCACAACTCGGTCTTGCCCACACCCGTTGGCCCAAGGAACAGAAACGAACCATACGGACGGTTTGGATCCGATAACCCCGCGCGCGAACGGCGAATCGCATCGGCCACCGCGCCAATCGCTTCGTCCTGCCCGACCACGCGGTCATGCAGCTTGCCTTCGATCTGCAGCAGTTTCTCGCGCTCGCCCTGCATCATCCGCGACACCGGAATGCCGGTGGACCGCGACACCACTTCCGCGATTTCCTCGGCGCCCACTTGTGTGCGCAACAGGCGTGGCCGTGTCGGATTGCTTTGTTCGGCGGTCTCGGCCTGCGTGACCTGCTTCAACTGCGTTTCGAGTCCGGGCAACTTGCCATACTGCAATTCGGCGACCTTTTCGAGCTTGCCTTCACGCTGCAAACGCACAATGTCCGCGCGCACTTTCTCGATCTCTTCCTTCAGCGTCGCGCTGCCCTGCACGGCGGCTTTCTCCGCCATCCAGATTTCCTCGAGATCGGAATACTCGCGATCCAGCCGTTCAATTTCTTCCTCGATCAACTGCAGGCGCTTCTGCGATGCCTCGTCCTTTTCCTTCTTGACGGCTTCGCGCTCGATCTTCAACTGAATCAACCGGCGATCGAGCCGGTCCATCTCTTCGGGCTTCGAATCGATTTCCATCTTGACCCTGGACGCTGCTTCGTCGATCAGGTCGATGGCTTTATCGGGGAGAAAACGGTCCGTGATATAGCGATGCGATAGTTCCGCCGCCGCGACGATCGCCGGATCGGTGATTTCCACGCCGTGATGCAGTTCATACCTTTCCTTCAAGCCGCGCAGGATCGCGATGGTCGCTTCCACCGACGGTTCATCGACCAGCACCTTCTGGAACCGGCGTTCGAGCGCCGCATCCTTTTCGATGTATTTCCGATACTCGTCAAGCGTCGTCGCGCCGATGCAATGCAGCTCGCCGCGCGAGAGCGCCGGCTTCAGCATGTTGCCCGCATCCATGGCGCCTTCGGCTTTACCGGCACCGACCATGGTATGGATTTCATCGATGAAAACGATGGTCTGGCCTTCGTCCTTGGCAATGTCGCTGAGCACGGATTTCAGCCGCTCTTCAAATTCCCCGCGATACTTGGCGCCGGCCAGCAGCGCGGCCATGTCGAGCGACAGCACGCGCTTGCTCTTGAGCGATTCCGGCACTTCGCCGTTCACAATCCGCTGCGCGAGACCTTCCACAATGGCGGTCTTGCCCACGCCCGGCTCGCCGATCAGCACCGGGTTGTTCTTCGTGCGGCGTTGCAGTATCTGAATTGAACGGCGAATTTCGTCGTCCCGGCCGATCACTGGATCGAGCTTGCCCGCGCGTGCGCGTTCGGTCAGGTCGACGGTATATTTCTTCAGCGCGCCGCGCTGGCTTTCGGCGTCCTGGCTGTTCACCTGGCCACCGCCGCGAACCGAATTGATCGCCGCTTCGAGCGCCTTGCGCGTGAGGCCGTGCTGCTTGGCGATACGACCGGCTTCGCCCTTGTCATCGGCGATGGCGAGCAGATACATCTCGCTTGCGATGAATGTGTCGTTGAGCTTTTGCGCCTCTTTGTCAGCGCTGTTCAGCAAGCCGGCCAGATCGCGGCTGACCTGGACGTTGCCGTCCGTGCCCTGGACTTGCGGCAGACGCGTCATGGCGTCCTTGAGCGCGGTTTGCAGCGCCTGGACCTGCACGCCCGCCTGCGACAGCAGCGAGCGCGCCGAACCGTCCTGCTGCGCAATCAGCGCGGCAAGCAAGTGAACCGGTTCGATATATTGATTGTCATTGCCGACGGCAAGACTCTGCGCGTCGGCCAGTGCTTCTTGGAACTTCGTCGTTAGCTTGTCGATTCTCATATTGAGACCTCCAAATCGGGATGTGTTCAAAATGAGGCGTGATCCGGCACTTTCAAGCGCTCCACTGCCCAAAAACCGCAGTTTTCTGCGAAATGCCGATTGACGCGCTTGGTGGTGCCGAGCGATTAATAGCGGCGGGTAGCGGTCATGATGCGCGAAGCCGTTGAGCCAGGAGCAACATATATGTTGGCGTCCGTTCAGCGTGGGCGTCATGGAACCATTGTGATCGGATATCGACGGCAGCGGGCTGATCCAGGTCGAAGAACCAGCACGGCCCGCGCCAGGAATAAGCGAGCTTCAGGAAGGTCAGGCAGGCAAATCGGTCACATCACTGTCATGTACCGCAGCTCGGTCAGCTATGTCCGGCAATACGATCTATGGCCGCCGCTGGCGGCATGAATCGCACAATGCCGAGCACGCTCGCGAGCTCATTAGCCGGCGACGCCAGATTGCCGACCGTATGCTGATCGAGTTCCGCGAGGAACGCGTCGCGCGCGGCGGCGAACACCCCCCGCAGACGGCAATGGGACTGGATCACGCAATGCCGATGGGCCTCGCTTTCATCGGCGAAACAACCGACTATCGAAAAATCGTTCTCCGTCTTGCGCACGACCTCGCCGATGCTCAGCAACGGCGTACGAGGATCGAGCCTCAGCCCGCCGTTACGGCCGCGTACGGTTTCCACCCAGCCCAACTCTCCAAGCCGCTGCACCACCTTCATGAGATGGTTCTTGGAGATCCCGTAGGCATCGGAGATCTCCTGGATGGTCGACAATCCCTCGGGCCGAACGGCCAGATAGAGCAAGACGCGCAACGAATAGTCGGTGTAATCGGTCAGTCGCATGGGTGTTCGCGTAGTTCGCGTAATCAGTCGCATGAACCGATCGCATGGTCGCGTCGGTTCGGAGCATAGGAAAAGCTTCAATCGCACGGACACAGGGTACGGCGTCGGGCGGCAAAGATAGTCAGGAACACGCTCGGCCTGAACCAGCTGTACGTGTCTGGCCCAGCCTGCCCGGCCGCCGTGCAACGCCTGCGTCGTGGCCACGACCCCTGCGACCAGTCGCCGCGTGGACCACCCTGTGTCACGATTAAACGTCGATTATCATCGAAGCAATCAGTTGTATGTCAATCAGACATCATTTGGCTTATTTGCCGCACGTTCTGGCCTAACTTACTGGCCTAACCTATCGGCCTAACTTATTGCCCTGACATCGCCCTGATTTTCTTGTCGGCTGACCTTTCTGGCCCCATTTACAGATGGTTCGTATAACGTTGCGGGCTTCATGAACCTGGCTGATCAGCCCACTTTATGAGCTCATTCGGCGATAGATTCGTAGTTTATTCTGTTTCGGTCAAGTAACTACTGTGCGTGGCATCTTACTAATCCGGCGGCTCAGGTTTGCGCTCGCCGAGTCGAGAGCCACTATCAGCGACCGCTATCGGCGTTTCGCCAGCCGAACGAAATCCGCCACTGAATCCTGTGATCGAATCTTATGAGCAAGCCCCTGATTGAGCCCTCCAGCGAGCCGAACCCGCTACCGACGCCGTTCGTCCCCGCCGCGGAACCCGACGAAACGAATATCCGGGAACTGGTCGACGCGTTCTACCGCCGTGTGGACGACGACCTGCTGCTTGGCCCGATCTTCGCCCGCGAACTCGCTGGGCGCTGGGACGCGCATCTAGCGAAGATGACGACGTTCTGGTCGAGCCTCGTGCTTGGAACGAAGGGATATAGGGGCAACGTTCAAGAGGCGCACCGGCCTCTCGGCGATATTGAACCCCAACACTTCGCGCGCTGGCTCACGCTTTTCCTCGATACCGTCAACACCCGCTACGAACCCGCCGCTGCAGTGCAGTTCATGGAGCCTGCGCTGCGCATTGCGCAAAGCCTGCAACTGAGCAAATTCGGCTGGGACTATGCCATTCCGGACGCGCAACTCGCTTTGATGGCGTCGCTAAAGCGCCTGCGCACAGGCACCAACGAGACCGAGTCTTCGACGGAGTTGCCCGACCGAAGCCACGGCGAACGCTTTCCGGTCAGGCTGTCGGGCGTTGAAAACGCAGAACCAAGCGCAGAACCAAGCGACGAATCGAGCGACGCATAAGCGCGGATTCCCGGTCCGCCCGCCACAGAGCCGGGCGGAGCCACCGGCCGTACCGGCCGTTGCCGGTCGTTGCCGATTGCTTACGCAGCCGCCCCTTTCGGCGACTCGAGATCCCATCGCGCCAGCGCCGCGTCGTCGGATTCACGGGCATCGACCCATTTCTCGCCGTGTTCCGTCTTTTCCTTCTTCCAGAACGGCGCCTGCGTTTTCAGATAATCCATCACGAACGCACACGATTCGAACGCTTGCGCCCGGTGCATGGCGGTCGTCACAACCAGCACGATCTGGTCGAGCGGCAAAAGTTTTCCCACGCGATGCACGATCAGCACGTCCGAACCCGGCCAGCGCTCTCGTGCCTGCGCAGCGATTGCCTCCAGCGCCTTTTCGGTCATGCCTGGATAGTGCTCCAGCTCCATCGCCTGAACGGTTTGGCCCTCGTTAAGATCCCGCACCGTGCCTACAAAACACGCTACCGCACCCACCTTCGGATTGTCGGCACGCAACGCGGCGACTTCCGTGCTGAGATCGAAATCGGCTTCCTGCACGCGGACTCGGGTCATCTCAGCCGCCCGTGACTGGCGGGAAAAACGCGACTTCGCAGCCTTCCGTGATGCGTCGCGACGGGTCCGTCATTTCGTGGTTGCACGCCATGCGCAACGAGCGGCCCTCGGCGAGCGTCTCCGCCCACGCGCCACCGCGCATGCGCAGCCAGGCCCGGACGTCGCCGACGCTCGACACGTTGTCCGGGACCTCCACGCTCTCGTTCGCCACGCCGAGCGCTTCACGCACGCCCGCAAAAAACCTCAATTCGACTTTCATGATTGCCTTCAACACATCAGTTCTGAAAACGGGATAAAACGCACGGTTTCGCCGGCCTGGATGGCGTGGTTCGGCGGGTTATCGATCAGGCCGTCCCCCCAGACCGTGGATGTCAACACAGCCGAGCTTTGATTCCCGAACACCTCCAGGCCACCGGCGTCATTCACGCGGGCACGCAGGAATTCGTTGCGCCGGTCGCCCTTCTTCTGCGTGAAATCGGCGCGCATGGAGTACACGCGCGGCTCAACCGTTTCGGCGCCCGCCAGCCGCAGGATGAACGGCCGCACGAACAGCAAAAACGTGCAGAAACTGGAGACCGGATTTCCCGGCAATCCGATGAAAAATGCCTCGCCGCCGTTTTGATCGGCCGCCTCGCGCCGCACCGCACCGAAAGCGAGCGGCTTGCCGGGTTTCATCGCAATCTGCCACATGGAAATGCGCCCTTCGGCTTCCACAGCCGGTTTCACATGATCTTCCTCGCCAACCGACACGCCCCCGCACGTGAGGATCAGGTCGTGATCGCGCGCCGCCCGCCGCAAGGTCTCGCGGGTTGCGTCCAGACGGTCGGGCACGATACCGAGGTCGGTCACCTCGCACCCCAGCTTCGCGAGCAACGCACGCAGCGTGAAACGATTCGAGTTGTAGATCGCGCCGGGGCGCAATGGCTCGCCGGGCATGGTGAGTTCGTCGCCGGTAAAAAACACCGCCACGCGCACTTTGCGAACCACTTCGAGCGCAGCGCTTCCCACCGATGCCGCGAGTCCCAGCGCCTGCGGCGTAAGCCGCGTGCCGGCGGGCAGAATGACAGAGTCGCGACGGATATCAGCGCCTTGCTGGGTGATCCACTCGCCCTCCGGCGGTACATGTGAAAACGTCGCGCCGGCATGGTCGGAGCGAACCATTTCCTGCATCACGATGGTGTCCGCGCCCGGCGGCACGGTGGCCCCGGTGAAGATGCGCGCGACCGTGCCTGCAGCCAGCGGCACGGCCGTCTGGCCAGCCGGCACCCGCTGCGACACGGGCAACGTCACGGCGCCCGCATCAGACGCCCCGGCGAGATCCGCGGCCCGCACCGCGTAGCCGTCCATGGAACTGGTGCGCATGGGCGGGACGTCGAGCGGCGACACAACCGCGGTGGCCAGCACGCGCCCGAGCGCTTCGACAGTATCGACGGTTTGTGCGCCGTCCACCCGGCGCGCGGCCGCCAGCAAAGTGGCGAGTGCGTCGGCGGTGGACAACATTGGCGGGCGTGGAGCGGCGGGCGTAGTGGGCATCGTCGGGGGATTTGTATTGGCCGTGGAATGATGAAATGGTGAAACCGGCAGCGCCAAAAGCGTTGCATCCGAAGTACTTATTGTAGCGAGAAGCCAGCGGCAAGCGTCCGCCCGGTTGCGCCCGATCCGGGGTCATCGGCCATCCGGACAAGTGCACCACAATTGCGCACTCCGTCGCGTATCTCGTCATGCACCCCGGCTTCGGAGCGCCTTCTTTCGACTGGTGCCGCGCTGCCGCGCGGCACGGGCTCGGTGATACACTCGCACGACACTTTCAGACTTCTCCTCTATGAAATTCTGTTCCGTCTGCGGCCACGAGGTCGGCCTGAGCATTCCGCCTGGCGACAACCGCCAGCGCTACGTCTGCGGCAATTGCGGCACGGTGCATTATCAGAATCCGCGCAATGTGGTCGGGACCGTGCCGGTCTGGGACGACAAGGTGCTGCTGTGCCGGCGCGCGATCGAACCGCGCTACGGCTACTGGACCTTACCGGCGGGTTTCATGGAAATGGACGAAACCACCAGCGAAGGCGCGGCGCGCGAAACACTCGAGGAAGCCGGCGCGCGCGTCGAAATCCAGAGTCTCTTCACGCTGCTGAACGTGCCGCACGTGCATCAGGTGCACATCTTCTATCTGGCACGGCTGCTGGATCTGGACATCGACGCCGGTGAGGAAAGCCTTGAAGTGAAGCTCTTCGACGAAAGCGAAATCCCTTGGGACGAAATCGCCTTCCCGACGGTCGGGCAGACACTGCGCTTCTTTTTCGCCGACCGCGCCGCCGGCAACTACGCGCTGCATACCGGCGACATCTTCCGCTCGCTGCGCGAAGGCTGAGCGCCCCCGAGAATCATGGTTCCCTGGCTCGCCTCCGACGATCAGTTCCCCCCCGTCGAGCGCGCCCTCGGCGAGGCGAGCGGCGCGCCCGGATTACTCGCGGCCAGCGCTGAATTGCAGAGCAGCCGTCTCGTGGATGCGTATCAGCGCGGCATTTTCCCGTGGTATTCCGACGGCCAACCGGTGCTCTGGTGGAGTCCCGATCCGCGCATGGTGCTGATTCCCGACGAATTCAAAGTCTCTGATTCGCTGCGTAAAACGCTGCGGCGCGTGTTGCGCGAGGCGTCGTGGGAAATTCGCGTGGACGAAGATTTCGCCGGCGTGATGCGTGCCTGCGCCCAGACCCCGCGTGAAGGCCAGCGCGGCACGTGGATCACGGCGGATATCGTGGAAGCGTATTCCTCGCTGCATCGCGAAGGTCGGGCGCACAGCATTGAAACGTGGTTCGAGGGCAAGCGCGTGGGCGGTCTTTATGGCGTGTCGTTCGGGCGCATGTTTTTCGGCGAATCGATGTTCGCGCATCGCACCGATGCCTCGAAAATCGCGCTCGCGGCGCTCATAGGACACTTGCGTCACCATAAAATAGAGATGATAGACTGCCAGCAGAATACGTCGCATCTGGCGTCGCTGGGCGGCCGGGAGATATCCCGCAAGGTATTTGTGAGACATCTGCGCGGGGCGGTCGGCGAGCCGTCGATCCCTTGGGGCTTCGACAAAACCGCGCTGCAAGAAACGCTTCGGCCACGCGTGTTGCCGCCTGAATGAGGCCGGTTTGTTGAACGAGGCGCGAGGTCCGGAAGGCAAGCCGATGTACCCTTTGAGATTCGCGAACGAATCCAGAACCATCGAACGTGATGACGTGATGTATAGCAAGCAAGATAGCGACACGACCCAGGTTTTCCGCCCTGCATCGAACCGCTGTGGCACGGTTGGGACGGTAAGCAAGATAGACGCTTAGAACGAGAGCTGCCAACGTGACTCACCCCAATGAGCTGCCGCTTTCACCGCTTTCGGCGTTGCAATTCTATGCAACGGCGCCGTACCCCTGCAGCTATCTGGACGGACGCATTGCGCGCTCCCAGGTGGCAACGCCCAGTCACCTGATCAACTCCGACGTCTATACCGAACTCGTCAAAGCGGGTTTCCGGCGCTCCGGGGTCTTCACCTATCGCCCGTATTGCGACGGTTGCCGCGCGTGCGTGCCGGTGCGCGTGCCCATCGATCACTTCAAGCCGAACCGCACCCAGCGGCGCGTGTGGAAGCAGCATGGCGACCTGGTCGCGAGTGTCGCACCGCTTCACTACGACGAAGAGCATTACGCGCTGTATATGCGCTATCAGTCAGCGCGGCACGCGGGCGGCGGCATGGATCGCGACAGCCGCGACCAGTACGAGCAATTCTTGCTGCAAAGCCGGATCAACTCACGCCTGGTGGAATTCCGCGAGCCTGTGCGCGCCGGCAATCCCGCGGACCCCCTTAATCCCGATCCAACCCCGCCCGGCAGTCTCGGCGAAGAACCGCCCGCGCCCGGCACGCTGCGCATGATCAGCATGATCGACATTCTCGGCGACGGACTTTCATCGGTTTATACATTTTTCGAGCCCGGCCTGCCGCACACCAGCTTCGGCACTTACAACATCCTGTGGCAGATCGAGCAGGCGCGCAGCCTCGATTTACCTCACGTCTATCTTGGTTACTGGATTCGTGAGAGCGACAAAATGGCGTACAAGGCCAATTTCCGGCCGTTGGAGGGCTTGATCGACGGCCACTGGGACTTACTCGATCCCCTTACCATGCACTCTGCCGGAACGCCGCCAATGCCGGGCAAGATGCCAATGGACAAACCGCGGCGCTGACCGGTACAGCCGGCTTCGGCGATGGCCTTTTTCGCGGCCTTTTCTGAGGCCCTTTTCGTCCGCTCGTCATCGCTTTTCGGCGTGCCTCCTCAAAGCCGTTAAAATGGCGCGTCTCAATTTCCGCCGCTCCGGCCTTTCCTCCTCGTGTTCAGCTCCCTCTACCCGCTCGCCCGCGCGCAACTTTTTCGCATGGATGCGGAAGATGCCCATCACCTGACGCTGCGTATGCTTGGCGCCGCCGGCCGCACCGGTCTGGCCGGTATCCTCGCCGAGCGCGCCGCCGATTCGCCGCGTACCGTCATGGGCCTGAGCTTTCGCAATCCGGTCGGGCTCGCGGCGGGGCTGGACAAAGACGGCGCATGTATCGACGGACTCGCGTCGCTCGGGTTTGGATTCATCGAAGTGGGAACGGTCACGCCGCGCGCACAGCCCGGCAACCCGCGCCCGCGCATGTTTCGCCTGCCCGACGCGCAGGCGCTGATCAACCGGCTTGGGTTCAACAACCGGGGCGTCGACCAATTCGTCGAGAACGTCCAGGCCGCGCGGTATCGCGGCGTGCTGGGGCTGAATATTGGCAAGAATGCCGATACCCCCATCGAACGCGCCGCCGAAGATTATTTGTACTGCCTCGAGCGTGTCTACCCGTTCGCGAGCTACGTGACGATCAACATCTCGTCGCCGAATACGAAAAACCTGCGCCAATTGCAAGGCGCGGGCGAACTCGACGCGCTGCTCGGCGCGCTGAAGGACAAGCAACAACGTCTGTCCGACCTGCACGGCAAGCTTGTACCCCTCGCACTGAAGATCGCCCCCGATCTCGACGACGAGCAGGTCAAGGAGATTGCCGCCACCTTGCTGCGCCACAAGATTGACGGCGTGATCGCGACGAACACCACACTGTCGCGCACCGCTGTGACGGGCATGAAACACGGCGATGAAGCCGGTGGTTTGTCGGGCAAGCCGGTTTTCGAAGCATCGAATGCGGTGATCCGCAAGTTGCGCGCGGAGCTGGGCAGCGAGGTGCCAATTATCGGCGTGGGCGGCATCATGTCGGGCGACGACGCGCGCGAGAAACTCGCAGCGGGTGCATCGCTCGTGCAGATTTACACCGGACTGATCTATCGAGGCCCGGCGCTCGTGACAGAATGCGTCGAAGCGCTGGCCCGCATGGGTGCCGGCGCATGAGCGCATTTTTTCCGTCTCATTTCGGTCTCCCCAAGCGTGGCTCATATCCACATGAGCAAACGATCTGAAGACGGCATTGCGTTTTAGCTATCATCGCCGCACTTCAGATCACTGACAAAAACCAGGACAAAGGCAAAATCATGAAACTGTCTCTCTTCAAGAAAGTGCTCGTGGCGGGCTTGATCGGCGCGTCGCTCTCGGCCGTCGCCCACGCGGAAGACCTGCTGGATTCGGTCAAGCAACGCGGTACGTTGCGCATTGGCCTGGAAGGTACCTTCCCCCCCTTCAACTCGAAAACGCCGCAAGGCGAACTGGTTGGCTTCGACGTGGATATCGCGAAGGCGGTTGCAGCGAAGCTCGGCGTGAAACCGGTGTTCGTGACGACCGAATGGAGCGGGATCATTGCGGGCTTGCAGGCTGACAAGTTCGATGTAATCGTGAACCAGGTCGGCATCACCGATGCCCGCAAGCAGACGCTCGATTTCTCGCCGGCCTACACGTATTCGAACGCGCAACTGATTCAGCGCAAGGACGACACGCGGGACTTCAGGACGCTTGAAGACCTGAAGGGCAAGAAGCTTGGCGTGGGTCTGGGCACGAACTACATGGACATGGCGAAGGCCGTGCCGGGTATCGATGTGAAGACGTATCCGGGCGCGCCTGAGTACTTGCGCGATCTCGCTTCGAACCGTCTGGACGCTGCGTTGAACGACCGCTTGATGCTTGCGTACCTGATGAAAAATTCGCAGTTGCCGCTGCGCACGGGCGCGAATGTGGGCCCGGGCAATCCGTCGGGTATTCCGTTCAAGAAGGGCAATCCGAAGTTCGAGAAAGCCATTGATGACGCGATGACCCAGCTCGAAGCCGATGGTACGTTCACGAAGATCTCGGACAAGTGGTTCGGTATCGACGTGACGAAGCCGGCAAAGTAAACCCAGCACCCTCAAGTGTTCGGCACCAGGGCGGCTTCTTCGGGATGCCGCCCTTTGCATTTGAAGCCCGCCTCCGACGTTACGCCTACTCCATTCCTTCATGTCCACGACATCCCTGCTCGTTCAATCCATACCGGCCCTTGCACAAGGCGCTGTCCTGACGATCAAGTTCGCGGTCTATTCGATGTTCTTCGGCCTGATCGCGGGCACGATACTCGCCATGATGGGCATCAGCCGAAGCCGCACGCTGGTCAGCATCGGGCGCGCTTATGTCAGTGTGATGCGCGGAACGCCGCTGCTGGTGCAGATCTTCGTGATCTATTACGGACTACCGAGTCTCGGCATTTCGCTCGATCCGACGCCGGCTGGGGTGATCGCGTTGTCGGCGAATGTGGCGGCTTATCTTTCCGAAAGCATGCGCGGCGCTATTCTCGGGATTCAGAGCGGGCAATGGCTTGCGGCTTATAGTTTGGGTTTGTCGAGGATGCAGACGCTGCGGTATGTGATCGGTCCTCAGGCACTGCGGATTGCTGTGCCCAGTCTTTCGAATAGCCTCATTAGCCTGATCAAGGATACGTCGCTCGTGTCCGTGATTACGGTTACCGAATTGCTACGGAGTGCGCAGGAAGTTATTGCCGCGACGTATCAGCCTTTGCCGTTGTATCTTGCTGCCGCCGTGGTGTATTGGGTGCTGTGCAGCGTGCTGGAATTCGTGCAGCGGCTGTTTGAACGGAGATTGGCGTTGCCGGGAAGGCATTGAGAGGGGGATCGTTCACACTCGGGAATCTGGCTTGCTCAGGCGGATTGCTAGTCCTGGAAGCTGCAACCGGGCACTCCCTCGCTCAAGACTTGTTCACGGATCCGAGCGTGGCATCCCCATCCAGCCTGGCCCCGAACCTGTCCATCCGCGGCATATGATGCCGATCCGGATCAAGCGAATACGCAACCCTTCGTGCCCGCCCCATCAATTCGTTGCGTGGAAAAAACCCAAAGTACCGCGAGTCCGCGCTGTCGTCGCGGTTATCGCCGAGCATCAGATACTCGCCCTTGGGCACCGTCACGGGGCCAAAGGAACGCCGCGGACTCGGCGCCAGTACCGACAACCTCACGACATGCGTAACATGCCCGAGCTTCTCGTCGAGATACTCGCCAGGCGAAGACGCATCGCCCTCCACTCCCGTAATATCGACCGGCTGATAACCTGCGCGCTTGCCATCGATGTAAAGCACGTTGTCACGCATGGCGACCACATCGCCAGGCACCCCGATCAGCCGCTTGACGATCAACTCATGTGCCGCCGATGAATCCACCGTCACAATGTCCCCACGCTGCGGATCGTGCAGATGCGCGATCGCAACGTGCGTGAACGGGATACGCAGGTCGTACGCCATCTTGTCGACGACAATCCGGTCACCTTCGCGAATGGTGGGCAGCATGGAACCGCTCGGCACCACATTCCAATCGGCGATAGCGCTGCGAAACAGCGCCATCAACACTAGAAACGCAATCAAGTTCCGATTTTCGCGCCAGAGTCGGGGTAACAGTCGCATGGTGGGGAATGCCGGCGGTTGAGGACGACGCAGCTTAACGTCGAAACCTGAAATGACGCTTAAATTACATCGACTGTCAGCCCGCGTTCACTCGGTTTCGAAAGGAAACCGCACGCCGAGGTCGCGGCGAGCGGCATCGGTGATGGAAATCATCTGCATGGATATGGCATGCCGCATGATCGGGCTCTCTGTCGCTCCACCGCGCAGCAGCTCGCAAAAATGCGCGGTCTCGTAGTTCAAGCCGCCACCCTCAAACGGTGCATCCAGCTCGACGGTGCGGCCATCCACATAGCGGATCGTCGCGCGTGCAGGGTTCCACCAGTTCTCGTGGATGGTCACCGTACCGCCAGTCGCAGCCAGCAACGCGTCGCCCTTGCCTTGCAGATCCATGCCGCAGAACAACTGCGCAACACCCCGTTCATGCCTCACATTCAAGCTCGCGAAAGTGTCCACGCCGGTCTGCCCGATGCGGCCGAAAGTCTGCACCTCCAACGGCTCACCCAGCCAGTCCACCGCGAGAAACGCCTCGTAGATACCGATATCGAGCAACGCGCCGCCGCCCATTTCCATCGAGTACGAGGGGTGCGAAAGCGGCACGTTCGCGATTGAGCAACCGGCCCGAACCAAGCCGATCTCGCCGATAGGATCGGCAGCAAGATGGTCGCGCAACTGCCGGTAGAGCGGGTAAAACGGCGGCTTCATTGCTTCCATGAAGAGCAGCTTCGATGAACGCGCCACGTCGATCATCTCCTGCAACGCCCGCGCGTTGACAGCCGCCGGTTTCTCGCAAAGCACGGCGCGGCCCGCCTGGAAAGCACGCAGCGCGTATTGAGGATGGCTGTCCTGCATGGTCGCAATGTACAACGCGTCGATGTTGTCGAGGAGCGCATCGAAGGTCTCATACGCCTCGGTATGAAACTGCTCCGCGAACGCGGTCGTCGACTCGGGGCGCCGCGACCAGACACCGCCAAGCTTTGTGCCCGGCACAAACGCCAGCCCCTGGGCGAACCTGTTCGCAATGTTTCCCGCGCCAACAATGCCCCAACGGATCGTGCTCTGTGCGTTCATCTGTCCCGCTCCCTGCATGCTTGGTGAATAGTCGGCCTAGGCCGGCGATGCGCACATTGTCCACTACGCAAGCGGTCTGCGTGAAGCCCGGACGATGAATGCACGATCACGCGCAACGCATCGCGTTTCAGGTCACAAAGCTCAAGGAAATACGCCGGGAGAGTGTCGTTCGACGCACAGGCCATCACGCGTCGATGTCAGGCAGAAAGATGAAGTGAAACGTTTGCCTAGGCAAAAACCCGAATAGGGCGCTGCGCGCGCCCGGCCACGATGAACGTGACCAGAAACCTCGGGCCAGCTTCGCCACGCCGGAAACATCCCGGACGCGAAGCTTCGAGCGTGTATCAGGCGCCGGCCGATTCAGATTCGCCGACCGGTGGCGACGAACTGTCCTCGCGGCGTTCAAGCGAAAAAGCCCGCCCGACTTCCTCCGCGGTGACATCGATCAGCGTGCTCATCGCCCGCTCCGCCACGGCGGCATCGTGCGCCTCGATCGCTTCCACCACGCGGCGCTGGGCTTCAAGCGTCGCATCGCGCATGGTCGCAATACCCGCCACGATCGGATAAACCGTCACCAGCGCACCCCGCACGATAGCCGTCATCTGCTGGAAGAACTGGTTACCGCTCGCGGCCACAATGCGCGTATGCAGCGCGACGTCAGCGGCCTGGTACTCGGGCTCGCTGCCGTTGAGCGACGCTAGCGCCTCGAACGCATCTCGAATCCCGCTCACTTCGTCCGGCGTTGCACGGGCTGCCGCCAACGCGGCCGCACGCGGCTCGATCAACATTCGAAACTCGATCACGTCGCGCAGGAACGCCTGATCCGGGGTCGCCCGAAAGCGCCAGCTCACCACGTCCTCATCGATCAGCCGCCAGTCGCTCATCGGCCGGATCCGCGTGCCCGTCTTGGGGCGCACATCCAGCATGTGACGCGCGAGCAGCATGCTCAAGGCCTCTCGCATCACGGTTCGACTGACGTCGAACTCCTTCGACAAGACGTCCTGCGGTGGCAGGATCGCACCGTACTTCTGTTCGACGATGCCCGATACGAGCCCGTCCATCACCTTAGCCACCAGTGATCGCTCTTTGTTTTCGTCCATCACCCCTCTCCCCTTGCGCCCTACATTGTGTCCCTGCGCATCCGGCGGGCTTCCCCAAGCTCGCCGAAAGGCCCGCTGCGCGCGGCGTATTCATCAGATCAATAAGATCGATCAGATCAACCAGCAGCTGCGCACCGTGCACGATAAATTGCGTGTTCAATACCGCCAACGCCAGTCGGAATGTCCCTCGCAAGGGTTATCCCTTTGCCTGTGCGTCTTTACGTCATGCGGCACTGCTTCGGCAATC
This sequence comes from Caballeronia sp. SBC1, assembly GCF_011493005.1. Lineage (NCBI taxonomy): Bacteria > Pseudomonadati > Pseudomonadota > Betaproteobacteria > Burkholderiales > Burkholderiaceae > Caballeronia > Caballeronia sp. SBC1. The sequence continues at coordinate 2,242,706 of NZ_CP049156.1, forward strand.
GCTGTATTAAGTACTTCTTGATACTTTTGATTTAAGTGCTTCGTTTAAGTGCTTCCTGATACCCGGTCTTCATGCTCCATGCTCATCACCCGGCAAGTCGCCCTTCCTTCACCGGTCTTCAACCTGCTGCCTTCTTCTCGGTTGCGCGTCCGTATTGATCGTCGAAACGCACGATGTCGTCCTCGCCCAGATATGTCCCCGATTGCACCTCGATCATTTCGAGCGGCGTTTTACCCGGGTTTTCGAGCCTGTGCGTGGTACCGAGAGGAATGAACGTGGACTGGTTTTCGCTCACCAGGAAGGTCTCTTCCCCGCGAGTAACGAGCGCCGTGCCGCGCACGACGATCCAATGTTCCGCGCGATGATGGTGCATCTGCAGCGAGAGCCGCCCACCCGGTTTCACTACAATACGCTTTACCTGAAAACGCTCACCGTGATCGATGGAGTCATAGAAGCCCCAGGGCCGCTGAACCTTGCGATGATCCTGCGCCTCGGCGCCTTTGGCGGCTTTCAGGCGCCCGACCATCGCCTTCACTTCCTGCACACGATCCTTCGATGCCACCAGGATCGCATCCGCGGTTTCCACGACCACTACACCCGTCACACCAACACACGCGACCAGCCGCCCGTCGGAATGCGCGAAGCTGTCAGCGGACCCTTCGAAGATCACGCGGCCGCGAGCAACGTTGCCGTCATCGTCCTTCTTCGACATGTCCCATACGGCGTCCCACGCGCCGACATCGGACCAGCCGGCGGCGAGCGGCACCACGACGCCCGGAAAGCGCGGCTCGAGCGCAATCCGCTCCATGACGGCGAAATCGATTGAATCGGAGGGGCATGCTTCGAACGCGTCGACATCGAGTTGCGTGAAGCCGTCCTGATGCAGACCACGTTCGAACGCGATCAAGCACGCGGCGTGAATAGCCGGCTGGAAGTGCTCGATAGCGGCAAGCCACACGGAGGCCCGGCACACGAAAATGCCGCTGTTCCACCAGTATTCGCCGGACGCCAGATACTGCTCGGCAATTTCCCGCCGCGGCTTTTCGACGAATCGTTCGAGCACCCGCGCTTGAGGGGTGTCATCATCTGCGGTTCCCAGGGCTGCACCGGCCTTGATATAGCCATAGCCTGTTTCGATCTTGTCCGGCACGATGCCAAGCGTAACGAGCGCGCCGCTTACGGCATGTTCGATCGCCTTGGCGATCGTCCGACGGAACGCATTAAGGTCGGACACCGCGTGATCGGCGGGCATGGCCACCATCACCGGGTCGTCGCCGGATCCGGCAGCCACTGCTGCCAACGCGGCGAGCGTAAGCGCCGGCGCAGTATTGCGGGCGCAGGGCTCGAGCACAATGCGAGCTCGACGGCCATTGCGCTCGATCTGCTGGGCAGTCAGCAACTTATGTTCCGTGCCGCAAACCACGATCAGTTCATCGGCGGTCGCGAAGTGCATTGTGTCGTGACCATGCGTTGCCAGATCCAGACCGTCAAGACGGCGCAACGTGGCTTCGAGCAGCGATTCCGCGCCCATAAGCTCGATGAGTTGTTTAGGGAACTGCTGCCGCGATAACGGCCACAATCGCGTGCCGGAGCCGCCGGCGAGAATGACGGGTTGCACGCGAATACTCGCGGTGCCCGTCGCGGCACCCATCTTGGCGGCGCCGGTAAGCGGATAGTGGGACACGTCCACGGTGACTCCTGAAGCGTTGAAGCTGATTGAGGGCCGAACGCGTCTTACAGGTGCGGACGCGTGAAAAACACGCATCGATTGATGCGCTATTTAAGCAGGCAAATCTATTTGGTTGTGTGCGCGTGCGAACGCCCGCACGCTATTCGGTCAATCTGCCGTTCAAGGCACTTTATTCAGCCTCACCCGGCGTTGGGCAGCAATCTTTGCCGGAGACGCGAGACGACTTCGCGCAGTTCGCTCGATTCGCAGAACGACCATGCGATGTTGCCGGCAATCAGCGCAACAGCAATCGTGGCCATCCCGCTAAGTGAATCCATGGAGTCGGCGCACACGGTGGCAATCACCAGGAAAACCAGATGTCCGGCCATGTTCCGCACGATCGGCCGCGGCTTGAGCTTCGAGAAATAAAGGAACGCGGCATAGTCGAAGAACGCTTTTGCAACCACCGCCACGCCTGCGCCCAGCAGGCCGTACCAGCGGATGCTCAGCCATAGCACGAGCGCGAAGACCGGCAAGCCGATCCAGCCGACCCGCGCGACCTGCGCCGGATTGGCCTTGGCCTGGATCAGCACTCCGATAATGCTCGACTGCCCCGCCAGCCACACGCCAATTACAAGGATGCGTCCGACAGGCGCGGACTGAACCGCCATTTCATGACCGAGCCAGATGTTCAGGAACGGCGCCAGCGCGAATAACGCAACCACCACGCATGGCGTGAACGCGCAGTTCAGGAACGCAAGCGCCTGGTGCGAGAGTTCATCGGCGTGATCGCTTGCGGAGGCTGAAAAGCGCGGGAACAGCGTGCGCAACATGGCGCTCGGCAGCAGGTTCATGCGCGTGACGAGGTTTTGCGGCGTGGCGTAATACGCCACGGATTTGGCACCGAGCATGGAACCGATCACCACCCGGTCGAGTGTGGTTGCGATCATGTTTGCGCCAGAGAACAGCAGCAACCAGCGGCCGTAATTGAAGAGTTCGCGAATCAGCGGCCATTCCGGCTTCGAGATGCGCTTGATGCCTATTGCGCGGAACGTGCCGTAGCCAAGCAGCAGGGCCGCCAGGAACCGCGCAATCACCGCTGCCGGCACAACCACCGCCAGCGACGGCGAGATCAGGTACAGCGCCGCCAGCGGCAGCAACTGGAACAGGAACGTGCCGATAGTCTGATTCGTATTGAACAGCGCGAACTTTTCCATGCCGCCAATAGCACCGCTGAACACCCACGAGATGTTGGCAATGGGCACGGCCAGCGCAATCCACGGCAACGCATGCAGCACTTCGGCCTGGAACACCGGTTCGATGGTCGCGATATGCACGACGTACACGTACGCGCCAAACCAGATCAGCACCGCGCCAACAACGCCTGTCGCAAGGTTGAGAAAGAACGCACTCCAGAAGATGCGCTCAATCGTGCCGTCATTGGACTGGCGCGCCTTGGCGATATGGTTTTCGGTCGCCATCGAAATGCCGAGATCGAGCACGCTGAAATAACCGATCAACGCCCACACCAGGTTGATGACGCCGTAGCGTTCGATCCCCATGCCGTGAATGTAGGCGGGTACCGTAGCGAGCGAGACGAACACGGGCAGGATGAGCCCGGCGAAATTGATCGCTATGTTCTTGAGAAGACTTTTTTCCATTGAGCAACGACCGATTACAACAAACTCACACAGGACGAATCAAGGCACCGCGTCACAGCTTTGCGGTGAATGCAGGCACGTTGCAGCGCACAGGCAATGCACGTTCAAGTGCACGCAGCGGGCGCCTGCCCGAAGGTCAGACGAATTAGGTGCCAGAGTAAAGGGGCAGTGCATCAGGGTCTGTACGCAGACGAACGCTTGGCACCCCGGCTTTCGATCGCTTGCCATTCTTTTCATTTTTTCGGTTCATCGTGATTCGATCGCTTTGGCATGCATGTCGGTCCTCATCTCGTCGGGGCGACCGGCACGAGCTGTGAAACGCGGCAGCAATGCACGCAGGCGCGCCCAGCCAAGATCGCCACGCGCGGCTTGCGGCGGCTCTCCCTGCACGAATTGAACGAACGACGCCATCATTTCCTCGCGCGCCGAATACGAAAAGCATGCGTGATCCAGAGAGTCGCGATGAATGGTTTCCACGTTGCGCCACTTGCGCATCCGCTGACCGCCCGCGCCGAAAAACACGGCGAACTCGTCCATGCCCGGATCTCCCGCGCCGTAGACGAAGCGAACCTTCACGTCGCGCTCACCCAGGCCCCGAACCATCGCGCGCACCCGGGAACCCGCCGAATTCACGCCGATTGTCCGTTCACCGAAATACGCTACGCTGGCCTTCAGGCGCGCGCTCAGGTGCCGCGCCAGTTCTTTCACGATCGGAGTGAGGCGCCGCTGACCGCGCAACACGCGCTTCCATTTGCCCGCTGTCTTGAAGGAACGGAGGAAGGTGCTGGTTGCCGTCCTCGGCCGGTTGTCGTTCACCGCAAACGACATGGGATCTTCCGGGAAACCAAACTTGGGCGCGTTCACGAGCACCAGCGAACGAATATGGGGACTGACAGGCGCCGCGTGCAGACAAACGTAAGCGCCCGAGCAGACCGCAAAACAGGAGACGTTATCGAAACCTCGCTCCGCCAGGAACGCGGCGGCGCTCACCACGTCGTCGCAGCCAGCGCGCGAAAACAGCAGGGAGAGCGGGCGTTTGTCGACGGCCGCCGCGCTGTCGCCTAGCGTGCCGACATCGAATCGCAGCGAAGCAAAACCTTGGCGCGCAAGCCGGCGAGCGAGCGTGACGGAGATGCGCGCGTCACCTATCCGATGGGTCGCGCCCGGGTTGACGAACACGACCGAGCGGCGCGACTGAGTGCCCTCTTGCGGCTCGCACAGAATGCCGAACAGCCGGCCGTTGTCGAAGATCACGGGCGTTTCGCGCACGCCATCGGCGATGAGCACCGGGCTTTCGGATGGCTTGCCAGTCGACTTGGCGACCGTCAATTCAGACGGCTCACTTTCGCCCAGCCATTCGACCACGCGTGCAATCGTCTGTCGCGGTGTCTCGGTCACGCCAGATTCCTGCATGAATGCAACGCATTCGTCGAAGGTGTCGAACTGCGCGTCCGCTCCGGCTGCGCTGCAAGCCTCGACGAGTTTCTTCGAGCGTGAGGGATCGTAAGAATCGAGTACGAGCAAGCGTCGCGGCGCTCGTTCGGCCAGTTGTGCGTCGCGTAGCAGATCGAATTTGCTCAGCATCGCAACGCTCGATGCGATCAGGCGATGCCCTACCGCCTCCGCATAGTCGGCATCGGCCGGCGGGGGGGCAACATGAATACCGCCTGTTTCAAGCCAGTTCTGCTGCAGCAGACGCAATTCACGCAAGTATTGCCTGCCCGACAACACGGGGGCGAGCAGCACCAGTTGATCGACTTCTTCCTCGGCCGCTACCAAAGCGGCGAGGGTCGCGCCCAGACGCAAGCCGCAGAGCACCACTTGAGTGACCCCAGTCGATTCTTTCAAATAAGCGATCGCAGAACAAATGCTTCGCAACCACCGCTCGATCTGCTCGCCGTCTTCCGACTCGCCAGCCGAGTCGCCGGTGCCGGCGTAGTCGAAGCGAAGCGTCGGCGCGCCTGAGTCCGCGAGCGCTTCGGCGAACACGCGCCAGCCCTTGTGGACCCACATTGCCTCGCGGCCGAAAGGCTGGCAGAGCACCACGCCGCGCGCAGCGGCTGGCTCACCCTCGTGCAGCCAGCCAAAGCAGTGGTCGAAAATTACAGGCGTCATCTCGAAGTTGCGCCCGGAAAGAGCGTCGTTATTAAGTTGTCTGCGCATTACACTTTCACTACGCTGATGATTCAGTGCGCCTGCACACACAGCACAAGCGCACCCTGATATTTCCGCGATCGCAAGCGCTTTCCCGCTGCCGTTATTCCCTCGATGTTCGATGTCCAACAGACGGCTTTTCCATTGCCGAGTCAAATAAGGGCATCACGCCGCGTAGTGCATGCGCGGCACAGAACAAGAAAACGCCGGGGAAAACACATGGTCATCGCTGTTCACCAACCCAGTCCGTCTGATACTCCGCGCTTCTCGGTATGTATCTGCACGCGTAATCGTCCCGGGGATCTCGCCCGGGCTTTGCGTTCGGTCGAAGCCTCCACGTATCCTGCGCATCAGATCGTGGTGTCGGATGACAGCACCGATACACTCACGCGTGAAATGGTTGCTGCCGACTTTCCGCGCGTTGTATTCCTGGAAGGACCCCGCCGCGGCCTTGGCGCGAATCGCAACTGTGCGCTCGACGCGGTGACCGGCACGCACGTGGCGTTCATCGACGACGACGCCACGCTCAGCACAGACTTCCTGAGTCAGATGGCCGAGTCGCTGCAGCATGGCGGGCAACATCCGGAAAAGCTCATTATTACGGGATACGAACTAAATCGTGGTGAGCGCGTTTATGCGAACGCAACCACGTTTCTCGGTTTCCAGGCGCGGCCCTACCGCATCGGCGACAAACACGACACTGTCGTCATCAACAGCGCCGTCTTCCCCGCGTGGCTCTTCAAGCTGATTCGCTTCGACGAGCATCTGGTCTACGGTTATGACGAAGTCGATATTGTCATGCGCGCCACGCTGCAGGGAAAATGCGCGGTCCGGCTTCTGCCGGATGTGTTCAATTCGCATTTTCCTTCGACGGTGAATCGCGACTACTACGCGGCGTTCGTGGAAGCCTCGCGCATCTACGTGACGCATAAACGCTACCGGTGGTTCGAACGCAACCGCCCGAAAGCCGCCCTGTTCCTGACGCTTGCCGTGGCTCACAACCTGCTGCATAACCTGCGCGCACACGGACCCAAAGGTCTCGCACGCAGCGCGCGCACGGTTTCGCGCGCAATCGCCTACATTCGCCGATACACCCCGGAAGGACTCGCCATACAACATGAAGATCACCGTACTCGTACCCACTTATCGTCGAACCTCGGATCTCGCTCGCTGCCTTGATGCGCTCTCGCGGCAACGGCGCGCACCGGACGAAGTACTGGTGGTGTGTCGCGGCGCCGACGAAGAAACGCAAGCATGGCTCGTGATCGAGAAGTCGCGCGCGCGCCTGCCGTTCGTCAAGGTTGAAGTCGCCCAGGGTGGCCAGGTTGCCGCGTTGAACGCGGGTCTCGACGCTGTCACAGGCGACATCGTGGCGATCACCGACGACGACGCCGCGCCGCGTCCGACTTGGCTCGAACGCATCGAATGCCATTTCGCAAACTCGCCGGACGTGGGCGGCGTTGGCGGGCGCGACTGGGTGCATGAACATGGCGCGACACTCGATGCTGCCGAGCCGGACGTAGGCCGCTGGCAATTCCCGGGGCGTGCGATCGGCAATCATCATCTGGGCGTGGGAGCCGCGCGCGACGTGGATTTCCTCAAGGGCGCGAACATGAGCTATCGCGTGAGCGCGATCAGCGGCAATGCCATTCGCTTCGATACCCGTCTGCGCGGCACCGGTGCGCAGGTCAACAACGACATGGCGTTTGCGTCGGCGGTGCGGCGTGCGGGCTGGCGCCTTGTCTACGATCCGGCCGTGGAAGTCGATCACTATCCGGCACAACGCTTCGACGAAGATGCCCGCGCCGTGCGCGGCAGCCGGAGTTGGGTCGCGATCGAAAACGAGTCGTATAACCTGCATCTGATCGTGCGTGACGAGTATCGCGGTGCGCGCCGGGGCATGGCTTTGCTGTGGCTCACTGCAGTGGGACACGGCGCGTGCCTGGGCTGGGTCAATCTCGCGCGTGCTCGCTTCATCCATCGCGAGGCAACCGCGTTGCAGCGCTGGCGCGCAGCGCGCAGCGGCGCGGCGCTGGCCAAACGTGATCATGCACAGCGGCGGCTGGAAAGCGTGGAACGCGAATTTGCGGGGTGATTGAAACGCGCGGTCGTAGGCGGCGCTCGTTAAAAAAGGCGATCAGGATGACCTGATCGCCTTTTTTAGTTTACGGCAACGGCAAGAAAAAATGCCCAATCAAGCGGTCCAGAACCTGCGACCGCCTGGCGCTGGCAACCCCCTCACGCAGCCGGCGCACGCCGTGTCGACGGCCGGTTCTGCCGTTGTTCACGCTGGGAAATCGCTTGCTCATAGACCGCCAGATGTTCCGTGCATACGCGCTGCACCGAAAAACGCTCCAGATTCAGCTTCGCACGCGCGGCATATTGCGCACGTACGGGCGAATCCATCAGCAACCAGCCGATTTTTGCTGCCAATTGCATCGGTTCCTGGGCCGCCACGAGCACCCCCGCACTGCCATTTTCCAGCATCTCCGGAACGCCTCCCACCTTTGTCGCCACAATCGCACAACCCGCCTCCCGCGCTTCGCTGATCACCAGCGGCCCGGGTGCCTGATGCGCGGCGAACACGAAGACATCAGCTTCGGCCAAATACGCACGGGGATCTGCAACGAACCCCGTGAACCGAACACAGTTCGCAATGCCAAGTTGTTCAGCAAGACTTTCCATCAACCCCCGATCTGGGCCATCTCCAACCAGATAGAGCTGCGCCTCCTGCGTCTGCCGTACATGCGCAAACGCATGGAGCAGATCGGCAATGCCATTGCGCTCGAACATTGCTGCCACGCACACCACGTTTGGATGCTGCAACTGCAATGGCCGCTGCAACTGTCGTCCGGAAAAACGCGGTGAACCGATCGTACCGCTTGTCACCACGCTCAAGCTGTCCGCCAGCACGCCACGTTCAAGCATGGCATCGCCCACCGCGTGGCTCACCACGATCACGCGGTCGCCAACACGCATTAGCGAAGCGCTTTTCTGGATATCGTGATGCACGGTGGTCACCAGGGCGAAACTTCGGCGCATGCTGCCGAAGCGCGAGATCAACGCGCCGGTCATCATGTGCGCGTGGACGACATCGGGATTAAACCGCTCGATCAACCGGCCGAACCCCGCGATCATGGCCGGCACGCGCCACGGCTGGCGCGACTGTTGCAGCAGCGAGTGCGTGACGCCATGGCGTCGCAGCAGCGGCTCGAAGGCGCCCCCCGATGAAGCGACCGCGACGTCGTGTCCGGCGCGCGCCTGCATGCACGCTAGGTCGACCATCGCGTTGACGGTGCCGTTGCCAATGCATTGCGCATGCGTGGCCAGGTGAACGATTTTCATGACTAGGTCTGGTTCGAGGTTGAACGGCGCCTGGGGCGCCGGGGCCCTTCTTTCTCGTTAGTTTTTTATTCAATACGAGTCGATAGCTTCGCGATACACCGCGGCCGTCTGCGCCGCGATCACCGGCAGATCAAAGTGCGAGCGCGCATACGCACGGCACTCAGCTTCGCTGGGGAGCACCCGCTTGCCAAGCAACGCACCGGCGAGCCCTGCTCCCAGCGCCTGAAAGCCGCCCGATTCCAGCACCAGTTCCTGACTCAGCGGAGCGACCGCTTCGGGCAAGCCGCCCACGGGTGTCACGATCACCGGCGTGCCGCTTGCAAGCGACTCGATGGTGGTCAGGCCGAAGCCTTCCAGCGCCGTTGTCGGCACCACCGACACATCAGCGGAGCGATACCAGAGCGGCAGCGCTTCGTCGGCGACAAAGCCCGCGAGCCGTACATGCTGCGCCAAACCCCGATAGTCGATACGCGCCTGCAACGCCGCCATCAACGGCCCCTTGCCGGCGATGGTCAACAACACGTCGGGCACTTGCTGGCGCACGACGAACATGGCGTCGATCAGGTCTTCCAGGCCCATGCGCGAGACGAGGCGGCGCACGCAAAAAAGCATGGGCCGGTCTTGCGGAAGTCCGAGCGCAGTCCGTGCGGCACGCCGGTCGATGTCGGAGCTGAAATGATCGACATCGACACAACCTGGCACGATGCGGATGGTGCGTGCGTTCACGCCGTACTGCTTCTGCAATACATCGGCGAAAGCCTGAGACAACACAATGTGCAGATTGCCACGCCGATACACGTGCCGTTCAACGGCACGCCGTAGCATCACATTCGCATGACCGCGCGCGCCGTGCGCCGATTCATCGCCCCAAGGGCCGTGGAAATGGATCACCTTCGGCACGCGCGAAAACTTGCCGAGCACGGGCGCTGCGTACAACGCGAAATGCGCGGCGACCACGTCGGGCTTACGGGCGTTACGCAGTTCGACAGCGGCACGCCGCAAGCCGATCACACGCTTGGCAATAGGTGCGTCGGGTGCGGCGAACGGCGTCACCACGCCATGTGTCGATGTCCGCACGTTTTCGCTTCCCGCTACGAGGCCTCGCACCATAACGCCCTGAGCGGGCAGTGACTGAATCAATGCACTGACCATGCGGTCGAGGCCACCGGGACGTTCGTCGAACCAGTTCATGCCGATCTGCAGCGAGTCGATGGTCCGCGGCTTTGACGCTGAGTTCGACGCATCCCGCGAAGCATCCTTCCAAGCGTTGCCCGGAGCCTGGTTCAAAGGTTTGTTCGCACCGCTGACCTTATCAGGCGCGCGGTCCGCAGTGGGGCTGGTCGCGCTTGCACGCATGGTCATTGATTTGATGGCAGTAGTCATGTCTTCACCGATACAGTCTCTTGGCGAGCCCGTGCGTTGCGGGGAGCGGCCTTGCGCGTTTTTGCAATGTCTTCGAACAGCGCGAGATAGCGCGCTGCCATGGTCTGCCAGGACAACGTCGCGGCCAGCGTCTGAGCTGCCTGTCCCATTTCTCGGGCACGCAGCGGGTCGGATGCAATCAGCGAGATGGCTTCGGCGAGCTGAGTTTCATTGTCGGGATCATCCAGCACGATGCCGCACTCCTCCGTAACCACTTCCGCACCGCCGGTCGTGTGCACGGTGATCACCGGCAACGCGGAAGCAAGCGCCTCGAGCAGCACAAGGCTCATGGCTTCATAACGCGACGGGAAGACGAACGCATCGGCGCATCGCATCAGCGTCGGCATATCGCGGATCATCCCGACAAAATGCACACGATCCGCCACACCAAGCGCGGCCGCCATTGCCGGATACGGGCTGTTCGCCACCCCTCCGGCCACCGCGAGATGTACGTTGGACGGACACTTCACGAGCGCGCGCAGCACGGTGTCAAGGTTCTTGCGCGCGTTGCGCAGGTCGCCGGCGAACAGCAGCATGAACGGGTCTTCGGGCAACTTGAAACGCTCCCGCTGTGATGTCTGCGACAACTCCGGCGAGAACTCGACGTTATCCACGCCGTTATGGATCACGCGGATTTTGTCGCGTGACATGCCGAGCGATACCAGCTCCGAACTTACTTTCTCCGACACCGGCACCAGCACGCGGGCATGCCTGAACGCCCAGCGTTCGCACCACGCATTGATCCGCGTGAACAACAGTTGATACGCGGCGTACATTCCGCCGGTCAGGCGAAAAGGGTAATAGCCGCTTTTATACCAACCGGTGTGGACGAAGTGGATGGCGTTCACATCGCAATCTGTCCACGCGATGAAACCATTGACCTGCACCACGTCGAACTCGTGACGATGCGCACGAATCCAGGCAGCGGCGCGTAACGCGAACACCTGGTATTGCAGCAAGCGCGTGGGCACCCGGCTCGCGGGCACGCGAACAATGGTGATGCGCGGATGCTGGCTCAACGTTTCGTCGATCTTGGTGCTGAGCAGCGTGACCGAGTGGCCCGCGGCAAGCGCCGCCTGGACGACCTCGTAGTTGACGCGCCCTTGCCCGTCGTTGCGGCCGACGGTATGGGTGACGATAAGTAGATTCATACGGTCCTCGTTGGATACTGAGTGTTCTGTCGTGCTGTCCGCCACGTGGCTGGATCCCGCAGGCTGATTGGACTGATCGACGACGGCGCTCATGTGCGCAGCGTCAGCGTGGACGGCAGCGCAATGTTCTGCTGGGCCACGGTCCCCGTGGCTGCACGGCACGGCGTGAGCGCAGCGTCCGCGGCGGCCCGTTCATCCGGACGAAGGGCTGCGGCGCGCGCCGACTGTTGAATCTCGCGTGCATAACGCCAGCCGGTAACCGGCAACATCACGCCGATGAAAAAGAACATGCCGCCCGAGCCGACCAGCGTATTGACGAACACCATCATGGCCAACACGCCGAATGCTGCTGCCGTGCCGGCCACGGCAAAGCGATCGCTTTTCCTTGCGAAGCTGGCAACAAACGCGCGCAGTATCAGCATCAGCAGCCCTGACGCATAGAGCAGCGTACCGGGCCATCCAAGCACGTACGGCACTTCCATCAGGCCGCTGTCGAAGTCGACATTATTCGACGATCCATCGCCCGAGAGCTTCGAGCCGAGACCGGTCATGCCAAGACCCTGCCCCGCGATATTGGTCGTCATCTCTGAAAGAAAGTGGGCGTAGATCTCGGTGCGAACCTGATAGCTGTAGTCGTTATCGAGCTGGGTCACCGTGGAGAAGCGCGCCATCGCCTTGTCCGAGATTTCGTCGACCATCGCGACCGGCGAACACAGCAGCACGATCACCGCGACACCGCCGACCAGCCGCAAACGGCTACGGCCGTCGAGCATGACGAACAGGTATATGAGCCCGATGGCGAGGCCGCCGACCACGCTGCGCGACATCGTGCCGATCAGCGCCGGCACGGCCAGGCCGCCCGCGAGGAAGGCCATCTTGTTGCGTGCGGCGAGCGTCATCAGCAGGCAGGCCATCATCGCGATGGCGAAGGGGCCTGACGAATTCATCGTGCTGGCGACGCGCATGCCGAACGGCAGCGGCACGCCCTCGGAGACCATGCCGGACTGCAGCAGCCAGAACGCGTCCCAGGGTGGCGGGCTGACGTACTGGAACACGCCGTACGCCGCAATCACGAAGCCGCCGAACACAAAGGTCTTGAGCATCGTGCGGTGATAGTCGGGGTACTGCCGCCACGTCACCATGATGTGAAAGGCGATCAGCACCGGGAACAACCACGAGATCAGCGTATAGGACGCAGCTGCAATTCCGGCGCCCACCATGCCGATCACATAGCCATAGAAGATGCCGAGCACGATCAGCGTGAGCGGGATCGCACGCCGCTGCATCAGGACGCGAAAATGAGTCAGCAGGTTCATGCCGCACAGCGCGGCTGCTATCACCGGCGCCAGCATGATGAGGCTGCGGTCGCTGAATGTGCCGTTGAAGTAGTCGGACAGGCGCCGCACTTCCGGTGTGAGGAAGAACAGCCACACAACGAACGAAAGATAGTGCGCGGGCGAACGTTTGTAGAGAATCGCGGCGACCAGCACGGCGCCCGCCGGATAGAACAGTTCCAGCACACGGCTCTGATGCAGCACGAGCAATAACCCCGTGAGCGCTGCAAATGCGAGCGGCGCGATCATCATGCGGCGCCGCCGGCTCAGCTCTGCGCGTTGCTTCAACTCAGCGGCGTCGGCCGCGAGCTTCGCTGCACGAGCCGCTTTTGCGGCCGGCGACGGCGCAGGTGCGGACGCCATCTTCTCGCGCTGCGCCATCCACGGCGTCTTCCATGTCTCGACGCGCCCGTCCTGCGGCTCGTCTCGCCCATTCGTGATCGAAACACTCGACATTGTTAAACCCTGTGAAGGAGAGGTCGGCGTCGTGTTCGTGCAATGCACGTCACTCGCGTCCTCTGTGTCATTTGGAAACGTCTAATGCCGACGTTAGGCACTTGCAGATACGTATTGCAGGGACTTCAGGTTCTTCTTACTGCTGCGTTCTGAACAACTTCAAACCTCTTCGACCGTATCGACGAAATCAACCTCGTCGGCATACTGGCTCGTCCGGCCGTTATGACGGCTCTTGCGTATCAGCCCGATCAAGCGAACCCCGCGCTCGACAAACGGCCCCTCCTCCTTGCGAAATCCGAATGCTTCGTAAAAGCCGCGCAAGCTCACCGGCGCCAGCAAACGCACACCACGCCCGGGCCACCGTTCGCCCGCTGCTGCAAGGACTCGTGCGATCAGCGCTGCAGCCGTGCCGTCGCCGCGTCGTAGCGGGCTGGTGAGGATCTTGTCCACCACAACCACGTTCGACGCCTCCTGCCCCGTGCTGCCCTCGTGCAAGCGCGCATAGGCCATGACGGGCATCGGCCGCGAGATGTCGTCGACTGCAAACACATGGAGGGACGTTTCATCGCGCCCGTCCGGGTCCAGATGCACATGGGACTGTTCGACAACGAACACAGCGCTTCGCGCCCGCAGGATCAAATACAGCTCCCGTGCGGTGATTTGCTCGAAGTCGAGTGCCTTCCAGTTCATGTGCCGGTCCTGCTCCAGATAAAGCCGAAAACACCGGCTTGTTCGATGTTCATACCTTAAGTCGTTGACCACTTAACTTCCGTGCGGCATCGCACCGACGCAACCCCTTGCTAATCCGTTAAATACGGTCAACCGAACCGCAATCGGCGAATGACGAACTGCCGCGAGAAAGAGCCCGAAACCAAGAGCCTGAAACCCGTTCACACGGGACAAGCCTCCAGGCTTTAAAACAAACGTGCGCCAGGTTGCCGATTGCACGACCAGTCCGGTTCCGGTCCCGCAACCAAGCCGATATCAAGCGGCTGCGGCCGGTCTTAGGTGAAACACCTTTAGTGACGCTTCTTTGGGGGGCTATGACATGAAATCCGCACTGCGCCGCATCCTTACCGAATCCGCCCGGCTCGACGTTCCCGCTGACTCGCTCGCCGATGACGCGGACCTCTACGCCGCCGGCTTGTCGTCGCTTGCGACGGTTCATCTGATGCTCGCCGTTGAAGACGAGTTCGGTATCGAGATCCCTGACCGCATGCTGACGCGTCGCCTGTTTTCGTCGATCGACTCGATCGCCGCCGCGGTGACCGAACTGCAACTGGCGCAGGCCGCAGCATGAACGCCTCGACGGATGTCGCCGTCCTTGCAACAGTGAAGGCCGAAGAAGCCGCCGTCGAGGCAGCACAGATCGTGGAAGGCGTCCGGCAAGCGTCGACCGAGCCACTGTGGCTCGCCGCCACCCGCCGCGTGGCGCAAGTCGCAACGCTTCATGCCGCCGCGGTCGATCGCGACGCGCGTTTTCCGGTAGAAGCCTTCGAGGCAATGCGCCGCGAACGGCTGCTGTCCGCGATGATTCCCACCGCGCTCGGCGGGGCCGGCCTGACGCTTGCCGAAGTGGCGCGCATTTGCGAAACGCTGGCGCGTGCGTGTTCATCGACTGCAATGGTGTATGCAATGCATCAGAGCCAGGTGGCGTGCATCGTCGATCAGGGCAACGCAGTCCCGTGGCAACGCGAGATGATCGCGCGCCTGGTGGACGAGCAATGGCTGCTCGCTTCCGCGACGTCCGAAGAGACCATCGGCGGCAACATGCGCACCAGCGCCTGTGCGGTCGAACTGGTCGATGGCGCGTTCAGGATCGAGAAGCTCGCACCGACCATCTCGTACGGCGAACATGCTGACTGCATCCTCGTCACCGCACGCCGCAGCCCAGAGGCCAGTGCGTCGGACCAGGTGCTGATCGTGGTCCCGCGCGACTCGCTCGTGCTGGAAAAGCGCGGCGGCTGGGACTCGCTCGGCATGCGCGGCACCTGCAGCGAAAGCTTCCGGCTCGTTGCCGAGGGTCGCGCCGAGCAGATCCTGCCCGTGCCGTTTGCTCAGATTGCGGACCAGAGCATGTTGCCGGTTTCGCATACGTTGTGGGCATCGGTCTGGATCGGCATTACTGCCGACGCGGTGAACCGCGCGCACCAGTTCTTCCGTGCCCAGGCGCGCGGCAAGCCGGGTGCATTGCCCCCTTCGGCGGGACGGCTCGCGGACGCAGTTGCTCAGTTACGCATGATGCAGGCGCGCCTCAAGGTTGCACTCGATGCCGCAACGGAAGCCTCGTCGGAGCGCATTGCACGCGATGCCCAGGAAGCCTGCGATTTCGATACGCCGCTTGGCGCCTCGCTGAGTCTCGCCTCCGACATGAACACGCTCAAGCTCAGCATCTCGTCGACTGCGCTGCAGGTCGTGCAAGAAACGCTGATGATCTGCGGCATGGCGGGCTACAAGAACAACACCGATTACAGCGTCGGGCGTCATCTGCGCGATCTTTTCTCAGCACCGCTGATGATCAGCAACGACCGCATCCAACTGAACACGGCGAACCTGCTGCTTGCGCAGCGCACGCCGGCTACGGGGAGAATCTAGGACATGAACACGGTAACGGAACACGCGGCCATCGCAGCCGCCGAAGCACAGCAAGCATCCACCTACAACGCGTCGGACATCACGTTGCGGGATCGTTTGATTGAAGCGGGAATCCTGATCGACACCGGCGAAGATGGCTTGTATGGCCGCAGCCAGGTATTCGAGGACGTGATCGACCGCCTCAACAACGCAATCACGCTGCTGGGCGCAGACCAGGAAGCTGAAGTGCTGCGCTTTCCTCCCGCCATGCGCCGCCATGACTTCGAGGACAGCGAATACCTGAAAAGCTTCCCCGATCTCGCCGGCACGATCCACTCGTTCCAGGGCAATGACCGTGGTCATCATCGGCTGCTGGAAGCGCTCGAAAAGACTGTATCGGTAGGCGAAGAAGAACGCACCGACGAATGGATGGACCAGCAGAAACCCACCCGCCTGGTCCTGACGCCGGCCGCTTGCTATCCGATCTACCCGACCATCGCCAAGCGTGGCGCACTGGCCGAAGACGGTGCGACTGTCGACGTGTTTGCGTATTGTTTCCGCCATGAACCGTCCATTGATCCGGGCCGCATGCAGATGTTCCGGATGCGCGAATACGTGCGCCTCGGCAGCCCGCAGCAGGTCATGGACTTCCGGCAGAAGTGGATCGAGCGTGGCTCGCTGCTTGTGAAAATGCTTGGCCTGCCGTTCGAAATCGATCTCGCCAATGACCCGTTCTTCGGCCGTGGCGGCAAGATCGTGGCCGACAGCCAGCGCGCCCAGCAACTGAAATTCGAACTGCTGATCCCGGTTGCAACGCCCGACCGGCCGACCGCATGCCTGTCGTTCAACTACCACATGGAACACTTCGGCGAGATCTGGAAGATCGCCCAGGCGGACGGTGAACTGGCGCACACCGCATGCGTCGGTTTCGGCATGGAACGCACGACGCTGGCCCTCTTCCGTCATCATGGCCTCGACGTCAAGGCGTGGCCGGCCGACGTGCGTGAGTTCCTCTGGGGCGATACGCAGTCGCGTATCAGCGCCGGACTCGGAGCACTGTCATGACTGCCGTCCATAGCAGCGGCGCCACGGATTCCAGCCGCGAGCGCGGCCGGGTTGTGCAACTGCACCCAGCCCACATGCGCGTGCGCAAGCACCAGTCGCATTCGCTGCATCAGGGCGAACGGGTCTGGGCGGAAACAAATTGCTACGTGGATTTGTGGATCGAGTTGCTGCACGGCTATGGGCTCGATCCGCGCGCAGCGCTTGCCTTTACGGTCACGCAGGACTTCGAAGGCGACCAGTTCACCTTCTTCAAGTTTCCGCTGGAAGACCTCGACAAACTCTACGGCTTGCAGGTCCAGGAACTGGCCATCTACGATTCACTGGAAGACCGTGTGCGCACGCAGACCCAGCGCGGCCATACCGTGCTGGCCGAAGTCGATGCGTTTTACCTGCCCGATACGCGCGCCACGTCATACCGGCACGATCACACGAAGACGACCATCGGCGTGGATTACATCGATCCGCGCTCGCGCCGGCTTGGTTATTTCCACAACACGGGTTACTTCGTGCTGGACGGCGACGACTATGAAGGCGTATTTCGCAGGCTGCCGGAACTCGATGGCCGTCCCGAGATACTGTTTCCGTACGTGGAGTTCTGCAAGCGCGCCCGGCCACCGCTGAGCGGCACGGCGCTGGCGGAAGCATCGGCGGATCTGCTGGTGGCACACTTGCAGCGGCGTCCGGCACGCAATCCGATCACGCAATGGCGGGCGGCTTTTCCCGAGCATCTCGAGACGCTGTTCGAGCGTGGTCCTGAGCACTTCCACCTTTACACCTTCAACCTGATGCGGCAACTCGGCTCGAATTTCGAGTTCCTGTCGAGGTACCTCGTCTGGATGCGCGAGCGTGGTTTCGCGATCCCCGACGAGATGCCGACGGCCGCGCAGCGCATCGCAACCGAGTCGATGGTGATGCAGTTCCGGCTGGTGCGGGCCATTGCTCGTGGCCGGCGGGACCCCTGTCACGAGTGTTTCGATGTGCTGGAACAATCCTACGACAAAATCGTGGAACCGCTTGCCGCGCTGATCCGCTAAGGGTTAGCCGATTGGCGGCCCGCCCCGGCCCGCCCATTCCGGCAGACTTAAAGTTTTGCCGTAGCCAGCCGAAAACAAGGTAGCAGCGACGCGTCCGGGGCCGCGCGCCGGCTACACACTATAAGAGTGGGTCGCCTCGACGCCACGTTACAACGCCATTCGAGGAAACCGCCATGAGCGTCCCGTCGCCCGGCGCCAGTGCTTCGCCGTCAGCCTATTTTCCACACCTGTTGTCCGAGGGCTGGGAGTGTCTCACCACGCGTGCTGGCGCCTATGCCACGCCCGCGGAGCTGAGGGCTGACGAACGGCTCGCCGGATGGCTCGCCGCGCCCGTGCCGGGCACGGTTGCATCGGCGTGGCAAGCGGCCGGCAAGCTTGATCTCGAGAACCCGCCGGCATTCGCTTTTGATGACCACTGGTATCGATTGGTCCTATGCGAAAAAGGGCTGCGCCGGCTGCGCATGCACGGACTTGCAACACTTTCGGAAGTCTGGCTCGACGATACAAAACTACTCGATTCCGATTCAATGTTCGTCGCGCACGATCTCGACCTGCATCTGGATGGCAACGCCACGCTCTACCTCTGCTTTCGTTCACTGAATGCCGCGCTTGGCTCCAAACGCACCCGCGCGCGCTGGCGGCCAAGGCTCGCTCAACCGGCTACGTTGCGCAACGTACGCACAACCCTGCTCGGCCATATGCCCGGCTGGTGCCCGGCGATCCAGGCTGCAGGCCCATGGCGCCCGGTTGAATTGCTCGGGGAATCATCCACGTCGATTGATCATGTGGACCTGCATTCGGGCCTCGATGGCAACGACGGCCTGATTCACCTGACCCTTACGTTTGTCCATCCGCAACATGAACAGACCGCACGACTTGTTTGCAACGATGCATCAATAACGCTGCAATGGCGCGATACGCAAACGCTTGGCGGAACGTTGCGCGTTCCGGATGCGCCGCGCTGGTGGCCGCATACGCATGGCGAACCAACCTTGCATCGCGTGGCGCTTGAACTTGCTGACAACGAAGTGCTCGAGCTTGGGTGCATCGGCTTCAGGGAACTGCGCGTAGATCGCGGCCCGGCGGGCGATGGATTTCAGCTAGTGGTAAACGGCGTGCCCGTTTTTGCGCGCGGCGCATGCTGGACGCACGCGGATCTCGTGTCGCTCAGCGGTTCGCGTGAAGAGGCGCAAACGTTTTTCCAGCTCGCCCGCGACGCCGGCATGAACCTCTTGCGAGTGGGCGGCACGATGCTCTACGAGTCCGATGCGTTCTATGGATTGGCGGATGAATACGGGATTTTGATCTGGCAAGATTTTGCATTTGCGAATTTCGACTATCCGACGGATACGGCCTTCACGGCCAGTGTCCAGCGCGAAGCCGAACAATTCCTGTCACGCACGCGGCGCTTCGCTTCTCTCGGCGTGTTATGCGGCGGCAGCGAAGCCGACCAGCAAGGGGCCATGCTTGGCCTGCCGCCTGAACTGCGCGCGCAAACGTTGTTCACGCGGCAATTGCCATCGATCGTGGCTGAATTGCGGCCCGATGTGCCTTACGTGATGAACTCGCCGAGCGTGCCCGTTGGCGACGCCGAGGCCGCCGAAATCACCGCGTGGCCCTTCGCCACGCGCACGGGCGTGACCCATTACTACGGCGTGGGCGCTTACCAGCGACCGCTCGAAGACGCCCGCCGCGCGAACGTCCGGTTCGCCAGCGAATGCCTGGCGTTCGCCAACGTCCCCGACGATGTCGCGCTCAACACCTTGCCGCTCGCATCGAAGCCGCATGAGCCGCGCTGGAAAGCCGCCGTGCCGCGAGACCCCGGCGCGGGCTGGGACTTTGACGACGTGCGCGAGCACTACCTGCGCACGCTCTACCAAGTCGATCCCGCCCGTCTTCGATACGAGGACCCCGAGCGTTATCTCGACCTGTCGCGCGCGGTTGTGGCTGAGCTCATGAACGAAGTCTTCTCGGAATGGCGTCGCCATGGCTCATCGTGCGCCGGCGGGATCGTGTGGCAGTTGCAGGACCTGCGGCCGGGTGCGGGCTGGGGTGTAATTGATGCCCTGGGAGCGCCCAAAAGCGCCTGGCACGGCCTCGCGCAGGTTTTGCGTCCGGTAGCAACGCTCATCACCGACGAGGGCCTTGACGGCCTCGACGTGCATTTGATCAACGAGACTGCCACGCCCATCGACGCCCGTCTCGAACTCGCGTGCCTTCGTGACGGCGCGACGAAAGTGGCCAGTGCATCGAAAGACGTAACACTCCCGGCACGCAGCACGGAGCGGATTCTGGCCTCTGACCTGCTCGGCCAGTTCTTCGATTTCACCTACGCTTATAGATTCGGTCCACGCGCCCACGATGCCACTGTGATTACCTTGCGCGACAAAGCGAGCGGTGCCGTGTTGTCCGAAGCATTCCACTTCCCCGAACGCGCCTGCACGCAGCGCCACGAGCTCGGACTCGAAGTTCGATTGGAGCAAACCAGCAACGAGAACTGGGAGCTGGTAGTGAGCGCCAAACGTTTGGCACGCTGGGTTCATATTGTCGATCCGCGCTATCGCGCGACGCTCGACTGGTTCCATCTTGCACCCGGCCACGAACGCCGTATCCCGCTGGTTGCTCGCCAACGCAACACTTCTCATCCGCCAGAAGGTGAGGTTCGTGCACTCAACGCAACGTTTTCAATTCATTACCAACGCAGTTAGAAGGCCATGCTGAGCAAGGCGGCATGCATTCCATCGGGCCGTACAAGCGTGTCAAGCGGCGCTGCGAAGCAAATGCGTTCGCTAACGCACCAAGTTGATGGAACAGTTCTGAATCAATTTCAAAACAACCGACGAATGGCGTCTCAACCCGTCAGCGCGCAAGCCCCCGGGGCCGCCTTGCACGTCCGGGAAAAAACTCGAACGGGCCACCAGTAAGGCATTGCGCAGACGAAAGCGTGCGCTGCATCAATCGCATCAATAGCGCCTGTCCACCGACGCCATGTTCAAGAGTGAAACAAAAATATCCATCTGCGGATTTGCGCTCACCGCGCTTGAAGCACGATCCCATGATGGCATTGACATAGCGCATTGCTGGCACGGTCCTCGCTAAATGAGTCTCGCAGCACCGGCACCGTCGAAAAACGAATTTAACAAAACGACAATGCCGGGTTGCTTACGGGGCTGGTCGCGACACGTTTCGATGGATGCCGTCAGATGCATCCACGAAACGAATCGCTGACCGGTAAATAACAAGTAAGGCGCAATGCGCAAAGTTACGAGAGAAGAACATCATGCTGACCCTTCAGTCCGACCTGCACGGCAATCATTTGTTGGGTGCGCTTCCCGCACACGAATGGCAAGCCCTCACGCCGCATCTTGAACTGGTTCAACTTCGCACCGACCAATTGCTGTGTGATTCGGGGCAACGTATTCATCACGTGTATTTCCCCACCACCGCCATCATCTCCCTGCTGCATACGATGGAAGACGGCGGTTCGGTAGAGATCGCAGCAGTCGGACGTGAAGGCATGACAGGCGTGCCGGTACTGACAGGCGGCGAAACCATGCCGACGCGCGTCCAGGTGCAATGCCCGGGCTTCGCTTATCGCATGAGCGCATCCGCCTTGCGTGAACAGTTTGGCCGTTCGGACTTCCTGCGCCGTTTGATGCTGCTGTACATGCAAGCCCTCCTCACGCAAGTTGCGCAAACGGCGGCATGCAATCGCCACCACTCGCTCAACAAGCAACTGTGCCGCTGGCTTCTCATCGAAATCGATCGCACCACGTCGAACCAGTTGCAAGTCACGCAACAGTTGATTGCTGACATGCTCGGCGTGCGTCGTGAAGGTGTCACAGAAGCCGCAGGCAAGCTTCACGATGCCGGCCTGATCCATCACAGCCGTGGTTGCATCAAGGTCCTGGATCGCGAAGGCCTCGAGTCGCGTGCATGCGAATGCTACGGCATCGTCAAGCGTGAATTCGACCGGCTCCTGCCGCGTCTGCATCAGGCTGAAGCGGTTCACTGAACACGGGGCATGGTGCAGGAGTGAAGGGCCATGGCCTTGAGTGTTCGGCGCTTGTATCTTGATGCGACCCTTGGGCGCTATTGGCGAATCGGCCTCGCTGTTCGGAGTGTTTGGATCGGTTGGATGGACCTCAGGATCGGCGGAATTTCCTGTATCGCAGAAGCTCGCGAAACGGATTCGCCGGCTGCAGTTCATCGCGATCCCGACCGAGCGCGTATCCACCCCTTCCTGCAATCGTGATCGTGCGCCTGATGTTGGCGTGGGCGCCGATGACGTTCTCCACATAACCCGGTTTGTTGCGTTCGACTTGCATCGACCGGTACTGGCACGCTCGCATTCGTTGAAGGCGCTTTCATTAATTCTTCTTTCGAGTCGCGCATGCTGAATTGCCGATTATCTGAAAAGCATTTGAATCGAAGAGCCGCGCGCTTGATTAATCTGGCGACGCGCCGCGATAAAGTTTTTGCTTCACGTATTCACGTAATAAGCAAGATGTTCAGGAGTCCCGCGTCAAGTACGTTCCGCGCCCTGTCTCATGCAAAAAGTATTTGTGTGAACTAAGACGCGCAACGTGCGCAAGCGCACTTACCGACCCTGCCAGAAACGCCACGATGTCATATCGAACGGCCAGATGCGCGCCTCGGCCTTGACCTTCATGACAGGCAAGTGCGAGCAGACCGGCGATAAAGGCAACGAGCAGAATTGAAGCAACGCTGTAAAGCAACCTAGTCAATACAGATTTTTTCGAAGGTACGTGGTTCTCCTGCCGCGCGCCTTTCAACCTGTGGTTCTTCCTGTGTGAACACCCGCCCGATAGTCAGGCGGGGAGCGTTAGCTGTTGTCTCGAGTGGTTGCCGCGATGGGTGGACCGGGGAAGAAACCCAGTCGCGAGTAATACCGGGACTGGAGCTGCAAAGGCGCACATGTCATGCACGGGAAGCGCCCTTTACGCGCACTGCGCGGTGACGGGCAGGAGACTTTGCGCCGAAGAGATTCGGCGTATCCGTAACGCGAGGACCACTAATATGAACATCAAACTACTCGTATCACTGCTGGCTGGCGCGACCTTCACAGCATCGCTTACCGGTTGCGCGATTGCGCCCGGACCGTATCTCGATACCGACAGGCTGGACCAGACACCCTCACCGGAAAGCGTCGCCCAGGCGAACGTGAAGTATCACGTCCAGCCGATCGACGTCTCGTACTTCGAGACACATCCGCGCATGAGCGATTCAAAGCTTGAGAGCGTATGTCCGCTGACCTGTCTCACCAGGGACACTCGCAAGCTGTACGCGTATCACATTGGCGTGAATGACCAGGTCAGTGTCACGGTATGGGATCACCCCGAATTCAGCTCGGCCGGCATCTCGGCGAGCACGGGTGCGGCAGGCGTACCGCCGCTGCCCTCGGCAGCACCCGGCGGCACAGCAGCGGGCGGTGCGCCGGTTGGCGCTCCAGGCGCCACGGGTGGCACAAGCGGCCCTGAAGCCGGCGGCGTGACCGTGCGCGTAGCCAACGACGGCACCATTTTCTTTCCGCGCGTAGGCCGTGTACAAGCGGTTGGCAAGACCGCGCAGGAACTGCAGGAAACCTTGACCAAGGGTCTTTCGAAGACCATCCGCAATCCGCAGCTCGACGTGCGCATAACCGGTTTCTATAGCAAGCAGGTCCAGGTCACCGGCGACTTGAAGCAGCCTTCGTCGCAGCCGATCACCGACGTGCCGCTGTCGGTCATCGATGCCATCAACCGCTCAGGCGGAGCGAATCCCGATGCCGACCTGCAGAACGTCGGCATCACGCGCAACGGTCATCGTTACGCAGTCGATGTAGCCGCCCTGCTCGATCGCGGTGACATCCAGCAGAATGTGTTGCTGCAGGATGACGACATCATTGATGTGCCGGATCGCACCAAGAGCCGTGTGTTCCTGTTTGGCGAACTGGCGAAGCCGCAGACCGTGCCGATGAACCGTGGTCATCTGACGCTCGCCGACGCGCTCGCCAATGCAAACAGTATCGACCCCCACTCTGCCGATCCGCGCATGATCTATGTGATCCGTGGCTCGGACCAGCAGTTCGCGAAGGGCGGCATGCTCAAGACGTCCGCCATTACCCCGGCCGATGGAAGCTTGGCGCCGGCTGCGCGGCCGCTTGATCTCAGCGTGTACAAACTGGACATGACGCAGGTGGACGCGCTGATGCTGATGACGCAATTCGACCTGCATCCGCGTGACGTGATCTATGTTCAGGTTGCCAGCGCTGCACGTTTCAACCGCGTGCTCGAGCAGATCGCGCCGACCATCCAGACCCTGTTCTACACCATACAAACCACTCGCTGACACGAGTGTCACTTGTTACGCCTGGAGTGCGACATGAGTACTTATGAAATGCTGGAACATTCACCTGCGCCGGCCAAGGACGAAGAGTTCGTCCTGCGCGATCTGGTGCGGATGATTGTGGACCAGATCTGGTGGGTGCTGGGCATTGCGCTCAGCATCCTGCTGGCCGCCGTTCTGTACGCGAAGATGTCAACGCCCGTCTACTCGGCGGATGCGCTGGTGCAGGTGGAGACACCGAACCCCAACGCACCCAACAGCTCCCAAGCCTCGGTTGCCGCAGCGCTGATGCCGACTGGCGGTTCGCTGCAAGCCGACGCCGAGATCGAGATTATCAAGAGCCGCGCGGTGATCGACCCGGTGGTCGAGCAATTCAAGCTGAACTTCGGCACGTCTTCGAATGTCATGCCTGTGATTGGCCGGTTGACGTCGTTGTTCGCGCATAACGGCCATCCCCTTCCCGCGCTCTTCGGCTTCGATTCATACGCCTGGGGTGGTGAAGAGTTCAAGGTGGATTCGGTGACCGTGCCGACCATCCTGCAGGATCAGCGTCTTACGTTGCGTGCGCTTGGCGAAGGCCGCTTCGAGTTGCTCGACGCAGAGAATCACGAACTGCTCAAAGGTGAGGCTGGAACTGTCGCAACGGGCAACGGCGTCACGCTGATGGTGAGCCAACTGGTTGCGCGTCCGGGCACCGAGTTCTTCGTCACGCGTGCTTCGCAGCTCGAAGCCGTGCAGGCCTTTGGTGCCGGCATGCAGGTCGGAGAGAAAGGTAAGGACACCGGCATTGTGCAGATTTCGTATAGTGGCGCACAACCGATCTTCATTACGGAAGTGGCGAATGCAGTGGCTGCGTCTTATCTCAAGCAGCGTACGGAGCGTGCACAAGAAGAAGCGAACCGCATGCTGACCTTCCTGAACAACGAGCTGCCGCGAGTACGCGACGAATTGCGCGCCAGCGAGACCGCGTTGGCGCAATATCAGACCGCCGCCGGATCATTCCAGCCCACGCAGGAAGCGCAGACGTATCTGTCCGGCGGACTTGACTATGAACGCCAGATCGCCGCGCTGCGGATGCAGCGTGTACAACTACTGCAGCGCTTTACCGATGGTGCCGACGAAGTCCGTGCAATTGATGCGCAGCTCGCCGCGCTCAATGTAGAGAAGTCGCGCTTCGAGAACCAGTTCAAGACGTTGCCGGGGTCCGAGCGTCAGGCTGTGTCGCTGCAACGGGAAGCGAAGGTTAACTCCGAAATCTATGTTGCCCTGCTGAACAAGACCCAGGAATTGTCGATCAGCCGTGCGGGGACGGTGGGCAATGTGCATATCATCGATATGGCGCTTGTACCGTCGCAGCCCGTCAAGCCGAAGGCCGCGTTGATCATTGCCGCGGGCGGCTTGCTTGGGGTGATCGCGGGTGTTGTGTTTGCCTTTGTACGGCGTGCATTTTTTGCGGGTGTGGACGATCCGGATCTGGTTGAACGCCGCTTTAACTTGCCGATCTTCGGCGCCATTCCGTTCAGTGCCGAGCAAGCCCGGCTTGATCGTGTGCGGCTTGATCGTCCGGTTGCACTGCCCTCCGCGAAGGCGACGGCGAATGGCACCAAGCGTTTGGGCACGCAGTCGGTAGGCGATGGATTGGGTTCAACGCTTGGTCTTTCTGCGAAAACGCCCGTGGCAATGGCGCTTCAGAACGCGACCGTTTTGCCGGCTTCACGCAGTGCCACGCAGCCTTTGCTTTCAACGACGCATCCGTTCGATACATCGATTGAAGGACTTCGCGGGCTTAGGGCTACTCTGCAATTTGCGCTTGTCGATGCGCCTAACCGGGTGATTGCCATTACGAGTCCTGCGCCGTCCGATGGCAAGAGTTTCTTGTCTGCCAATCTTGCTGCGTTGCTCGCAGAGTCTGGCAAACGGGTGCTGCTTATCGATGCAGATCTGCGTCGTGGACGGCTGGCTCAATATCTCGGACGGTCTTCGCATGGCGGCCTGACTGAGCTGCTTACCGGGCAGACCGACTTCGAGATGGCTGCTCGTGAGACAGGCGTGCATGGGCTGCACTTCATTGGTTCGGGTGCTCATCCGCCTAACCCGTCAGAGATTCTGACTTCGGCTCGATTTGCTTCGCTGTTGCAGGCTTTTGAGAAGCAGTTTGACCTGGTCATTGTTGATACGCCGCCGTTGCTGGCGGTGCCGGATGCGGCTGTGATTGCGAGTTTGGCTGGGTCTACCGTGCTGGTAATGCGTTCGGGTGCTCACTCCGAAAAGAACATCGCTGATTCGCTGAAGAAGCTTAAGCGGGCTCATGCAAGGGTCGTGGGTGGGGTGTTGAATGCCATGCCGGCCAAGAGCGGTGGACGTAAGGGGACTTATGATTACGCATATGCCTATACGTATTCCAGCGATCCGCTCGCGGCCAACGTCAAGCATTGAAGATTTTTCGGGGGAGATGTTTTGCTTGTTGTGAGATGAGATAGCCAGTTAGGCTACCAGTGTTTTTTGACGCCCGCGCAAGCGGGCGTTTTGATTTGGTTTTTCATTCGCACTGGGTTCTTCGCTTGCACGAGGTTTTTCGCTTGCGCCGGTGGACGGGTTTGGGGTGCCGGCGGTTTCGGGCGTAGGGGTCGGGGTTGGTGCCGGGTTGCCAGGTTCTGGGGTTAGCGGTTGGGATTGGCGCTGGGGTGCTAGGTTCTAGGGTTAGCGGTCGGAGTCAATGCCGGGTTGCTGCTTTCGGCCTTAGTGGTCTGCTTAGGTTAGCTAATTTCTTTATCACTATTAGCCACTGTGCGTGGCGGCACGTCATTTCTTTGTCCAAAGCGACAAAGAAACGAAGCAAAGAAAACGCTTTCAAACCACCCTACCCTAAGTGTCCACAGCGTGCAGTTTCTATTCATAGGTGCCCCAAAAGCACGGTGCTCGCCAGAGCCACAGATGTTTGAACCCCTCCTTCTCGCGAATCCTGACACGAACACGCTTCGCCCCCAACGCTCTCGGGCAAGCACCAGCTCCCGCAGAGATCAGCACGGCATCACGCGTATTTGTTGCTTCATTGCTTAACAAGTCGGTCACGGTCCGCACAGCACAGCACAGCACAGCACAGCACAAAACCTAAGAGGCGCGTTTATTCTAGTAGTTA
Organism: Caballeronia sp. SBC1; assembly: GCF_011493005.1. Taxonomy (NCBI): domain Bacteria; kingdom Pseudomonadati; phylum Pseudomonadota; class Betaproteobacteria; order Burkholderiales; family Burkholderiaceae; genus Caballeronia; species Caballeronia sp. SBC1. Next base: position 2,270,058 of record NZ_CP049156.1, read on the forward strand.
TATTAATCATTTTTAATCTACGAGATTAGGCGGGCCTGCGGGGAATCGGGGGTATTAGGTCCACGAGGGAGATGTATGAAATGCGGGGAGTGAACTGCGCGGGGTGATAACTACGCGATTCGGGTCATTTCATGCAGGGGTTGTACGTGCGTAGCGCGGGATGCCCCTTGGGCAGGTTCAGTCACTGGTGGCGAAGCGTGTGGGTATCTGTGTTCGGAGAAAGAGGGGTTCACACATCCGTGGCTCTGGCGAGCACCGTGCTTTTGGGGCACCCATGAATGGGAACTGCACGCTGTGGACACTTAGGGTAGCGTGGTTTGAAAGCGTTTTCTTTGCTTCGTTTCTTTGTCGCTTTGGACAAAGAAATGACGCGCCGCCACGCGCAGTGGCTAATAGTGATAAAGAGAATATTCAACGCAAGCAGACCACGAACGCCGAAAGCAGCAACCCGGCGTTGACTCCGACCGCTAACTCCGGAACCTAGCAACCCGGCATAGCCCCCCGCGACCACCAAACCAAACACGTCCACCGGCGCGAGCGAAAAACCTGGTGCCAACGAATAACCCCCGCCCTATGCGGCCTTGACATACGCCGTCGGCATAACACTCGTCAGTTCGCTTTCCCGGCTAGCACCGGCCTTGGGCATCGCGCTCAACACCTCAACAATAAACCGGCGACGGAAATCAGCAGCACCAAACCGCTCAGCATTCCTGCGGCACGCAGCAATCGTAAAGGCATGCGAGCAATCCTCGAATCGCTCCACCGCGTCACACAACGACGCCGGTGTCTGAGTCATGAAATGCAAACCCGTCGCCCCTGGCGATCCAAGCGGAACCACCGACTCCAGCGCACCGCCCTTGCCATAAGCAATCACAGGCGTACCACACGCCTGTGCTTCCACTATAGCAATGCCGAAATCCTCTTCCGCGGCATACACGAACGCCTTGGCACGTTGCATATGATCCTTCAAGACCTCAAACGACTGATACCCCAAAATACTCACATTAGGCGTCGCCTTCGAGCGCACCAGATCCATTTGCGGGCCGTCACCAATCACCACCAGCTTGCGATCGGGCATAGAAGCAAACGCCTCCACGATCATATCGATACGCTTGTAAGGCACCATCCGCGAAGCGGTCAAATAGAAGTCGTCCTTCTTGTCGCCCACCTCGAATGCCTGGACATCAACCGGCGGTGCAATGACCGCCGCTTCACGCCTATAGCTCTTCATGATCCGGCGCGCCACGAACTGCGAATTCGCAATCATACGGTCCACGCCGTTAGCCGAGCGCGCGTCCCAGTTACGCAGGTAATGCAGCAACATGCGTGCAGCCCATGACCGCGGTCCACGCTCAAGACGCGCCTCACGCAAATACTGATGTTGCAGATCCCACGCATAACGAATGGGTGAATGCACATAGCTCACATGGGTCTGGTCAGGCCCGACGAGCACACCCTTCGCCACCGCATGCGAACTCGAGAGAACGAGGTCATAGCCCGACAGGTCGAACTGTTCGATAGCGAGCGGCATCAGCGGCAAATACCCCCGATACTTTTTCTTCGCGTAGGGAAGCCCCTGAATAAAAGAGGTCTTCACTGGCTTGTTATGCACAATGGAGCGATCTTCGAGGAAGTCCACCAGACTGAAGATATCTGCCTGCGGAAAGCACGCAATCATCTGCTCCAGCACCTTCTCCGCGCCGCCCGACACCACCAGCCAGTCGTGAACAATAGCCACTTTCATGATGAAACCCGTCTGCCGCAGCCTTTGCTGCCAATGAAGCGAGTTTAGAGATAGTCACTGCGCGCTTTCGTGCGCACGCCCACACACCTTGACCATCGCATTGCGAATAATGAGCGCTGTGTCCGCTTGCCCACGATCGGTACCTTCATCAGCTCAGGGCTTGCCCATCGTTCATTCGACTTTTCGCACCGCCCTGTCATCAATGCCCACAAAATCCGCAGCCAGCTTATCAATTCCATCGACCACGCTGCTGCGTGATAAAGGCCCGGGATCGGCAGGCAACACGCGTGAATCCATTGCGCATCGCGCGGATACGGCCGCCGGGTCGTTATCGAAGACAGAGCCTCGCATCCTCTTCATCGACCAGAGCGGGCAGCTCGGCGGCGCCGAGATTTGCCTGCTGCCGCTCGCCATTCAATGCACCCGGCGCAGCGAAGTCTTGTTGCTATCGGATGGCCCCTTTCGCGAACGGCTCCAGGCTGAAGGCGTGCGGGTGTCGGTGGACACGGACGCACGTATATCGAACATCAAGAAGGACCGCATGCGGTTCGCCGCGCTTGGCGCATTGCCGGGTATCCTGCGCCAGATCCGCTCCATTGCAGCCCGCTCAAAGTCCTTCGATATCGTGTTCCTCAACACACAAAAGGCCTTGATTCTGGGCGCATTGGGCCGGGTACTCCACCGCAAGCCGACGGTCTGGCATGTGCACGACATCGTCTCGCGCGATCACTTCGGCCGCCTGCATCTGCTGCTGATCAAGTGGGCCGTGAAGATCGGCGTCGATCATCTGATCGCTAATTCGCGGGCCTCCGCCGATGCGCTCATCGAACTCACCGGGCTGCCACCAAGCGCGGTGCCCGTCGTTCATAATGGCGTGGACATGGCGCGCTTTCGCGGCGACACAATGCAAGCGGCCATGCCGATGGACCAGCGCCGTGCAGCGCGTGGGCTTCCCACGAACGCCTTTCTTGTCGGCTTGTTCGGCCGCTTCACCGCATGGAAGGGTCAGCATGTAGCGCTAGATGCGATTGCACGCGTGCCACACGCTCATCTTGTTCTTGTCGGCGATGCACTCTTCGGCGAGACCGACTATGCGCAGGGTCTAAGAGCGCAAGCGGAAGCGCTTGGGATTGAGGAGCGTGTGCACTTCGCGGGTTTTCAGCACGACGTAGCGTCATGGATGAACGTCATGGACGTGGTCGTGCATGCGTCCACGCAACCGGAACCGTTCGGCCTGGTGATCATTGAAGCGATGGCCGCAGGCAAACCCGTGATCGCCTCTAACGGAGGCGCGGTGCCGGAAATCCTGAGGGATCGCGAGAACGGGCTGATCGTCGAACCGGGCAATGCACCCAAGCTCGCGGATGCAATCAGCACGCTGCAGCGTGAACCCGAACTGGCAGTGCGTCTCGCTGCCCAGGGTCGTGCTGATGCCGGCCAGCACTTCTCGATCGAACGTTATCTGCGTCAGATGACGCGTGTACTTTTCGACATCGCAGCACCGGCGCCTAAAGCCGATAGCGATGTGAACCTGGCGAAGTATCACTAAATTAACTGCTAATGTTAATGCTAAGGCAGAGACCGAAACAGACTCAAAGGAAAATTGAACCAAACGGTTAAAGATTGAAAAATCCCGATATATGAAATGCCGGGCTTTTCTTCGATAACCTGCTTGCCTGACTGCTTCAACGCTTGCTTAGATTGCGCGGCATGGCGAGTTGGATCTCGTACAGGGCGGCAAGCATGGCGAGGTAAGCGCGTTCACTTTCTGCTTCCTGGACCGACATTCCCTTGCAAGTCTGCGCACCCATGATCATGCCAAGGCACAACGCGTAGTTGCCTGCGAATGCGGTGGGTGATGGCTCTACGTGCTTGAGCCGCGTGTAAGACGCGTCGAGCGTCTTGCGAAGATTGGTTTGCATCGCCGAACTCCCTTAATTGTTAAGACCTTTGACGTCGCGCCCACGCATCAGCGGCTATACAAGCTATTACGCTTTCCAACGCAGACAGAATGTTCGCGGTCGCGCAATTGAGTGGGCTTAGAGCGGGTTGCTCTAGGGACTGGCTTATTTTGACTGACTGCCTGTTCTTCTCGATCGGAGATATCTTACTAAGCGCTTACTTTATAGAAACGGTCTGTTCAGGACATTTGCTTGTGAAGCCGCGAACGGGCCGGATTACTTGAAGAAAAAAAGCGCGGCAGGCCTGAAAACCTCCGCGCTATTTTAGAAGTTACCGCCGACCTTAGCGCGGCGTGTAATCGATCCGTTCCACACCGCCCGGGGTTCCAAGTAAACATACATTCGCGCCGCGCGCCGCGAACAATCCTACCGTCACCACGCCCGGCCACGCATTAAGTTGTGCTTCAAGCGCGAGCGGATCGGTGATCTTCAGCGTCTTCACGTCGATGATCTCGTTACCGTTGTCGGTGATAAACGGCGAACCATCCTGCTTCACCCGCAACACCGGAACACCGCCCAAGGCCGTGATGCGCCGGCCGATTGCCGTGCGTGCCATCGGCACGACTTCAATGGGTAACGGGAACGTACCAAGCACTTCGACGCGCTTGCTTGCGTCCGCGATGCAGACAAACACGTCCGCCACCGACGCCACGATCTTCTCGCGCGTAAGCGCCCCGCCGCCGCCCTTGATCATCGCGCCGTGGGGATCGATTTCGTCGGCGCCGTCCACATACACGGGCAACGATTCGATCTCGTTCAACTCCAGCACCTTGAAACCGTGCGCTTCGAGTCGAGCGGTAGTGGCAAGCGAGCTCGATACCGCCCCGCGATAACGCGACTTCGTGCTGGCGATGGCATCGATAAAACAATTCGCCGTCGTGCCCGTGCCGACGCCGATCACCGCGCCTTCGGGTACGTTGGCGTGGACATAGGCAGCCGCTTCGGCGGCGACCAGTTGCTTCAGTTCGTCTTGGGTCATGGCGGGAGTGACAGCGTAAAAGGGGAAACCTCAATTCTAGCTGAGCGGAGCCATGCGGCGTTTTCGCGGCACTGGCAGCGGCGCCAGCTCAGACGTGCATGAAAAAACCGAGCGGATTATGCGTGCGCGCTACCGACGCAATGAACGCGAACACGACGATTGCCAACAGGCCGAACACCGCTCGCGCGCCTTTCGTGCGAGCGCGTTTTAGCGCGAGCGTACCCAGCACGATATACACGATCAACCCGGCAATCTTCGCCGTCAGCCACGCCGCGTTCGGTCCAAAGCCAATGATTCCCACCAGCCCGATAGCGCTCAACAGCAGCAACGTATCCACGATATGCGGCACGATCTTCACCGCGCGGTTTTGCAACAGTGGGGACTCACGCAGCATCCAGATATAGCGAATGACAAAACCCAGGATGCTGAGCGCCGCGCAGGTCATATGCACGGAGCGCAGCGGCAGATAAAGATCGGACATGGGCGTGAGCAGCCTTTAAGGGAAGTATTTATCGAGCAACGCGGCCGCGATTGCATCTGTTTCTGCATCGGGGTTGCCCGCGTAATCGGTGGGGCGGAAGTGCATCTGGAATGCGGCGATCACCTGGCGCGTCTTGTCGTCGAGCACGCCGTCGGTTGCGACGTCGTAGCCGTATCGCTGGAGTTTCTGCTGCAAGGCAGCCACGTCGACCAGCGACTTGGGATCGCGTCCGGCGAGATGCTGCGCCACCGTGGCGTCATCGGGCCACGCGCCAATACCGTTATCGTAGAGCGTGCGCCAGGGGAATGCGGGGCCCGGATCGGTCTTGCGTTGAGGCGCGATATCGCTATGACCCACCACGCGCGTGGGGGGAATCTTGTAGCGCGTGACTATGTCTTTCGAGAGCTTCACGAGCGCATCGACCTGCGCCGGCGGATACGGTTGCCATGTGCGTCCCCGCGGTGTATCGATAGGACCCACGTTGACGTTTTCAATGCCGATTGACGCGGCGTTCAACTCCGTCGTTCCCTGCCATTCACTTTGGCCCGCATGCCATGCACGCTCCGATTCCGGCACGAGCTGATAGACCACCGGCTCGCCGTTCTCGATGGGTGGATTATCGGGCAAGACGTAGTGCACGCTGACGTCGTCCCCAGTCAGGACTGCGAGCGATCGCGCTTCGTCGCCTCGCGTGTAATGCATGACGAGAAAGCGCACGCGTGAGTCGGCGCTGGTCGCGTGATAACGCGTGTCGGCAATGTAGGTACCGCGATTGATCTCGGTGCTGGAGCATGCTGCGAGCAGCGCGCAACACACACCGCAAATGACGGCGGAGCGAAATCGCATGACGTGTGCTTACTTCTTCAGGGACCGTTGCCGCACCGCTTCGAACAAACAAATCCCGCTCGCCACCGACACATTCAGACTCTCGACGCTACCTGCCATCGGGATCTTCATGATCTCGTCGCAGGTTTCGCCGGTGAGGCGTCGCATGCCCTCGCCTTCCGCGCCGACAACAATCGCCACCGGACCATCGAGCTTCGTCTCATACACGCTCGCGGTCGCTTCGCCCGCCGTGCCGATCACCCACACGCCCGCGTCCTTCAACTCGCGCAACGCGCGCGCCAGATTCGTCACCGTGATGTACGGCACGGTTTCAGCGGCGCCGCTCGCGACCTTCGCGGCGGTTGCGTTCAGCCCGGCCGAACGATCGCGCGGGGCGATCACCGCATGCGCGCCGGCGGCATCGGCGACACGCAAACACGCGCCGAGGTTATGCGGGTCGGTCACGCCATCGAGCACCAACAGCAAGGGCGTGCCGCTCACGCCGTCGAGCAGTTCCGCCAGGTTCTGCGCGAGCGGCATGTCGGTCGCACGCGCGACAACGCCTTGATGGCCGACGTTGCCCGACAGCCCCCACAAGCGCGCTTCGTCGGCGGCGATCAGGCGGATGCCGGCTTCCTTCGCCGTGCGCAGGAAATCGGTCATGCGCCGGTCCTTGCGGGTCGGATCGTAGAGAATTTCCTCGATCGTCGATGCGTCCGCGCGAACCCGTGCGGTCACCGCGTGAAAACCATACAAAACTTTAAGACGTGACATGACTGGACCAGACCGTATTCAAACAAAACAAAATGGAAACGCGGCCCGGTGCATGATGCATCGGGCCGCGCATTTCAAACTGAGGCGCGTCGCCTTCGCTACCGCGCGCCTCAGCGCTTCTTTCGTGGCGGGTGACTCTTGGCCGCTGCCTTCGGCACCGCGCCGCGCTTCTTCGCCACCGCCACGTCCTTGGCGATAGTAGGCGGCAGTGCTGCCGCGGCTGCTTTACCCAAAGCCTGGGCCGCCGCCTTCTTGCCGCCGCGGTCGCGCCGCCGGCTATTCACGCTACTGCCTTCGTCCGACGGGAACGGCCGCACACGCGGTCCCGCGCCCGCACCCACGCCATTCATGGCGGAGTGCTCGACGGCCGGCGCCGAGGTCCGGCCGGCCGGCTTGACGGGTGTATCGCGAACCAACCGGAAGTCGATCTTGCGTGAATCGAGATCGACACGGCTGACCTGCACGCGCACCCGGTCCGACATCCGGTACCGAATGCCCGTGCGTTCGCCGCGCAATTCGTTCTTGACCTCGTCGTACTGGAAGTAGTCGGCGCCAAGTTCGGTGATATGCACCAGCCCTTCGATAAACAGCGAATCCAGTTGCACGAAGATGCCGAACGTTGTCACGCCGTTCACCATGCCGCCGTATTCCTCGCCGAGCTTGTCGCGCATGAAATAGCACTTGAGCCAGGCTTCCACGTCGCGCGACGCTTCGTCCGCGCGGCGTTCATTCGACGAACAATGCAGTCCGAGCTCTTCCCAGATCGCGACGTTGTTGCGCTGACGGCTGCGCGATTCGTCGTCGGATTTCTGCATGGCCCGCGCAGCCTTCGTCAGGCCCGTGCTGAGCGTGACGTCGTGGCCAACCTCGGGCTGATACTTCTTGCCCTGCAAGATCGCGTAGATGGCGCGATGCGTGAGCAAGTCGGGGTATCGGCGAATCGGGCTGGTGAAGTGCGCATACGCTTCGTACGCGAGCCCGAAGTGACCAATGTTTTCCGGACTGTAGACAGCTTGCTGCATGGAGCGCAGCACCATGCTCTGCAGCATCTGCGCGTCCGGCCGGTCGCGAACCATGGCCATGAGAGCGGCGTAGTCGCTTGCATGCGGCTTCTCGCCGCCACCCAGCGACAGCCCCACGCCACGCAGGAACGCACGCAGGTTTTCGAGCTTTTCGGGCGTCGGCCCGGCGTGCACGCGATACAGCCCCGGGTGCTTGTGGCGCTTGAGGAAGTCAGCGGCGCACACGTTCGCGGCCAGCATGCATTCCTCGATCAACCGATGCGCGTCGTTGCGATGCCGCGGCACGATCTGCTCGATCTTGCCCTGGGCATTGCAGACAATGTAGGTCTCGGTTGTATCGAAATCGATCGCGCCACGCTTCTGGCGCGCTGCGTGCAGCGACTTGTAGACACCGTACAGGTTCTGCAATTGCGGCAACAGGTCGGCGCGCTTCGCGGCTTCCGGTCCCTTCGTGTTGGTCAGGACCGCCGCAACTTCCGTATACGTCAAGCGGGCCGCCGAATGCATCACGGCCGGATAGAACTGGTACGCCTTGATCTCGCCGCGCGCGGTGATCACCATGTCGCAGACGAGCACACAACGGTCCACTTGCGGATTCAGCGAACACAGCCCGTTCGATAACTTCTCGGGCAACATTGGAATCACGCGGCGCGGAAAATACACCGATGTGCTGCGGTCGAGCGCATCAACGTCCAGCGCCTCGTTCGGGCGTACGTAATGCGAGACGTCGGCAATCGCGACCAACATACGGAAGCCCGTGCCGCGGCCGACCGTCATGGGCTCGCAATACACGGCGTCGTCGAAGTCGCGGGCATCTTCGCCGTCAATAGTGACGAGCGGCACATCGCGCAAATCCACGCGATGCCGGATATCCACTGGACGCACTTCGTCCGGCAGCTTCGAGGCCTGCTCGAGCGCGCGGTCGCTGAATTCGTGGGGCACGCCGTATTTGCGCACCGCGATCTCGATCTCCATGCCCGGATCGTCAATGTCGCCGATCACTTCCGCCACGCGTCCAAGCGGCTGCGAATGGCGGCTCGGGAAGTCGGTGAGATCCACCGAAACCACCTGCCCCACTTTCGCCTTCTTCGGATTCTGCGTGATCAGGATGTCATGGCCAATGCGCTTGTCTTCGGGCACGAGGATCAACGCGCCGTTCTCGCTGATCAGCCGGCCGATAATGCGTTTATTCGCACGATCCGTGACTTCCACGATATGGCCTTCAGGCCGCCCGCGACGGTCATACCCGACAATGCGCGCGAGCACGCGGTCGTTATGCATGACCTTCTGCATTTCGCCGTTGGGCAGGAACAGGTCGTCCTGGCCGTCGTCGCGAATCAGGAAGCCGAAGCCGTCGCGATGGCCTTGAACGCGGCCGGCAACAAAGTTTGAGGGATGCGTGAGTTGGTAATAGCCGCGTTTGTCGAGACGGACCTGGCCGTCACGCTCCATGGCTCCCAATCGCTTGAAAAATCCTTCGCGCTCCTGGCGCTTGATCGACAGAGCTTCGGCGATGTCGTTCGCGGCGAGCGGAGCCTCGCTCGTGCGCAACACGCCGAGAATTTCTTCGCGGCTCGGAATCGGATACGGATATTTGTTCAAGGGCTTATCGATGATCTCTTCTCGTCTAACTGAATGTCACGGTTAATCGGTTAATTGGGGGTTCCCATCTCGGGATCCCATCCCGGCTTTACTTTCCAGCCCGCCCGGGGCTGGATCGGCGCGTTGCCGGGACGTTGCACTTAACGTTGTTCCGGTTCGTTCACGAATAGTTTGCGAACCATTCTAACACCCGCCAACCGGGCCACATCGGCTCAGAAGCCATATGGGTAATGGCTCGGAGCCTCGTTTCAGTTTCGGTCTCAAAATGCTTGACAGCGCGATATGCCCGGCTATAATTGCGTTCTTTGCTGCACACGCACCTTGCCCAGGTGGCGGAATTGGTAGACGCACATGGTTCAGGTCCATGCGCCGCGAGGCGTGGAGGTTCGAGTCCTCTCTTGGGCACCAAGATTCAAGTTCGGAGCAATCCGAAGAAGTCCGGAAAACCCCGTAAATCCTTGTGATTACGGGGTTTTTTGTTTTCTTGCGCGTTCGGCGTGGTCGAGTATCTGGAGGAGAAACCATATCCGGATTCGCCACGGCAAAGCCGGAACAGATGTTCCGCACTGCCCGCGCGGGGGCAAAGGCCGGCGTCCTTTCGGACGGCTGGGGCCTTTCCCTGAAAAGCGTCACTGACTGCGAAACAAAGACGGCTGGATCAGGAAATCGTCGCGATTCTTGTCTGCGATCCACTGCGGCGCCCGTCCCCGCCCGCTCCACGTCGCCCCGGTGGCCGGATCACGGTACTTTGCGTTCGCGACCGGTGGGACCATACGGGCATGAGCCCGGGTGCCGATCAGCTCCTGCAGGGAGATTTTATATTCCCTCATTTTCGCGACGATCTCGCGCAGCGCGCGATCTGCCTCCTGCTGATGTGCTTGCTCCAATTCCTGTTGAAGCGCTTCGCGCTGCGCCAGTAGTTCCTTCAAACCAGGCATTACCGTTTCCATAATTTTCGAAATAATTGCAGCGAGTTTGACACAGCAAAGGGCCTCACGACCGCCGAATATTAACCGCTGATGCAGGGACTTGATAACGGCGGTCAAGAACCGCGCGTCGCGAGCGGACCAAGCGGTCGTGCCCTCTGTTACGCCTGTTAAGCCTCGGCGAACATCATGTCGCACCGTGCGTGTTTCCTCGGTGAAGCTTGAGCCGCGGAGCGGTCCGTACATCGACGCAATTCCTTAATATCACAAGCTCGGTCGTCACCCGACCCACGCATGATCAGACCGCGCTAAACAACGTTCTTTTCAACGATCGGACGACCCTCGAGCACCCGCTCCCAGCTCAGCGACGACAGGTCGAGTGAGGTGTACTTCCCAGAGAGAATCAACTCGCTCACGCCACGTCCGGTGGCCGGACCCTGCTGGAGCCCATGACCGCTGAAGCCATTTGCGAACACACAATTCTCGGCGTCCGGGTGGTAACCGATAATTGCGTTCTGGTCGAGCACGTTGTACTCGTAGTAGCCGGACCAGCAGTTTTCAACGCGCAGCGCTTCGAATTCCGGAACACGATGAGCAAGCGTCGGCCAGATGACTTCGTCGAAGATGGCGTGGTCGACTTCGTCCAGCGGCAGGTCATCTGGATCATTGTCGGGACTCGGCGACGTACCGCAGATGTACGTCTTCCCCTCGGGACGAAAATAGACCCCGGCCGGGTCGATCAGCAAGGGGCAGTGTTGCAGCCGAGCAGGAGACGACACATTGAAGATGCTCCGGCGTCGCGCAAAAACCGGGATATCGATACCCATCATTTCCGATATCTTGCGCGCCCAGGCACCCGCCGCATTAACCACCGTGTCGCATGCATAGCTCTCTCCATTGCTCGCCACGGCGTGCGTGACACGCCGACCGTCCCGAACCAGTCCGGTCACATCCGCCGCAATGTAGCGCGCGCCCAGCGACTGCGCCTTCTTGCGAAGCGCCTGCACGAGACCGTAGCCATCGAACCACCCTTCTCCGCTCTCGCCAAACCCGCCGGATACGAGGTCCTCGACATTCAACCAGGGGAATTTGGCGCGCAGCGCGTCCCGGCCCATGAGCGTGATGTCCGCTCCAAGCGTCCTTTGCAGCGCATGGTTTTCGCGAAGCGTTGCATCGCCCGCCTGAGTGGCGAGGAAAAGATAGCCGCCTTCGTGAAGATCAATAGCCGGCTTGAAACCTTCTACTTCGAGAATGTCTCCAATACCGCGAAGAAATTCGATGCCGTACAACGACATTTGAATGGAAAGCGGCGTGGAGAATTGCTGCCGGATCGACGCGGCCGAAAGTGCCGACGATGACTTCGCATAGCTCGGGTCACGCTCAATCACGGTCACGTCAACCGTCGGGTCTGAAGCACGCAGAAAATAAGCGATGGAACTACCAATGACCCCGCCGCCAACTATAACGACCTTGGAACTCACGACTCACTCCAAATTGTTGTAACCCGACGCCTCGCGTCCGCGAGCACGTTTCCTTTGCACTTTTCCTCTGCACACTCGCTTTCAACCGAGAGCTGTCTCATCGAGAAAATACGAACGAGCCCTTCACATCAGGATCCAACGCGACTCGCATGGCCGATCTGATCATTCTCTTCGCCTCAATGCGCGAAAGTAGAATCAACTATTCGTGACCGCAGCCACTTCACCATTCATGGCGAAACTGCATCAACTTGTTCAGTACCTGATCAAGCAACGCGCGCTCCGATGCGCTCAACCCGCTCAGCATGGTCGATTGCCGCTCGATAGCGACGGGCACCACACGTTCATAGAGTTTTCGCCCACTTTCGTTCAGGATGAGCGAACTCTCACGTCGATCAAGCGTGTTGATCTTGCGGCGAATCATCTTCCTTTCGCTCAGTCGCGTCACCGCACGGCTGATGCTGTTTTTCGGACGACCTGTCACTTCGCAAATTGTCTTGGCAGCCATCGAGCCGTAGGAACTCAGGCAGCTGAGCACGTTGAACTCGTCACGGCCAACATCGAAGTCACGGGTCATCACTGAAAAGCACGGCTCGGTGTAGTAGTTCGACCAGAGCGTGAAGCGCCAAGCCTCGCTGATCGGTCCGTTCGTGACGACCGCAGCAAACACTTCTTGTGCATTGACGGCGCTATCGGACGCTTTCAATTCTGTTGCCTGCATATCCTCAACCGTACTAGCCATATCTGTTTATCGTCACGATCCATGGTTACGTCCATCCAATATTGAAGGTCCGCAGCTTGCCTGAATTCGTTGAATGCCCAAAGCACGCAAGGGAGCCAGCACCCTTTTTAACTTGCTGCCCGATCACTGGAAATTTCAGATTAGTCCCATGTGGAACCATATGTCAAGATATCAAAAACGCCTATTTTGCGTGGACCGAATAGTTGCGTTTTGAAGCGTTCGCATAAACAATGCAACGCGCTCGCAGGCTTAAAGGCAGCAATACGATAACCACAATCATTAGTTATCCAAATCGCTGTAAATGCCAATGCGGGTTTTGATAAAACCGTCGCCCTTCCTACAGGTCCTTGAGCAGACGAAGCGCGTCGTAGATTGCCGCATGCGTGTTGCGCGCCGACACCGCATCGCCTATACGGAAAAGCTGGAACGCGCCTTCCGGGTTGGATTTGCGTGACTGCTTCGCCCCACCTATCAGATCGTCGTAGTCGAGCGCACCGAGATTGCTCGACAGGGGCTTCAGTTCAAAATACAGATCATCCATCGGAATGGTTCCGTGATTTACCACGACCTGGTCATGACGTTGCTCGTTGCGGATGCCGCCGTAGTCACTGCCTACGACCGCGACAAGCGCGTCATGGTCGCGATGCACCGAAGCGAGCCGATACGTCACAGTGAACTTCACGTCCAGCTTCTGAAGCGATCGCATATAGGGCACGAGATTCATGCTCATTACTTCGGGCGAGAACGAGCGGTCCGGGGTCATGATCTCAACCTTCCCTCCGGCTTGCGCGATCACTTCGGCGGCCTGCAGCGCCGCGTGGTCACCCGCGTCGTCGAAGATCAGGACGTTCAAGCCAGGCTTGACGTCGCCGGAGATGATGTCCCAAGTCGATACAACCAGTTCGTTTCCTTCGCGCAGGACTTCGGTGTGAGGCATTCCCCCGGTTGCCACGATCACCACGTCCGGGTTTTCGGCTTGCACTGTCTCTGACTCGGCCCACGTGTTGAACTTGAACGTCACGCCGAGCCGCTCACATCGGGACATCCGCCAGTCGACTATGCCGATCATCTCCTTGCGCCGCACGTTCTGCGCGGTCAGGCGAATCTGGCCGCCAGGATTGTTCGTGGCCTCGAGCACAACGACCTCATGTCCTCGCTCACCAGCCACGCGGGCTGCCTCCAGTCCCGCCGGTCCTGCCCCGACGATCACCACTTTGCGCCTGGTTGGCGCACGCGCAATGTCGTGCGGCATGGTGGTTTCGCGGCCCGTGGCTGCATTGTGAATACAGTACGCCGCGCCACCTTGATAGATACGGTCGAGGCAATAGTTCGCGCCAACGCACGGTCGAATATCGTCTTCCCGGCGCTCGATGATCTTGCGAACAATATGCGGATCAGTCATGTGCGCGCGCGTCATGCCGACCATGTCGATCTTGCCTGACTCGATCGCATGCCGCGCTGTCGACACATCCTGGATTCGCGCCGCGTGAAAGGTGGGGAACTCGGTCGCCTTGCGAATTTCCCCGGCGAAGTCCAGATGAGGTGCGCTTTTCATGCCCTGAATAGGGATGATGTCGGTCAATCCGGCATCTGTTTCCAGATGCCCACGGATCACGTTGAGGAAATCGACGAGACCACTTTCTTTCAGCTTCATCGATATAGACAGCCCGTCCGCTTTCGTGAGGCCGCCTTCAATAATCTCATCAGCGGTGTATCGGATACCCAGCAGGAAGTCTGGACCAACGCGTTTGCGCATAGCCGTCAGGACGTCGAAGGTGAACTTCATCCGGTTGTCCAGCGAGCCGCCGTATGGCGCATCGAGTGTATTCGTGAGTGGCGACCAGAACTGGTCCATCAAATGTCCGTAGGCTTCCAGCTCGAGCCCGTCAAGACCGGCTGCCTTCATTCGCTCTGCGGCGTCCGCGTAGTCCTTGATGATGCGCTCGATATCCCAATCCTCGAGCTTCTTCGGAAAGGCGCGGTGCGCAGGCTCCCGATTGTGCGAGGGAGACACCGCCGGAAGCCAGTCGCCCTTGTCCCAGCGCGTACGCCGTCCGAGGTGCGTCAACTGGATCATGACCGCTGCGCCGTGATCGTGACATTCATCGGCGAGGTCCTTCATCCAGTGCACGACCTCGTCCTTGTAAGCGAGGACGTTGTTGAACACCGGCGGACTGTCCTTCGATACCGCCGCCGACCCCGCCGTCATCGTGAGCGCGATGCCCGCCTTCGCGCGTTCGACGTGATACGCGCGGTACTGCTCCTTGGGCATGCCGTCCTCCGCATACGCCGGCTCGTGCGACGTGGTCATGATGCGGTTGCGGAACGTCAGATGTTTGATGGTGTAAGGCTGAAGCAGCGGATCGCTTGACGACATGGCGTGGCCTTTGACGATGTTGTTTCGGGGACGCAATGAAGATTATTCACTCTGTACACATGTGTCAAGTATCTCGACTACAATGAACATTATGACTTTACGTTGATCATCGGCACGATCTTGCTGGCGGGAACCACGAATATAAAGAGCGAGATTGGGGGCGAAAGCGCTTTGACCGATACCGGACGACGCGCCAGAATATCGTCGCTTCCGTGATGGACTCTCGCTCTGCGGACCGGCGATCACGGCTGCTTTAAGGAATTTTTACCTATGGATCAACCGACTGCGGATTCGGGACGAGGGTCGTCCGAAGCGTGGCTCGAGGTCGCTTACGAAAGCCTGCGCGACGCCGGCGTCGATTCCGTGCGCATCCTCCCGTTGGCCAAGAAGCTGAATCTGTCGAGAACCAGCTTCTACTGGTTTTTCAAGGACCGCGAGGAGCTGTTGGCCGCGTTGCTGGAACGCTGGCGGGCCAAAAACACGGGCAACTGGGTCAAGCAGACCGAGGCATACGCCGAAACAATCTGCGAGGCAGTTCTGAACGTATTTGATTGCTGGCTCGATGACCGGATCTTCGACTCGCGGTTTGAAGCGGCTATCCGGAGTTGGGCGCTGCAATCGCCTGAAATTGCCGCCGAGATTCAGGTTGCGGACCAACTTCGCATTGCTGCGCTCACTCAATTGTTCGAGCGCTACCAATACGAACCGATCTCCGCCGATGTGCGCGCGAGGGCAATCTACCTGACGCAGATGGGCTACATTTCGATGAAAAGCGAAGAGGAGTTGTCTGTACGCATGATGCGTATCGCTGAGTACGTCGAGGTCTTTACGGGGCAGCGCCCCGAGGACCGCGAACTCGATCGGTTTTTTATGCGGCATCACTATCACGCGACTTGATCGTCGCTGTTTTTCCTCTCCTTTTGATCCATTTCTTACGCGGCCATTGACAGCGTCGAATCGTTCGATAAAATAGCGTTCTTAGCAGTATCGGTTGGCCCAGGTGGCGGAATTGGTAGACGCACATGGTTCAGGTCCATGCGCCGCAAGGTGTGGAGGTTCGAGTCCTCTCTTGGGCACCAACAAGTAGTCAGCAAGACAGTCGGCGTAGTAAAAGAAAGCCCCGTAAAGCCTTGAGCCTGCGGGGTTTTTTGTTTTTGACGTCCGATGCGTTTCATGACAATCCGGCTGCGAACAAGTACACGGAAAGTCATCGAAAATGCGACGCGCAACGTTGGGACAAACCCGGGGCAGCGCAAACAAATCTTCAGCCAGGCCGTTGCGCACGAGCCTTGCGAAAACAATTCTGCATTGGAACTTTGTGCAATTGCAGGAGCGGGGCCGGCGGTCAAGCACTGCCCTCATCTGCTTTACCCTGAATTGCCTGATTTTCCGAAATCCCTGGACCGCTCTCATCGCCGTCCTACTGCTCGGTGGCAGCATGGATACGGCATGCACCCGGTCGCTAACGTCTCTATCGATATTGCCAGTCAGCGCACGGCTTCTGATACGCCAGCACCTTCGGCCGTTACCAACCTTGGGGTTTCCTAACGAAATTTCTCCGTGCACACATTCCCGGGGAATTCAATTCATCAACGCCTGCATCGCTCACCTTTACGGAATATGGGCGTCCAATTTTCAAGCCGACCTCAATTTGACGAGGCCGTGAACGATCGAATCTGAGCGATAACCACGATCGCACGGAATACCGCGTTTCGGAGCATTCGACTTTGGCACTTAACCAACAGATCGTCGGGCACCCTATATTAGAATGGGCAAGGCTCCATCTTAGCGGCCGCTTCAAGCTACGATTTAAGGTGCAATACCCTCGCATTTCTCCCGATCAAGCTGCATCGGAATGCCGCATCATGGCGACGTACATTAAAAATCCCGAGGAAGAACCGAATGTCAGCAAATAGTGCGCGACTTCTTTTAGTAGATGACGATCCGTTGACGATTCGAATCATGAGTCAAATGCTTGACGCGTACCCTGATCAACGGTTCGCCACCTCGGGCGAAGCTGCCATTGCGCTTGCAAAAGATTCGCCCCCTGATCTTATTCTTCTTGATGCCGATATGCCCGGCATGACCGGATTCGACGCATGCGAAGTCCTTAAGGGCGACCCAAATCTGGCACACGTCCCGATCATTTTCGTGACGAGCCATGACGCGCCAGCATTGGAAGTCGATGCGCTGAGACTGGGAGCGGCGGATTACGTTACGAAACCGCTCATCGCAGCGCAACTCAAGGCTCGCGTGCGCGCTCAACTTCGCGTGAGACAGATCGTGAAAGATATTGATCGGGACTGTCGAGAGGGGAAGTTACGAACATGGCCGGCGACTCCGGCAAAGCCTAACCTGCTAATTATCGAAGATGATCTTTCCACCATCCAGCTGATGCGGCGAACGCTGGAGAATACAGGTACCTTACATTTTGCGTCCTCCCGCGAAGAAGCATTGCGGCTGGCGAATAGCTACGCGCCAACCGTCATTCTTCTCAACACGCATACCTCGCAGAACGACGCGTTTGAAATTTGCGCGGCGCTTAAAGCCGAGCCGGCGCTCGAACATGTGCCTGTGGTTTATATCTCACCTGCGGCCGACATCGCCGCTGAACAGCGCGCGCTCGACCTCGGAGCAGCCGATGTCATCGCCAAACCGTTCAAGGCGGCAATCCTGCAAGCCCGTATTCAAAGCATCATTGACACGGTGCGGCGTATCGAAGCGGAAGTTCACGCCATTATTCAATATTGGCAGACGGTGGACGCTCGTTCGCCGCAAGCAATGGCACGCGAACGCAAACATCCCTTATAAGCTTGCATTGGAATCGCGTCATTTAAGCGCGTGTTGTTGTCCGCCGTGAAAACGTTCAGATCACCGTTAATGCCGTTGATCAGTTCGGTGTGCGCGAGTAGCTCGTGCCCGGCTTACGACGTCGTCAACGTACAGACGCGCGCACGGCCCGTGCGCTTCGCTTCATAGAGCTGTTGGTCAGCGGCCTTCAACAATAATTCAGGCGTGACAGAGGGTGTTGGCACCATGGAAGCAACGCCCAAGGAGATGGTCACGACCTGATCAACATCGGAGCCAAGATGCTCCACGTTCAATTCGCTCACGCGCGTTTGCATTCTTTGCGCCATTGCGCTCGCTCCCGCGAGTTCCGTCTTCGGCAAGAGACAGGCAAACTCTTCACCTCCGTACCTGGCCAACTTGTCATACGGCCGTCGAAGCGCATCAAATAGAGCCCTTGCCACCAGCTTCAGGCAGTTGTCACCTGCTTGATGACCATAACGATCGTTATAAAGCTTGAAGTAGTCGATATCGATCAAAATCAGTGAGAGGGGTGCGCTTTCTCTCAGACACTGGCGCCAGTCAGTCTGCACATCCTCGTCAAATTTTCGGCGGTTCGCAACGCCCGTCAGCCCGTCAAGCAACGCGCTTGCTCGCAGCAAATCACCCTGTAGCTTCAGGGTCAGGTGGGTTCGCACGCGCGCGCGCACAATGACCGGGTTGATGGGCTTCGTGATGAAATCGACCGCACCCAATCCCAACGCGATGACTTCATCTGCCTCCTGATTCTGCGAGGTCACGAAGATAATCGGAATGGCGCCTGTCAGCGAGTCGGCCTTGAGACGGCGGCATACCTCATGCCCGTCGATGTCCTCCATCACGACGTCCAGCAGGATGAGATCCGGCAACTCAGCACGACAGATCTGCATGGTTTGCGCGCCGGTCGTTGCCATGAACACGTCGCACTGGTCGCGAAACAGCTCGTACAGAACACGAATGTTCGTGGGCTGATCGTCGGCAATCAGGATCTTGGGACGGCGATTCGCATGAAGTAACCAGCTTTCCAGAATATGCTCCATGTCACGAACGCTCCAGCATGTCGCGCGCGCTGAGCGCCGCGACCGCGAAATCCAATTCCCGTACCTGCATCAGGAACTGATCGAATTGGTCCCGCTGTTCCGAACCCGTGTGAGCAACCAGCGCTTCGGCAAGCGCGACGGCCTGCAAATTCGACGACTCGAGAAACGCCACTATCTCGTTCAGGCGCAGCTTCCATTCCGCCAACGGCAATACAAGGTCGATGAACGGCGCCTCGATTGTGTCATCTTCAAATTCATGCGCCAATGCCGTGACGCTGTCCCGCAGCAAATCTCTTAGATCGGCAACGCCCTCGTCAGTGATGACAACGTTCGTTGCTGACGCATCGGCGTGGCGCAAATCATACTCAAGTTGGCCGGCCCGCGCCGAAAGCGCGCGCGCGCCCACCGTGCCTGCGGTCCCTTTGATCGCATGCAGCACCGAGGCGGCGCCAAGAGGCTCGCCGTGTGCGATTTGCTGGCTAAGCAACATGAGTTGCTTTTCCGTCTGCGACCCAAAGTTATCCAGAACACTATTGATCAGCGCAATATTGCCACCAAACCGCGCGACAATCGAAGCCTTGGTTTCGACCAGCGGTTCCGTTATCACTTCCACTCCGGACGGCGCTTGATAGGGTGCAAACGCGAGCGGGGATTTTCTTCCGTCGATTTGAGCATGCAGCACCGACACCAGCAACTCGACGTCGATTGGTTTCCCGACGTGATCGTTCATCCCGGCATGCAGACACGCTTGTCGATCGGCGTTCGATGCATTCGCCGTCATCGCGATAATGGGTAGCGTGGCGCAGCGAGGGTTCGCGCGAATACGCCGTGTCGCTTCGAATCCGTCGATATCCGGCATCTGGATATCCATCAGAACCGCATCGAACGGAATGCCTGCCGTCGTTGCCCTTCGCACCCCTTCGATCCCGCCTTCGGCGAGTTGTACTTGAGCGCCCTCCGCTCTTAGCACTCCCTCGGCAACCTGACGGTTCAGCGCGTTATCTTCAACCACGAGCAGGTTAAGCCCGGCAAGGCGTGCCGCAGGTCTGGAAGCCAGCTCCTGAAGTTCGGGCGGCCGCGTACCCACAGCGCTCAGCGCGCGCAGTACAACGTCGCTCAGTTGCCTCGGTGTGATCGGTTTGGTCAGGAAGCCCACAAACGGCGCCTCTCCGCTATCGCGGGCCTCAGCCAACACTTCGCGCCCATAGGCGGTGACCATGACGACCACTGGAAGAGGCACGCCGTCTTTCGCGCCGCGAATGAGTTTTGCCGCGTTCAGCCCATCCAGGTCCGGCATGCGCCAATCCATCAAGACCACGTCATAGGGTTGCCCGGCGCGCACCGACTCGCTGATCTTTTTGACTGCGTCGATACCACCGCACACGAAGTCCGCCTGCCATCCGAGCGCCGCGACCGTGCGGACCAGCAGCTCTCCTGCCATCTGGTTATCGTCGGCTACCAGCAAGCGTAAAGGCCGGTCGATGACAGGTGCGGTAACGGGCGTGCTCGCGCCATCGACGCCAAGCGTGATGTCGAACCAGAACCGGCTGCCAACGCCTACTTCGCTTTCAACCTGAAGGTCGCCGCCCATTAATCCGACCAGGCGCTTGCAAATGACTAACCCCAGGCCTGAGCCACCGAAACGGCGTGTGGTCGACGTCTCGGCCTGATTAAAGCCCTCGAAAATACGTCCCGTCTGCTCGCCGCTGATGCCGATGCCGCTATCGGTTACCGCAATTCGTACGCGTACCGTCGCATCCACGCGTTGCAACAACTCGACGCTGACGATGACCTGCCCGGTCAACGTGAATTTGAGTGCGTTGCCGGCCAGATTGATCAGGACTTGTTGCAACCGAAGGCTATCGCCAATCAACGAATTGGGAAGTGCTGAATCCAGGTCGAACAAAACCTCGACGTTTTTGTCGCCCTGATTGCCGGAGAGGACAACGCCCAGATCCTGCATCAAGGGTTCCAGCTCGAACGGATGCACATCGAGCTGCAGCTTGCCCGCGTCGATCTTCGAGTAGTCGAGAATGTCGTTAAGCAGGCCAAGCAACGACTTCGCCGCTGTCTGCGCCTTGCTGACGTAGTCGCGCTGACGCAGATTGAGGTTGCTGAGTTGCACGAGATGCAGCATGCCCAGCACTGCGTTCATGGGGGTGCGGATCTCATGGCTCATGTTCGCGAGGAACGACGACTTCGCAGCGCTCGCCGCGTCAGCTTGCTCCTTCGCCTCGCGCAAACGTAGCTCAAGTTGATGCTGGTCGGTAATGTCGCGGTTAATCCCTGTCATGACGACAGGCGTGCCGTTCGCGTCCCGCTCGACCTGCATCCGCGTCTGAATGTACCGGATCCGCCCGCCCGGAAGCGTGATTCGAAACAACGGTAGCTCGTCGCCATTGCCTTCGATCGCTGCATTGAGCGAATTCATCGTGGCGTCAATGTCCGCCGGATGCACGCGCGTGCGCCAATGATCGAAATTCAAACCGCTGCCGTTCAGCGTCTTAGGCTGTTCGTAGATCTCGAACATGCGCTCGTTCCAGTGGAGCGCGTTGTCCGCCAGGTTCCACGACCAGATTCCAAGCTCTGCTGTTTGGGCTGCTAGTAACACCTGGTCCCGCGCGGCGGCCAGTTCCATGCGCTGTCCGTGCTGTTCCGTGAGATCCGTGATGACGCAGACGAAACAAAGCTCGCCGGCAACGACCATTGGGGCAGTGGAGACGTGCGCCGGAAAGATCGAGCCGTCCTTGCGCAGTCCCGCCAACTCACGGCCGCTGCCGCTTCCTGTCCTGCCCTGTCGCGAAAACTGTGCGACATAGTCGTTGTAGGCATCGACCAGGCTATCGGGAACGAGCGTCCTGACATTACGCCCGACCAGCTCCTGCGATGCGTAGCCGAAGGTATTTTCGCCGGCAGGATTGAGCGAGCTCACGATACCGGCGCTATCGATGGTAATGATCGGGTTGATCGCTGTATCAAGGATTGCACGCGTCATGTCGAGGCTGGCAGCGAGCCTCTCTTCCGCCACAGTCCTTAGCCCGATAAGCCGGATGAGCCTAAAACCAAACAGCGCCAGCGCGATGACCAGGGCGCCGACACCGGCCGAATGCCAAAGCGTATCGGTCCACCAGGCCGCCAATATTTCCTGCTGCGACAAAGCTGCAGCGACAAACAGCGGATAGTCCTGCAAGCTTCGAAAGCTGTTGAGCCGCACAACACCATCTTGTGACGACTTCGTCAGGAAGGTTCCTGATTTCGCCGCCTGGTGGGCATGAAAAAGAACCGTCTCTGATACGTCCGTGCCCTGGAAGCGGCTCTCGAACGGCCTGCGTACGATCATGCGCCCGTTATTGAGTACCAGCGCCGCGGCGCCAGCATGCCCAATATCCAGGCTGTTATAAAACCGCAAGAAGAAATCAATGTCGATGGTCGCTACCACGACGCCGGCGAAACTGCCGTCGGCGTCAACGATTCGCCGCGACACCGGCACAGCCCACTTTCCGGTCGAACGACTGAGCAGCGGCCCGCCAATGCGGGCGCCGCGATCCGCGTGGCTTTGATGATAGATAAAATAATCTCTGTCAGCGTTGTTATAGCTGTGCAGTTTCCCGGGCTCCGAGCTCATGATCAGCTGACCGGTTCGATCAAAAACAAACAAGCCGTTGAGTTGTGGAAGCTCGTTTAACCGGGACGAAAACAATTGGCGAAGCCGTTCCAGGGCGGCCGGGCTGGTGCCGTCGTGTTCAACGCGCTCGTCGATACCCATCAAGGCGGTGTCGGATTCCTTGATCGTGTCGTTCGCGTGCTGCGCCATTGCGCGGGCGAGATTTGCTGTGGCCGACGTCATTTCCTTCAACTGCACCTGTCGGGCGGCCAGACTGCGCCAGATATCCGTGCCCACGAGCAAGGCACAGACCAGGACGATAAATGCAGTCATCCGGAACGTGAGCGAATGCTGTTTTGCCACTATACGACCTCAAAAGATGCAAGCTGTTTCAAGACTGGTACCAGACTTTACGGCAAGAGCGGATGGCACTTGAGAAAATAGCCAAGCCTACTGAATGTAATGGAAGCTTGAACAGCGGCTGGAACGAGTGAACTGCGATGACGCCGAGAGCGTCGCTGCCAAGGGACGGGGCGACATTTCAAGCGCCGCAGCCGTTTCCGCGAGGGTCCAGCCCTGCGCCAGGGACAGCGGCTCCGGCCGGCCCCTCCCCGCAGCATCGGCCCCTGTCATATCTTCGCCACGTAGGGCGGTTACGGTGCTGTACCCACACTAATAATTCCCCTCCACGATGTCGTCGACGTCCGAGCACGGCCGCGAGAAGCACCACGCCGCCTTCAAGGCGGCCCAGGTAAGCGTTCTGCTAAACGCGGCCTTGATGACCATGCAGATCGTCATCGGCTGGCTCGCTTACTCCGACGGTTTGCTGGCCGACGGCGTCCATACGCTGGCTGACCTCGCGGCGGACGGAATGGTGCTGGCGGTCTTGCGCCTCAGCGCCACGGCAGTGCGCCGGAGCGCCAACGACCAGTACGATAGAGTCGAAACCATAGGATCACTACTGATCTCCATCCTCTTGATCGCAACAGGAATGGAAACCCTGTGGAGCAGTCTTGGACACGCGGCCAATGCGGCTAATGCGGCTAATGCTTCCAGCGTTCATGCAAGCGCGCTGGTCGTGGCGGTGTTTGTGATCGTCGCCAAGGAAGCGCTGTTTCGATACATCATGGCCGTCGCTAAGCGCACCCGTTCCACCCTTCTCGTTGCGAGCGCCTGGCATGCGCGCTCGGACGCGATCTCGGCATTAATAGCCGCGGTTGGCATTCTCGGTAGCATGGCCGGCCTGGCGATATCGGATCGTCTGGCCGCTGCGGTCATCGGCATCATGATTGCACGCATAGGCGTGAACCTCGGCTTGAAAGCCGTCAAAGACTCTTTCAGTCGACCCGCCAGCGAAACCGCCGGGCAATAAATTCGCCTTTCACTCTCGTCCACTGCACTCTCTTCATTAGTAGAAGAAGGGTCGACATCTGCTTTTCAATGACGTGTACAGGCAACGAAGCATGACCCTCTTCATGCTCGCCGCTATCATGTCAGTGGGTCCAAGGTCGGGCACGCTGCGGCTATAGACCGCTGCAATGCATCGCTGCAATACTTGTCCCTGACACCCTGCGTACGCGCTCACGATGCAGCGCGTAGCCGAGGTCATTCACCACATACAAGGAATGCCACGAAATGAATGGAAGCGAGTTGAGCGACGTCGAATTCCCCGTGCAAAAACAACTCGAGGCTTATAACGCCCGGGATATAGAAGACTTCATGCAATGGTGGGCCCACGACTGTGAGTACTATGAGTTTCCATCGCGTTTACTTGCTAGCGGCGCAAACGAGATCCGCGAACGGCACGTCGCGCGGTTTAGCGAAGCCAATCTTTCCGGCAAGCTCGTTAAGCGGATATCAGTTGGCAACATGGTGGTGGACCAGGAAGTCGTCACTCGCACCTTTCCGGACGGCCCCGGTGAGATCGATGTCGTCGCTATTTACGAAGTCGAGAATGGGAAAATAGCGAAGGCATGGTTCAAGATGGGCGCGCCAAGATTGCATACCGCCGAGACGCGATGAGCGTTTAGGCTGTAGGCGTGTTCTGGTCTGCTTGCGGGAATCCCTAGCGAACTAATGGAGATCCGGTGCCGCAAAGGCTGTGCGACCATGCCAAATTCCAGTGGCAACGGCCATTGGTACAGCTTTGGGTCAATCTGAACCGACCGCCGCTTTAAACGCCGCTAGGAAGCCGGAAGTCGGGCGCCCCAGCGGCTAGCCCTTAGTACCGCGTTACCCTTCCCTCGTCCGGGATCTTGAACACGGATACCGCAGCCTTCAGGTGACGCGTCTGCTCATGCAGCGACGCAGCCGCCGACGCCGCCTGCTCCACCAGCGCCGCATTCTGTTGCGTCATTTCATCCATCTGCACGACGGCCTGATTGACCTGCTCAATGCCCGTGCTTTGCTCCAGCGACGAAGCGCTGATCTCGGCCATCATCTGCGTGAGGCGCGAGATTGACGTCGATACCTCGCGCATTGCCTGACCTGCACGTCCCGCCAGCGCCGAACCATCGTTCACCTGCAAGACCGATTCACCGATCAGTTCCTTGATCTCCTTGGCCGATTGTGCGCTGCGTTGTGCAAGTCCGCGCACCTCGCTCGCCACGACTGCGAATCCGCGGCCCTGTTCACCCGCACGCGCCGCCTCGACAGCCGCATTCAACGCAAGAATGTTGGTCTGGAACGCGATGCCGTCAATCACCGAGATGATCTCCGCGATCTTGTCCGAACTCCTGGCGATGCTGGTCATCTTCTCGACCACCTGATCGACCACGCCCGTGCCTCGTGATGTTGCCGTCAGCGCGTCGCCTGCAAGGCTGTTCGCGTCGCGCGCATGCTCGGCGTTCTGGCGCACCGTCGCGGTCAACTCCTCCATGCTCGATGCAGTCTCTTCCAGCGATGCAGCCTGATTCTCCGTGCGAGCCGACAGATCCGCGTTGCCGGTGGCGATTTCATCGGCGCCGAGATTGATCGAGTCCGACGACTCGCGCACCGTCTTCACCGTGTGCGCGACGCTCGCCTGCATCGACGCGAGACCGGCGAACAAGCGGCCAATTTCGTTGGTGCCGCGATCGGCAATATGCTCGTCGAGCTTGCCCTCGGCAATCCGTTCGAAGTGACGGCCAGCTTCCTCGAGCGGGGCGACCACGCCGCGGCGCAACGCGACGTGTACGAACACGACACCCGCAACGAGCGCCACGAACATCGCCAGACCAACGCCGCGGAAAAGGCCAAGCCTGGCATCGATGGAATCCAGATACGACTGGCTCGCGGTGTCGCCAAACCGGGCGAAGTTTTGTTGCTCGGCGAGGTAGCGGTCCTGGAACCCTTGGGTCGGCTGATCAAGGAACGCTTGCAGATTATTGGCGTCGAGGTACTGGGTCAGTTCACTGAGCGCGCCGTGATACGCCTGGAATTTTTCCTGCAATGCGGCCGTGCGCGCCCTGTTTTCATCGCCGGTTTTGGGTGCATTGACGAAGGCGGTGAACGACTTGTCCGCTAGCGCCAACTGCTCGCGCGCGTGCTGGACAATGTCGACAGGTTCCGTGCCGCCACGCGCCATGCGGGTACCGGCACGCGACAGGTTGATCCGTGCGTCCATCAGTCGCTGGGTGGTTTCATTGACCTCGTTGACTTGCTTGAGCGCGATGTTCGAGAGGTTACGGACATCGTCGTGAGTAGCGGTCAGCGACCAGAAACCAAGACCTTCCGTGACAACCTGAAAAAGACAGAACACGATCAGAACGACCAGCAGGCCGGTAGAAACACTCGCTTTTTTAAGCATATTGACGACTCTTCGTAACGTTGAATTCGATATGGCCCTTCAACGTGTCTTAGCGTGCCAAGCAATAAGTATCTTTCTGCAGCACCCATCTGCCGCGCCCGTTCGCGAAAGCACGAATGGAGCGGGAGTGTCGTCGGGTGCGGATCGAAAAAACTATTGCAGGGTGGTCGTCGAGTGATCTAAGACAGCGTTGAAACCTAGCGGGCTGGCCTCTTGTTAACGGCGGTATTAACGGATACTTAAGCTGCGAATAAGCCAGCAAAAAAATACCCGGCAGTCTTTGAATTGCTGCTGAACCGGCCCTAAGACGCCACTCCTGACAAGATCTGACAGGGGTAGCAGATACGCTTCTTTTCCGGCAATTGCGAGAGGCACCCTCATGTCGGGCTCTGGCACAGATCATCAACAAGCTCGCCACTGTGCGGCGGTATGATCGAGCGCGCCCAACCTCGCCCTCGATTCGCGCCCTCGATAGATGCAGACGAAGCGAAACACCCGTTGCGGCCTGTAGTACCGCCTGCAAACCCAGCGCAATTCCATCAAGAAAGCGATCACGATGTCGGACACCGAAAACACCGCACTGAAAGAGATTTTCAACGAGCGCCGATTCCGCGATATGGCGCTCGACGTCAAAGCGGTTTATCCCCCCTTCGACACACGGAGTTTCCTCAAGATCTCGCTAGCCGGGCTCGACGAGCTGACGCTGATGCAGCGCCTGCGCCGCATGACGCAGGCGCTGCATGCAACCCTTCCCGCGGACTACCGCCAGGCGCTCGAGGTTCTTCGTGCGCTGGCAATGCGCATCGAAAAGGGATTTTCCACGCTGGTCCTTCCCGACTACGTTGGACAATACGGGCTGGACGACTTCGATGTATCGATGGAAGCGCTCAAGTTCTTCACGGCCTTCGGCTCGTCCGAGTTCGCGGTGCGCGAATTCCTGCGCAAGGATCTGACGCGAGCGCTTGCCATCATGAAAGTATGGTCACGCGATGACAGCGACGCCGTGCGGCGCCTCGCGAGCGAAGGCAGCCGTCCGCGCCTGCCATGGTCTTTCCGGCTCGACGCAATCCTGGCTGATCCTTCGCTGGCGGCACCCATTCTGGAGAACCTTCGCTCGGACGCGAGCCTCTATGTTCGCAAGTCGGTCGCCAATCATCTGAACGATGTGACCAGATCGCATCCTGATTGGGTGCTGGACCGGCTGGCGACGTGGCCAATCGAAAACGCTCACACCGCCTGGATCGCAAAGCGCGCCCTGCGCTCGTTGATCAAGGCCGGTAACGGGCGCGCATTGGCTGTGATCGGCGCGGGTGGCGTGCCCGACGTGAAGATCAGCAAGTTCGCCGTGACACCTCGCCAGATTGCAATAGGCGAGCGTGTGACCTTGTCATTCGATCTTGCGTCCAAGTCTCCGGAAAGTCAGCGGCTTGTGATCGACTACAAAATGCATTACGTGAAGAAGTCGGGTGTGACGGCCGCGAAAGTATTCAAGCTCAAGGAGTTGACACTCGACGGCGGCCAAAAGGTAGCAATAGAACGCACGCAGAACATCAAGGACTTCACCACGCGAATACATTATGCCGGGCGGCACGATGTCGAAATCCTGGTGAACGGGGTATGCCTCGCCAAGGGGTATTTCGATCTGAGTTGCTAACGTTCATGCAGCAGAGGCCGCAACAAGCGCCTCAACCAGCGCGCGCTCCGGTCGTTGCAACGCCTCCATATTGCGAACGCAGATCAGGAGCTGGCGCGTGGCCCAGCGGTCGGTCAACTCCACCGTGTGCACGCCCGGGGTCCCTCGGTACCGCTTCGCGGCGGTTGCCGGGACGATTCCCACACCGGCCCCTTGCTCGACCATGCAGCATATGTTTTCGAAGGTCCGCACCCGCGCGCGAAAATAGAACTGCTGCCCGGCAAATAACGCCTGTTCGCCCAGATACTCTTGCAGTGCACTGCCGGCGCTCAACCCGATGAACTCTTCCTCAACCACGTCCCTGAGCGCGACCCGACGACGCCCGCTGAGCGCATGATCGCGCGCGACGATCAAAACGAGCTTGTCGACGGCGAACAGAAACGTCTGCAACATCCCGTGCTCGAGCGCGTCGGAAACAATGCCTATCTCCGCAGCACCGTTAAGGACCGCCTTGATGGTCTCGGTACTCTGCCGCTCCTTCAAATCGATGTGCACGCCGGGGTTATGCCGAAGAAATCCGCCAAGAGGACGGGGCAGGAATTCCGTGACGGCCGCGGTATTCGCCCATACCCGAACACGCGTTCTGCGAGCCTCCGAGTGCTCCCCCAGTTCACCCTGCATCCGTTCGATCTGGCCGAGTACCAGACGCGCGTGGTGCGCCAATGTGTCCCCTGCCGGCGTGGATTCGACGCCACGACGGCCTCGCTCCAACAGCGGCAGCCCGAGCGCCTCCTCCATGCCGCGCAAACGGGCACTGGCGGACGGCAGGGACATGTTGGCCTGAGCCGCGCCGTGCGTGATGCTGCCGGTTTCGAGGATGAACAGGAAAAGGCGCAGGTCTATCAGATCGAAGCGCATAACCGAAGAAGTTTTGTTGATCAGCCTTAGTTATACCCTAAGGCACAGTACGTATCTTCCGCATTGTGGCCGTTGCGAATCTGGGGAAAATAAGGGCAATTCATTTGCCCGCGAAGTTTGCCTGCGAAGTTTTCCTGCGAAGCAACAATGCCTTCATTAATGCCCTCATCAATGACCTCTCCTGACCTCGTTCGCGTCGCTGCCATTGCGCTGACCTTCCTGATAGCCGGCACTGTCAAAGGCGTCACGGGCATGGGGCTTCCGACCGTGGCGATGGGTGTGCTCGGAACCCTCATGCTGCCAGTCGAAGCGGCTTCCCTGCTGATCCTGCCGTCGTTCGTCACCAACGTCTGGCAGCTTCTGGCAGGTCCACGCCTGGGTGCGCTTGTGAGGCGCTTCTGGCTGATGATGGCGGGCATTGTGATCGGCACGGTAGCCGCGGCTTCGTTCATTGCCGGCAGCGGCGGTGTCTGGGCCGTGACCGGGCTCGGGGCCGCACTGATGCTCTACGCTGCCTCCGGGTTGCTGTCCTGGCACGTCACAGTGCCGCCTCGGCATGAGCAGCGCCTGTCTCCTGTTATTGGCGTGGTGACCGGACTCGTCACTGGCGGAACAGGCGTTTTTGTTGTACCAGCGGTCCCCTATCTTCAAGCGCTCGATCTAAAAAAAGAAGATCTCGTCCAGGCGCTCGGACTATCATTTACGGTATCGACCGTGGCATTGGCGATCGGGCTTGCTCGCGCAAGCGCGTTCACAACCGCCGATCTCACCAGCTCGCTGCTCGCCGTCGTCCCTGCCTTGCTCGGTATGTGGATCGGTCAACGCATACGCGGCCGCATCAGCCCCGCGACCTTTCGGCGCTGGTTCTTTATCTGCATGCTGGCGCTCGGTCTTCAACTGCTGTTGCGGCATTTGATTTAAGCGTTGCGCCGGGGCATGCGCCCGGCGTCGACCATCTGGGAGATCTGACGCGATGCTCTCGCCATTACTTGAAACACTGGGCGCGCTGGCAATACTGGCCAGCCTTGCGATCAACCTTCGCACGCTTCTCGGCCGGCGCCGCTAGCCTTAAGCGAAACATTGCAATGAACGCGCTG
The DNA here is from genome assembly GCF_011493005.1 of Caballeronia sp. SBC1. Lineage (NCBI taxonomy): Bacteria > Pseudomonadati > Pseudomonadota > Betaproteobacteria > Burkholderiales > Burkholderiaceae > Caballeronia > Caballeronia sp. SBC1. The sequence goes on from NZ_CP049156.1 coordinate 2,299,874, forward strand.
ACGTTTTCGTAGCCAAGGTCGAGTGCAATGGTCGTGACCGCCGCACCCGATGCAAGCATCGTCAACGCCCGCATCAGACGCGCGCGCTCGGTCCACCTACCGTTGCCAGGGAGCGCCCAATACCGACCCCGCCTTCCCATACTGCTGCGACGCCTTTCGCACTATTGCGATATCGATCTCACCGTCGTCGGCTAGCGCTTTCAGCGCAGCGATCACAATGGATGCGCGATCCACTTCGAAGAACTCGCGCAATGCCTGACGGGTGTCGCTGCGACCGAAGCCGTCGGTGCCAAGCGTCACATAGCGACGCGGCACGTACGCGCGGATCAATTCGGGCACCGCGCGAACATAGTCGGTTGCCGCGATCACCGGGCCGCGCGATGCGCCGAGCATCGTACTCACATACGGTGCAGGTGCCGTCTCGCCGAGCCGTGCAAGCCGTTCAGACGCCATGCCGTCACGCTGCAACTCAGTGAAGCTGGTCACGCTCCATACCGCGGCCTCAATGCCCCATTCGTCGCGCAACATCCGCTGCGCCGCGATGACCTCGCCGAGAATCGCCCCGGCGCCGAGCAACTGCACCCGCGCCGTGGCATCCGGTTTCGTCGCAAGCGGATACATGCCTTTGAGAATGCCCTCGCGCAGCATCTCCAGATTACCGCCAGGCACCGATGGCTGCGCGTAGTTCTCGTTCATCACCGTGACGTAATAGAACACGTCGCGCTGGCGCTCGACCATCTCGCGCATGCCTTCGTCGACGATAGCCGCAACTTCATAGGCAAACGCGGGATCGTACGCGCGACAGTTCGGTATGGTCGATGCCACGAGATGACTGCTGCCATCCTGATGCTGCAACCCTTCACCTCCAAGCGTCGTCTTGCCCGCGGTCGCCCCGATCAGGAAGCCGCGTGCGCGCTGGTCCGCCGCCGCCCAGATGATGTCGCCAATGCGCTGGAAGCCGAACATCGAGTAATAGATGTAGAACGGCAGCATGGGCAGATCGTGAACGCTGTACGACGTCGCCGCGGCGATCCATGACGACATTGCGCCCGCTTCCGAAATGCCCTCTTCGAGAATCTGCCCCTTGGTGTCCTCGCGGTAATACAGCATGGAACCAAGATCTTCCGGCTCGTACAACTGCCCGAGCGGTGAATAGATACCAACTTGCCGGAACATGTTCGCCATGCCGAACGTACGCGCCTCGTCGGCGACCACGGGCACCACGCGGGGGCCAAGCGTTGCGTCCTTCATCAGCGTGCCGAACATGCGCACGATCGCCATGGTGGTCGACATTTCCTTGCCTGCCGCATCGATTGCAAACTGGCCCCAGGTAGTAATCGAAGGGACGATCAGCCCCTTCGACGCCGCTCTCCGCCTTCTGGGCAAATAGCCTCCAAGGCCTGCGCGTCGTGCGTGCAGGTACTGCATCTCCGGACTGTTTTCCGCGGGTTTGTAGAACTTGACTGCTTCGACATCCGCGTCCGAAAGCGGCAGGCGAAAGCGATCGCGAAACGCCTTGAGGTCGTCAAAGCCAAGCTTCTTTTGCTGGTGCGTAGTCATCCTGCCCTGGCCCGATGTTCCCATGCCAAAGCCCTTCATCGTCTTGGCGAGGATGACCGTTGGCTGGCCTCGGTGACTCAGCGCTTTCGCATAAGCCGCATGGAGTTTGCGCACGTCGTGGCCACCGCGACGCAGGCCGTCAATATCCTCGTCGCTGAGATGAGAAGCCAATGCGGCAAGCTCGGGATTCTGGCCGAAGAAACGCTCGCGGTTATAACCGCCGTCGTTCGCCGAGAAGGTCTGGAACTGGCCATCGACCGTATGTGCAAAAGCACGCAGCAACGCGTTCGTCTGGTCGCGTGCAAAGAGTGCGTCCCAGTCCGAACCCCACAAGACCTTGATCACGTTCCAGCCCGCGCCAATGAACTGCGCTTCCAGCTCGTCGATAATCCGGCCGTTGCTGCGCACCGGACCGTCGAGCCGCTGCAGGTTGCAATTGATGACGAACACGAGGTTGTCGAGTTGTTCGCGCGCAGCCAGCGACAACGCGCCGATCGATTCCGGCTCGTCCATCTCGCCATCGCCGAAGAAGCCCCACACCTTGCGGTCCTGCGTCTTTGCAAGGCCGCGGTTTTGCAGGTAACGCATAAAGCGCGCTTGGTAGATCGAGTTGATCGGACCGATACCCATTGAGCCCGTAGGGAACTGCCAGAAATCCGGCATGAGCCACGGGTGCGGATACGAACACAGCCCCGGTCCTGCGATCTCCTGCCGATAGTGCTGCAAATGCTCTTCGCTAAGAAAGCCTTCGAGGAACGCGCGTGCATAAACGCCCGGCGATGAGTGCGGCTGAAAGTACACGAGATCGCCGCCCGTGCCTTCGCCCGCGTCCGGCGCTGCAGCGCGGAAGAAATGGTTGAAGCCCACTTCGAAGAGATCGGCCGCGGAGGCATAGCTCGCAATATGGCCGCCCAGTTCGCCATAAGCCTTGTTAGCGCGCACGACCATGGCAAGCGCATTCCAGCGCAACGCGGCGGCGAGCTTTTCCTCTATCTCCAGATTGCCCGGATAACGCGGCTGCTCCGCCACGGGAATGGTGTTGATATAGGGCGTGACGCGTGCCCTCGACGACTCGATACCCAGCGACAGCGCATGCTCGGCGAGGCGGTCATAAAGGTATTGCGCGCGGTCACGACCGACGTGTTCCGTGACTGCGTCCAGCGCCTCCAGCCATTCGGCGGTTTCCTCCGGATCACTGTCTTCGCGACCTCGGGATATGGAAAGAATTTGATCGGTTCCGCTGGATAAATCAGTCATGGCACGGCTCGGCATTGAATGGGGCATTAGCGTTGCGAATGAATACAGCTTAGCTATTACGCTGCAGAATGTGCTACTGATTAGCTTTTAATCAGGCTCAGGGATAGTGTATTTATTCCGTGCATGTCCACTTTTCCAGAAAATTCGAGCTATGACCACATTGCCTAAACGCCTGGACCGTATCGACATCGGCATCCTGAACCAGTTGCAGCAGAATGCGCGCATCACTAATTCGGAACTGGCGCGGGCGGTGAACCTGTCGCAAACGCCTTGTTTTAACCGCGTGCGCGCGCTCGAAAAACTGGGACTGTTCAAACAGCAGGTCACGTTGCTGAATCCGGAGCCCCTTGGGCTTCGGATCAACGTATTCATTCAGGTCAGTCTGACGAAACAGGATGAAGACGCGCTGCGGCGTTTCGAGGAAGCGATCGGCGAGCGTCCCGAAGTCATGGAGTGTTACCTGATGACCGGCGACGCGGATTATCTGCTGCGCGTCATGATGCCGGACATCCAGTCGCTGCAGCGCTTCATCATTGAACGGCTTACAAAGATCCCGGGCATCTCGAACATCCGTTCAAGCTTCGCGCTCAAGCAGGTGCGGTATAAGACGGCGTTGCCACTGCCATTGGCGGGGTTGACGTTACATGAGCCTGACGAGAACGCGGATACGGAGTGGAGTTAATGGCTTGTGAGCCGTCCCGTTGGCATGGAAAGCGTATCGAATGGCCTTTACGCCGCAGCGAATCCGCTTGCCGCTCGCTAGAGTAACGGGGTCAACCACACAAGGAGTAAAGATGTGCGCTGCAGATATCCTTCCCGATCGCGTCAACGACGGCACGTAGCGGGAGCACCCCAAGCGGCCAAGTGACGAGTCGATACCTGCGCAATTAAACCAGGTATAAAAGACGACAGGCGCTGTGACAGTCCCGACCAGAATTCAATGCGCTGAAAACTCGCTAAACTTCATGCTCCAGAATCTGTCGTGTCTGCCTGCTCCACCGGTTGCACGACGACGAACCGAAGTGTGCTTTCGCGCCATGCAACCAGTTGCGTAGTATTGTTTTGCGTCGCGTGTTCGATCCCCAGCGCGACCGCCAGCCATCCTGCCGCGTTACCGGAATACCCGAGCGTGATATCGAGATCGTGTATTCCGGCGAGGTTTTCCGTTTGCGAAACTCCTATCGAGAGGTCCGACAGGCTATTTACCAACGCGGCTTTATCCATCCTCTCAAGCCCGGTCTGCCACAAATCATTGATCTTGTCGCCCGTCGTGCGTCCCCACTGCAACGCCGTGGAAATTGGAGCATCTGTTGCATCCAAGTCAGCTTCTACCGGGCGATGCAAAAGAGCGACTGGCTCTATATGGCGCCGCTGGGCGAGCGGTGCCCAGCCAAGCAACAGAGCAACCGCGGCTTCAGCGCTGTTCTGAAGAGGTGTCTCGTGCAGTTGCACTGCGACGAACAGGACGAATTTCTCCAGCGCAGGACCGCCCTTGTTGTCGAGCCATTGGTCCAGCGCCATCAAACCCTTATCCGTAGCGACCAACTCCGCTTTTACTGCTCGTAGTTCCGCGTCGTCCCAACACGCCTGCCATGCGTCGACCAGCGCTTGTTGATCGACATCGACCGGCAGTTGCAGACAAACCCCAAACGGTACGTCACGCGGAATAGCCTTAACACTGTCCGAGACCGAGCCGATGAGTTCCCTGAAACAAGCGCAATAGCGTCCGGGATCATCGTCGTCGCCGGCTAACGACAGCGAGGAGAGTGGGAAGACATCACTGCCATTCGGAAATGTGTGGGCTTCCAGCGCTGCTGCCGCCCGATCCAATGTGGATGCTACGTCGCGACTCCCCGCTCCCGTCAGATAGGCATAGCGGACTACTGCAAGTGGATCACTCGCGAATTCCAGAGCGGTCTCCCTGTCCTCTCGCAGGATTTCGTTGTCTGCATTGATGCGCTCGTTTTCCTGCTCGTAGTAGAAGCACCGAAGTCCAAATGCGATAGTGCATACGAGAAAGGGAAATACGAGCAGCCGCACCCAGAACCAAGCGGTTCCGGTCGGCACATTTTCGGGCCACGTGAGCAGCGTGCTGACGACCCCGATGACCATGGATACCACGAGCAAGCACAGCCACACGACAAGCCGCGGCGGTGACGGACGCGGCTCGGGCGACTCTGCGGGAGGAAGAGTTACTGGCATCGGGATCGAGTCAGCGCAAACTGGCAATCAAACGGCAGCCGCACACCGTGCGGTCTCCACGACGCGCTACGTGTACGCCACCATCTGCGATTGTTTTGTCTCCCTCGATGATGACGCTGGATTTGACGTCATGTAGCGGGCGAATTGCTTCGTCGCTTTTTCGGGCGACGAAACGGTTACGGAAGCGCATCGTGGTCGAAGCGCCGACTACGTTGCCACCGTGATCGGTAGCCTCGCCAAACCGGCTCAAATCTATCATCGCAATCTCATTTTTCTAACTGGCCCAAAGGGCCGGGGCTACTGCCAGTGCGCGGAACGATAATGACTATGGAACTAGGCAAGTGCTTCATCTCTTTCTGTCGGCGTTGATCTCTCTGCGAAATCCCAGTTGTTTTCCGGCTCGTAACCGACGTCGCCGAAGTACATCATTCGCCAGTTCTCAAGCTTTGAAAAATCCTTGCCGAAACCTGCGATCGAGTCGTGAACCAGGTAGTCGAAGAAGTCGAGCGCGGTTTGTCTTTCGCTGTCTGAACCGGTAAGCAGCGAGACATCTTCATATGCCATGGAAAGCGTCGCCTCGCGCAGAGTTAGGGTCTTGCCGTTTAGCTTGCGGTCATTTTCCTTTCCCATCGACTTATTAACAGCAAGTCCGTTTTCATTGACCCGCGAAACCTCACGCAATAGGTCAGACGCCTGTTGACCGTTGCCTGCCTGCGTCAACACATCTTTCGCCTGCGGGACACGTCCTTTCGCGGCCTTCCCTCCGGTAAAATTAGCGAGATAACCTCGGGCGACGTAGAGCTGGCGAAGATGATCGGACGTGGCCTTTTCTATCGGCCCACCGGCTTGTGCTTTCCTTTGATAGTTGTCGAAAAGACCCGCTGTTTTGGGGGAGAGGTCAAAAGATGCTTTGGTGTCTACATCCATCCTTTCCAGCGGCTGTAGTGGAACGCCGGCAGCGCGTGCAACTCGATACATATGCAACAGAGGTACCTGACTTAGTTTCTCGTTATCCAGCAGTGCTTTCGTTTGTTCTCCTGGCGCATATCCTCCTCCGACATCCGAGTGAACGCCTGGGTACACAATCTCAGATGTGTTGTTTGGGTAGTGCTTTCCGTCGCGCACTGAATCCAAAGGAAACGAGTCACGCACTTCATGGGCGGCTACATAGTGAATACACTGCTCAACCATCGCGGGAATTTTGAGATTCCCTGCCCAGTCGTAGTGACCGTTTTTTGGCACAAGCCTCAACCCCGCACCAAGAAGAGGAAACACAACGGAAAAAGCACCGAGGATAACCGGGCTATGGTCGATCATCTTGGCACTCGCGGGCAAACCTGCCGATGCGACGGTATCGAACAACCCCATGAAGTAGAGCCGAATCGGATAGCCCTGGTACGTCCACGCTCCGCCTTTCTCGCGACATTCCGAGGCGAGGTGAACCGCAAAGGCTCGCGCGAGCGCTGCGCCTCGGGAAAAACCGAAGAGCGACACACTGATCATCCGGATCGGCTGCTTCGGATTAGTCGCGCGGGCCTTCGCTTTCGCTATTCTTTTGTCGAACTCGGCCCGTGCCCACCGCAGACGTTTTTCGCCACCTGCTCCAAAAGCGCCGCCAGATGTGCTTTCAGTCTTTTCACCAATCTGCTCGAATGCTGTCCCCAATCCGTTGACGTAAATTGGGTGCCTGCCGGTACTGTCGTCGTCATACTCATGTGCAAAGAACAAGCGCGCGACGTTACTCTGTTTTGACTTGGAAGTATCGACGAATCGGTTATTGCCGGTACCGTCAAAAAAGAGAGAAAGCCACAGTGATTGAGAACAGTCCGGTGTACCAGGCTTCTTGGAGGGATCAAGAGATGCCATAGCCTCTGCACGTTGCTGGCGTTCAACTGCTGTCAGGGGACGCAGCCCCGCCGAAGGGGGAGTCTGAATGTTGTCTAGCATAGTCAGGAGGTGTCTTTAGCGAACAAAGGGAAGACGCCGCGCAAGTTTCAATCTTGGCGGCAATGGGCCGTCGGCCCCCGAAATGGCGGCCTCAATGTGGTGGTCAGGGTAAAAGTGAATTTCCAGATAGCTTGGATCGGGAGGAATGGGACCTTTGACCTCGACCCGTGCCTTCACATATTTTCCCGAAGACTCGATCATCCTTCTTGGAGGATAAGATTCGAGAGCACTCATTTTGTATTCGATATCAATCCAGAAGGGCGCCTTTATGTTTCTGCCGAGGACAACGCAGCATGACAATTTTCCACCGCCTGCAGTTGGCGTGCTGAGCTCAACGTTGCTGCCTGCTGCACCGTTCACCGCGAAATCTGCGACTGCTCTATCGGTATAGTTGTATCCCATAATCCCAAGCATATAGGGATCTTTCGCGCAACTCGACAGGATCACGAGAGTTAGTAAACTGATCGACGCAATCAAACCCAAACGGATGTTCTTCTTCACTTTAATGTTAGCTCCCTAGCATCTATTTATCGAACAAAAGGCAAACGCCGATCGAGCTTCAGCCTCGGCGCAGAAGGGCCGTCCTTCCCTGAAATTGCGGCTTCAATATGGTGGTCGGGGTAAAAGTGGATTTCCAAATATCCGGGATCTGGAGGAATAGGGCCCTTGACCTCGACGCGTTCTTTAACGTACTTGCCAGCAGGCTCGATCATTTTTCTTGGCGGATAGGACTCGAGAGCATCCATCTGGTATTCGACATCGACCCAGAACGGCGTTTCGATGCGTCTGTTTATAACGATGCAACACATCGTTCCTCCTCCGCCAGAAGTTGATGTACTGAGAACAACATTGCCGCCCCATTGACGATCCACAGAAAAATCGGCGATCGCTCGATCGGTGTAGTTGTACCCCACAACCCCTAGCGTGTAGGGCTCCTTCTTGCAACCCCACAGGCCCACGATTGTGAGCAAACTAACGACTGCAATCGAACCCAAACGGATATTCTTCTTCACTTTAATGTTAGCTCCCTAGCGTCTATTTATCGAACAAAAGGCAAACGCCGATCGAGCTTGAGCCGCGGCGCAGAAGGCCCGTCCTGCCCTGAAATCGCTACTTCGATGTGCTGATCAGGAAAAAAATGAACTTCCAAATAACTTGGATCTGAAGGGATAGGACCCTTAACCTGGACTTTGGCTTTTATGTACTTGCCGGCCGGTTCAATTAGTTTTCTGGGAGGATAGGACTCGAGCGCGTCCATCTGGTACTCGACATCAATCCAGAAGGGGGCTTTGGTGTTTCTAGCTAGAACAACGCAGCACGACATCTTTCCACCGCCCCCAGTTGGCGTGCTGAGTTCAACGTTGCTACCCGCCGCACCGTTCACTGCGAAATCTGCGATTGCTCGATCGGTGTAGTTGTATCCCATGATCCCAAGCATGTAGGGATCCTTCTCACAACCCGAAAGGCTCCCGATTATGAGCAAACTGATCACTGCAATCGAACTCCACCTGACAGCCATCTTCACGATCATGCCCTCTCCGATCTTTCTTGCGCACTAAGCATCGCTTCTCTTACTCGGTCGGCCAACAACAAGGCGCTGTTGCGTTCGTCTTCTGAAGCCCCCGCGAGCGCCTCTTCGCAGATCCGGTAACGGGTACGTGCGTCAAAAATCGCAAGCAGGTCGTCGTCGGTCAGACTGAGCGAATGCAGAACGGAATCTGCCAGTCCAGCGTCGATAAAAGACACAGCTTGTTGCTCATTGAGTTCGAGCGGCCCGCAATACGAATCGGTTGTCGCGTTATCGCCGGTGATTCTCCGCAGACTCCCGTACCGATCGATGTACCACCACTCATTTACCAAGCACGAGTAAGCACGGCGCTGTTCGACTGAAAGCGTACGATCGAGCACGGCAAGTGAGCGGGTATCGAAGAATTTCATCTGCCATTCGCTGCGGTCATCGCATGTCACGTCGAGGCGCTCACGAAGTCCTGCGACAAGGTCACCAAGTGGTAATTGGGAAAACAGAAAAGAGACACCGCGAAAGTCGTCCACGCAGCAACGTGCAAGCTTGGTCAGCAAGCTCGCTGGCTTCGATGCCCCTGGAGCAATACGAACCAGATAGGGACCATATTGATCACGCCGGTCTTCGGAGTGCGCGTCGAATATCAGCGACAGCCGTTGATCCGCCATGTCTTGCCCGAGCCACTGTCGCAACTCGCGATATAACTGCGGGTACGCAACGCCATAGACCAAGGCACACGTTTGCAGGCCCGGAGTGGCGACCTGGAATTCGTGAATTGCCACGGCCAGCGCTTCAGACTCAAGCTCGATTGTTGTATTTGTCATTTCGTGCCTAGCAGAGCGCCCTGAGAGAATTCGGCGAGCAGGCACGGGACACAGATTGACTTTGGCAGCAGCGGCATTACTGGTTGCATTGAAGCAGGGCCGGGTTTGTCCCATTTGGCACACTTCTCGAGAATGACGCCTGGCGTGCCATTCTCGATGGAATTACCGTTGATGCGGATATACGAGCCGCCCGCGCCGATCCAAACCTCCTTCGCCGCTGACAGGACGAGCCTGCCGTCAGTGCTGGTAATCGTGATGTCCTTTAGCGCAGCCAGTGCCATCTCATCGCTTTGAGCCTGAATCTCCACCTTGCCCTTGGCAGCGAAGAGCTTCATGCCAAGTTTCTGCGCGAACATCGATATCGCATCGCCAGCCGCCACCGTGAACTTCTTCCGTACGCCGATATCCGCTGATCCACCCGCATTAACCGCTAAATTGTCTTGAGTCGCGAGTTGCAGATGCTGACCGCTAGTCAATGCAATGCCGTGAGGAGCAGATAGCAGGATCACGGCCTGCTGAAGCCGATCCAGGCGCTGCTCGAGAAACTGACGTTGCTCATCGACCTCTGCCATATGTGCCTGTGCAGCCTCGGCCGTCTGCGTCAACGCCTGCATCAATGCGAGTGCATCCTCGAGATGCGCTTTCGCGCTGGTCATGTCGAGTTGCTTGCCGTTTGCAGCAGGCTGCGCTTCCGCGGTAACAAGCACGCCCTTTGCACCGCGCACTGCCACGTGCTCGTCACTGCGAAATTCTCCGCCTAGCCCCCTTTCCTTACGCTCACCGTCAACCATATGCCCGAGATTAAGCTGACTAGCCTGAAACGGCGTCGTCAGATGCACGTGCTCGTACCCTTCCCTATCCTCCATCCGCATGGTGTTTCCAGCGGCGGTGATAATAAGATTCCGGGTATGGTTCAGGTTGTTGACAAGATCCAGGTGCAGGCTGTCGTGCATTGCGCCGATAATCACCGGCCGGTTAGGGTCCCCCCCGGTAAAGGTGATCGCGACTTCCGCCCCGTCGATCAACGGGAAGTGGTGCCCGTAGTTATTGCCGCTGTACGGTTTAGCCAGCCGCACCGGTCGGCTCGTACCACCCGGACTCCACTCGTCAAGGTCGAAAGGCAGCTTGATTACATACCAGCCTTCCGGCGTCAAATACGCACGCTTGTAATTCCCGGGCGAGGTAACCCGCGCCGGCAAAATGCCGCTAATGATCGGCTGCGCACTCGAAACCACTGGCGTGCGCCAGACACGGTCTGACGGAATCGCCGAGAACGTATTGGAGTAAGCGTGATCGCGCCCACCGCTTGACTCCACTGACACAATAAAAAATCCATGCGGCGCGTCTTCAGGGTTCTGATCAAGACGCAACACCTCGCCCGCTTCCAGCGCAAACGCGTTGCCCGTGCCTGTATAGGTAATCTGTTGTGCCAGATGTGCCTCATGGCGCATCCGCGCGAGGCGCTGGCCCTCCTCCTGCGTCTCGTAGTGTTCACCCCATTGTGAGTCGACCGCGTTCGTGGTTTTGTGGTCGCGCGCGGTGTTGACCTCGACGAGCAGCGACACGCCTGCCTCGCGATGGTTGTAGTCATTCAGTTGTACCGCCTCGGGCACGCGTTGCGTGTGCCGCTCAAGCGACTTGATGGCCTCGGCGCCCGCGCTTTCCAGCCCGGCGTCGCGCCGAAACGGCACGATGCGTTGGTTGCGTGCATAAGCGTCGAGGTCGTCGCCAAAGATCATGACCTCGCACTCTTTCGTATGCTCGAAGCGAAACCACATGCCCTCTTCGGCCATGATGCGCTGGATGAACGCGATTGTGGTCTCGTGGTATTGCGTCACATACGCGTGACGCTTGTATTGCGCGCGCAGCTTGAACACAAAGTCGACACCCTCGCGAAGCCCGTGGTGCCGGAGAGTCGCGGCAATGATCTCCTGCGCTGACTGCTTCTGGAACAGCCGGCTCTTGAGGCCGCGCCCGAGGTCCGCCACGCGCGGTTTGATCACGAGCTTGTAGCGAGTCTGGTCGGCTGAAGTCTCGAACTGGTCGAACTCCGTGACAATGCCATGGACCGTCAACGCTGCCGGCATCTCGCTGAACTTCTCCGCGTTTTCGCCAAACATCTTGCGCAGATAGTCGGCGTTTGGATCGATGGGATCGGTCGTGAACTTTACGGGCCGGCCCAATACCTGGTCCATCGCGATGTCGCTGATTGGACTTGTCAGCTCAACTTCATAGCGATACAGCTCGCTTACAGCGGAGCGCCCGCTGAACTTGAGCACCGAGAGCTGTGCAGGATGCGGCGCCAGCTTGATCGCATATGCCTGGGACGGCAGAACCATTGATCCCACGAATACCCCCTTTAATTCAGACAACATACGTCGGGGCGCGTAGGAAAGCGTCCCGGGAAATTTTTTTGCGCGGAAAGCGATCCATTTAGCAATCCGAAAATATGGACCGCGGCGCAGTAGGGATTACTGCGGACGGGTGCTCCTTGCGATGCGGCGTCGGTCTTTATCTCATCGGACGGACCCATTAGCCTGCATCGACTAGATGCCAAAATGTTAAAATTCTGAAACCTTAATCCAAAATCTTTTCAGCCCTGTATTAAACATTGCAGTCCTACATTAAGTCAAAGAGTCTCCGACAATCGAATCGTCATAAATTGTCGCAAGAGTTTGCGAAGGCCGCAGAGAAAAATAGGGTCATTGAATTATTGATATTCGGTGACCCTTGGAATTTGCTAACGAAAATGCACCGCGCTGAAAAGGAACGGTACGCGCCATCCCCACGACAGGAAGTCATGCTCCGGCAATAACGATGTCAACAGAGGCGCTCCGGTGGAGAGCAGCGCGCCGCCATAACTCCCTGCATTACTCATGCTCCCATACAGACCACGGCGGTTCACCGGCGCGCTTTCGACCCCGACCACGATTGCCCCGCTCTGTTCACCGCCTATGGCGAAACCCAGCAATACGCGCAACGTGGTCAGAAGAACCGGCGCCCAGATACCGATGGCCGCATACGTAGGTAGACGACCAACCAGCGTGGAGGCAACGCCCGTCACCAGGAAAGTTGTCAGCAACAACGTCTTGCGTCCGATCCGATCGCCAAAGTGCCCACAGTTCAGCACTCCGACACCGCGTACGAAGTACCCACCGCATAGGTACCCAGTGCCGCTATGGTGCCCGCCAAGGGATCGAGATTCGGGAAAAATGTCTTGCTGAACACGAGCGCGGAAGCGGTGCCGTAAAGCAGGAAATCGTACTGTTCGATTGCCGTGCCGAGAAAAGCCGAGATGAAGACATAGGGCTATCGGGCTCGAGGAATAGCGGACGTGGAGACTCGGCGGGTCTTGTGTCAATGCGGCCACTATCAATTTCCCCCAGTCAACGCGCTTGTCCGTAGGTGAACCGATGTCTTGCCCTCAAGTGAAGCAGGTATCAAAGTAGGGATCACGAGGTACAGCGCTCACCTTCACACTGATTTAATACAATAATAATTCAATTAACTTTCATTTTCTTTAATTCATAAGCTTAACCGCAAGCAATCCGATCGCCGCGTTGCACAGAAGACACCAAACCATACCGGGGTTAATACCAGTTTGGTTGATCGTTGCGAGCATCGAATTAAACAGCGGCGTACACTCCAACCTGCCGACACCAGCCGAGCGCCTTATCCGGCGCGGCGCACAGAAGGCCTCGGTCACGTCGTCATGATTAATCAATTACGCGAATGGGGAGATTACGGTAATGAGCTGGACGCGAGAACAAAGAAACGTGACGATTGCGGCCTATTTAGGCTGGACACTCGATGCCTTCGATTTCTTTCTAATGGTTTTCGTATTGAAAGACATCGCCGCGGAATTCAATACGAAGATTCCGGAGGTCGCTCTAGGCATTACCCTGACGCTCGCGATGCGCCCTATTGGAGCGCTGATCTTCGGTCGTCTTGCCGACAAGTACGGCCGGCGGCCGACGCTGATGATCAACATCGCCATCTATTCGCTGCTGGAAATGCTGTCAGGTTTCTCACCGAATCTCTTTACGCTGCTCGTGTTGCGCTCGCTGTTCGGCATTGCAATGGGCGGTGAATGGGGCGTGGGCTCGGCCCTCACCATGGAAACCGTGCCGACCAAGGCGCGCGGCTTTGTATCGGGGCTCTTGCAAGCGGGTTATCCGAGCGGCTATCTGCTGGCTTCTATCGTGTTCGGCGTGGCGTATCAATATGTTGGCTGGCGCGGGATGTTCTTTATCGGCGTGGCTCCTGCGTTACTGGTTTTATATGTGCGCGCACACGTGCCTGAATCGCCGGCATGGAAGGCCATGGAGAAGCGGCCACGGCCTGGCTTGCTGAAGACGCTCAAGCAGAACTGGCAGTTGTCCATCTATGCAATTGTCTTGATGACCGCGTTTAACTTCTTCTCGCATGGCACCCAGGATCTTTATCCGACCTTCCTGCGCGAACAGCATCACTTCGATCCCCACACGGTTGCGCTCATTACCATTGTTCTGAATGTCGGAGCGATCTGCGGCGGCCTGTTCTTCGGGTCCATGTCGGAGAAAATCGGTCGCCGGTGGGCAATTTTTATTGCCGCTTTAATCGCTTTGCCGGTATTGCCGCTCTGGGCGTTCTCGAGTGGCCCGGTCGCTCTGGCCGCCGGAGCGTTTCTGATGCAGATCTCTGTTCAAGGGGCCTGGGGGGTGATCCCGGTACACCTGAACGAGATTTCGCCTGATGAGATTCGCGCCACGTTTCCAGGGCTCATTTATCAGCTGGGCAATTTGCTGGCCTCGGTCAATGCCACCATGCAAGCGTCTATCGCCATCAAGAATGGCAACAACTATGGACTCGCCATGGCGCTGGTCGGCGGCACGGTCGCCGTGGTGATCGCGGGGCTTATTTTCTTTAGCCGCGAACGGCGCGGGATTGACATGACAGAGTCCGCCAAGCATGTCGGAGTTGCGGGCTCGGTTTAAGGATTTTGATTCGATGGGGACGCGCTTGCGTCCCCATTTTTCCACTCGATTCGTATCTGTTTTTCTCCCGTCCTCTCGCACGATCGTTCTCTTTCTAGAGAGCACGCTCCATAAAATGGCTTGTCGATATCGCCAAAGCTTTTTATCTTGATTAGAACGCCCGTTTTAATCAAAGGCTTTAATCGACAATTCCACAAGGCGGACCGCCGCAACGGTCCCGGAGATGCCAGTGCCTACCCGCTCCACGCTCACAGCATCCAGTCGCGCGTCATCACGCCCGTCCGGCGATACCAAGACCCGCTTGCTCGACGCCGCCGAAGCGCTCTTCATTGACGCCGGTTACGAAGCCATGTCGATGCGGCTCATCACCGCTCGCGCCGATGCAAACCTGGCCGCCGTGAACTATCACTTCGGCGGCAAGGACGCGCTGATCCACGCAATGCTCACCCGTCGCCTCGACGGCCTAAACCAGAACCGCCTCGCCTTGCTTGAACGCTTTCAGTCCTCGCTGGGTTCGCAACTCACCTGCGAGCACATCCTCGGCGCAATGTTTATCCCGGCGCTTGAGCAATCCCGCTGCATCGAGAAAAGCGGCCCTGCTTTGCTGCGCCTCCTCGGCCGCGCCTACACCGATCCGTCGCCGTTCATTCGCGATTTCCTGCGCGGCATCTATGCGGACGTTGCCGAGGGATTCTTCCGCGCGTTTCAAACTGTCCTGCCGCATTTGCCTCGCGAAGAACTTGGCTGGCGGCTGCACTTTTGCATCGGCTCTCTTAGCGGCATTCTTGCCGGGGCTGAGACAAGTAGCCTGATCGCGGATTTCACGCAGGGCCAGCGTCTGGAGGACTCGCAACTGATCGGTCGTCTCGCACTCGTCATGGTGGCCGCGCTCAAGGCTCCGCTGTCTCCGCCGAACGGCGCGTGCCAGTTCGCCTCCATGTTCGCCGAGCGCGAACCGGTCCCGAATAGCGCAACGGCCCTCACGGCGGCCCCTTTGAGCGCGAGTCCGTTTGCGCACGATGACGCGTCCCAACATGCCACCGCCTGAAGAGAGGACGCACGACGCACGCGCCGGGTATGTAATGTGCTAAACAATAAGCTGCCGATGCACACCGCCTCCATGCCGTTCCAGCGCACACTATCGAACAACATCGGGAGAGGTCGTCATGACAGCCAGCTTCGTGGTCGCACTGTTTATCGTGAGCGGCGCTTTGCTGTATATGCAAGCGCCCGCCGTTGCCTGGCTCGCATGGGTAGTGATCTGGGTGGCTATGGGCTGGTTCGCAGGGGTGACGGGTCCGGTCGTCACGGCGCTCCTTGCGACTGTCTTCGTACTGCCCGCGCTCGTGCTTGCTATCAAGCCGGTGCGCCGTGCGCTGCTGACCAAATCCATCTTCGAGGTGTTCCGCAAGATCCTGCCGGAGATGTCGCCGACCGAACGCGATGCGATAGAAGCGGGTACGGTCTGGTGGGATGCAGCGTTGTTCTCAGGCCGCCCGAAATGGGACACGCTGCTCGCACTCGGCGCGCCGGTGCTCACGGCAGAAGAGCGCGCGTTCATCGACACGGAATGTACGCAACTTTGCGATCTCGCCAACGACTGGGAAACGACGGCGGTCTGGCAAGACTTGTCGCCGCAAACGTGGCAATTCATCAAGTCGAAGGGCTTCCTCGGCATGATCATTCCGAAGCAGTACGGCGGCAAACAATTCTCCGCCTACGCGCATTCGCAAGTGATCATGAAACTCGCCACGCGCTGCTCTGCCGCAGCTGTTTCAGTGATGGTGCCCAACTCGCTCGGCCCCGCGGAATTGCTGATGCACTACGGCACCGAAGCACAGAAGAACTACTATCTGCCGCGCCTCGCTCGTGGCGATGAAATCCCCTGCTTCGCGCTGACCAGCCCCTACGCGGGATCGGACGCGGCGGCGATTCCCGACGTGGGCATCGTGTGCAAAGGGTTGCATGAGGGCCGCGAAACGCTTGGCTTTCGCGTGACTTGGGAGAAACGCTACATCACGCTTGGGCCGATAGCCACAGTGCTAGGCCTCGCGTTTCGCGCGCTCGATCCCGACCATCTTCTAGGCGCCGCCGATGAAGCCGGCATCACTTGCGCGCTCATTCCAACTACGCATCCGGGCGTGAATATCGGGCGCCGTCACTGGCCGCTGAATGCGGTGTTCCAGAACGGACCGAACTGGGGCAAGGATGTATTCATCCCACTCGAGTGGGTGATCGGCGGACGCGAACAAGTGGGCAACGGTTGGCGCATGCTGATGGAATGCCTTGCAGCGGGACGCGCCATTTCTTTGCCATCATCGAACGTGGGCATGGCGAAGCTGGCCGTGCGCGGCACCGGTGCGTACTCCGCCGTGCGGCGGCAGTTCCGTACCGCGATCGGCAAGTTTGAAGGCGTGCAGGAAGCACTCGGGCGCATGGGCGGCAACCTGTATGTGATGGACGCGGCACGCCGGTTGTCGGCGCAAGGCGTTGATCTTGGCGAGAAACCGTCGGTGATTTCCGCGATCGCGAAATATCACATCACCGAACGCGCACGCAACGTGATCAACGACGGCATGGACGTAGTCGCGGGCAAGGGCATTTGCATGGGGCCATCGAATTTCCTCGCCCGCGCTTATCAACAAGTGCCAATCTCGATCACGGTGGAAGGCGCGAACATCCTCACGCGTTGCCTCATTATCTTTGGACAGGGCGCGATCCGCTGTCATCCGTACGTGCTGAAAGAGATGACCGCTACCCGCAATGCCGACCGCGCCAAAGGCCTGCGCGATTTTGACAGCGCCTTCTTCGGTCACGCGAATTTCACGGCATCGAATGCGGTGCGCAGCTTCGTGTTCGCGTTGGGCGGCAGCGTGCTGATCCCCAAACCCACCCGCGCTGATGCGCGTCTTGTGCCCTACTATCGCGCGGCCACTCGCTTCGCCACGGCATTCGCACTGCTCGCGGATGTATCGATGTTCGCACTCGGAGGCGAATTGAAGCGGCGCGAACGCCTCTCGGCGAGACTCGGCGATATCCTCTCGCAGCTCTACCTGATCTCGGCCACGCTCAAGCGCTTCGAAGACGATGGCCGCCCTGAAGCGGATCTTCCGCTCGTGCGCTGGGGGGTTGAAGATGCGCTGCATCAAGCGCAAACGGCCTTCGAAGGCGTACTCTCAAACTATCCGAAGCCGCTCGCCGCAGGCTTTGTGCGCACGCTCGCGTTTCCTTTCGGCATGCCTCATCGCGTGCCGGGGGATGCGCTGGGAAGCGCTATCGCCGAGTTGATGACCACCCCCGGCGACGCCCGCGAACGTCTGATTGCGGACTCGTACGCTCCGCCCGCGCATATCGATCCGCTCGGTTACGGCGAGTTGATGTTCGCGCTGAGTCCGCGTTATGCCGCAATCGAGCACAAGCTGCGCGACGCGGTCAAGGCCAAGCAGATTCCGCCGATGCCGCAAAGCCTGCCCGAACTCGACGCATGGGCTGCGGCCTGCGAAACGCGCGGTTTGATCGATGCGACCGAACGTCAGGTACTCTCCGACTACGCGCGTTACGGCGTGGAAGTCGTCAAGGTCGATGACTTCGACGCGGATTTCGGTATGCTCGATGCGTTGAAGAAACGCCAGGAAGCACTGGCGAACGAGCCCGAGGAAATCCATGCGTGATCCTTCTCACAAGCGCTAGACCGTTTTCAGGCAGGCATGAAAGATCGCTATCTCGACTTCGTCAATTCCCCCTTCGGCGCGAGCGTCGCGCGTTCCATCGGCTTGCCTCAGCCGGAGGTATTGCGGCGGCACGCGCAAGGACGCGCGGAATTCGGTGGTATAGCAGCGATCGGAGCGGGGCCGTCGCCCACGCTGTTCGAGCCGCTCATTACGCTGCTGACCACCCTCCGCATGACGAGCGTGGCCCACGAAAGTGCGCTCGGCTGGTTGCCCGTCGCGGCAAGACACGGCGCCATGAGTGGACGCTTCGAGCCGCGCGCGCCGGGCGCGCCGTCGAACGACCGCGTGCAGGCGCTGATCTTCGATGCCACGGGTATTAGCGACAGCACGCAACTGCATGCACTTTACGGCTTCTTCCACGACGCTATCCGCTCGGTGGCGAAGAGCGGCCGTATCGTGGTCCTTGGACTGCCGCCGCAATCCTGCAAGTCACCACGTGCCTGGACCGCGCAACGGGCGCTGGAAGGCATGACGCGTTCGCTCGGCAAGGAAGCGCGCGGCGGCATTTCTTCGAATCTGGTCCAGGCGGAACCGGGCGCCGATATTGAAGGGGCGCTGCGCTTTCTGCTCTCGCCGCGCTCGGCGTATGTATCGGGGCAAGTCGTGCATATTGACGCCACGCCGGTCACTCCACCCGTCGACTGGAACCAGCCGCTCGCGGGCAAACGTGCGCTCGTCACGGGCGCGGCACGCGGGATTGGGGCGGCGATCGCTCAGGTGCTGGCCGATCGCGGCGCGCACGTGATCGGGCTCGATGTCCCTCAAGCACAGGACGCGCTCGACCAGACCATGCTCGCGCTGGAAGATGCGTGGCCGTCGCAAGGGGCGCACACGGCGCTCGTCGCAGACATCGCCGCGCCCGACGCGCCCAAGACCATCGCGGCTGCGCTGCTGGCGATGGGCGAGATCGATATCGTCGTGCACAACGCCGGCATCACCCGCGACAAGACCATCGCGAAGATGACAGAAGCCGCGTGGGACAGCGTGATCGACGTGAACCTTTCGGCGCAGGAACGCATAGACGACTTGCTGCTCGATCAAAACGTGCTGCATGCGGGCGGCCGGATCATAGGGGTATCGTCGATCAGCGGCATTGCCGGCAATCTCGGCCAGACCAATTACGCGACATCGAAGGCTGGCGTGATCGGCCGCGTGCAAAGCATGGTGGAACCGCTGCGCGCACGCGGCATCACAATCAACGCGGTGGCTCCAGGGTTCATCGAAACGCAGATGACCGCCCGGATTCCGCTGGGACTTCGCGAAGCCGGACGGCGCATGAATTCGATGAGCCAGGGCGGTCAGCCCGTGGACGTTGCAGAGACGATCGCGTGGCTCGCCAGTCCCGCGTCCGCCGGCATCACCGGCAATGTGGTGCGCGTGTGCGGACAAAGCTTGATCGGAGCATGACCATGGGCATGCCGCTTCCATCAAGTTCGCCGTCAAGCTCGCAACGCATGCGCACGGTGATCCTTGAGTCCCTGCCACCCCCCGTGAAACTCTATGGCCGCGCGCTGCAGGGCATTTTCAAACGCCCGGAGAGGGTTGCCGAACTGCCGCCGCTGCGCCTCGTGCGTCCAGGCGTGGCGCTCGATCCCGAACAGATCGGCCGCTATGCGCGCGTATGTGGTTTCATTCCGGAGCAAGGCGTGCCGGTCACCTTCCCTCACGTGATGGCGTTCCCGCTGCACCTGATGTTGCTCACCGACCCCGCGTTTCCATGGCCCGCGATGGGTCTCGTACATGTATCCAACAGCGTGCGCTTGCGGCGCACGCTGCACTCGGGACAGTCATTACGCATTGAAGTAGAAAGCGGCGCGCTGGTGGCTCACGACAGGGGGCAAGCGTTCACGCTGCATACGCGCATCTATCGCGGCGGTGAGGCGGTCTGGGATGCGGACAGTGTGTATCTGAAGAGAGGCGTCGCGGGTCGGGGTCATGCTTCAGTCCCCCAAGCCGATCACACGTCGCCCATGCTAGTTCGTGAAGCACGCTGGCAGCTTCCTGCACAACTCGGCCGTGACTACGCAAAAGCGTCCGGTGACTTCAACCCTATCCACCTGCATGCCCTTTCGGCGAAAGCGTTCGGCTTTCCACGTGCCATCGCTCATGGCATGTGGACGCTCGGGCGCACGCTCGCGGCGTTGCAACCGTCGAAGCAACTCGACGCCGCTCATGTGCAGGGCGACTTCAAGTCGCCCATTTTCCTGCCTGCCGAAACCACGTTGTGGACCGCGGCTTCATCGCCGACGGAACGCGACTTTGAAGTGCGCGATCTGGCGGGTGAGCGATTGCATCTGCGCGGCCGCTTCGAATGGGAATTGCCATGATTCGGGCTCGCTCCATGGACGAATTCTTCGATGCAGTCGCCTCATACAAAATCATACGGTGTCCTCAATCACCCGCGCCGGCTGCAACCTATCTTGACGCACCTGCCGTGTCCCTCGACGAGACCTCATCATGACTGTGAGCGCCCTTCCCGCCGTACGTCGCGTGGCGATCCTCGGCAGCAACCGGATTCCGTTCGCGCGCTCCAACACGGCGTACGCGACGGCATCGAATCAGGACATGCTGACGTTCGCGCTGCAAGGCCTTATCGACCGATACGACCTGCACGGGCTGCGACTCGGTGAAGTCGCGGCGGGGGCCGTGATCAAGCATTCACGCGACTTCAATCTTACGCGCGAGGCGTTGCTCTCCACCACCCTCGCCCGGGAAACGCCCGCCTACGACGTGAGCCAGGCGTGCGGAACGGGCCTCGAGACCGCGATACTGGTCGCGAACAAGATCGCGCTCGGACAGATCGATGCGGGCATTGCGGGAGGCGTGGATACGACATCCGACGCGCCTATTGGCGTGAACGAGCGCATGCGCAAGATCCTGCTCGAAGCGAACCGCGGCAAGTCCACGGCACAGCGCATGAGCGCGCTGGCGAAGCTGCGGCCCGGCATGTTGATCAAACCCACGCTGCCGCGTAACAGCGAACCCCGTACCGGCCTTTCAATGGGCGAACATTGCGAGTTGATGGCCAAGCGCTGGAAGATATCGCGCGAGGCGCAGGACGAGCTTGCGCTTGACAGTCATCGAAAGCTGGCGGCCGCGTACGAGCGTGGTTTTTTCAACGACCTGATGACACCGTACAAAGGCCTTTCACGCGACAACATCCTGCGGCCGGACCTCACGGTCGAGCGGCTCGCTGCGCTGAAACCCGTCTTCGACCGCGACGCCGGGACGCTCACGGCCGGCAATTCCACGCCGCTCACTGATGGCGCGTCGGCGGTGTTGCTGGCGTCCGAAGAATGGGCCGCCGCACGCAACCTGCCCGTGCTCGCTTATCTCACGCTCTCGGCAACCGCAGCCGTCGATTTCTTCGACAAGAAAGAAGGTCTCCTGATGGCGCCTGCTTATGCCGTGCCGCGTTTGCTCGAACGCGCGGGACTGGCGCTGCCCGACTTCGATTTCTACGAGATCCATGAAGCATTCGCGGCGCAGGTGCTGTGCACGCTCGCGGCGTGGGAGGATGAAGAATGCTGCCGGACGCAACTCGGGCTGGGCGGCCCGTTTGGGTCGATCGAGCGCAGCCGCATGAACGTCAATGGCGGGTCGCTGGCGACGGGTCACCCGTTCGCGGCGACTGGAGGACGGATTGTGGGGACGCTCGCCAAAATGCTGTCGATGCTGGCACTGGCGCCCGGCGACGCGCGCACGCGCCGTGGACTCATCTCCATCTGCGCGGCGGGCGGGCAAGGGGTGGTCGCTATTCTCGAGCGTTGATGCCGGCTGGCGGGTTAATCAGGTTTTGTCGACGCAGCGCCTGAAGAAGATAAAGCGCAACGCCCCGGAATTTCCGGTCTCTCCGATCCGTTCTAAGACAAGGAAAGGATTTTGCCGTGAACTGCGCGACGCATACGCAGCCAAAGCAGAATGAACGGGCCACGGAGAACTTCATGCATCGAGCACGACAGCGCCGCCAAAACCGCAAGCTGATCCGGGCAAGCGCCTGGGTCCCGAGTCTGCTGGCTGCCATCGCCCTGTCAGCCCTGTCAGCCCTGTCAGCCCTTTCCATGCCCGCCAGCGCGCAGGAGGCGGCCAGCACGGCCACGGCGGCCTTGCCTACGTCCGCTGCCACCTCTGCAGCCGGCCCGGCGCTCTCCGCCGGCGCAACGAGCGCACCGCCGAAGACGCCAGCGGCACAGGTCGGCAAGCTCCCGCTTGATGGCCAGGTCCGCTGGTTGAGCCACGCCGCGCTGAGCGGCATGCTCGCCAACATGAGCGATGCGGCGCTCGTGTCGCTGTTCAGATCGCTGGATCCGCTTGCGCTGCCGCGCTACCTGAAGGACGGTCCGAACGGTTATCCGTCGTATGAATTCACCATGCTGCGGCGTGAGCGTATCCATGGCAGATGGCCGGATCAGGCCGATCACATGCTGGTGCGCATAACACGCGATCCGCTGCGAGTCTACGCAAGATGGCTGCCCGACGGCGCGCACGCGGGACAGGAAATTCTCTACGACGAAACCGCGCGCCCCAATGAAATGTACGGCCATCTGGGCGGCCTGCTCAAGGTGATAGCGCTCTGGACGTCACTCAACGGCGCCCTTGCACACTCTCAATCGCGGCATTCCATCCGCGATCTCGGTACCGAGTACATCACGCAGCAGTTCCTGGCCGAAGGCAAGAAATTCGCGGACGCCGGGATCACGCGCGCCAACGACATCGAAGTAAAAACGATTGAAGGTGCCCGCGTGGTCGCCTTCACTTACGAAACCCCTTCCGGGCAGCCCGAGTTCTATGCAAAGAAGGAAATTCTCGGGCTGGACCTGAGGCGGCCGTATTTCCGGACGGCGGAATCCTTCGACAACAACGGCAAGATCTTCGAAAGCATCGTGTTCCAGAACATCGTGCCGAAGACGTTCGACAACACCGCTTTCAACCCCAGGAACCCGGCTTACAATTTTTAGCCGCGCACCGGATTGCCGTCATGGCGGGCGCATGCGTGGCTTTTGGTCTGTTTTAAGTTTCGCCTAAGACTTGACCGGTA
The DNA here is from genome assembly GCF_011493005.1 of Caballeronia sp. SBC1. Classification (NCBI taxonomy): domain Bacteria; kingdom Pseudomonadati; phylum Pseudomonadota; class Betaproteobacteria; order Burkholderiales; family Burkholderiaceae; genus Caballeronia; species Caballeronia sp. SBC1. The sequence goes on from NZ_CP049156.1 coordinate 2,322,931, forward strand.
CCCTGCCCCAACTTCTTCGAAACTTCCCGCACCGCTGCGTGGTGCGATCGACGCGCTGCACGACATAAAGACAAGCATTAACGAAAGGAGTTCGTCATGAACCTCCGCGACGCAACGGCTCCAGTGCGGGCCATCAAACGATTACTCAGTCACCACGAGATCGCCACGCTGCTGTTGCTGCTGCACGCGCCGATCGACGTGATGGCCGCGCCTCCCGACGTTGCCTCGCTGAGCGAATACGGCTACGTGGAGATGGTGTCGCCCACGCCGGGCGAGGCCAAGTTCCGCCTGACCGACGACGGCAATGCAGTGCTGCGCGGGCTCGGTATCAAGTAAATTCGAAGTAGATTCGAAGTAAAGCCGGCCAGGACGCTTTTCACAAACGCGTCAATTGTCGTGGCCCGTTCATGCGGCCTGTTCATGCGGCCTCTTCATGCGGCATCTTTACGCTGCGACCCGGCATCGCGATCTCTGGAATAATCGATTGAGTGACGCTTTCCCTCAATCCAAAGGAGATTTGCAATGCCTGCTTCAGTGCCCGCTCCCCGGCCCAGACTTGCACGCGTACTGCTGACCAACGACGATGGTATCGACGCCCCTGGCCTCGCCGTGCTCGAAGCGGTAGCGGCCGAACTCGCGGACGAAGTGTGGATCGTCGCCCCGGAGCACGACCAAAGCGGCACGTCGCATTCCATCAGCCTGCATTCGCCGCTGCGCGTGAGCGAGCATGGCAAGCGTCGCTTCGGCGTGCTCGGCACCCCGGGTGATTGCGTGGTGATGGCCGTGCGGCATCTGATGCAGGAGGCGCCACCCACGCTGGTGCTGTCGGGCATCAACCGCGGGGGCAACCTGGGCGTGGAAACCATGTTCTCCGGCACGGTTGGCGCAGCCATGACGGGCTTGCTGCTCGGCTTGCCCTCCATTGCATTGAGCCAGACCTTCAGTGACCGCGACAACGTGCGCTGGGATACCGCGCGCGAACTCGCGCCGGGCGTGATCCGCTCGCTGCTCGCTATCGAGCACGATGCGCCGACCTGCTTCAACGTGAATTTTCCGGATATAGACGCCGCTTTGGCCGGTCCGCTCACACCGACTCGCCAGGGCGTGGGACTGGTGGAAGGTATCGACGTCCTGCCACAAATCGATCCGCGTGGCCTGCAATATCACTGGCTGCGTTTCCAGCGCGGTCCGCGCGAGAATGCGGCCGACAGCGAGACAGCCGTGGTCGCATCGGGACGCGTGTCGGTGACGCCGCTGCAATTCGAACGCACCGACGAACGCGCGTTCGCTGCATTGACGGCGGCTCTGACGTAAGAGACGGACAAACGGCGAGCTTTGGCTTCTCCGCTGCCTGTTTGCGAATGTTTGCGAATGTTCGAGAAGTCTCAACCCACTACGCGCGTTTCAGGTTCTTCGTCGAAGATCTGGAACTTGCGCATTTTTTCCCAAAGCACCTTGCGGCTGATGCCCAGGTGACTCGCGGTATCCTGCCGCCGCCAGCCATTCGCCTCCAGCGCGGTCAGCACGCGGTTGCGCTCATTCATGTCCCATTTGCTGCGGTCAACAATCACTTCAGCGCTCAGCTCAGGCGGCACCGGCTGCGAGGTGCGGGCAAGCGCGAGCAGGCGCTGCAGTCGCGCGGTGTCCCACGATCCAACTTGCCGCACGGTCACGCCTATGCGCTCCGCCAGATTGCGCAGCTCGCGGACGTTGCCGGGGAAATAACTCTCGGCGACAGCATCGGCCAGCCAGTACGGCAACTCGGGCAAGGTCGCGAGTTTTTCCTGCCCCACTACCTGCGCGATGAACGACTTGAACAACGCAATCTTGTCGAGCGCCCCGCGTTCCTCCAGCGACGGAATCTTCAACTCGATCACCGCCAGCCGATAGTAAAGATCCGCGCGGAAGTCACCGTCCTTCACCCGTTGCGGCAGGCTCTTGTGAGTCGCGGCGACCAGCCGGAAATCCACCTTGACCGGCGTGGCGGAACCAATCCGCGTGACCGCACTGTCCTCCAGTACCCGCAACAACTTGACCTGCTGATAAAGCGGCATATCGCCGATTTCATCGAGGAACAGCGTGCCGCCATCGGCCTGCTCGAAATAGCCTTTGTGCGCGATCACGGCGCCGGTGAACGAGCCTTTCGCGTGACCGAAGAACAGCGATTCGAACAAACCGTCGGGGATCGCGCCGCAATTGACCGGCACGAACGGTCCCTCGGAATACCGCTTGTGCTGTTCGTGCAGCATCTGCGCAATGCGCTCCTTGCCCACGCCGGTTTCGCCATGCACGAGCACACTGGTGTCGCAATCAGCAAAGGTCTGCACTTCGTGCAGCAATGCCTGCATGCACTCCGCATTCGCGATCAGGGCGCTCGATTCTTGAACTTGCTCGCCATGCGCGCGTAGTTGCTGGGCAAGCTTCGCCACCATGCGGCGCAACTCGGCGCCCGTGAAATCGAGCGGCAGAATATGGGAATAGTCAGTGGGGAAAACGCTCGTGTCACGCTCACGCGGCGCGGCGCCCACCCAGATCACCGGCATGCCGCGATGCGCTTCCCAATCGCGCAATGCAAATGCGCCCGTGTCAATCACGCTCACGCTCACAATCGCGATTGCCTGGCGCTGGGCGTCCTGGCTCGCGGCAATCGACATGCCGTCGGCACGGATCACATCGACTTCGAAACTCGACATGCAGCGCACCACCTGCTCGACGATATCCGCCTTGCCTTCCCACACGTAAATATCGAGGTCATCGATTTTTGTCGCTGGTCTCATTGATCAAGTCTCATGGCTTCTATCTGTTGGCTTCGCAGCCCGTTGCGTGTGTTCATCGCTTGGGCGTTGGTTACGTTATTAACGGCACCGGCGGCCCGTGAGTTCAATCATCCGTTCAATACTGAAGCTGTGACTGACCACAGGTCAGAGATAAATCGTGGATCGTGCTTACGCCGATCTGCACGCCCAGGAGTTGCAGGACCGGGACAAGGACCGAATCAAGTGCACCCAGTACGGGCGTCAGCAAATTAACGAGCGTGCTCAGCGTCGCGCTAACCAAGCCGGGGATCAGCAACTGAATCACCGCATTCAGAATCGGCACGGGCGTATTCACTACCAACCCGCCTTGCGAGATCGCCGTGGAAAGATTGGCCAACGCGTAGCTGATTACGTGGCCCGCACGGTTCGAGTTCACCGTTTGATAATCGTCAGTATTCCCTACGATGCCATCGAATATCAGCGTGGAGGTGCTGTCCGGCGGAACAACGGCCGTTATCGGCGCTTTCACCGAGATGGTGAGAAGGGGAATTCCCGGAGTCAGGATGTTGGGTACGGAAACCAGCGTGGCGGGCTGCGAACAATTGAACGCCGCCGACGCGGACATGTTCGAAGGCGGATTGCCCACGCACACGTTGGCAAGCCCCGGTTGCACGCCGACAACGCTGTTGCTCGCCGCTGCCGTCGTGGCGCATTGAGTGGACTGGAGCCAGGCGGTTCCGGGCGTGACCTCAAGTGATATCGGCAAAGTCAGCAAGGGCGTCGAACCCAGACCCGAAAACGAACCTGGCACGGCCCCCAGGCTCAAGCCGAGATAAGCGCGCACTTGCGATGACGTCGCGACGGTCCGCCATGCGCCCGCCGGCGTCTGCCCAGCCTCGCCTATCGCCAGCACGGGCGGCTGGATCACTTGCACCTGCAATGTCGCCGTTGCCACGCCAAGGTTCAGTCCCGTCGACACATTCACCGCTGACTTTCCTGCCTGTGCGATGTCGGCCGCGACGAACAGCGCGTCCAGTGGGCTGATAGTTGCAGTGAGCGCAGACTGGGTATCGGCGAGTCCGACTTGCAGGAGGCCCGGTGTACCGTTCGCCGCGCCTATGGCGAACATCTGTGAGCCAGGAATATTCGCGCTCACGACGGCCTGCAGCGCCCCAACCGCCGCCGATAAATTCGCGTTCGCAACCTGAGTGGTCTGCAACGCGGTGAGCATCAGATTGGCAAGTTGCGCAGCGGTGACGTTCATCGCAAGCAATTGGTTCACCGTACCCACACCCGCTGCCGTCACGAGGTCGCCAATCTGGATGCGCGATTGCGCAAGACCTGCGTAACCTAGCGCCGATATCTGCGCCGTGTTGATATTCGTACCGAGCATGGCGTTCAACAGGCTGGTAATAACCGTCGGGTTGACGAGTGCAGTCGTCGTGCCAATGGTGAACGCCCCCACGTTGACCGCTTGTGCCAGCCCCGTCGCGCTGACTACGCGTCCAGCGCCCAGGAAGAAATAAGGCACTTGCTTCGACACCGTCACCTGCACTGCGTTACTCGGCGTAGCGTTCGCCGAGTAGTAGCTGGGACCTGCATAGAGCGTCGGGTCCCAGCGCCCGCACGTCGTGGCAATGGAGTTGCCTGACGCCGATGCATTGAAGCCATTCGCGCCCGCACTGCCGAGCGCAGTGGTGGGTGCACGGGAGCAGGCGTTGTCGACGACCTGCGCGCCTGCGTTCGCCGCCATGTCCGCCACGCTCTGCAACACGCGCCGCTGATAAAACACATTGCCCACATCGATAGCGGCAAGCGCCGCGACCGCTACCAGCAGCCAGAACGCCGCCAATACGCTCGCCACGCCGCGCTGCCGTTTGCGGCCGCGCGGCCCAGCTCTTCCTGGTGATGTCGGCAGGCGCATCATGTCAGTTCAACGCTCCACCGCCTAACGCGCCGCCGACTGTACCCACAGACGAATCCAGATGTTCCGGAATCGGATGGTCGAAGGACTTCAGATAACGCGCATACGCGGCACTCGCTTCCGCGCCCAGCATTGGCAGTGCGGGTGCCGCCAATTGACCGCTTCGCTGCAACGCGAGCATGCAGTGGGCGGCATCGCCGATCTGCATGACTGGTTGCAAAACAGGCTGCATGACTTGCGTGTCCGCATCCGGCTGCCCTACCTGAACCGCTGGCACTTCCCCTGCTTGCTCCTCGGGCTGCGCCGTCAGACGCGTCTGCGTCTGCGCCGACGAACTGGTGGCAATGGCCATCAAGCCCACCGCGGCAATCAATCCCGCACTCTGACTTATCACTCTGGCCCACCCTTGCCTCGTCCGATACTCATTCATAGTTCGTCTCTTCACCGTGCAACCAGTTGCGATTGATTGGCCGACATCGCGGCGGGTTGATCGTATGTCTGCGTCAGCGGCAATTGTGCGTTGAGTAGCGATTCGACCGTCTGCGGCGCGCGGGCCATAGGAACGCGTGCTTGTTCGGTTGTCACCGCCGCAACCTCGGCCGCTCGCGCGCGCATGGCTTGTGTCGAGGCCGCCGCGATGCGCTGCGCATCCGCGTGAATCGCCCGCTGCACTTCCGGCGAAAATTTCTGCTGCGCGACCAGCCCTTGCGCCGCGGCAGACTGCCCTTCGGCTAGCAGGAATAACGCGACATTGCTCAGGATCTTCGGATTGTCCTGCGCCAACTCCGCCGCTTTCATCAGCGGTACGCGAGCGCCCGCCACATCGCCGAGACGCAAGCGCGCGTAACCCAGATCAGATAGCGTGAGAGCGTCGGTTGGCTGCAAGTGCGTGGCAGCATCAAATTCTTCGGATGCCTTATCAAATTTTCCTGCTGCGCCGGCCAGCAAACCGAGACCGCGATGTCCGCGCGCTGCCAGTGGCGTGTTCAGCAATTTTGTATATGCATCGGCGCTGCCCTGGGCCTGGCCGGTCTGGCGCAAGGCGTCGGCGCGCAGCAGAATTGTGTCGGGCGTCGAGCCATACTGCTTCTCGTACGCGTCAATGTGCGCAAGCGACGCATAGAACAAACCCTGCGACTGCATCCGGTCGATCAGCGCGAGATACATGCCGGGTGTGTCGGGTGCGTCCTGTTTCTGCTGCGACGGCTGAAGCGCGGCCTCGCGCTCCGCCTGTATGCCGACCCCATAACCGCTTTCCATCTTCGACGCGCAGCCACCCAGGCCCGCGAAAACGGTATAGGCAAGCATCAGGACAACAGCGGGCAGGCGGTTCTCCATTCCGATCGTTTTCATGGCTTATCTCTTGAAAGTCTATCTATGCATCGTGGACAGCGAATGGGCCACGGCGATAAACCCTGGTCCGGCTGTCATGATCAACAGCGCGGGCAGCAAGGTCACCACCATCACGCCGGTCATCTTTACGGTCAATGCGCCGATCCGTTCACGCAACGTCGCGCGACGCGACTCGCGCAACCGGTCGCCGAACTGGCGCAACGGTTCCTGTACCGCGCCACCGTGCTTGTCTACTTGCACGACGAGTCGAATAACCGCATTCAGGTCGTCGCTTTCGTAGCTCGTCGCGAGCCGGCTCAGCGACTGCTCACGTGTACGTCCGGTGGTGAACTGACGGTGGGCCAGCGCGAGTTCCTGCGAGAGCACCGGCAGCACGGTCGCGAAGTCGTTGATCATCACTTGCAGGCTCTGATCGAGCGACAGCCCGACGCCCTGCAGCAAACGCAGCAAGTCGACGAACATCGGCAACTCGTTGGCTACCGAGCGTTGACGCGCTTTGGCGCGGCGTCGCACGAACCACTTCGGCAACATGAACCCGAGACCGAACGCGCCGATCAGCCACATGGCGAGTCGCGGCTCTCCATTGAACCGGACAAGCGCAAGCAGCGGCAGCAGCGCGGCACAACCAAGCCGCGCCGCGAAGAGACGCGCGCGCGCGTTGGCATTGAGGAAACCGCATCGATCCAGCAACCGCCGGTCTTCAGGCGCGACCACAATTGCACCGAACGGCGTATCCAGCCAACTCACTGCCACACGGACGAGCGCATCGGCGAGGCGCGACAGGCTGCCACCTTTGGCCCTTCCTGGCCGCGCCTCGCCAGCGTCCATCGTCTGCCGCGTCTCCTTACCCGCTGCAATCGCGCGCGCAGCCGAACTGGCCGCACGTTGATCGAGCGCGTGGTCGAGCGTGCGCGCGCCGCGCTGCATGCGCGCGAGGCCCGTGAACGCGAGCACGCCAAGCAAAGCACAGCCCAGCGCGGCAGCGAACAAGGCGAGAGCGAACACGGTGTGAGCGGTCATGACCAATCCTTCAGGCGCGCCATCCGGTACAGCAGGAAAGCGCCGAACGCTTGCAGCCCCAACGCCATGTACACGAGCCGCCGGCCAAAGGGATCGGACCACATCGACTGGAAGTACGACGGGTTGGAGATCAGCACGAAGCCACCCACCAGCGCCGGCAATAGCCCGAGCACCCAGGCGGACAAACGCGTCTCGGTAGACAGCGCGATCAGTTCGCGCTCGGCCTGTTCGAGATCGCGCATCAGCGCCGCCATGCGGTCGAGCATTACGTCGGAGCGCCCGCCGTATTTCACCGAGATGCGCAGCACCGAACCAACCAATTCCAGCTCGCGCACGCGATACACCGAGGCCACGTGCTTCAGCGCCACCTCTATGTCGACGCCCGAGCGCAACATCCGCGAGACTCGGTCGAGGCAGTCGCGCAAGGGCGCGTCGGCGGTTGTCAGTGCGGACTGGAACGCGGCCGGCACGCTGTTGCCAATAGTGATCAGCCGCACGATGCCATCGAGGAATACGGGCAACTGGCGCGAGATCCGCTGATAGCGTTTTTGTGCACGCCATGAGAGAAAAGCAAACGCGCAGAGCATCCCGAAGACGATGCAACCCAGCGCAACCATCCAATGCGTACGCATACCGACCCAGCACGCTCCCGGCAAAATCATCGCACCCGTGCTCAACAGAAAGGTGCGCCCACTGGCAATGCCCGCGCGACTCATCAGATTGCCAAAGCCATAAGCCGTGCGTGCCAGCAGATGGCGCACATTCTCGCGAACGCCGTGCCGCGCGGCACTCGGTGACAGTGTGGCGAGAGTCGCAGAGCGAGTGCGCTGGCTGTTCTGAGAGGGCGACGTGCCCGGCATTTCAACCGGTGTTGCACCCTGTACTGACGCCACGCGCCGGTCAACAAAACGATCTGTCAGCGCGCGTTCCCGGTTGTCCTGGGCGCTCTTCCACAGCAACAGCCCGCCGGCCGCGCATAGCAGCGCCACGACCAGGACGAGACCGATACCGCTAGACATTGAAGCCTCCTCCAGAGCGGCCGAAACCGCCGCTACCACCGCCTCGTCCGAAGGTGTCGTTGAAGCTGTCCGCGCCTCTGTCGTTGCCGAGGGACTGGCGGTACTTGGCAAGCTTCGGCGAGCTGGGATGAATGCCGAGCGAAACCCAGTTATCCTGCTCCTCGCCGCCTTCCATGATCGGCTCGTACCGGTACAACTCCTGTGTCGCGACAATGTTGTCCGAGAGTCCCGTCACTTCCGTCACCGACAAAATCCGCCGCCGCCCATTGGACAATCGCCCTATCTGCACAATGAAGTCGATGGCGTTCGCAATCTGCCGCCGCAAGCTGGACTCCGTGCCCTGGAAGCCGGCAAACCCTGCCAGCATCTCAAGCCGGTAAAGACACTCTCGTGCCGAGCTCGCGTGGACAGTGCCCATCGAACCGTCGTGGCCGGTGTTCATGGCCTGCAGCATTTCCAGGACTTCACCGCCGCGTACTTCACCCACGATGATCCTGTCAGGACGCATCCGCAGCGTATTGCGCAAGAGGTCACGTATGGACACCACGCCCGCGCCGTCAAACCCGCCCGGACGGCTTTCCAGCCGCACCACGTGCGGATGATTGAGCGAGAGTTCAGCGGTGTCTTCTATCGTCACTACACGCTCTTGCTTCGGAATAAAAAACGCAAGCGCGTTGAGCAGCGACGTCTTGCCCGAACTCGTCCCGCCCGACACCAGCACGTTGCAGCGCGCAGCGACCGCGGCGTCGAGCAACCCGCAGATCTCCTGATCGAAGGTACCGTTCGCGAGCAGGTCGTCGGGCCGCAGCGGGTCACGACGGAACTTTCGTATCGATACCACCGGCCCGTCGAGCGACAGCGGCTCGATCACCACGTTCACCCGGCCGCCATCGGGCAGACGGGCGTCGACCATGGGATTGGATTCGTCCAGCCGCCGCCCGATTGGGGCGAGGATGCGCCGCACGATCCGCAGCAAATGCCCGTTGTCTGCGAAGCGCACCGGGATCTTCAGAAGCATGCCGTGGCGTGAGACGTAGACGTCGTCGAAGCCGTTGATGAGGATGTCCTCCACGGAGGGATCCGCGAGCAGATCCTCGATCGGCCCGAAGCCCGCCAACTCCTTCGTCAGGGCCTGTGCGACCAGCCGCACTTCGCTCTCGTTTAGCGGAATGCGCCGCATCCGGACGAAGCCGTCGATCTCCAGGTCGACGAACTGCTGGATCGCCTGGCGCGACCAGCGTCCAAACTCGGCGCCCAGCTCTTCAATCCGCGTAAGCAAATGCTCGTGCGCCGCGTTCTTGATGTCCTGGAACTCTTGCGTATGCGCGAACGAAGTGGCGTCGTCGGCGAACTCGATGTCTTTTGCCATCGTCTATGACCGCTTGGTGAAAGTGGGAAAGAGCCGCTTGAAGAGTTGTTTTGAGCCGCTCGACACGCCGGCGGAATCCGCCGTCTTCTGCTTTGGTGCATTGGAGTCCATACCGTCTGTCAACGGCCCGGATGTGGACGTGATGCTCTCGGCCGCAGCCAGCTTATGACCGCCGAGCCACGCGACGAGCGGGTCCAACGCGCGGACATAAGCATCGCGTTCAGCGATATCCGCCAGGAGGCGCCCATGGTTCACCGCGCGTCCAAGCGCCTGTGCACGTGCGGGCAGTATCGCGAGCAACGGTAGCCCAAGGCGCTCCGCGATTTGTTCGGCGCCAAATTGCAGCGTCGGGTCGAACTTGTTCACGACCAGATGCAACTTCTGCCGCGCATCGGCAGCCTCGCGGTCGTGGGGCGAGCGTGCATCGACATCGACAACACGCAGACCTTCCAGCAACTCCATGGCGGACACCACTGACGCCACGTTCGGATCGCAGACCAGCCACACGTTGTCGGCCGCGCGTACCATTTGCGCGACGAACTCAAGGTTCGGGAAACCGCCGAGATCAACGATCTGGTGATCGAAGAAAGTCCGCAGACGGTTCACCAGATTCACCGCCGACGCATACGACACCTCGCGCATCGCCGTGAGATCCGGTGGCAACGTGGTCACCGCCAGGCCGCTGGGGTGGCGCCCGAAGGCCGTATGAACAAAGGTCTGATCGAAGCGGCGCAGGTTGCGCACGGCATCGACGAAATTGAATTCGCTTTGTGTGTCGAGCAGCACTGAACTGTCTGCTGCGGGGATACCCAGGTCGAGCAGAGCGGAGGTCTTCAATGCCGCCGAGCCACGTTTCTGTAACCTTACCGCCAGATTCGCAGCCAGCGTGCTCACGCCCATGCCGACGCGCGCACCCAGCAGCACCGTAATGTGCCCGTGGCGGTTGGCGACCTGTTCCGTCTTCGCTGACCGGCCGACGTGCTCGATCAATTGTTTCGTTATCCGAAGTGCTTCGCCGAGCTCACCTTCAACATCGATAAAATCGCGCACGCCGGCGCGCAATGCCGCAATCGCGCTGGCCGACTGCTGCAGGGAACCGAGTGCAACGATCGCCAAGCCGGGAAACGCATCGTGCACCGCGCTCGCCATGGCCGTCGCGCTTGCGATGCTGGCTTCGGGCACTTCAAGCGGCGCACGGGCGAAGTCGATGAACACCATCGTGGCGCCCAGCGTCGATATCTTCGGCATCAGCGCAACAGCGTCGAACGGCACATGCTCAAGCTCGCCCAGTGTGCCCAGCGCGCGAGCGAGCCAGGCCCGGCGTCCCGCATCCGAGCAGACGCACAGGAACCGGACGCCCGGCGCGCGCGCTTCTACGTCAGTCAAAGGTAAAACTCTTGCGTTCATCGCCGCTTTCTCCTGCCGCACCGGCGCGGGAACCGCTGCCAGCACACCTCGCCGCACTCGCCGTTCCATACGGGCTTGCACGCGTCTTCACCACCTGCCTGTCTCCCTCTCTGTCAACATTTACGTCTGTCATTTCGAGAACCCCGGCGCCGCGTCACCCGATGCAACCCCGCCCATGAACGAGCGCCACACAGGGCCGTCGCGCTGCTCGGATTGCTCGCCGGGCGTCGTGGGAAGCACTGCGCCCTTTGCGATCGGCGAGACCAGGTGCGGTGTCACGATGATCACCAGTTCGCGATCGTTCTGCGTGTACTGCAAGGTCTTGAAGAACGAGCCGATGATCGGCAGATCACCGAGCAGCGGTACCTTGTCGACGTTCGACGCCGTCTCGCGGTCGATAAGGCCGCCGATCACGAAGCTCTCGCCGTCACCGAGTTCAACCGTGGTATCCGCGCGCCGCGTGGTGATGGCAGGCACCGAAATGCCGTTGATGGTCAGCGCGTGCGTGAAGTCGAGCTGGCTTGCTTCCGGCGCGACCTTTAGCGCAATCCGTCGCGGCCCCAGCACCGTCGGTGTGACCGTCAAGCCGATGCCGTAAGGCTTGTAGACAATGCTGATCGTTCCGAGCGACTGCGGCACCGGCACCGGGATCTCCCCGCCAGCGAGAAAGCTCGCACTCTGCCCCGATAAAGCGACGAGCGTCGGCTCGGCCAGCACGCGCGCCAGATTGTTCGACTCGAGCAGGCTGAGGTTCGCGAAAATACCGCGAGTGCCGAGGTTCACCATCAGGTTGAACGCGCTGCTGATAGGCGACACGGACGTGACCTGCAAATTGGGAGTCGCGCCGCCCGTGTACGACGTCAGCGACGAAGGCGAGAAGGTGCCGAATGCGAACGCATTGTTCTGCCTGAAGAGATTGAAACCCGCTTCCTTTAGCACGGCCTTGCTGAACTCGACCACCTTCACATCGACCTGCACGACCGGACTTGTTGCTACCGTGGAGGCATCGAGGACGTCACCGTCCTTCGCTCCGCCCCCCCTGCTGCTGCCGGTCGCAGACGAGTCGGGGGCGTTTCCGCTCGGCCCTCCCGAATCCTTGCCGGCCGATGCTGACGACCCATTGGGCGACGCATCGGACGAAACTGCGGTTCGCGCGACCGATTCCCTCGCGACGGCCAATGCGCGCTGATGTGATTCCATGCTCGCGGCAGACCCGGTGACCACCGCTGTCCGGCCAAGCACGCTCACCGCGGGCGTATCGCTGCCGAGCAACTCATGGGCGGCCAGCGTGGTGACGTTGATGGTGTAGGTCTGCGGCGCGCTCTGACGTCGCTCCCAGATCATCATCTCCGTGCGTCCTGCGCTTTTTCCGACCACCAACAAACCCCCGCTCGCGCCGCCGCTGCTCTTGAGCCAGAGCACATCCGCGACCGCGGGGTCTCCCACGGCTACGCGCTGCAACGTGCGTCCCATCGCGATCTGCTTCTGCGCCCCCACGACGATGTCGATGACCCGCGACGCTGCGGAGTCGGTCGCGCCTGCTCCAGGTCTGGCAGCGTTCGCACCGGCGAACGGAGGCGCCGCCCACGTGCATACCAGCGCGGCGAGCAATAACCGACGCGCGCCAGAGACGCTGCGTCCTCGATAGAAACCCTTGGCTTTCGTCATTTTTATATATCGACTGCGTACTGCGTTGTCGCCATACGGCGGCATTGCCCCGAACTTTCTTTTGATGTTGGCTGCTACTCGTCCTTCTCCATTTCTTTACGGCACGGTCATCACTTTCAGTACGCCACTTTTTCCCTACGAGCACCCCGAATCAGCTCAAGATCATTCGACACCGTCTGGACACGCGGTGCACGTGCCGCAGGCGCGGCAGGCAACGGCGGCATGGCGGGCGGGCGCGCCGGGCGCTCGCCATGGACACCCGCCAGCGCCTCCAGCGACAGACCGGCAGCTGCACGCGACGCACCTTCATTCGGTATCCTTATCGACATAAGTAGTGGTGCCATGGCAAGCGGTTCGGCTGTGTCCGTATCGGCGGGATTGCGCAGCGCCAGCACCAGACGGCCCGCGCCTTCGGCGAGCGTGAGTGCGTCGATATCCGCAGTGCGCACGGCGAGCACCGCCGTACGCGCACCCGCACTGCGCGGGGCATTGGCCGCGTTGGCCGCGTTAGCCGCGTTGGCCGCAGCGTCGACTGCGTCCGACGTGCCGGGAAGGGTCGCATCGCCGAAACTGAGCACACGTACCCTTGATAACAACAGGCGCGCTTGCGTCGCGTCCACCTCCGCCTCCGTCCCCGGGCCGGCGGGCATATCGCGCTTGAGCATGAAAAATACATCGACGAAATTGCCGGGCCGCACCCGGTTGCCCACGGCATTGCCCTCGTCCACCCGCACTGCGACAGCTCTTTCGCCAGGCGCGATCGCGTCGGCGAGTCCGGTAGTGAGGTTGGCCGCGGAGAGCGGCGTATTTGCGGCAATCGCAACGAGCGGCACGCGCCCGACAAGCCCGGTGGCATCGGCGAACTCGCCGGCTCCACGCGATGGCACCATCCGCAAGCTCATGGCATCGGCGTCGATCGGTTTGCCGGCAGGTAGGTCGCGTGTAGCGACGACCACCGGAAAACTTGCCTGACCCTGCACGATTTGCGGTACCGGCGCGGGAGGACGACGTGAGATCGACCACGCAAAAATGCCAAGCAGCACGGCAAGTACGATCAAGGAGACAGCAAGGATGCGAGTAATGTTAGCCATGATCGTCTTGGTCGTTTCAGGCGTGAACAACGCTTAAAACAGGTTCTCCGGGTTCAGTTGCACCATCGCACTTGCAGTGAGACTTGCTGGCACCGGCAGCCCGATCAAAGGCAGTGAAGGCACCAGCGGCCGGCTTGCGTAGTTGTAGTTGAGGGCGACGCTCACGCATTGCATCGTGGCGTCAAAGCTGCACGCAGCATACGTCGCAGTGCACGGAGCGCTGCCCGCGAGCCAGTTCACGAGACCTGTCGCCGTGGCGCAAGCCGCGCTCGCGCGCAGCGCGAGCGCGCTGGCTGCGCTGGTCGCGCCTGGCTGGTAACGCAGCGCCGCACGTGCCCCCTCCGATGCAGCCAACGTGAGCGATTGCTGCGCGACGAAGACCATGCTGTAGGTGACGATCGCGTAGAACACGAGGAAGAAAAGCGGAAACACAATGGCGAATTCCACCGCCATGGTGCCGCGCTGCGCCCGGCGTCGAGCGTTGAGCGGCTTGGTATGGGCGAGCAAATGTGCGGCTAAATGTGCGGCTAAATGTGCGTGATCGCGCGGGCAGGCGTCGGGCGAGGCGGGTCGCGCGGAGTCGGGTCGGGTCATCGGGCAGTCTCGAAGACATGCAGCGTCAGGCTTCCTATTGCGGACACGGCGAGCAACGCGGCGTACGGTGTGGCTCGGCGGCCTCCGACAATGAAGGTGTATCCAGGTGGTCGTTCGGCACCGGTTCCGGTGAGCGCGTGAGGAACGTTCACATAACCACCGGTACTTGTTAAGGACTCCAATGGACTTGCGGCAATCTTGCGCTGCCCCCCAATCGCCACCGACGCCAGCAAATACAGCGCGTGAATGCCAGCGGCAATACTGGCCACGATCCATAGCGCAGGTAACGCGTGAAAGCCGCACCATGCGCCGAGCGTGGCGAACACCTTGACGTCGGCGGCGCCCATCAGGCCAATCAGGTAGAACGGCAACAGCGCAAGGAGCCCGGCCAGGAAACCGAGTGCAGCATCACGTAACTCGATGTGAAATGACGAATGACCACTTGCGGCAAGCACGCAAGCCACCGCCAGTCCCGCAATAACGAGCCAATTGGGAATGCGGCGCAGCCGGCAATCGAATAAGACGACCGCAAGTGCCCAGCTAACGAATAGCGCGGCGTTAATCATGATATGAACTCGCTTCAGCCAGGCAAACTGATCCCGCCGACCGCTCGTTAAAGCAATCGGGTAGAAAAGCCCGGCGTCACGACTGCGCGCATCAAACCCACTACGTGTTGCCGCATTAATGCGACAACACGTAGTGATCCAGCTATATCGGCGAATAGGCCGGCTTAGGCGGTTAATTGCTAGCGAGAAGAACGTGACGCCTGATGCCAGGCGGCGCGAAGCCCGTTCCGCTAGAGCGCGGTCACAATATTCGTGAACACGGTCTGAAGCTTCGTGACAACGTCACCTACCGATACCGCGAGCGCAACCGCGATAAGGCCGGCAATAATCGCGTATTCAATGGCTGTGACACCGCGTTCGTCGTGGACGAAGCCCTTGATGAAATTAGACATGATGCTTCCCTCGGATATTTTTTAATGGCTATGTGGCAAACGATCCGGCATTTTTTCTGGGTCGCCGCCCACGGGTTCTCTCTTTCCCGTGGACTTGGCTCCGCATGCCTGGATGCGCGTCGTTGCGCGCGATTTTATTTGCCGCTTCTCTCAGGTTCTAGATGTGTAATCGATGGTGCCTCCATCAGTCAGGATGATAAATGATGCATCCCTGAAACGATTTATAGCTGAACGCTATCTTGAAATCAACGGGTAACGCGCAATAAATTCATTGATTGTTACGCTGGATCGGTAAGGTTTGTGTCACAACATCAGTTTGTACTCAAGTGCTTACCCGCATTTGTCAATTTTTGTCGCACCAATCAATCGATCGGCCGACTAACCATCCAGTTAACGGACGCTCTCTCATTAACCATACGCATCATTCGGCGGACTCAACGACGGCACCCGATTAGAAATCATTCGCACTGCCGCCAAATGAATTCCTGGCAATGCACGTGAGAGACAATCGGCGTGATTGCGCATGACCATTTGCGCATCAGGAGTCGAGTGCGAAGCCGGATGCGTTACGCGTTACGGAGTGAGACGTAACGCCCTTATCCGCACGTTACGTTACGTGATGCCTCAGCGTGGCTTCGCTCCATTTCCACCAGACCTTCATACCTCCGGCAAAGCCATGCCAGGCCTTATTCCGTCTGGTTAGGCCGTTGTGCATGCAAACCGTTCGTGCTCCTCCGTACAAAATGGCACGCGTCCTGCAATAAGACGATGGCAGTTCGAAAAGCAAAAAACTAAATACCATCCGAGGGCGTTATGAAGACCAGTCACATCCAAAGTGGCGCATTGCGCGTCACCTTTCTCGCTGCAGCTATCGCAACCATGCTAACCCTTGGCGCCTGCGGCGGTTCGGGCTCAACCAGCAAACAATTGGGCAGTTCGGGATCCGGAGGGATACCGACCGTCGGCGGTACAGGCGGCGGCACGGGCGGCGCCGGTGACGGCAGCGGCGCCGGCGGGAGCACCACGGCCGGCGGCGGAACGGGCTCGGGGGGAACAGGCTCAAGTGGAACCGGCGACGGAACGGTCGCAGGCGGCGGCACGGGCGGCGGCACAGGCAGTGGCACGTCGGTCACGACTCCGGTTGCAGCTGTAGCGGGCGAAGCGGGCAATGTTGTTTCGGCAGTGGGCAATGCAGTGGCGAGTGTGGGCACGGTCGTCGGCAACGCGAACATTCCCGGCGTGAGCCCCGGCACGACACAGGCGGCTGGCGGTGTCGTCTCGCACCTCGGCGACGCAGTCGATGCCTTAGGTAACGGCGTCTCGCAAGGGCTCGGCCAGATTGGTTCGAGCGCCAACCCCGTGGGCACGACGCTCGCCAGCACCGGCAACGTGGTTCAACAAGCGGGCGCGACCGTCAGCAGTGCTGGCGATCTCGTAAGCAGCGTTGGCAGCGGCGCGCTCTCCCCGCTTGCTCCGGTGACAACGCCGTTGGGCGGCGTGGTAGGCACCCTCGGCAACGCCGTCGCGCAAGTCGGCGGTGCGCTCGGCACGACGCTTTCCACCGGCGCAGTCAGCCAGATCACGCAGCAGGCCAGCACGGCGATCACACCGATCACAGCGTTGGCTGGCTCGCTCACGCAGACCGTCGGTTCCGCAACCGGCCTCGGGGCACCCGCCGACAATCTCCTCGCCATGCTCGGCGGCGTATTGAAGTCGACGGGCAGCACGGTGGCATCAACCGGCAACAATCCGCTCGCAACCGGTCTCGGCGGCGTTGTGTCGGCTACCGGAAGCACGCTCGCGTCAGCCGGCGGTCTTGTGAACGGCACACCGGGCACCAACCCCCTCTCGCCCGTCACAGGAATTCTCTCGGGCCTGACGGGCGGCACGGGTGGGACAGGCGGAGCGAGTGGCCCCCTCGCTCCCGTCACGGGCCTGGTGAGTGGCTTGACGGGTGGTTTGACAGGCATCGGCGGCGCCGGCGACTCAGGTGGTGCACTCGCGCCGGCCAAGGACCTGGTCGGCGGCGTGACGAGCACGGTCGCAAGCCTTGGAGCCGTACCGGGTGCAGCCGGTCCGTTGGCTCCCATAGCAAGCCTGGTCAGCGGCTTGACCGGTGCCGCAGGCGGTGCCGGTTCAACATCGGGTGCAGGCCCCACTGCTCCCATCGCGAGCCTTCTCGGCAATTTGACGAACACGGTTGGCGCGGTCGCCACCGGCGCGACGACACCTGTAGCCAGCATAGTAGGCGCCACCACGGGTGCGCTGACCAACGCGACATCAGGTGGTTCGGCAGGATCGGCGGGCAATCCACTGGCACCGGTGACGAGCCTTGTGGGTGGCTTGACGGGCGCGACGGCAGGCACGGGTACGGGCACAGGTACGGGTGCAGCGAACCC
Source organism: Caballeronia sp. SBC1 (assembly GCF_011493005.1). Classification (NCBI taxonomy): domain Bacteria; kingdom Pseudomonadati; phylum Pseudomonadota; class Betaproteobacteria; order Burkholderiales; family Burkholderiaceae; genus Caballeronia; species Caballeronia sp. SBC1. The sequence goes on from NZ_CP049156.1 coordinate 2,340,489, forward strand.
GGTTGGCGGGCTGCTCGCGTCGGTAACCGGAGCAGGCATAGGAGCAAGCGTAGGCGCGGGGACCACGACGACGAAAACGCCGTCGAGCGGTGCGACGACGACCACTACCGGCGTAGGCGTTGGGGTGGGCCTCTCGAGCACCACAGGCAACGGTGCGGGCAGCAGCTCGCCGGGCAACCCGCTGGGCGGCGTGACATCGCTGCTGGGCGGCCTGCTCGGTGCGCATAACAAGTGATATAGACGCTGCCGCAACGCTTGGGCCTCGGGGCTTTCGCCTGGAGCGATTTCCCCGAGGCCACCGGGTCCGTGAACCGGACCGCCCCAGGTCCCGGCTCACGGTTTGAAGCATCCTTTCGTTACGTCCCCGCGACGCGGAGGTAAGGGTCCACTAACCCCTCAATGATCCCTTTCAATGTCTGGTAACACCTCGTCCTCCCCGGCGCCGCCCTCGGCGCCGGTTTCGCATCCGGCCGGATATCGTTTTGATACAAAACCAAGACAAGTGAAAACAGCAAGGACAACATATCAAAATATGAATCAACGCAAGTAGATTGAAACAACAACGAATAAAGCCAAAGGTTATGGCCACGAAGAGCCGTAATACAGAGATATGCAGCAGAAGCAGCACCCAGCATCAAACGATGACGAACGCAGCAGGACCTCGGGTCATGTCGATCTGTCTTCCTCCGCAGTTCGCACGAAAAAAGCTAACGAGGGCCGTACCGTGAAGATCAAAGAATGGCAATGGACGCTGCTGTTTGCGGCGGTGGCGACGCATGCCGCCCAAGCGCAGACGAGCGGACAGGTCGGGCGACCCGTGCTCGCGGGCAACCCGCTGGACGCGTTGCCGCAAGTGAACGCACCGCAAAAACCGCCGGCGGTTACCATCTATGTCCAGCCGCCAACTCCGCACATCCAGGAATTGCTTGCGCGTCATCTGACGCCGCAAAAGATCGAGGTGGAAGGCGTAAAAACCATTCCCTTCGATGAAGTCGCACAACGCTTCACCCCGCTCGTGGGCAAGGACGTCACCGTCGGCGAACTGATGGAAACGGCGAACGGCGTGAGCGCGCTCTACAAGGAACGGGGTTACGCGCTCTCCTTCGCCTTCGTGCCCGCGCAGACCTTCGAAAATGGAGTGGTCCGCATCACGGTGGTCGAAGGTTACGTAGCCAATATCAAGATCAAGGGCGATCCCGGCGCCGCCGAAAAACGCATTCGCGCGATCTCTGAGCGGATTCGCGCCGACCGGCCGCTGCGGCAAGAAACCTTCGAGCGTTACGTCAATGTGCTTGGCCTCACGCCCGGCGTGAAGATCGCGGCGACCGTTGCGCCGCCGCAGACCACCAACGGCGCGACCACGCTCGACCTGAACGTCGAGCGCAAGCCGTTCAATATCGCGACCGGAATCGACATGAATCATCCCGGCGTGCGGGGCATTGTCACCGCGACGGAAAACGGCCTGGTTGGTCAAGGCGAGACGCTGGGAGTCTCCGCACTGCTGCCGAAGGGCCGCGACGATCAAACCTATTTCGACGTCAATGGCTCGTTGCCAATAGGCACCGACGGCTTCATCGCCAAGGTCGATGCATCGCACTACTATGGAAATCCTGCCGATAACCCCGGCCTCCCCTCCTACGTCGAGCGCACCGTCATCAACGACAAAGCCGGCTTGTCCGCGTCGTATCCGTTCGTGTTGAGCAACACACGCAGCCTGATTGGCACAGTGGGCGCATATGCATCTCACGACGAGGACCGCTACAAGAACACCATCACGGGCGCACAACTTGGCCAGCGTTCGCAGGTGCGTGTGACGACGTTGCAACTCGACTACACCGGTGTGGATACGGGAACGGTCCGGCGTGCGAGCCTGAACGTGGCGAAAGCGTTCGATGTGCTTGGGGCGTCGAAGTCGGCTGACACCAACATTCCCGGGGTAGTCACGACCAACCCGGCGTCACTCACGTTCGTGCGCACGGGCGCTACGGTTTCGCAGACCGATGAATGGCCGTTCAAGATTGGCACCTCGATTGCAGCAACCGGTCAGTACAGCGCGGACTCCCTGCCAACATCGGAGAAGATCGCGTTTGGCGGACAGCGCTTTGCGCTCGGTTACGAGCCGGGAGAAGCATCGGGCGATTCGGGCTGGGCCGCGTCGGCGGAAATCAACCGGCCGTTTGCGATAGGACTGGCGTTCATGAAGACCTTCACACCCTACGTTTCCGTCGATAACGCCCACACGTATCTTCACGCCGCCGGTGCGAAACCGAGCCGCCTCGCATCCATCGGTGTGGGCTTTCGGATCTCCGATGCCAAGTACTACAGCCTGGATTTATCGCTGGCGAAACCGGTTGGCGATGCCCCGGTGGAAGGGAACGGCTCGCGGAGCCCGCGCGTCAACGCGACCTTCTCCTACCAATTCAATTGACATGGAACAGACCACAAGCGACCGACTTGCCCAACTAGAGGGTTAGTACAAAACGCTCTCCATGCTTTGTCGTATTCTGTCCGGCACGCGGCGCCCGCGAGGCCGGCAATAATGACAACATGGTCACACTATCAAGAGACGTTTTACCTCAAGGAGGAAGCATGACGGGATTTACCCAACGCGCGCATCGGCATGTCGGACGCATCCTGCTTGCCGGCGCACTACTCGCCTCGGCCGCGACCAGCATGGCGCAGGCGGCATCGCCTACGGGACTGTGGCAAACCATCGACGACAAGACCGGTCAGCCCAAGGCGCTCGTGCAAATTGTCCAGGATGGCGACGGCACGCTCACCGGCAAGATCCTCACCGGACTCGGCAGCAATGACGATCCGAACCGTCGCTGCACGGCCTGCACGGATTCACGCAAGGATCAGTTGATGAAAGGCATGACCATCATCAACGGCATGAAAGCCGATGGCGACACGTGGGACGGCGGCCAGATCCTCGACCCCGAGAACGGCAAGCTATACAAATGCAAGATGCACCTGGACGACGGCGGACAGAAACTCGTGGTACGTGGATATATTGGCTTTTCGCTGCTCGGACGTTCGCAAACCTGGATTCGGCAGCAGTAAGAACGCTGCGTCCAAAAGCCCCGAGTGCGTGACGCAAAAGAAAACCCGGCTGGACACTCAAGGTCTCCAGCCGGGTTTTTGTATTCGAGCGAGCTTTTCCTGATTTTTGCCCGCTCTTCTCCAGATCGTCAAGCCGCGTGACGCACACCGCCGCGCACGTATTCAACCGGGCCAGCCGGCGTAAGCGGAACCTGCGGCAGGAGCACTGGCCGCGCGTCGCCATGCATTTCGATAGCAACCGCATGACCGCCAAGTCCCTCGGGCAACTCTGTTGGCACTCGCATGCGCGAGGTCATCAACGAGTACAAACCTTCACTCGCCCCGCCGAACAATTGCTGCATTACACGCGCGAGCACACCGGAGTCATGCCATGCCTTGAAGCGCCGGTGACATGTCTGATACGACGGGTATTTGCGCGGCAATGTTGACCATGAAGCACCGCTGTACATGACCCACAGCACGCCGTTGAGTACCGCGCGGGTGTTGGCGAGCGGCCGCCCGCGCAACTCGGAACGAGGCCGCAACTCGGGCAGCAAAGGCGCCACCATTTGCCATTCTTCGTCGGACATATCGCGGTAAGGCTTCATGGTTTTCTCCAATCACAAGTAAGTGATTAGAAGATACCGATCGCTCCGACACCCCGGTATCAGACATGTCCGAATCTTGAAATACGGTTGAGAGCCTTACGGCAGTAAGCTCGCAGCGAAATTATGAGTCTCGCATTGTCAACTCGGCCGTTCGGCCAACGCTGCTTCAGGTCAGCGAGGTATCCACCAGCCGGCGCTCCGACTCCAGATATTCCTTTGACTGCATCTCCGTGATCCGCGACACCGTGCGCGCAAACTCGTTGGCCATCGGCCCTTCCACATACAGCTCTTCAGCGGGCACCTCTGCCGACATCAGCAGCTTCACCTTGTGGTCATAGAACACGTCGATCAGCCACGTAAAACGACGCGCCTCCGATGCATTGCGCGGCGACATCTTCGGTACTTCGGAGAGAATCACCGCATGGAATCGGCTCGCCAGTTCCAGGTAATCGTTCTGCGAACGCGGGCCGCCGCAGAGCGTGGCGAAGTCGAACCAGACCACGCCGTCGGCTTTGCGCAGTGCCTTGAGTTCGCGCTTCTCGATCCGCAGAATCGGGCTTTCGTCCGGCACCGCGGCAAGCTTCGCGAAGTCGGCACGCAGCGCTTTGTCGGCGGCGGCGCCTAGCGGCGTGTGATACGCAGTTACCTGCGACAAAGTACGCTTACGATAATCCGTGCCAGCATCGACATTGATCACGTCCAGCTTCGACTTGATCAGCTCAATGGCAGGCAGCAGCCGGTCGCGATGCAAACCATCGGGATACAACAAATCAGGGTCGTAGTTGGACGTCATCACGAACTGCACGCCGGCGCCAAACAACCGGTCGAGCAACCGGTAAAGAATCATGGCGTCAGCAATATCCGAGATATGGAACTCGTCGAAACAGATCAACCGGTAACGCTTCGCCACGCGTCGCGCGAGTTCATCGAGCGGATCGGCCATGCCCTTCAGCTCTTCCAGCTCGCGATGCACCTCGCGCATGAACTCATGGAAATGCAGGCGTGTCTTGCGCTGCACCGGCACGACCGCGAAGAAGCTGTCCATCAGGAAGCTCTTGCCGCGCCCCACCCCACCCCACATATAGACGCCACGCGGTAACTCCGGGTGCACAATCAGCTTCTTGAACGCATTCGAGCGGCGCGCCTTGTAAGCGACCCACTCGTCGTAGCAACGCTGCAAGCGTTCGACCGCCGCCAGCTGCGCTGCGTCCGACTGATAACCCCGCGTCTGCAGTTCGTTTTCGTAGTATTCGTTGACGTTCATGGTGCGAGAGTCTGGGTGCCCTGATAAGCCAGATGAGCTAAAGACGCTAAAGAAGCTAAAGGCCGTCGATAAAACAAAGGCGAGCGGGAAAACTCCCGCCCGCCTTCGTCTTGCTGCTCAAAACAATGCTGCAGTTACATATTGAGCGCGCGCTTGTCGACGGCGAGCGCAGCTTCGCGCATCACTTCGGACAACGACGGGTGCGGATGGCAGATCCGGCCAATATCTTCCGATGCCGCCTTGAACTCCATCGCCACCACGGCTTCGGCAATCAGGTCCGACGCGTTCGCCGCAATGATGTGACAACCGAGCAGTTCGTCGGTCTTCGCGTCCGCGATCATCTTCACGAAACCGTCTGCCTTGCCAATGCCCAGCGCGCGGCCGTTCGCCATCATCGGGAACTGGCCGGTCTTGATCTCGCGGCCTTCAGCCTTCAACTGCTGCTCCGTCTTGCCGACCCACGCAATTTCCGGTTCGGTGTAGATCACCCACGGAATGCAGTTGTAGTCGATATGCGGCTTCTGACCATCGATAATCTCGGCCACCAGCACACCTTCGTCTTCTGCCTTGTGCGCGAGCATCGGGCCACGCACCACGTCGCCGATCGCGTACACGTTCGGCACGCTGGTCGCGCAGTGGTCATTCACAGGAACAAAACCGCGTTCGTCCGTCTTCAGGCCGATGGCTTCCAGACCAAGGTTGTCCGTGTTCGGCACGCGGCCGATCGACACGATCAAGCGGTCCGCGTCCAGCGTCTGCGCGTTGCCGTCCTTGTCCGTGTAGGCCACCGAGACGCTCGAATCCGTCGTCTTCACTTCGCCGATCTTCACGCCGAGGTGAATGTCGAGACCTTGCTTCTTGAATTGCTTCGCGGCTTCTTTCGCCAACGAGTCATCGCACGCGCCGAGGAACGCGGGCAACGCTTCGAGCACCGTCACGTCCGCGCCCAAACGACGCCACACCGAACCCAGTTCCAGCCCGATCACGCCGGCGCCGATCACGGCGAGCTTCTTCGGCACGGCGTCGAACGACAGCGCACCTTCATTGTCCGCCACAATCTTGTTGTCGACCGGAATGCCCGGCAGATGCCGCGCCTTCGATCCCGTCGCGATGATCACGTTCTTCGCCGTCACCGTTTCGGCTTCTGCTTCGCCGCTCACTTCGATCTGCACGCCGGCGTCCGTCTTGCCGGTGAACTTGCCATGACCCTTCAGCCACGTGATCTTGTTCTTGCGGAACAGGAACTCGATCCCCTTCGTCATCTTCTCGACAATGCCTTCCTTGCGGGCAAGCATCTTCGTGAGATCGAGCTTTACATCGCCCACGTTGATACCGTGGTCGCCGAGGTGATGCAAAACGTTTTCAAATTCTTCCGACGAAGCCAGCAGCGCCTTCGACGGAATGCAGCCCACGTTAAGACACGTGCCGCCGAGCTTCAGGTTACCGGCCGGGTTCTTCCAGCTTTCAATACACGCAACCGATTTGCCGAGTTGCGCTGCACGAATTGCCGCGATGTAACCGCCAGGGCCTGCACCAATCACGACGACATCAAATTCTTTGGACATGACTATCCTTCTCTTGTTGGATACATGGCGCGTCCGGGTCTACCAAACGCGCCATGACTTCCAAATAACGTTCTACTGCCAGATTTAAAGGGCCAACGCAGGGCTTACAAGTCCAGCAGCAAGCGAGCCGGATCTTCCAGCGCATCCTTCATCGCGACAAGCGACAACACGGCTTCGCGGCCGTCGATGATCCGGTGGTCGTACGACAGCGCCAGATAGTTCATCGGACGGATCACGATCTGGCCGTTCTCGACCACCGCGCGTTCCTTCGTAGCGTGCACACCAAGAATGGCCGACTGCGGCGGGTTGATAATCGGCGTGGACAACATGGAACCGAACACACCGCCGTTCGAAATCGAGAACGTACCGCCGGTCATTTCTTCGATCGACAGCTTGCCGTCGCGTGCTTTCACGCCGTATTCAGCAATCTTCTTCTCGATGTCGGCCAGGCTCAATTGATCCGCATTGCGAACGATCGGCACCACGAGACCACGCGGCGAACCGACGGCAATACCGATATCGAAGTAACCGTGATAGACAATGTCGTTACCGTCAATCGATGCGTTCACCAGCGGGTACTTCTTCAGTGCATGGACGGCAGCCTTTACGAAGAAAGACATGAAGCCAAGCTTCACGCCATGTTCCTTCTCGAACTTGTCCTTGTACTTGTTGCGCAGGTCCATCACCGGCGCCATGTTCACTTCGTTGAACGTGGTCAGGATGGCGTTGGTTTGCTGCGACTCAAGCAGACGCTCGGCAATACGCGCGCGCAGACGCGACATTGGAACGCGTTGTTCCGGACGATCCTTCAGCCATTGATCAGCACCCGGCGCCTTCACGTCCGGCAGGGACGGACGTGCGGCCTTGGCAGGAGCAGGAGCCTTGGCAGCAGGCGCGGAAACCGAAGCGGACACCGCCGGCGCGCCTTGCGTGGCAGCCAGCGCGTCGCCCTTCGTGACACGGCCATCGCGGCCCGAGCCCGAAATCTGGTCGCTCGAGACATTCTTCTCAGCCAGGATCTTGGCGGCGGAGGGAGATGCAGAGGTGTTCGAAGCGGCAGCCGTTGCGGGTGCGGCTTCCTGTTGCGGTTGCGCAGCAGCCAATGCGGGTTGCACTTCGGCGGCGCCTGCGGCGGCGGCAACCGGTGCTGCACCGGCCTTTGCTTCCGTGTCGATCGTCGCGATCAATTCTTCGGCCGTCACTATATCGCCGTCATGCTTGATCACTTGCGCCAGCACGCCTGCAGCCGGTGCCGGCACTTCCAGCACGACCTTATCCGTTTCGACTTCGACGAGAATTTCGTCGATGGCAATTGCTTCGCCCGGCTTCTTCTTCCACGTCAGCAAAGTGCCTTCGGACACGGACTCAGAGAGCTGGGGAACCTTGACTTCTACGATAGACATTATGTTTTTTCCTGAATGTATCTGGGTACAACGTCAATTCTTAAGAGAGTTCGACGCCGTCAATTCTTGGGTGACCAGAGCGTGTAAATGCAGCGCGCGTCTAACGGGTCTTACCAATCGCGAGCGCTGCTTGTGCATTCCACGTTCAAAATCGAAACTCGAATCACAGGACAGCGCATGAAAAACCGGGGAGGCGCCAACAGCGGCACTCCCCGGTCACAGCCGTTTATTTCGAGATCGTCTGCGCGCCCTTCAACCGGCCAAACGCGCCTTCGATCAGCGCCTTCAGCTGCTCGTAGTGTTTCGCGTAATAGCCGACTGCCGGGGATGCCGATGCCGGACGGCCGCTGTAGGCCAGCTTCTGTCCTTCACGCATGCCTTCACGCAGATGATGCTCGACGTAGAACCAGGCGCCCTGGTTCTGCGGCTCGTCCTGTACCCAGACCACTTCGTTCGCGTTTTCGTATTTCTTGATTTCCGCGTCGAACTGCTTGTGGGCGAACGGATACAACTGCTCGATACGGATGATCGCGACGTCGTTCGCCTTCGCTTCACGGCGATGCGCGATGAGGTCGTAATAAACGCGACCCGAACACACGATCACACGCTTGACCTTCTTCGACTCAACCGTGCCATCCACTTCGCCGATGATCGGCTGGAACGAACCCTTCGCCAGTTCCGAAAGATCCGACACCGCTTCTTTGTGACGAAGCAGCGACTTCGGCGTAGCGACAATCAGAGGCTTCCTGAACAAACGGATCATCTGACGGCGCAACAGATGGAAAATCTGCGCCGGCGTGGTCGGCTGGACCACTTGCATGTTGTGGTCAGCACAAAGTTGCAGGAACCGTTCGATACGTGCCGACGAGTGCTCCGGACCTTGGCCTTCATAACCGTGCGGCAGCAGCATGGTGAGACCCGAAACACGGCCCCACTTCACTTCGCCCGACGAGATGAACTGGTCGATCACGACTTGCGCGCCGTTCACGAAGTCACCGAATTGCGCTTCCCACGCAACCAGCGTGTTCGGTTCTGCGGTCGAATAGCCGTACTCGAAGCCAAGCACCGCTTCTTCCGACAACACTGAGTCGATCACGGTGAACTTCGCCTGACCTTCAGCAATGTTCTGCAGCGGAATGTACGTGCCGTCGTTCCAGCGCTCGCGGTTCTGATCGTGCAGCACGGCGTGACGGTGCGTGAACGTGCCACGGCCCGAATCCTGGCCCGTGAGACGCACCGCATAACCCGACGCCACCAGCGACGCGTATGCCAGATGCTCGCCCATGCCCCAGTCGAGCTTCGCTTCGCCCCGGCCCATTGCGCGACGATCGTTGATCACGCGCTCGACGAGCGGATGCACCTTGAAGTTATCGGGAACCGTGGTGATACGGTCGGCGAGACGCTTCAGTTCGGCCAAAGGAACGGCTGTGTCAGCGGCATCGGTCCATTTGCGGTTCAGGAACGGAACCCAGTCCACCGCGTACTTGCTCTTGTAGTTCGAGAGCACCGGGTCGACCGTGTGATGACCATCGTCCATTGCCTGGCGGTACGCCTTCACGTAACCATCAGCGTCTTCAGCCGTGAGCACGCCTTGCTGCACCAGCTTTTCAGCATACAGCGCGCGCGTACCCGGATGCTTCGCAATCGTCTTGTACATCAGCGGCTGCGTGACCGCCGGCGTGTCCTGCTCGTTGTGACCCAACTTGCGGAAACAGATGATGTCGACAACCACGTCCTTGTGGAACTGCATGCGGAAGTCGATAGCCAGCTGCGTGCACAGCACGACCGCTTCCGGATCGTCGCCGTTCACGTGCAGCACTGGCGCTTCGATCATCTTCGCCACGTCCGAGCAATACAGCGTCGAGCGCGCATCACGCGGGTCGGACGTTGTAAAGCCGATCTGGTTGTTGATGACGATATGCAGCGTGCCGTGCGTGCCGTAACCACGCGTTTGCGCGAGGTTCAGCGTTTCCATGACCACGCCCTGACCGGCAAACGCCGCGTCGCCGTGAATCTGGACCGGCAGCACTTGGAGGCCATCGACGTCGCCGCGACGATCCATACGTGCCTTCGCCGACCCTTCGACCACCGGGTTCACGATTTCAAGGTGCGACGGGTTGAACGCGAGCGACAAATGCACCGGGCCGCCGTCGGTTGAAACGTCCGACGAGAAACCCTTGTGATACTTCACGTCACCGGCCGGCAGGTCATCGACGTGCTTGCCTTCGAATTCGGCGAACAGGTCAGCCGGCATCTTGCCCAGCGTGTTCACTAGAACGTTCAGACGTCCGCGGTGAGCCATGCCGATGATGATTTCCTGCACGCCGGCCGCACCAGCGTGGCGCACGACTTCGTCCATTGACGCGATGAAGCTTTCGCCGCCTTCCAGCGAGAAGCGCTTCTGGCCAACGTACTTCGTGTGCAGAAAACGCTCAAGCCCTTCGGCTGCCGTCAGGCGCTGAAGAACGTGCTTTTTCTTGTCGGGGGAGAAATTCGGGGTGGAGCGGATCGATTCGAGCTTTTCTTTCCACCAGCGCTTCTGTTCCGGATCGCTGATGTACATGAACTCGGCGCCGATCGTGCCGCAGTACGTGTCACGCAATGCCTTCACGATCTCGCGCAGCGATGCCTGTTCGAAACCGAAATACAGGTTCTGTGCATGGAACATCTGATCCATGTCGGCTTCGGTGAAGTCGTAGAACGCGGGTTCGAGCTCAGGAATGGCCGGGCGCTCGCGGCGCTTCAGCGGATCGAGGTTGGCCCACTGGGAGCCGAGGAAACGGTAGGCTCCAATCAGCGACTGGACGTAGACCTGCTTGCGCGCGGTTGCCAGATCACCACTGCTTTCGCGCGGCACGAAGCCGTTCGATTTCGCGCGTTGCGCGAACGATTCGACGATCGGGCCATGGGCCACGTCGTTGTGATTCGTCCCATCCGATGCAGGCACGTTCTGCAACGCATCGAAATAGGTACGCCAGGTCTCGGGCACTGACGCGGGATTATCGAGATATGCCTCGTACTGTTCTTCCACATACGGGGCATTACCGCCGAACAAATAGGAGTTCAGCTGGGAATTCTTCATCATTTTTACGCTCACCTTTCTTCGAGTTTCTCGAGAAATAGCGGGTTACTCAACCTTCCGCAACACGGCCTGACCGTTTAGCGGATTGCGCGAATCAAGTCTGCTTGGAAGGACCTAAAACTGGCAATACTTTCTCTAGCATAGCACAGATCAATACGTCGACGCGCTGATGGTCGCAGCCGGGATGCTTATCCAGCGGGCTTTCGGGGACCTTTCGCGAATAAGGGACGCATCTGATTCAACGCTAATGGGACGCTTTGTTGCAATAAAAAAGCCGCCCGAAGGCGGCTTTCTCGAACGTCAATTCGTCACGCAAATACTCGCGCAAATCAGTCCACTGCGCCCTTACGGCTGGCGCTGCGACGCTCGTGTTCCTTCAGGTAACGCTTACGCAGACGGATGGATTGCGGCGTAACTTCGACCAGTTCGTCGTCGTCGATAAATTCAACCGCGTATTCCAGCGACATCTGGATCGGCGGCACGAGGCGCACCGCTTCGTCCGTTCCCGACGAACGCACGTTGGTCAACTGCTTGCCCTTGATCGGGTTCACGACCAAATCGTTGTCGCGGCTGTGAATACCGATGATCATGCCTTCGTACAATGCGTCGCCCGGCGACACGAACATGCGGCCGCGATCCTGCAGCTTCCACAATGCGTACGCAACAGCCGCGCCGTCGTCCTGCGAAATCAGCACGCCGTTACGACGTTCGCCGACTCCGCCTTCCTTCACCGGCTGATACGAATCAAACGTGTGGCTCATCAGGCCCGTGCCGCGCGTGAGCGTCAGGAATTCCGACTGGAAGCCGATCAGGCCGCGCGCCGAAATACGATACTCAAGACGCGTACGGCCGCGGCCGTCCGACGCCATATCGAGCATTTCGCCCTTACGACGACCCAGTTCTTCCATTACGCCGCCCTGGTTTGCATCTTCCATGTCGACGGTCAGGTTTTCGTACGGCTCGTGCTTCACGCCGTCGACTTCCGTCATCACCACGCGCGGACGCGACACGGCGAGTTCGTAGCCTTCACGACGCATGTTTTCCACAAGAATGGTCAGGTGCAGTTCGCCACGGCCCATCACTTCGAACGTGGTTTCGTCGCCGGTTTCATTCACGCGCAACGCGACGTTGTGGTTCAGTTCCTTGAACAGGCGGTCGCGGATCTGACGGCTTGTGACGAACTTGCCTTCGCGACCAGCCAGCGGCGACGAGTTCACCAGGAAGTTCATGGTCAGCGTGGGTTCGTCCACGGTGATCATGGGCAATGCTTCCGGGGTATCCACGGCGCAAATGGTCACGCCAATGCCAATTTCTTCAATACCGTTGATCAGCACGATGTCGCCGGCTTCGGCTTCTTCGACCTGCACGCGCTCGAGGCCCTTGAACGACAGAACCTGATTGATCTTGCGGTTCAGGATCGCGCCGTCAGGACCCGTACGCACGGCAACAGCCATGCCCGGCTTGATACGGCCACGCGTGATCCGGCCAATACCGATACGGCCAACATACGACGAAAAGTCGAGCGACGTGATCTGCAACTGCAACGGCGCTTCCGGATCGGCCGGGCGAACCGGGACGTGTTCCAGCACGGCGTCGAACAGCGGACGCATGTCGCCTTCACGCACGTCCGGGTTCAGCCCGGCATAACCGTTCAGGCCCGATGCGTAGACGATCGGGAAATCAAGTTGTTCTTCGGTGGCGCCCAGCTTGTCGAACAGGTCGAACGTCTGGTTGATCACCCAGTCGATACGCGCGCCCGGCCGGTCGACCTTGTTGATCACCACGATAGGCTTGAGGCCGAGCGCCAACGCTTTCTTCGTCACGAAGCGCGTTTGCGGCATCGGGCCTTCAACGGCGTCCACCAGCAGCAGCACCGAGTCAACCATCGACAGCACGCGCTCCACTTCTCCGCCGAAGTCGGCGTGTCCGGGGGTGTCGACGATGTTGATGTGCGTGCCTTCATACTCGACCGCGCAGTTCTTCGAAAGGATCGTAATGCCACGTTCCTTTTCGATGTCGTTCGAGTCCATCACGCGCTCGACGACAGCCTGGTTCTCTCGGAACGTGGCCGTCTGGCGGAGCAATTGGTCGACGAGCGTAGTCTTGCCGTGGTCGACGTGGGCGATGATGGCGATATTGCGGAGGGCGCGAGTCATAGGAGGCTGAGGAGCTTGTACATACAGTTGAGCGCCGTGGGTGGGTGCAAGCAGCAGGCCGCGGGGTCAGCTCAAAGGCCAACTTAAAAAGTCGACTCAGTAAGAAACCTCCACGCCCCCCGCACTCGGCGCGATGGGAACCCGAGAGTGTAACACGCCGGCGTGTCCTCTTCCTCCCCATCGTGCAATAGGACATAACCCGGAACCGCCTGCCTATTTCAAGACAGCCGAAAACCGGCGTCAACGCCTGCTGTCAGGCCTTAGCGGGCTTCCTGCGAATCTCAAAATAACAACAACCGCATCAACGACATCAAATTAAGAAGATTCTTAACATGCACGTCGAAGTACTTGTCGCGTCAACTATGTGATTCTATAATCTTGCTTAGTCAATTATTGCAAGCGCACGAGAATCCATGAGCGACGCCCCCCAGCCGGTTCCCGAAATTGCGAATTACGAACTCAGCGAAAGCGTTGGTTACCTGCTTAGCCGCGTCCGCTCGACTTTGTGGAACAGCGTCACGCAACACACAATGGCCGATCTCGGCATTACCAGCACGCAAGCCAGCATCATGTTCATGCTGGCAAGCGGAAGGAGCCTCGCCGCCGCCGATCTGGCGCGCGAATACGGGATTGACGCGAGCGCCGTGACCCGCCTGATCGACCGCCTGGAAAAGCGTGGACTCATTACGCGCTTGCGCAGCGAGGAAGACCGGCGGGTCGTCCGACTGGCGCTAACTGAAGAAGGCCGTGCACTGGCCGGACAGATTCCGGCAATCTTTACGAAGGTGCTCGACAAGCTGTTAAGCGGCTTTACGCCAGAGGAAGTAGGCTTCCTCAAAAGCATGCTGCGCCGGATCCTGTTGAACTCGGGCGACCCCATGTCTGCAGCGCTGCTCGGCATGCAGGAAAAATGCGCTACTAAACCCTCCTATTGATGACACGTCGCGCACCGCTAAATGATGCCCATGGAATGACAGCGCTTTCCCGTTGTGCGGCTGGCATCGTAATAAAAATGAAAGAAATTAGTTGCAGCGTCCATCTTTACACTCCCTATCAAAGAGCCGAGCGATGAAACTCTTTTGTTCGTCCGCGCCCGTCGCTGCGCGCAGCGCCCTGGCTGCCGCCGTGGCAGCGTTTGTCCTTGGCGGTTGCGCGAACTACGCCGGCATTAAAAGCGACAAGCAAATCGCCCAGCCGCAAAGCGATGCGCTGCAAGCCGCGCAAAGCCTGCCTTCGCAAGGCGGCCAGTGGCCGTCGCTCGACTGGGCGAAGCAGTTCGGCGATCCGCAATTGCCGCAATTGATCGACGAAGCGCTGGCCGGCAGTCCTTCGATTGCGCAGGCACAAGCGCGCATTGCGAAGGCATCGTCCTATATTGAGTCTTCACGCTCTAGCCTTTATCCGAAGGTGAACGGCTCGTATTCGTGGTCGCGCGAGCTGTACTCCGGCAACGCGCTCTACCCGCCTCCGTACGGCGGCTCGTGGTATAGCGAAAACAATGCGCTCGTAAGCGCGTCGTGGGATCTCGACCTGTGGGGCAAGAATCGCGCGCGGCTGGATCAGGCGGTCTCGCAGCAGAAGGCCGCAGAGGCCGACATGCAGCAGGCCCGCGTGACGCTGGCCGCGTCCGTTGCGCAGACCTATAACCAGCTCGCCCTGCTCTACGAACTGCGCGACGTGGCCCAGCGCGAGATCGCGAACCGGACGGACATCGGACGGATCACGAACGGCCGCGTGCTGGCAGGGCTCGACACAAACGTGGAAAGCCGCACCGCCGAAGGCAATATCGCGACGAGCCAGACGAACCTGTCCGAACTCGACGGCCAGATCACGACCACGCGTTATCAGTTGGGCGCATTGCTCGGCCAGGGTCCGGATCGGGGCTTGAAGATCGCCACGCCGGTGCTCAATACGAAGATCGCGGTCACGCTGCCTGACAACGTGCCCGCGGATCTGATTTCGCGCCGTCCGGATATCGTCGCGGCCCGCTGGCAAGTCGAAGCAGCGACATCGAACGTCAAGGAAGCGAAGGCCGAGTTTTTCCCCGACATCAATTTGTCGGCGGCGGCAGGTTTCGATGCGTTCGGGTGGAGCCGCTTTATCAACTTTGGCAGCCGTCAGTTCAACGCGGGGCCAGCCATACACTTGCCGATCTTCGACGCCGGCGCATTGCGCTCGCAGTTGAAGGGCCGTTACGCAGACTTTGACCTGGACGTAGCCAACTACAACCAGACGCTGATCAACGCGCTCAACGACGTCGCCACGCAGATCGCGTCGATTCGTTCGGTGGATCAGCAAACGAGCGATGCCGCGCGCGCCCTCGACGCCTCGACGCACGCGTATCAGCTCGCCGTGATTCGCTACAAAGCCGGTTTATCGCAGCAACTGCAAGTGCTTACCGCCGATCAGAACCGGTTGGCGAACGAGCAGACCGTAACGAATCTGCGCATGAAGCGCCGTGACCTGCAATTCGGTCTTATCAAGGCGCTGGGCGGTGGTTTTGACGCGGCGGATACGAACCTGGCCATCGACGGGCAAACGTCGAAGAGCGCACCGTCGCAGACCGCGTCGGCCGCGTCCAAGACAGCAAACTGAATCGACTAGCAGCAACCCAAGACAGAGAAATCGGAGCCATTCATGAGCGACCCTCAACAAAACGCCGCAGCAGCGCCGGCGCCTAAAACCAATAACACCAAGCGCCGGGTGCTGATGAGCCTGATCGTGCTGGTCGTGATCATCGCGGCTATCGCTTACGGGCTGTACTACTTCCTGATCGCGCGTTTTCACGAAAGCACCGATGACGCCTACGTGAACGGCAACATCGTGCAGATCACGCCGCAGGTGGTCGGCACGGTGATCTCGGTGAACGCCGACGACACGCAAACCGTGAAGATGGGCGATCCGCTCGTCGTGCTCGATCCCGCCGACTCCAAGGTCGCGCTTGATTCGGCCGAAGCGAATCTCGCGCAGACGGTGCGCCAGGTCCGCACGCTGTTCGTCAACGACAACCAGTACGCGGCGCAAGTCGCGCTGCGTCAGTCGGATCTCTCGCGTGCGCAGGACGACTTGCGTCGCCGCATGACGATTGCCCAGACGGGCGCGGTCTCGGGCGAAGAAATTTCGCACGCCAAGGACGCTGTGCGCGGCGCGCAAGCATCGCTTAATGCGGCCCAGCAGGAATTGCAGTCGAACCGTTCGCTGACCTCGAACACGACCATCGCCAGCCATCCGAACGTACTCGCCGCTGCCGCGAAGGTCCGCGATTCGTACATCAACTACGCACGCAACACCATGCCGGCGCCGGTGACGGGTTATGTCGCGAAGCGTTCGGTGCAGGTCGGCCAACGCGTATCGCCGGGTAATCCGCTGATGGCAATCGTGCCGCTGAACGGCGTATGGGTCGACGCCAACTTCAAGGAAGTGCAGCTCACGCATATGCGCATTGGTCAACCGGTTGAACTCACCGCTGACGTGTATGGCTCCGGCGTTGTGTTCCACGGCAAGGTGATCGGCTTCTCGGCGGGCACGGGCTCGGCGTTCTCGTTGCTGCCGGCGCAAAACGCCACCGGTAACTGGATCAAGGTCGTGCAGCGTCTGCCGGTGCGGATCGGACTCGACCCGCAGGAACTTGAGAAGCATCCGCTGCGCATCGGTTTGTCGATGAACGTGGACATCACGATCAAGAACGAGAACGGCGGCCAGCTCGGCACCGCGCCGAACACCGTGTACCAGACCGATGTGTTCGCCAAGTACGGCGATCAGGCCGACGCCGAGATCGCCCGGATTATTGAAGCGAACGAAGGCAGTTCGGGCCCGGGTACAGGTACGGGCGGCGCGCAGAAGACGTCGAAGGACAACGTGCAGCCGGCGACGAAGCAAGATCTCGCCAAGCTGATGTAAGTCCTCGCACAAGTTTTCCCGGAACCGTCATATGTCTCAACCAAACGCCGTTCATCCGCCGCTAGAGGGCGCGAAACTCGTGATCGGTACGATCGCGGTTTCGCTCGCGGTATTCATGAACGTGCTCGATACGTCGATTGCCAACGTGTCCATTCCGTCGATCTCCGGTGACCTCGGGGTATCGTCGGATCAGGGCACGTGGGTGATCACGTCATTCGCGGTCGCCAACGCAATCTCGGTGCCGCTGACCGGTTGGCTCACGCAGCGCTTCGGACAGGTCCGCCTGTTCATGACGTCGATCATCTTGTTCGTGCTCGCTTCGTGGCTGTGCGGCCTCGCGCCGACCCTGCCCTTCCTGCTCGCCGCGCGTGTGTTGCAAGGCGCGGTCGCCGGCCCAATGATCCCGCTCTCGCAGACCTTGCTACTCGCGAGTTATCCAAGAGCGAAAGCGCCCATGGCGCTCTCCATGTGGTCGATGACCACGCTGATCGCGCCGGTCGCCGGGCCAATCCTGGGCGGCTGGATCTCGGACAACATCTCCTGGCCGTGGATTTTCTACGTCAACATTCCGGTGGGTATTGTCGCGGCCGTTGCTACGTTCGTGATTTTCCGCGACCGGGATTCGGTCATCCGCAGGGCGCCTATTGATACGGTAGGTCTCGGGCTGCTCGTGATATGGGTCGGCTCGCTGCAGATCATGCTCGACAAGGGCAAGGATCTCGACTGGTTCAACTCGACCACCATTGTGGTGTTGACGCTGATCGCCGTGATCGCGCTGGCGTTTTTTATCGTGTGGGAGCTGACGGCGGAACATCCGGTCGTCGACCTGTCACTCTTCAAGCTAAGAAATTTCACGGGTGGGACGATCGCGCTAGCGATTGGTTATGGACTGTACTTCGGCAATCTCGTGCTGTTGCCGCTGTGGTTGCAGACCGACATTGGCTATACCGCGACCGATGCCGGGCTTGTGCTCGCGCCAGTCGGCCTGTTCGCGGTCGTGCTCTCGCCGGTGGTGGGCAAATTCCTGCCACGCATCGATCCACGCAAGATTGCGACCGCGGCGTTCCTCGTGTTCGCGCTCGTGTTCTGGATGCGCTCGCGCTACACCACAGGCGTTGACACCTTCTCGCTGATGATGCCCACCTTGATCCAGGGTATTGGCATGGCTGGATTTTTTATCCCGCTCGTGTCCATCACGCTGTCGGGGCTGCCGGGAAGCCGGATTCCAGCGGCATCGGGGTTGTCGAACTTCGTGCGGATCATGTGCGGCGGGATTGGCACATCGATTTTTTCGACTGCGTGGGATCATCGGTCGAATATTCATCACGCGCAACTCGTGGAGCAGGCTAATTTGTACAACCCGAACTTCACTGCTTCCATGCAGCAGTTTGGCGCGGCCGGCTTCAGCCAGTCGCAGGGTTATGGACTCTTCAACAGCATGGCCACGCAGCAGGCTGCGCAGTTGGGCGTGAATGATTTGTTCTATATCTCGGCGGGGATATTCGTCGCGCTGATCGCGTTGATCTGGATCACGAAACCGGAGAGATCCGGCGGTGGAGATTCAGCGGCCGCGGCTTCGGCGGCGCATTGAAGCTCTGTTGCTACCAATAAAAAACGCCACGAAATTTCGTGGCGTTTTTTTGCTTCGGCCGATCTTCAAGCCGCCGATACCACCAGCCGCTCCGGCGCCAACACACCCTCACCCGCTCGCGCGACGCCTAGCAAGCGCTGGTCATCGAGTGCATAGACGCGAACGCGGTCCGCAGTCGCGGGCACATCCGCAATATCCGATAACTTCAGCCGCTGCCCTTGGCAGAAACGACGCGTGGCATCGGCGTCGAGATGAACGGCCGGGAAGGTGGACAACAACGCATCCACCGGCTGCAGCCAACTGTCTCGCTCGTCTGGCGCGGCTTCTGCAAGCGTGTCGAGCGTGACCGCGTGTTCGAGCGTCAACGCGCCGACGCCGGTGCGGCGCAATGCAACCAGATGCGCGCCACATCCCAGCATCTCACCCATATCCTCAGCAAGCGTCCGCACGTAAGTGCCTTTGCTACACGTCACGCGAAACGTCACATCGGGCAACGCACACGCGATCAGATCAAGCGCGTGGATGGTCACGTTGCGCGCTTCGCGCTCAACTGTCTGCCCGGCACGCGCGTACTCGTATAACGGCTTGCCGTCGCGTTTGAGCGCGGAATACATCGGCGGAACTTGCGCGATGTCTCCACGGAAGTGAACCATGGCAGCGTGAATCGCGGCTTCGTCACAGGTCACATCACGCGTTTGCAACGCTTCGCCTTCGGCATCCCCGGTGGTCGTGCGCACACCGAGACGCATGGTCGCTTCGTAGGTTTTATCGGCTTCGAGCAAATCCTGCGAAAACTTGGTCGCTTCACCGAAACACAGCGGCAGCAGACCCGTCGCTAGCGGATCAAGCGTGCCGGTATGCCCGGCCTTCTTCGCCAGATAGATTTTCTTGGCACGAATCAGCGCGTCGTTGCTCGACAGTCCGAGCGGCTTGTCGAGCAGCAACACACCATCGAGCACGCGACGCGGAATCTTCGGACGGGTAGAACCGTTCATCGATCAGGCGCCCTTCTCGTCGTCGGTCTTGTCTTCTTGTTCGTCGGCGGCCTTATTCTCTTCTTCGTCGTCCTTCGCGCGCGTGGAATTCGCTTCATCGATCAGCTTCGACATTTCCACCGCCCGCACCACGGTCTGGTCGTAGTGGAAATGCAGGGTAGGCACGGTATGAATATGCAGGCGCTTGAATAGCAAGTTATGCAAATGCCCGGCTGCGTGGTTCAACCCGGCTTCCGTTTCCTTCGGATCGCCGGTCAGCGTCGTGAAATACACCTTTGCGTGCGCGTAATCGGGCGTCAGTTCGACGCTCTGAAACGTCACCATGCCAATGCGCGGATCTTTGACATCGCGCACCAGTTCGGAAAGATCGCGTTGGATCTGATCCGCGATCTGCACATTGCGGTTGGGTGAAGTACGTTTCTTGGCCATGATGTTTCCATAAATATGTATGCGCCGGACTCAATGGAGGGCGCTCAGGGACTTTCGCCCAGGCAAATAAAAAGGGCGGAGCGGGCGTGAAGCCCCCTCCGCCCTCGAGTCCAGCGGTGAATCTTTTATAGCGTACGCGCGACTTCGGTCACTTCGAAGATCTCGAACTGGTCACCTTCGACCATGTCGTTGTAGTTCTTCAGCGAGATACCGCACTCGAAGCCTTGACGCACTTCCTTCGCGTCGTCCTTGAAGCGCTTGAGCGAATCGATTTCGCCAGTGTGAACGACCACGTTGTTGCGCAGCACGCGAACCATGGAGTTCCGCTTGACGACG
Source organism: Caballeronia sp. SBC1 (assembly GCF_011493005.1). Lineage (NCBI taxonomy): Bacteria > Pseudomonadati > Pseudomonadota > Betaproteobacteria > Burkholderiales > Burkholderiaceae > Caballeronia > Caballeronia sp. SBC1. The sequence goes on from NZ_CP049156.1 coordinate 2,360,860, forward strand.
CCGTCGGTGACCATACAACCTGCGATCGCGCCGATCTTCGGTACACGAATGATTTGACGAACTTCCATCATACCGGTGACCACTTCGCGCTTCTCCGGCGCCAGCATGCCCGACATGGCCGCCTTAACTTCATCTACAGCGTCATAGATGATGTTGTAGTAGCGAATGTCGATACCGTTCGACTCCGCCACCTTACGCGCCTGAGCATCGGCCCGCGTGTTGAAGCCGATGATGACCGCCTTCGATGCCGTCGCCAAATTGACGTCCGACTCGCTGATCGCGCCGACCGCGCTGTGCACGATCTGCACGCGCACTTCGTTGGTCGACAGCTTGACCAGCGACTGCACCAGCGCTTCCTGCGAACCTTGCACGTCGGCCTTGACGATCAACGGCAGGTTCTGCACGTTGCCTTCCGTCATGGACTCGAGCATGTTTTCGAGCTTCGCTGCCTGCTGCTTCGCGAGCTTGACGTCGCGGAACTTGCCTTGACGGAACAGGGCGATTTCACGCGCCTTGCGTTCGTCCGGCAGGACCATGACTTCTTCGCCTGCGCCCGGCACTTCCGACAAACCTTGAATCTCGACCGGAATCGACGGACCTGCCGACTTGATCGGCTTGCCGGTTTCGTCGAGCATGGCCCGGACGCGGCCAAAAGCCGAACCCGCCAGCACGATGTCACCGCGATTCAATGTACCCGACGTCACCAGGATGGTCGCAACCGGACCCTTACCCTTGTCGAGCTTCGCTTCAATCACGAGACCCTTGGCAGGTGCATCGACCGGCGCCTTCAGTTCCATGACTTCGGCTTGCAGCAAAAGATTTTCCAGCAAGCTTTCGATGCCAACACCGGTTTTCGCCGACACTTCGATGAACGGCGAATCACCACCGTATTCTTCCGGCACGACGCCTTCAGCAACCAGTTCCTGCTTCACGCGCTCAGGAGCCGCACCCGGCTTGTCGATCTTGTTGATCGCCACGACGATAGGCACGCCACCCGCCTTCGCGTGAGCGATGGCTTCCTTCGTTTGCGGCATCACGCCGTCGTCCGCTGCAACCACCAAAATCACGATGTCCGTTGCCTTTGCACCGCGAGCACGCATGGCCGTGAAGGCCTCGTGACCCGGCGTGTCCAGGAACGTAATCACGCCGCGAGGCGTTTCCACGTGATAAGCGCCAATGTGTTGCGTAATCCCGCCCGCTTCACCAGAAGCCACCTTCGCGCGGCGAATGTAATCAAGCAGCGAAGTCTTGCCGTGGTCGACGTGACCCATGACCGTGACCACCGGCGGACGCGGCAGGCGTTCGCCCACTTCTTCCGTCGTTTCGCCTTCGACCAGCATGGCTTCCGGATCGTCCAGCTTGGCCGCAACCGCGCTGTGACCCAGTTCTTCGACGACAATCATCGCCGTTTCCTGGTCCAGCACCTGGTTGATCGTGACCATCTGGCCCAGCTTCATCATCACCTTGATGACTTCCGAAGCCTTCACCGACATCTTGTGCGCCAGGTCCGCCACCGACACGGTTTCCGGCACATGCACTTCCCGCACCACCGGTTCCGTCGGCGCCTGGAAGTTCGTCTGATCCTGATGCTTGCCACGACCCTTCGGGCCGCCGCGCCAGCCGCGATCCACACCACCGCTGGTGTCGCCACGCGTCTTGATACCGCGGCGCTTGGCTGCATCGTCCTGCCAGCTGCTCTTGCCACCGGCCTTCTTCTTGTCCGGTCCCAACGACGGCGTGGTCGCCGCCGGTGCGCCTGCAGCCGGCTTCTTCGCGACTGCCGGACGTGCCGGAGCCGAACCTTCCGGCCGTGCTGGCTTGTGCAGCGTGCCCTTGGCTTCCGCAGCCTTCGCGCCTTCCGCCACCTTGGCGGCGGCAGCCGCAGCCGCGGCAGCAGCCACGACGGCAGGCGCCGGCTCAGGCGGTTTCGCCTGTTGAGCCTTACGCGGTGTGTTCATCATTTCGCGAATAGCACGCGCTTCGGCTTCAGCCGCTGCCCGGCGTTTCGCGATCTGGTCGTGCTCGGCACGCGCCTTTTCGGTCGCGGCACGCGCGGCGTCTTCCGCCTTCTTCGCAGCTTCGCGTTGAGCGGCACGCTCTGCAGCCGCCTTCTCGTCGACTTGCGGTGCGGCAACTTCGGCCTTCACCGGTTCGCTAGCGACTTGTTCCGCCTTCGATTCCGTACGGGATTCCTGACGCGCTGTAGACGCAGCACGCGAGATTTCCGCGGCTTCCGCCTGAGCGGCAGCACGTCTCGCCTCTTCTTCCTCGGCACGGCGACGTTCGGCTTCAGCAGCCGCTTCACGCGCGACCCGCTCAGCCTCTTCGCGCTCGAAGCGTTCCTGGCGTTCCTTCAACTCCAGCGCTTCTTTCTCGAGCAATTCGGCAGCGTGACGCGCCTCTTCGTCGCGACGCTGCAATTCGGCTTCGTCGACTTCGTCTTCTTCGACGTGGTTCGCACCTTCAACGACCTGTTCAACACCGCTCTGATCGCGCTGCACGAACACGCGCTTCTTGCGGACCTCGACCTGAATGGTGCGAGCTTTACCCGTAGAGTCGGACTGTTTGATTTCCGACGTATGCCGGCGGGTCAAAGTGATCTTGCGTTTGTCAGCATCGGCGGAACCGTGCGACTTGCGCAAGTGTTCGAGCAGGCGCGACTTGTCCGTCTCGGACAAATCGTCATCCTCGCTCGCTTTCGTGACGCCAGCCGCCTGCAACTGCTCGAGCAGGACGCCCGCAGGCATTTTGAGTTCCGCGGCAAATTGGGCTACGTTGTTACTCGCCATTCATTCCTCTTGATGCAAGGACAAATTCCCTGCTGTTTGATCGGGGTCATGCGGCCTAACGGCCGCGATATGTCAGTGCGCCATGGTCATTTCTCACTGGAACCAGTGTTCACGTGCTTTCATGATCAACGCCTTAGCGGCATCCTCTTCAATACTGGTCATCTCGACCAGTTCATCCACAGCCAGCTCGGCGAGCTCGTCGCGCGTCCGGATCTGGTGTTCTTCAAGCTTCGCGTACAACTCATCGGTCATACCTTCGAGACTCTTCAAGTCGAGCGCCACGCCCTCGACCTTTTCTTCATTCGCGATCGCCTGCGTCAGAAGCGCGTCACGGGAGCGGTTACGCAACTCGTGAACGGTGTCTTCGTCGAAGGCTTCGATTTCGAGCATTTCGTTGAGCGGCACATACGCGATCTCTTCGAGGCTGGTAAAGCCTTCGTCGATAAGAATGTCGGCCACTTCTTCGTCAACGTCGAGTCGCGCCATGAACAGGCTGCGTAACGTGCCACGCTCTTCGTTCTGCTTCAGCGCGGACTCGTCCGGCGTCATGATGTTGATTTGCCAGCCGGTCAATTCGCTGGCAAGACGCACGTTCTGGCCGCTGCGGCCAATGGCAACCGCGAGTTCGTTCTCGTCAACAACGACGTCCATCGAATGTTTCTCTTCATCGACGACGATCGACTGTACGGCAGCCGGCGCGAGCGCGCCGATCACGAACTGTGCGGGGTCCTCTGACCATAGCACGATGTCGACGTTCTCGCCACCGAGCTCATTTCTCACCGCCTGGACCCGCGAGCCGCGAATCCCGACGCAGGTACCAATAGGGTCGATGCGCTTGTCGTAAGCAATCACCCCGATTTTCGCACGCACGCCAGGATCGCGCGCGGCCGCCTTGATTTCGAGCAAGCCCTGCTCGATTTCCGGCACTTCCATTTCAAACAGCTTCATCAGGAACTCGGGCGCCGTGCGCGAGAGTTCGATCTGCGGACCACGTGCCGTACGGTCAACCTTCGCAATGTAGGCGCGAACACGGTCGCCGACCCGCAGGTTTTCCTTCGGAATCAGCTGGTCGCGGCGCAGCAGCGCTTCCACACGACCCGATTCGACGATGAAATTACCCTTGTCCAGACGCTTCACCGCGCCGGTCATGATCTTTTCGCCGCGCTCCAGGAAATCGTTCAGGATCTGCTCGCGCTCAGCGTCGCGAACCTTCTGAAGAATCACCTGTTTGGCGGCTTGCGCACCAATCCGGCCGAACTCGATGGACGGAATGGGTTGCTCGATGTATTCATCGATTTGCGCGTCGGGCTTTTCTTCCTTCGCTTCGAACAGCAGGATTTCCTGGTCGGGTTCCTGCAGGCCGGCTTCGTCCGGCACCACTTTCCAGCGACGGAAGGTTTCGTGCTCGCCGCTTTCGCGGTCGATTGCCACGCGGATATCCACGTCTTCCTCGAACAGCTTCTTCGTTGCCGAAGCAAGCGCTGCTTCGAGCGCTGCGTACACCACGTCCTTGTTGACGTTCTTCTCGCGCGCCAGCGCATCCGCCAGCATCAAAACTTCGCGACTCATTGTTTGCGGCTCCTAAAGTCAACTTTGGGGACGAGACGTGCTTTATCGAGGTCTGCGAGCGTGAAATCGAGCATCGCAGCGCCGCCGTCCTTCCCTTCGAATTCCAAACCGATCGACTCGCCGTCCGGGGCATGCAGAATGCCACGGTACGACTTGCGCCCGTCCAGCGGCTTCTTCAATGTGATAGTGACTTCGCTGCCTGCGAAGCGTTCGAAATCCGCCAATTTCTTGAGCGGACGATCGAGACCCGGCGACCCGACTTCGAGCCGTGAGTAATCGATATTCTCCACTTCGAACAGATACTGAAGCTGACGTGTGACTTTCTCACAGTCTTCAATCGCGATGCCGGCGGGCTGGTCGATGGAAATACGCAGCAAACCGCCCCCCGCGCGCTCGATATCGACAAGTTCGTAGCCCAGGCCCGAGACCGTGGTTTCGATGATTTCCGTCAGTTGCACAGTGAAAGACTCCAAGATGTTCGCGCGCTCCACGCCGAACACCTGCGGACCGCGCCTTGAGCTGGCGCACTTTCGTAGCCCCAAGATGCTGAACCGAACGGCCAAAAAAAAATGGGCGCAACGCCCATCCTTCTGTACCGAGATCACATCCGGGCGGCGAAACAAAACACCATGCCCAGCGACTTCGTGATTTTAGCCATTTTTCGGGATAAACGCAACCAATGCGCCCTGTATATAGCCATTTGGCGGCCATTTACAAGGCAAATCGAAGGCATTCATCACGCTTTTGTCGGACTTTCCCGAGGCTAAAGTCATCGTGCTGAATTTGATGGACGACTGAGCGAGCGCGCGATCCGATTGTCCGCATGCCTACCCGCCTGTCCGAACCGTGTGCCGCCCCCCCCGAACACACGAGTGTCCGGTCGGGCGCGACACCCGGCTCTTAGCGTCCGCGCGTCCGGTTGCGCGGTGCCGGGCGAGCGCCGCCGCGGCCTGCGCCGCCCGCGTTACCGCCATTACCTTGCGCGCCAGCGCCAGCCGGACCTTGACGACCACCTTGGCCGGGGCGCTTGCCCCCGCTTGCCGAGCGTCCGCCTGCGCCATTGCCACTACCCATGGCAGGCGAACCGGGCGGACGACTGCCACGCGGACCGCCAGCGGAGCCGCCTGGACGCGGGATCGCGCGGTTGCCATTCGCTTCGCCGCCCGCACGATTGCCGTTTGCTTCCCGGCCGCCGCCATTGCCGCCACGCGCGCCGTAACCGCTGCTGCCGCCGTTGCCTGCATAACCGCCACCGGAACTGGAACCCCCACCGAAACCGCCGGGGGCGCCGCGCCGGCCACCCTGCCCGCCGGGGCCGCCGCGTGCAGGCGTCGTCTGGGCGAATCGGCCATGCGAACTGAGCACTGGCTCACGCGTGATGATGCCCATCGACGTTTGCAGCGGATCGGGCTGAATGCGCGGTGCAGCACTGCGCGCGCCCCGCTCTTCGGCCGGCGCCTTCAGTCCAACCGATGCCAGGAGACCACGCACTTCGTTGTCTTCGAGTTCTTCCCAACGGCCACGCTTGAGGCCCTTGGGCAACGCGATCGGGCCGTGCCGGGTACGGATCAGCCGGCTCACCATCAGGCCGGCCGCTTCGAACATGCGGCGCACTTCGCGGTTCCGGCCTTCAGCCAGGGCCACGTGATACCAATGATTCGTGCCTTCACCGCCGCCATCGCGGATACGAAGGAAATTCGCCGGGCCGTCTTCCAGCTCCACGCCGTGCAACAACTTCTGACGCATGCCTTCCGACAATTCACCCACCACCCGCACCGCGTATTCACGCTCGACGCTGTAACGCGGATGCATGAACCGGTTGGCCAAGTCGCCCGATGTAGTCAGCAGCAGCAACCCTTCAGTGTTGAAGTCGAGCCGTCCGACCGCAAGCCATTTGGCCGTTTTCATTGGCGGGAGGTTGTCGAAGACCGAAGGACGGCCTTCCGGATCGGCGTGACTGACGATCTCGCCCGTCGGCTTGTGATACAGCAGGATGCGCGGCGGTTTGCTCGCGAGCTTGCGCTTCACCGGCTTGCCGTTGATACGGACCTGGTCGGTCGGCATGATGCGCTGGCCGATATGCGCCGGCTCACCATTCACCGATACACGGCCGGCCACGATCAACTCTTCCATGTCGCGACGCGAACCCATGCCTGCCTCGGCGAGCACCTTGTGCAGCTTCGGCGTGTCGTCGTCCGCTTCGAGCACCCGTTTTTGCGGGGCGCTGCGGCCACGACGCAACATGGGAGCGCGCACGCCGCCCGAGGTGTTGTCGGCGTCAAATGCCGGCGATGTCACATACGCAAAAACGTCGTCCTCGGACCCTGCTGCTGCAGTTGCTGTCGCCGGCATTGCCGGTGTTGCCGCGTCATCGCGGCGGCCGCGCTTTTGAGCTTGTCCGGGTTGCTGAGCCTGCCGCGCCGGGCGACGGCCGCCTTCACGCGGCGCCTGGCCTTCGCGAGCACCTTCAGCCGAACCTTCACGCGGAACGCGGGGCTTGCGTGCGCCGTCTGCGCTGTTGCGCGGCCCACGTGAGCCCGCATCCTTGCGCGGCATGCGCACCTGCGCCGCGGCCACGCCATCCGGGGGTGTCTCAGCAATCTCGCCAGCCGGCGCCGCTGACGGCGCACCGTCGCCCTTCGTCTTGGCGACGGCGCGACGGCGGGCGATCAGGCTGCGAGGCCCGCGCCGCAAGCCGCGACGCGGACGGTCTTCGCCCTCGGCGGGTTCGTCGTTGCGTGTGCGTTCGCCTGCATCGGCCTGGCCATGTGCTTCATCGGCACGAACGGGGCGCTCGGATTCGGGCGAATCGCTGTCGTGGGAATGTGTCAAAACAACCTCAATTGTGTCGGGTCGCGCGCCCGTCGCAGGCGCGTCAAAAAATCCGGCCGATGGTGAATAGCAGCCGAATGAAGGTTCGGGCAAACAGGCCTCAGGCGCGGCGCGCAGTCTGGTCGTCCGGTGCGTTGAATTCGTCGGTTTCGTTTGATTCGTCCGGCGCATTCGATGCGTCGAATAGCTTCGATGCATCCGGTGTATTCGCGTTGTCAGCGCCATCGGATTCATCTGCGGCGTGCGGTGATGCGTGTCGCGCAGCGTCGCTTGTCAATGCGCCGGCATCCGGCGCCACCTCGCGACGGTTGACCGCGTCGCCGGGCATTGCTTGTACTTGGTCCCGCTTGATACCCGCAACCATTTCGAGCGGTTTCGAGCCGGTCAGGGACACCGCTTGCTGCGGCTCGAATTGCGCCGGTGCGTTTGTTTGCGCATCGGCGTTCTCCTCTTTCACAGGCTCGTCAGCGTCGGCCTGTGAAGGCAAAAACTGCCCACCTTCCGGGTGGACTGCTTCGGCCGCCACGGGTTCCTGCGAATGCAGCGAGTGGGTTGCCTCATGAGTTGCCGCGCTCGACAGCGCATCCGGCATATCTGACGTATGTGGCCCGGAAACGTGAATAACCGCTCCCTGCTCTAGATCCGGCTCTTTTTCAGCGATAACGGTCGTGGTGTCGGCCACGTCAGCGTCGGACGAAAGCGCAGATGACAGCGATGCATCCGCGCTCAATGCGTCCGGCGACAACGCCGGCTCACCCTTCGATTCCAGCCCTTGCACCAGCGCGGCGCCGATTGTGGCGGCGTCGTCGCCGGGGAAATCGATCGCATGCTGCGCGAGCAACGACGCTTCCAGTTGCGCCGACGGGTTGTCGAGTGCGGGCAGTTCATCCAGCGCGCTCAAGCCCAGGTCATCCAGGAACTGCTTGGTAGTGGCGTAGAGCGCTGGCCGGCCCGGCACGTCGCGATGACCGATTACCTCGATCCAGCCGCGGTCTTCCAGTTGCTTCACGACCTGCGTGTTCACCGTGACACCGCGAATCTCTTCGATGTCGCCACGTGTCACAGGCTGCCGGTAGCCAATGATCGCGAGCGTTTCAAGTACGGCTCGCGAATACTTGGGCGGCTTTTCCGGGTGTAGCCGATCGAGATAGGCCCGCATTGCAGGTTTGCTCTGAAACCGCCATCCGGACGCCAGCGCCACGAGTTCCACGCCGCGTCCCGACCAATCCTGCTTCAGGACGTCGAGCAAGGTGCGAACCGTGTCTGCCGATATATCGTCGGCGAAAAGCTTGCGCAACTCGGCGAGTTTCAGCGGCTCCTGCGCGCAGATCAAGGCAGTCTCGAGGACGATCTTCGCCTCTTGGGTATTCATGCAGCTAGATAGGACCCTGTATGGTCTATGAACCGGTCAAGTCAGGCCGAATCGAATGACGCCGACTACTCGAACCATTCGCAACGCTCAGACTGGAAAACCGTGGACGAGGATACTGACGACGCGCTCGCCCGATTTCTGATCGGTCATATTGATTGGGAGCACGCACCGGGGGGAGGCAAAACACGGGATCAGATCCTGATCGCCGAACTTCTCCCAGCCGGACGAAGTAGCGCTTTCCAAGGCGGAAGCACGTGACTGGACGCATATTACGCAAAAACAAACGGTGCGTAAAGGTGAAACATTCGGTCGCCGCCAGACTCACGTCTGGCGGGCCTCCAGCGGCTCTCTAAAGCCGAAACCCTGGAACCCTGACCCTGTTTAGCTCGCCCCTTGCTCCCGGCAGCCTGCAGCCCCAAGCCGCGCTTACCCGCTCACCCCGCCGGGTGTGCTTCCATGAATGCTCGCAGACGTGCGACCCCAGCGTCCAGGCGGGCGGTATCGCACGCGTAGCACCAGCGCACAAACCCCTCTCCTTCGGGACCGAACGCGCTGCCAGGCGCAAGTCCGAGCGCGCTCTCGCGCACGAGCGCCTTGCACAGCTCTAGGCTGCGGTCCGCGCCCGGCAACCTGAAGAACAAGTACATGGAACCGGCTGGCGCCCGCACATCGATACCCGGAATCCGCTGCAATGCCGTCACGAGGTAGTCGCGGCTGGCGCGCAGTCCGGCGACCAGCGCTTGCGTAAATTGCTCGCCGTCTTTCACCGCAGCGATCCCGGCCATCTGGACAAACGAGGGTGCGCAAGACGTGTTGTACTCGACCAGCTTGCCGAGATCCTCCATCACGCGCTCGGGCGCCACGATCCAGCCGAGCCGCCAACCCGTCATCAACCAGGCCTTCGAGAACGAATTCACTGCTATTACCCGTTCGTCACGACTCGCCAGATCGAGGAACGAAGGAGCGACCGTGGCGTCATCGCCGTAATAGAGGCGCTCGTAGACTTCGTCGGCGACCAGCCAGATGCCGAGCTGCCGGCACCGCTCAAGCACCGCCTGCTGCTGCTCACGTGTCATGACCCAGCCGGTGGGATTGTTCGGCGAGTTGATCATCAACATGCGCGTGCCGGGGGTGAGAGCGGCGAGCAGTCGGTCGAGATCGAGCGTCCAGCCATTCGCGCCATAGGTCAACGCTACCGTTTCCACGGTAGCGCCGAGAATCTTGGGAATTTCGACGAGATTCGGCCACAGCGGCGTGACCGCCACCACGCGGTCGCCCGCGCCTGCGACCAGCTGCGTCGCCAGCATCAGCGCGTTGACGCCAGCACTTGTCACGGCAATTTCAGTTGGCCGGGTGGCGCCATGCAGCTTGCCGACATAGCCAGCAAGCGCTTCGCGCAGCGGCGCGATGCCCAGGTTGTGCGTGTAGAAGGTTGCGCCGTCGGCAAGCGCGCGGCTGGCGGCGTCGCGGATAAACTGCGGCGTGACCTGATCTGACTCACCGAACCAGAACGGCAGCACGTCCGGCACACCGAAACCCGCATTGGCGACCTCACGGATCTGCGATGGGCGCAGCGCACGGACGGCGTCACGTGCATTCGGCGCACGTTCGCGTTCTGCCTGCACGCTCTGCGCACCTGCCGGTGCACGTGCCAACGAACCAAGTTCCGAGGTAACCGCCCCTTCTGACTCACTCATTGCCGCCTCCGCCGATGGAAAGCGAAAGTCTAACGCGACGCCCTCCAAAAAGCGCTGTACGGCGCGCGCGTTAGCCATCAGGCCAGTTCTCGCGTCCTTTCGCGGGCGTGGCGAGGCGTGCAATCACGCAAAACTGCTGCGATGGAGCGAGAACAGCACGCGCACTTGGCGGCCAGCGCGATCAAGCAATCGGCTAAGCCAGTTCTTCAACGCGTTTCGGCAATCCGGCGACCAGCCCCCACACCGACTCGGCGGCTGGCGACAGCGACCGGTCGCGCCGCCGCACCAGTTCGACGGTTCGCTCGACCCGCGGCACCAACGGCAACGCGATCAGCGACGAGTTCGCCGGCAACGGCAACGCCAGCCAAGGCAGCACGCTTATGCCGACACCCGCCTCCACCAGTCCGAATACCGTAGCGGAATGACCCAGCTCCTGCACCACGTCGGCATTAACGTGATGTTCACGCAGCACGGCATCAATAATCGGACGGCTTCCGGAAGCGTGGTCCAGCATGACCAGACGTTCGCCAGATAACGCTGCCCACTTTACTTCCTGCGCCGCCGCAAGCGGATGATCCCGCCTCGCGACCGCGCAAAACGAGTCGGTCATCACGACTTCCCCGTGCAGGTCGTCATTGGCGTACGGACCGATCGCCACACCAAAATCGACTTCGCCAGATTTGACCTTGCGAATCACGTCGCTCTGGAGGTCGTCACGCAAACCCAGTGAAATCAATGGAAATTCCCGGACACAGGCCGAAATGACGAGCGGCATCAGACGGCACGCCACGGTCGGACTGGCCGCGACGATTACTCGTCCACGCCGCTGCTGGCCAAGATCCCGGATCTCGCGGAGCGCTTCATCGAGGTCCGACAGCAGCCGTGACACGCTCCCCACGAGATTCGCGCCGACATCAGTGAGTTGCACCTCGCGAGTGGTCCGGTCGACCAGCTTCAGCCCGATTTCCCCCTCGAGTTCACGCACGCACCGGCTCACCGCCGACTGCGTCAGGCCGATTTCGTCACCCGCCCGGCTAAAGCTTTGCAGCTTGGCGACTTCAATAAACACGCGCAGCTGACGCAGCGTCACATTGAGCGCTCGACTCATACCTTCCTCGCATCAATTCATCTCATAGATGCAAATTGTAGATCAAGGGTCGGCCAAGAAAACGGTTTCATCCGGCGCGCTGCGGTGCAGCAAAAATGCATTCACGCACGCCAGATGGGCTTATTGCACTTGATTGGTGATTGTCCCGATTTCATTAACTGCACTTATAGCGTCTCATACTGCCCATGCTGGCATCGCGCCAGCCTACTGCCGCGAGGCTTTCCGACCGATCGATACAGGCATGGCACGGTTCTCGCATTTAATTGCGCAGAGGTCGGCGCCATTGCAGTTTTAAACGCAAATCGTCCGTCGCAATGTCTGCTCCGACCTTACCTGGGTTCGATCTTCGAATTCCGACCAGAGTGCGCGGCGCGGGGCAGCGCACCGGGGTTAGCTTCGCTGAGGTGAAAGATGATGTTCGACGATTTAAGAGATAACGAGTGGGCGCTGGTAGAGGCCTTGTTTTGCGCTGAACCGGCACGCAGCGAACGGCGCGGTCGTCCGCGCGTGGAAGCACGCGCTGTCGTCAATGCCGTGTTGTGGGTCCTGTCCACGGGCGAAGGCTGGTCGAAGTTGCCGGGTCGCTACCCGTCGCCGCCGACATGCCGTCGACGGTTCGACGAATGGCAAGCGGACGGTACGCTCGCCGAAATCGTGAAACGGCTGGGCAATAATGGTCGTGAGGTGTCGTTGCGGGGCCGGATTGGTTCCACCGCTGCGAAACCGCCCGCACCGCCGAGCCGCGACCGTCTGCGTGGCGCATTCTGGACAAATCCGGAATCGTGGCGCGCGCCGGTCAAGATGGCGTGACATCCTGGCACAACGCGGTAAGCGGCACGTTCGGGCTGGTTGGCCGATCGCTGCCGACCCACGCTGTGCAACCACCGCTGTACAGCTGATGCCTGTATGGCTGATGCTTTACTGCTGAATTAACGCGAAGCACCCGCGCGCAGGTTTCCTGCGTTTTACTCCGGCTCCCACCCGATGTATCTCGAGTGATGAGTCGTCGGTTTGCGCTCGCAGACCGTTTAGTTAGTCAAAAATCTGCCGGCACGCGCTCGCCTTTCGTTGATCGGAAGGGAGCGCATGGCGTTCATTGCCTCCACGCACTTTGACGTTGCGGTCGCTCGAACATGCGCCTCGCGACGGCTTGTTGCGCCCAGTCAGGAAACCCGCGAAACAACTCTTTACCAATATTTACAACATCCTTTCGTGCGCTGGCATAGCTTATAAGGCTGGCTAGCGGACCAATACCGGTCCGAAGGGGAGTTTTCATCATGAAACCAATGTCACTGCTAGTCTGCGGCATTGTGCTTTCATCGCTGGGTGCGGCGATTACGGTGCACGCGGAATCGTCATCGGGCAGCTTCGCGCTGCGCGCGAATACGCAAGCCGATCCGCAGGACTGGAGGAAGGAACCGGTGCGTGACAACAACATGACCGAAACGGCCCCGCGCGGGGATTTGAGAGGCGATATCGCGAGCAACGCACGAGCACGGACGGAACCCGATCGCGGAGGTCGCCCGCGTAAGCACTGAGAGGAGCGCCGAGGTGCGTAACCATGGTACGTAAGCGAGGTGCGTAAGTCGCCGGACGAACGCATAGACGCGCCGGAATACAGCGCATTCAACCCATATTCAGTCATCGAGGCTCCTTTCGGGAACCCTTTCTGATCGTGCCAGTCGGACGTTATGCCATGAGCACAGCGTGGCAGTAGTAAATCCGGTAAGCCCGTATCCTCGTGATACGGGCTTTTTTTGTCGGAGTTTTGCTGCTGTCCTGAGTGTGCTACTTTCGCAGCCTCACTCATTTGACGCAGAAACTGGGCTACAGCGGCCGCAACCGTTTGCCCGACGCTGGGGCACTCGAAGCGCAACGCCGCTTCAGTGCGAAGTATGAAAGGCTTTAAGCGCGCGCTTCGGCCAGCGGTTCCTGAATGACGGCCGGAGAATAAGGTGCGGCGCGGTGCAGATCCCAGTCCATCGAGCGTTCGTCGCGTGCGAGACGGGAGAATTCAAGTTTGCCCCGCTCGGTCACTACCGCAATGTCCACAGGAGCGTGAAAACCAGGAGCGGGTGCTACGGTGCGTTGCCGGACCAGTTCCAGCAGGCCCAAGTCGCGTAGATGGCTGAAAACGTTTGGGCGTCTTGCCCACGGAACTTGACGATACTGAGCTCGCCGGAGCGCTTCGAGTACGGCTTCGTTTGAATACGTGGTCATCTCGTTATGTCTTCCAGTGCAGCCGTGACGGCGCCACATGGCAGTAACTGACTGCCAGCGGCACCGACTAAACGCGGCACGCCCCGAAACCAGTCAGAATGCCGACTTCGCGGCCCCTGACCGGAACTCGCAGCCGCCGCTTGCGCTAGGTGCTGCTTATTTCTGCTTACCGCTACTTATAATTCCGAGCGCCCGTTAAACGCGCACTACACAACGCGTTCCGCAGTTCCGGCGATGCATTTTTACGAATGCGATGACCACGAAGCGGATTATCTCGAAAACCTATACGTTACCTCAAACCAAATTGGTTCTTATAACTTTATTGCTGCTTTTCTTTGCACTGTTTGCAGTTTGGCGACAACGCCGGCGTGCGGTCGCGCTTGTTTGCGTCGTGCTGTTCTGGGCGCTGGGCGCGGGTTGGCTTTCGGCTCCCCTGCTTCACCTTGCGCAGCGCGGGTTCGAGGAAAAATCGACGCCGCAGGACGTGCATTTCGCATCGCGAACGACTTTTATTCTGCTGGGTGGCGGCACGCGTTATGACCGTGACAAAAACCTGATTCCGAAACGTGATGCGTTCACGCGTATTGTTGTCACAGCCGAGCTGTATCGTGAGTGCCGGCGCGCGGGCGGCGCTTGCCGTGTCATCGTAAGCGGGGGCAATCCGCAGCATCATGAACAAGCTGAAGCCGACAACTACGCACCCTTCCTGCTCGCTCGCGGCGTCAGCGCCAGCGACCTTGTGCTCGAAAACGAAAGCGTCAATACTTACCAGAACGCTCGCAATGTCGCGAGCATCGTGCAGCCGGAACGCGACGAAACCCTGGTGCTGATTACGTCTGCTTATCACATGCAACGGTCATTGCTTGCGTTCAGTGCTTTTGGCCTCGACACGCAAGCGTTCGTCAGCAATGTGCGGCAATCCAAGGCTACATTTTTCCCCCGCTCGTGCGGTTTTATCGATGCTGAAACTGCCCTGCATGAACTGGTCGGCATCGCACGTTTTCGTGTGTACCGAAGCGTGGGACTGTATTGAATTGGCTTGGTGATACTAATCGTGTGTCAAGATCGTTATCCATCTCGAAATTTCAGTACTAGAAACCAATCCGCTTCGCCGGTATTATCGCCGGCTCAGTCAATCGACTGGCCGGGCTGATGCTCTGTTAGAGTCGAACCGCAGTGTCATTGCTCAAATGTGACGGCACTGTAACTACATGTAACGATTCGCGAGCAGGATCGGTATTTGCTACGCAACGTGTAATGTCTCGCAATCGGGACAGGCCAACCCGGGTTCAACAAGTCTATGGAGGTAACAATGAAGAAAATGTCCCTGGCAGTCTTGTTTTCCCTGAGCGCAATGACCAGCGCAGCGTTCGCGCAATCCGATCAGGGCGTCACGATGAGTACGGATCCGGCCAAAATCTCGGATATCGAACAGCGCGCGCAGGACCTGCAGGCACGCCAGTCGAACATGCAGACCGAAATGCCGATGCACAAGAGCATGGAGCATCATCACAAGAAGTCGGGCATGAAGCATTCGAAAAGCACGGCCGAATAAGCGATAGGGCTTATGCCTCGCAACGGCCCGCAAACGTTAGCCGTTTGGCAATTATTCAGCAACCGTTCTGCTAACCCTTCAGCGAGCCGTTCGCCTAAAAAAGCCGGATACGACGCACGAGGCGTTGTATCCGGCTTTTGTTCGTTAGCGACGACTTCTGACAACGATGCCTTCACCGGCGCGGCGTATGCTACATTCCGCGTCGATAAATTGAATAGCACTTGTGTGCGGAGGATCGTATGAGCAACATCCAGCTGGACATTGAATGGACCGAAGCAGCATCACGCAAAATTGAAAAGCTGATGCCGCGTAACGCAAAGGACAAGGACGCGTATCTCGCACTGCCGCCCGTGGAATGCCTGCCCATGGAAGGCGACGTGCTGTTTCTCGGCCCGGATGGCAAACAACAGCCGTTTATCGTGGCTGAGCGTCAATACCATCACGATGGCGACGCCGACTGGACCATCATCCTGATCCTCGACGTACCGCACGAGACTCATTAAGGGCTGATGGAGTAAGGGCCGCTGATGGATGATGCACTGAGGCATTGCTGCGCGGACGCACTGACGGCCGCGTGGCTCCAGTTAGCTGATCAAAGCTTTGCCACCACGTTGATTTCACCGTGCTCGATCAAGTCCTGCAGTGTTTTGCCGAGCGCCTGGATATGCGGGGTCTGATTGTGTTGCGCCAGCGCAGCCTCGCTCAGCCAGCGTTCGAAGAATACAAACCGGCGTGGCTCCTTGATGTCGCGATGCAGGTCATATTGCAACGCGCCGGGTTCCTTGAGCGTCGGCGCCACGATGCCCTGCAGAACCTCCTTCAGCTTGTCTTCGTTGCCCGGTTTAGCGACAAAGGTTGCGACCACGGCGATTTCTGTCATGACTTGACTCCAGATTAAAGAATCAAGCATAACGTCGACGCCGCACGCTCGCTGAAACGGCTTTTGAACCGACCAGAAAAAAGCCCGCGTTCCCTTGGGGAGCGCGGGCAAAAGCCGTCGCCCTACGAGGATAGGCGACGGGGCCATCGAGATCCGCTTGGCCAGCGGACCGCAATTCGTGAAAAAATTGGCGGCATAGGGCGACTGGAAGCAGGACACCGCTTCACGCGGGCACCATGCAGATTACATGCCATAGATACAATGTAATCCCTATGCGGTTGATTCCTATAAGCTTTCCCGCACATAAAAAACTAGAAACAGCACTCGAACCGAGCAATGTAACTACTTGCTGTAACGTGACCCCGACATCATGAAAGGTCCACTTCCATCCCTCCGAGATCCTTCGCCCGAAGCGTAACGCGGCGACCGCGTTCACTCGCGCGCGTTACCGCGCATTCGAATGCAAAAGGCATTTTCAAATGCTTCATCTAAATCTCAGACGCATGAAAAAACCCGCCTGAACTTCGGGCGGGTTGGTCGCGGGTTGGTCGCGGGTTAGATCGCTGGTTAAATACTACGCGCAGTCTTTTGGTGACATTCAGCTTACTGATTCAATCTGCTGATTCAGCTTCCTGAACCAGTCCACGGAAGCTCGCCCGATGTGCTTCAATGCAACTGATCGTCGAGCAAGCCCATGATCTGGCGCGCTTGCGGCGACGAATCGACGTTGCCTTTGCTGTCGATAATCGACACGCGCGTCTGCGTTTCCGTCAGCGCCCGCACGTTGATCTCGTAGTTCTTGGCTAGCTTCTCTTTCTTACCGTGGAACACCTGGTTCCAGAAGCCCTGCTCCGCCGACGTCATGTCCTTCGGGTCGACGTACCGGACGAAATAAATGCCGCGGCCACGGTCACGGTCATCGACAGTGAAGTTCGTCCGGTCGAGCGCCAGACCCACACGCAGCCAGGCACGATCGTAGGGCTCCGGCAGGTTGATCTCAACCGAGCTGGCTTCCGGTATGACGTCTTCCTTGATCGGCGTCTGCGCGGCGAGTGCGACGTTCTGCGCCGCCCTCTGCGCTGAAGTAGTGGCCGTGGGCGAGCTCGCTGCCGCGGCTGCAGCCATGGCAGCGTCGGTCGCGCCGGTCTGGCCGCTAGCCTGACGCGCGTCGGCCAGTGCAAGGTTCGCCATCAAGCGCTTCAGGTATTCGCCTTCCAGGGCGGGATCGTTCGGCTTGGCCTGCCACTGGCTTTGATCGTTGTTGGTTCCCGTCAGCGCTTCGCGCATGCCCTTCTGACTGATGAACACATACGTGCCGCCGTTCGGCGCTGCCTCGAGCCGGGTGCGGTACTTGTTGCGTTCGGCTGCAACGTATGAATTGCCTGTCGCCATTGAAAGCGTGTTGCGAATCAGCCCGTCCGAGATCTGCGGATGGGTTTCGTTCCAGTCGGTTTCCATGACGCCCTTGTCACGCGCGTCCACGACAAGCAGAAAGCCCTGTTCCTGCCAGAAACGACGGATCTGCGGCCAGACTTGGTCTGGCGCTTTGGTGTCGATGACCAGCCAACGCTCCGTGCCGTCACGCTGAATATGCATGCCTGACACGGGCGGGATGACCGTAGGCGCGTTCGGCGCAACCTTCTGCACTTGCTGGAGCTCCGATAGCGACGCCTGGCCGCCCTGCGGCGGCAAAGAGCGCTGATCCCCCGTTTCGTCGAGCAGATTGGGCGGAACAGCGAGGGAAGCCTGTTTTGCCCGGGCATCGCTCTTGTAATTGATTGCATTGGGAGACGACGTACCGCATCCGGCAACAAGGCCTCCCACCATCAAGAGGGCTGCGACCTTCAAAGCCGGCTTGTTCACACGAAAATCTGTCATGTTTGGGAAATCCTTCCGCTACGCCACGGCGTTTTCCGTGGATCAACCAAGCATTTTACCGGTCCCACGCGCCGCCGTGCAAAAACAGTGTCCTTGACGGTCGTACCGCCGGGATGACACGGCACAGCGAGGTCGCCTGGGCGTGAATTCCACGCGGTGAAATTTGAACGGACTCCGCGCGCCCGGATGCACAGATACACCCGAATCCGCCCGCTCTTGGACGCTTTCGTGCATCCGTTCGCACGCCCTGCGCGGCTCCCTTTCCTCGTCCACCGAAGTCCACCTTCAATCTCATAAATCACTCACCAGACGATCAATAAGACAATTTATGACATTCACTCTTGCTTTGTCCTAGTCTATTTTTCGCAACCAACATATTGTTTAATAAGCACTTTTAACTAATTTTTGAGACGTTTTTAAAGACCCTACAAGACAATTCCTATCTCGATTTTTTTAAGCATCGCTATCCTAAAATTGGTTCTCGATAACAAGAACGGCCACGAGAACGGAGTAACACCATGCCTCACCTCAAGTCCCTCACCCCTCTTCGGGCAACCGCTGCCGCGCTGGTGATTGCGGCAAGCGGACCGGCGTACGCACAACTGGGCACCACCGTCGCGATCGCTGCGTCCGGCACATCGAGTTCGTCCAACCCCGCGGATGCCACCACTCCTGTATTGCATCAGGCCACGAACAACGCGGTGCGCTGGCAGGAATCGACCGATGCCAATCAGATTCGCGTGCGCCAGTACGTGTCTTCCTCGGGACAGGTCTATGCCGTCAGTTGGGACGGCCCGGCCATGCCCGATGTCGCGGTACTGCTCGGCACGTGGTTCGATCGGTATAGGCAAGAAGCGAGCGCAGCGCTGCCCAATGCGAGCGGGCTGCACTCATCGCGAGTGAGCAGCAGTGACCTGATGGTGGAAACGGCAGTGCGCCTGCGCGACTTCAGCGGCCGTGCCTGGCTCCCCAGCGCGTTGCCGGCCGGGGTCACGGCAGCAGACATTGAATAGGGGCGACCATGCGAAACCTGACTTGCATACTTATCACGGCGATTGTTGCCGTTAGCTCCACGATGTCCGGCTGTGGTGGTGGTGGCGGTGGCAGCAATGATTCAACCAGCGCCGCGGCACCCGCGGCAAGTTCCCCGGCTGCCGCAAGCGCGCCGTCGGCATCTAGCGGAGCACCTGCTGCCAGCGCGCCTGCTGCCGCGGCACCTGCCCAACCTGCTACACCTGCGAGCGCGCCAGCCAACACGGTCGCTCAATCGACCACCCCCAACGTTCTGCCCATCACCGTTGCACAAATTGCGACCGGCACTCGCAACATGCTGCAAACTAGCGTGACGATCTGCGTTCCGGGAACAAGCACGTGCCAGACGATCAACAATATCCAGGTGGATACGGGCTCGCAGGGATTGCGCATCCTTGCGTCCGCGCTCGCGCCAACTTTAACGCTGCCCTCCGTGACGGCCAGCACGGGTGCGACCGTGGCAAGCTGCACCGTATTCGGCTCGGGTTACACATGGGGTTCGGTGCGCAATGCCGACGTGCATCTGGCCGGCGAGGTGGCAGCGGCGACATCGATCCAGGTCATCGCGGACCCGGCTATTCCGGCCGTGCCCACGGACTGCAGTAACTCGGGCCTGCCGATGCTGACCGCTACCGCACTGCGAAGCAACGGTATTCTCGGCGTGGGCCCATTCAGCGCCGACTGCGGCAGCGGCTGCGCCACGACCGCGTTGCCACGCTGGTACTACGGCTGCTCTTCCGGCGCGTGCGTAGCAGCTACGCTGCCAGTTGCACAACAGGTGACCAATCCGGTGAGCCGATTCGCCACTGACAACAATGGCATTGTCATCGACCTTCCCGCGGTCGCCGCCACCGGAGCCGCGAGTGTCACCGGCACGATGACGTTCGGAATCGGCTCACAGTCGAACAATCTGCTGGGCAGCGCTCAGGTCCTCCCGAGTAACTCGATGACAGGGTTTGTTTCGACCGCCTTTCAGGGGCAAACCTACAGCACGAGTTTCATCGACAGTGGCTCGAACGGCCTGTTCTTCGCACTGAGTTCGGTACCGACATGCGGCGCCTGGTTCTGTCCAACCGCCGTGCAAACCCTGTCTGCAACTGTTGCCGGCAACAATGGCGCGACGAGCAACGTGACGTTCACAATGGGCAATGCGACGTCGCTGTTCGGAAGCGGCAACAACGCATTCAGCAATCTGGCGGGACCAGGAAGCAACTACTTCGACTGGGGCCTGCCCTTCTTCTTCGGGAGACGCGTCTTTACCGCGATCGAAGCGAGTGCGACACCCGCGGGTAATGGTCCTTACTACGCGTTCTAGGCCCTTTAGCATGTGCCGCGGCGGCTCCTGATAGTCGAGCTGCCGCAGCATACACCGAAGGCTTCGTCACGATCCGCGTGCGTTAGGGTTCTCCCAGTTCCGCGTGCTCGCGAGCAAGCATGTTGTGTTACCAGCAACAGCGCCGCTTGCCCGTCCCGCAAAGCGCATCCACATCCACATCCACATCCACATCGTCCAAAAATACCTCATGGAGCTAATCGTCTTGGAGACACGCACGCGCATGATTGAATCCGTGCGTCTTCACGCCCCCTGATCTTCCTTGTGTAAAAAGCGCAACTCAACACGCCGATCGTTTGCTAGACAAGTCACAAGCGCACGTCGGTCTCGCATCCGGCAATCCGTTCCTGGCGATGCCCGGCCATAACCTCGTGCCTGCACTGCCGTCGTCACGCCGCCTGATATCAGATACCGCCGGACAGTCTCGGCACGCTGATGCGAAAGCCGCCGGTTGTAGGCCTCGCTGCCTAAGCGGTCAGTCAAACCCGACACGATAATCGACGACACAGCGCCGTCGCCCTTCACGTCCTCGATCAAACCATCGAGCCTCTCACGGCCTTCCGACGTGATCGATTCAACACTGCTCCCGTTGAACGCGAATATTGCGTCGACAGGTAATGCAACCAGCCTGGGTAGTGAGTTGTTCGAACTCAAGCCTTCCTGCGGAATCACGCAACTGTCAAGACTCTGCCGTGCTTCACCGAGCGCTGACTCGACCATGTCGGCCTTGATTTTTGCCTTGCCGAACTGGCGGGTCCAAGCATCGTGGCCCGCATGCATCAGCTTGACTTCGGCGCATGCTGTCTGCTTTTGCGCCAGCGGACAATAAACAAACCGCGGATCGGCGATGATCGCCTGCAGGCTCGTCGTCAGGTCCGGACGCAACGCCGCGACCGTCCGCAGTGACGGGTTCTCGGGCGACAACGGCTGTGTACCTTCAAGTCCCGCCGTCAGGTGTGCAGCTTCGCCGATCGACTCTTCTACAAAGCCCCAGCGATCTCCTGCATCGGTCTCGCCTTTTGCCACATCAATCCAGCATTGGTCCTTGTAACCAAAATAGTTGTCCTTGCGATGATCCAGTTGGTCGAGTCGTGCTTGCAGAAGTACCAGCACCTCACGAGGTTTTTCAATTTGCCCATAGACACTGCCCCAAGGCTCCACAGCGGCACCCGCCTGCGTGCTTTGCTGCGTGCCGAACCCTGTTTGCAGAACGGTGGGATCCTGGATGCCCAGGCTGTCACGCAGTTCCGTGTTGGCGCAGCCCGCCAACGCATAGATGCAGGCTGCGGCGAGGATAATGTTTTTCATGGTTCAACTCGGTGACATCCACGGCGCCTCGGGCACCGTGGACTTTGCTGTGCGTATCGCCTGTGACGGCGGCAATGTTCAATTCACTACGCTGGTCAACCGCCGAACACGTACCCCACGCCCGCTCGCACGATGGTGCTGTTGCCACCGGACGACGACACTCCGCCGTTGAAGTTGATATTGCCCTTGTCGTTCCAGCGCGAAACGCCGATGCCCATTGCCGCCTGCCCGCGATAAGCTGCGATACCCGCATTCAGCGTCGTTCGTCCTGGCAGGTACGGTGTCACGACGTTGAGCGCCGACGCAGACGCAATCCCCTTGCGGGTGTTGCGGTCGAGGTCGCGAATTTGCTGATCGGTATTGTTGAAGCGCTGATCGGTATAGCTGTTGGCCTGACTAAGCGTGGAACTGGCTGACTGGTTTAACTGGCTCAGGTTGACGGCATCCGTTGCCAACGTACCAGCCGCGACGTTGGTGATCTGCCGCTCACTGCCCACCGCGCCCACCGATACCGACGACGCGCGATCTGCCACCGAGCCCGCCCCCAGCGCCACTGAATTGGCCGCGCTGGCCGTGGCATTCGCACCCATCGCAACAGCATGCGTACCGCTCGCAGTCGCTGCTTCAGTTGATGTATCTCCAGCAGCGCTGTAAAGCGCGCTGCTTGATGTCACGAAGTTGCTGACGTGGGTAACGATATCGTTCAGCTGACCGACGTTCACGGCGTCGGTAGCCAATGTCCCGGCCGCCACGTTATGGATTGCCGTGCCGCCGGCAATCCCCTGTCCGAGCGTGACGTTGCCGAAATCCGTCGCGCCGCTTGCGTCCTTGTCATAAGCGAGTGCGGTGACTGCCTTGCCAGTCTGGTCGACCAGACCTGCACTCTTCATTTGCCCAACGTTGACTGCATCAGTGTCGGCCGTTCCTGCCTGGACATTGGTGATCTGACGCTCATTGCCCGCTGCGCCCACCGACACGCTATTCAAGCGGTCCGCCACCGAGTTCGCGCCGACGGCAACTGTGTTGCCAGCAATGGCCTGCGCATTACCGCCGATCGCAGTGGCGTTGAGGCCACTTGCGCTTGCTGCGGCAAGCGTTGTGTTCGATACCAAGTATTTGAGCGCTGCACCGTTCTGCAGGCCGTCGACAAGTTGCGCCGTCTGGAACAACTGGTCACCGTTGACCGCGTCCGTGCTGCCTGCTTTTACGACTCCAGCCGCGACGTTGTGCAACGCAACTGGCGACGCGGCGCCCGAACCACCCAGCGTCACGCTGCTTCGATTAACCGAGCCATCCGCCTTTGAATCGTAGGTAATGGCGGCGATCGTATTGCCCGTCGAATCGATCAGGCCCGCGTCCTTGAACTGCGCCACGCTGACTGCGTCGTGATCAGCGGTGCCGGCCTTGACGTTAGTAATCTGCCGTTCGTTGCCCGCCGCACCCACCGATACACTATCCGCGCGATCAGCTACCGAGTTGGCACCAAGGGCGACCGTATTGTCCGCCGTGGCTTGCGCGTTGCCGCCGATCGCGGTGGCGTCCAGGCCGTTTGCTTTGGCTGCTGCAAGCGTTGTGTTCGAGTTGAAGTACTTCAGTGCGGCCCCGTTCTGCAGACTGTCGACAAGTTGCGCAGTCTGGAACAACTGGTCGCCGTTGACTGCGTCCGTGCTGCCCGCTTTCACGTCCCCGGCCGCAACATTGTGCAAGGCCACCGGCGCAGTCGCGCCCACGCCGCCAAGCGTCACGCTGCTTCGATTAGTCGTGCCATCCGCTTTGGTGTCGTAGGTAATGGCCGCAAGCGTATTGCCCGTCGAATCGATCAGGCCGGCGTTCTTCAGTTGAGCAACATTCACCGCGTCCTGATCCGCCACGCCGGCCTTAAGGTTCGAGAGGATCGTGCCACCGGTTCCACCCAGCACGACGTTCGATTTGCTGTCGTCCGTGTACGCAAGTTTCAGCGGCTCCGCACGGGTCAGCGTGGCGAGCGAGGTAGCAACGTCTTGTACGTTTGTATTGGTCGCGTTAAGTTGGGCGCCGTTGACCGCGTCACTGCTTTGCGCGCTCAACGCGGCCGCCTTCAGGTTGGTGAGCGTCACTGCAGGCGCAGGTGTCGATCCTGGCGTTCCAGGCGATGCCGCGCCCAACGTAATCACGCTCTTGTCGACACCGTCATACGCCACAAAGGCATTCGTCATCGTTCCTAGCGCATTCGTGGTCGCGCCAAGTGCCTTTATTTGGCTCATGTTGACTGCGTCTGTTGCGCTAACCGCAGCCGCCACGTGCACGATACGCCGCTCCGACCCAACGTCGCCCACGGACACCACGTTGTTCAACGAGCCATCGCTGTTCGCGCCGAGCACGACGCTGTTTTTCCCTCTCGCCGTTACGTTGCTGCCCAGCACGAACGAATCTGCGCCAAACGCCACGTTACCGTTTCCGACCGCGTAGGTACCCGCTCCGCCCACGACGTTATCCTTGCCGATCCCGCCCGCGCCGGCGGCGTAGACCTGCGTAGCCGAGCCAATTGCGAGCGAATCCGTGGCGTCCGTGTCTACGCTCGTGCGCCAACCCATGGCAAGGCCATGGTCCGAATAAGCACTTGTGCGAACGCCGAGCGCAGTGGATTCATTGCCCGTTGAGGACACCCCCATTCCAACGGCCGCCGAGCTCGCCGTCGCGCTCGTGTAAGAGCCCACCGCAACGGAATAATCCCCGGCCGCGTGGGCATTCACGCCGATTGCAACCGCATTCGTGCCGACGGCTGTGGTGGGAGTTGTGCCGTCGATTGCTCCTGACACGATCAACTGATCCGGTGTCAGACCGGACCCGGATAAGGCAACTGCTCCAAGCCGGCCCGCACCTTCACTGCCCACCCCTGACACGCGTGGCGCGACAGCGCTCAATGCCTCGCGTACTTGCGATGAATAGACCCGAGCGCGTTCGTTCGAAACCTTCGCGAGGTTGTCAACAAGCACAGCACTCGATACTTGCGGCACCACCATCAAGGAGACGGGTGCAAGCGCCAGGAACACTGCTGTGCCCATTCTTGTCCGGCGACTGGAGCACGCGATCTTTGAAAGACCATGCGAGTCAGCCTCACACAGGCCCGCGGACGTTTCATTTTGCTTCTTCAATACCACGCGCTGCGTCTTGTTCATTTCTTTTGCTCACTCAGGTCTCAGACACGCGGACGCGCCCTCGGAATCATTGGCATCGGGTCACGGATGGTCGATCGATCCGGACCGACGACTTGAGCGTGCGCAGGAATGCACAGAGCCGCCGAATTGCTTCGGGAGCCAGCAGACAGTGATCAATGTGGTTCCTGTCAGGCAGAAAGCCGGTAGCACGCTCGTGTGCCACTGTGACAGGTCAAGATAAATTTCCCCTATCAGTAAACTCTTAAAACGACGGGAGATAGGCCATTTGGTAGAGGTTTTGAGCGTGTTATACTGACCTTATGTATTTATTTGACAGCAATCATCACGAGGCGATATCCCTTAACAGGCCTCGCGTGTATCCTGATCGAGCTAAAACATTGAGCATGCATTCAGACAAGCAAGCACCGCCCGAGGGACAAAAACCCACTACCCCAAATGCAAAGACGGCGGCGTGGTTCGCCACGCCGCCGTCTTGATCAAGCAACATCCAACTAACTTCCAACCCACCTTCACACTTCGAGCGTGATATCCAGAAAAACCACGCTTGCCTCCACCTTGCTCTTTATTGCATTTGACCGTCATGACAATTGCTACGCCGCGCGATCGTCCTCGTCGAAGATTTTTTGTGCCAAATGAAACGCCGAGTTTGCTGCTGGCACCCCACAATAAATAGCCGTCTGCAGGAGCACTTCCTTGATTTCCTCACGCGTCACGCCGTTGTTTTTCGCAGCCCGCAAATGCAGCGCGAGTTCTTCGCTGCGGTTGAGCGCGACCATCATCGAAATGGTCAGGAGGCTGCGGGTATGGCGCGGCAAACCCGGGCGCGTCCAGATATCGCCCCATGCGTAGCGGGTGATCAGGTTCTGGAACTCGGTCGTGAGATCCGTGCGGTTCTCAAGCGAGCGCGTGACGTGCGCATCGCCAAGCACAGCGCGGCGTACGCTCAAACCCGCTTCGTAACGTTCGTCTTCGGTCATGTCAGGCTCCCAGGAACTCAAGCAGCGTTTTCGTGTAGACGTCCGCTTGCTCGATATTCGACAAGTGCGCAGCATCGAGTTCGACATAACGCGCGCCCGCAATGTATCCGGCCAGTTCTTGCCCTTGCGCAGCGGTCGTGGACTGGTCATGCGTGCCCGAAATAACCAGCACCGGCGCCTTGATCGTCTTCGCTTCTTCGCGCGCATCGGCGTCGCGGATCGCTTCGCAATTCGATGCATAACCTTCGCCCGACGTGTGACGGAACACGTCGCGAATACCCGACAGCATTAGCGGCTGTGCGGCCATGAAACCAGCCGTGAACCAGCGCGGCAGAACGGCGTCGGCCAATGCAGGCATACCGCCCTCCTCGCGGGCTTTCGCCGCCCGGGGCGTCCATATTGCGTCCGAGCCGATCAGCGCCGCCGTGTTCGAAAGCACCACGCGCTCGAAGCGCTCCGGGTGGCGTGCAGCGAGCGCGATACCGGTCAGCCCGCCCATCGACAAGCCGCAATAGTGCGCGCGCTTGATGCCGAGTGAGTCGAGCAAACCGATCACCTCGCCTACGAGCTGGTCCAGCGTGTACGGACCCTTGGGCGCGTCCGAACGGCCATGACCGCGCGTGTCGTAACGCAGCACGCGATATTTAGCCGCGAGCGTTTCGACTTGCGGTGTCCACATGGAGACGTCGGCACCGAGCGAATTCGACAACACGAGCCAGGGTGCGTCGCTCCCGGCGGTGGCATCGATACGATAGAAGAGTTGAATACCGTTGACGGCGGCAAAAGGCATTACGGAAGACTCCTGGATAATTGTGATCGATGCCCAACCAACGCGGCATCGACAAAAGCGTGCGCCTGGCCCACGTAGTTCGCGGGATCGAGCAGGGCTTGCAGTTGGACAAGAGAGAGATGTTGCATGACATGCTCGTCGCTCGCGAGCACGTGGTAAAGGGTCGCGCCGGTTGCCACGGCCTGCTTCGATGCATGCTCCACGAGCGTGTGCGCGTCGAGCCTGCCAATCCGGTCGCCGAGCGCGAGCATCACGGCTTCGCCGAGAATCAGTCCATGCGTGAGATCCAGATTGGCTGCGAGCCGGTCGGCGTTCACTTCAATATTCGACACGATCGCCGTGATCTGCGCGAGTGCGCCGCCCGTCAGGCGGGCAAGATCGGGTAGCGCTTCCCATTCGGCCTGCCAGCCGCCGAGCGCGCGCTCATGCTCCTGAACCATGCCGCTGAACACGGTCGCGACCAGATTCGGCGCGCGCATGGCGGCCGTTAAGACAGCTGCGCAGCCCACGGGGTTGCGCTTGTGCGGCATCGTTGACGAACCGCCCTTACCCGCCGCAGCCGGCTCGGCCAGCTCGCCGACTTCCGTCTGCATCTGCAGCGAGATATCGCGGGCGATTTTACCCAGCGTACCCGTTAGCATGCCGAAACATGCCGCCGCTTCCGCGATCCGATCGCGTTGGGTATGCCACGGCAACGAAGGAAGTTGCAGGCCGAGGTCATCAGCAAGCGATTGGGCGACCAACGGCGCCTTGTCCCTCAAGCTTGCTAACGTGCCCGCCGCGCCGCCGAATTGCAGTGCAAGCACGCGCGAGCGGCACTGTGCAAGACGCTCGCGATGCCGAGTCAACGCATCGAGCCATTGAGCGAATTTAAGGCCGAGCGTGATCGGCAAGGCCTGCTGAAGCCAGGTCCGGCCGATTGCCGGCGTTGTCCGGTATTTCTCCGCCTGAAGTGCGAGCGCGTCGCACGCGTCATTCAAACCGGCATCCAACAAATCGAACGTGGAACGCAGTTGCAAGACAGTACCGGTATCGATAATGTCCTGGCTCGTCGCGCCCCAATGCACGAATTTCGCGGCATCGGCGTCCTGGCTTTTGACCGCGGCGGTCAGTTGCTTCACCAGCGGAATCGCAAGATTGCCGCCGGATGCGGCGCCGGCCATCAACGCGTCAGGATCAATCAGGTCGGCATTGCAAGCAGCCGCGATCGAATCGACCGCGCTCGCCGGAATCACGCCATGCAAAGCCGATGCCCGCGCGAGCGCGGCCTCCACATCCAGCATCGACTGAACGGTCTGACGCGCGGACCACACGGCATTCATCTCGCGCGTGCCGCAGATCAGGTCCGTCAGCCGTCCAGCCGCCGAAAATGTCGGCTCAGACATCACACACGCTCGATAGCGATCGCAATGCCCTGACCCACACCAATACACATCGTGCAGAGCGCAAAGCGTCCGCCGGTCCGATGCAGCTGATACGTCGCGGTGGTAACCAGACGTGCGCCGCTCATGCCGAGCGGATGACCGAGCGCGATTGCACCGCCGTTCGGATTCACGCGGGGATCGTCGTCGGCAATACCGAGCATGCGCAGCACAGCCAAACCTTGCGATGCAAACGCCTCGTTCAGTTCGATCACATCGAATTGATCGATGGTCATGCCCAAACGCTTCATCAGCTTTTGCGACGCCGGCGCCGGTCCGATGCCCATCACGCGCGGCGGAACACCTGCTGTTGCAATGCCCAACACGCGCGCACGCGGCACGAGGCCAAAACGCTTGGCGCTGTCTTCATCGGCGAGGAGCAGAGCCGCCGCGCCGTCGTTCACGCCCGACGCATTGCCCGCCGTCACCGTGCCATCCGGACGCACGACGCCCTTCAATCTCGCGAGCGCTTCCATGCTCGTTTCACGCGGATGTTCGTCCTGCGAAACCAGCACCGGCTCGCCCTTTTTCTGCGGGATAGACACTGGCACGATCTCTTGCGCGAGCGTGCCATCCTTCTGCGCGCGCAATGCTTTCTGCTGACTGCGTAGGGCGAACGCATCCTGATCTTCGCGGCTCACCTTATAGTCAGTCGCGACGTTTTCGGCCGTTTCCGGCATGGAATCCACACCATGCAGTTTCTTCATCAGCGGATTGATGAAACGCCAGCCGATGGTCGTATCGAAGATCTCTGCCTGACGCGAAAACGCCGTGGTCGCCTTGCCCTGCACAAACGGCGCACGGCTCATGCTTTCCACGCCGCCCGCAACCATCAGCGCCGCTTCGCCCGACTTGATCGCCCGCGCGGCCACGCCGATTGCGTCCATGCCCGATCCGCACAAGCGGTTGATCGTCGAGCCAGGCACGCCATCGGGCAAACCGGCCAGCAGCGCGGACATGCGCGCGACGTTACGATTGTCTTCGCCGGCCTGGTTCGCGCAACCGAAGATCAGGTCGTCGATGGCGTTCCAGTCCACGTCTTTGTTGCGCTCCATCAATGCGCGCAGCGGCACGGCGCCCAGGTCATCGGCACGAACTGAGGACAACGCGCCGCCGTAACGGCCGACCGGGGTGCGAATCGCGTCGCAAATAAAAGCTTCTTTCATTCACTTCTCCCTGATTACGCTTCGAGCGTGGTAGCCGCTTCGAGCGGTTCAAACGTCAGCGGCACTTGCGCCAGTTTCTGCAGTTCGTCGAACGACAGGCCTTCGATAATTTCCCGCACCACGAACCCGTTCGGCGTCACGTCGAACATGCCGTGATCCGTGTACACGCGATTCACGCAATTCACGCCTGTCACCGGATAGGAACATTCGGCCACCAGCTTGCTTTCGCCTTGCTTCGTGAGCAGTTCCATCATCACGTAGACCTGCTTCGCGCCGATCGCCAGATCCATCGCGCCGCCGACAGCAGGAATAGCGTCGGGCGCGCCGGTATGCCAGTTCGCGAGATCGCCCTTCGCCGACACCTGGAACGCGCCGAGCACGCAGATGTCGAGGTGGCCGCCGCGCATCATCGCGAACGAATCGGCGTGGTGGAAATACGCGCCGCCAGTGAGCAGCGTCACGTGTTGTTTGCCGGCGTTGATCAGTTCGTCATCTTCCGCGCCCTTCTCCGGCGCCGGGCCCATGCCGAGCAGACCGTTTTCGCTGTGCAGGAAGATTTCGCGATCAGCCGCGAGATGGTTGGCGACGAGCGTCGGCACTCCGATACCCAGGTTCACGTACGCGCCTTCCTGAATGTCACGGGCGACGCGTTTCGCCATTTCGTCACGAGTCAGTTTTTTCATGTCGATGTCCTTGCTTGATGCATCCTTCGATTTTCGTCGCCGCGGCGTGGCTGGTTACATGCTTTACGTTGCCACCGCCGCGCGAGAAACGTGATTTGCCGCGTATGCCGTTTGAGCGCTTTGCCCTCATGGCCGCTCTACGCGCTGACGCTCTTCGCGCTAATCAAGCCGCTTTCTCCGCAGCGAGCTCTGCCGCGTGCACCGCTTGCGGCACCTCGATCACGCGTTGCACGAAGATGCCCGGCGTCACGATGTCTTCCGGATCCAGCGCGCCAAGCGGCACGACTTGCGAAACCTGCACGATCGCTGTCTTCGCTGCCATCGCCATGATCGGGCCGAAATTGCGTGCCGTTTTGCGATACACCAGATTGCCCCACCGGTCGCCCTTGAACGCTTTGATCAGCGCGAAATCGGCGTGCAGCGGCGCTTCGAGCACGTAATGCCGGCCATCGATAAAACGCGTCTCCTTGCCTTCGGCCAGCTTCGTGCCATACGCCGTGGGTGTAAAAAATCCGCCGATACCCGCGCCCGCCGCGCGAATGCGCTCAGCGAGGTTGCCTTGCGGCACGAGTTCGAGTTCAAGTTCGCCCGCGCGATACAAACCGTCGAACACTTGCGAATCGCTCTGACGCGGAAACGAGCAGATGATCTTGCGCACGCGTTTCGCTTTTAACAGCGCCGCGAGGCCAGTTTCGCCATTACCCGCGTTGTTGTTCACGATGGTCAGTTCGCGCGCGCCCTGCTCGATCAGCGCATCGATCAGTTCCGACGGCATGCCCGCCGTGCCGAACCCACCGATCATCACGGTCGCGCCGTCCTGAACGTCCTTCACCGCTGAACTCAGCGAGTCGAAAATCTTGTTGATCATGCCGTCTCTTCCTTTGACGAGTGCCGAATGCATCGAAGCCGCATTGCAACTGAATCAAAGCGCGCCGGATGACTTGATTTCGCCCGGCACCGCTTGCATTTTTAAGTTCGCTGTGCGAACATCGATTCGTTTAGCGAACAAGCGTCATGGTATTCCCGCGTTCGTTGCGCTGTCAATGAACCTCGGGTTTGTACCGATGCGCTCGCGATTTGCCCGGAATTTGCCTGACTTATAGGACCAAACAAGGACCATCCAGCGATGACCACGTCCCCTGTCGAACCTGATCTACCTGATCCGGAGTCCCCCTCGCGGCCTGGCGATGCTTATGTGCAATCGTTCGCGCGCGGTTTATCGGTAATTCGCTCCTTCGATGCTACGCGTCCGGCGCAAACCTTGTCGGAAGTCGCCGCCGCGTCCGGACTGACCCGCGCCGGCGCGCGCCGCATCCTGCTTACCCTTCAGGCGCTCGGTTACGTCGACGCCGACGGGCGCCATTTCACGCTGACCGCGAAAATCCTCGACCTTGGTTTCGCCTACCTGACCTCGATGCCGTTCTGGAATCTCGCCGAACCGGTGATGGAAGAACTCGTGGGCCAGGTGCATGAAAGCTGCTCGGCTGCCGTGCTGAACGGCACGGAAATCGTGTACGTGCTGCGCGTGCCCACGCATAAGATCATTACAATCAACCTGTCTATTGGCAGCCGTTTGCCCGCGTTTTGCACGTCGCTGGGGCGCGTACTGCTTGCCTCGCTCGACGAAACCAAACTTGACGCTGTGCTCGATGCCAGTCCGCTGGAAGCCCGCACGCCACGCACGATCACCGATAAAACCGCGCTGAAAGCCGCGCTCGCCGTGGTGCGCAAGCAAGGCTGGGCAATCGTTGACCAGGAACTGGAAGAAGGCTTGATTTCGATGTCCGCGCCCATCCACGACCGCCAGGGACGTGTGATCGCGGCGCTGAATATCAGCGGCAACGCGCAGCGTAAGAACGCGAAGCAGATGGTGAAGGCGTTTCTCGACCCGCTGCTGGACGCGGCCCAGCGTGTTTCCGAGATGGTCGCGAGACGAGGCTAGGCGGAGGCCGACCGAATATGCCGATCAAACCATGCCGATGAAACCCGGTGACCTCGCGCTGCACGAGCTCGACCTCAACCTGATCCCGTATCTGGTTGCAATCGAGGAGACGCGCAACGTAAGCCGTGCAGCCGAACAGCTCGGTGTCAGCCAGCCGCGTGTCAGCACGGCGCTCGGTCGCTTGCGCGAGTATTTCAGCGACCCGTTGTTCGTGCGGACATCTCGCGGCATGGAGCCCACGCCGCGCGCCCTCGCACTCGTGCCCGTCGCTCGCGAGGCGTTGAACCGGATCGAGCGCGGATTGCTCGATACCCAGCACTTCAATCCTGCCGTCACCACCGACACCTTCGCCATCGCACTCTCGGATGTCGGTGAAATCGTATTCCTGCCACGCCTGTTGCAGACTCTCGCCAGCGTCGCGCCCCGGGCGAATCTGCGCTCCGTATCGCTGAAACACGATCAGGTCGAGCGTGCCCTGGAAAGCGGTGAGATCGATCTGGCCGTCGGTTATTTCCCCGATCTCGCCGGCAACAACTTCTTCCAGCAGCGGCTCTTTTCACATCGGTTCATTTGCCTGATGCGGCGTGATCACCCGTGCTCGCACGGTCCGCTCACGCTCGCGCAGTATGTGGAATGTGGTCATGCAGTCGTGCGAGCGGAGGGCCGAAGCCAGGAAGTCCTCGAGAACTTCCTCGATAAGAAACGGATCCGCCGCCGCGCCGTGCTCGAGACGCCGCACTTCATGTCGTTGCCGTTCATTCTTTCGCGCACCGACCTGATCGCGACCGTGCCGCATGCCATCGGCTATGCGTACGTCGCTGAACATGCGTCCATTACGCTCGCCGAACCGCCGCTGCCCTTGCCCCACTTCGATCTGAAGCAGCATTGGCATCGCAAGTTTCACAACGATCCGCGCACCATGTGGCTGCGCGGCTTGGTCGCGTCGCTTTTCAACGATGAACTCGACGAGTGGCCAAAGCGTCCCGAGCCAGCGCGGCGTGAAGACAAACACCGCTAAACTAAGCACTTTGTTTCCCGCCAGGAAAGTGTCATGGACGCATTAACCAGTCTGCGAGTATTCCGCGATGTTGTCGAAGCCGGGAGCTTTGTCAAAGCCGCCGAGCGGCTGGATATTTCCACGGCGATGACCAGCAAGCACGTCGCCAATCTCGAGCGGCAACTGGGTGTGCGCTTGCTGAACAGGACCACGCGTCATCTGAGCCTGACGGAAGCTGGAAGCGTTTATTACGAGCAGTGCCGGGAAGCGCTGGATATCCTGCAGGCCGCTGATGCCGCGGTCGGGTCGCAAACCGATCAACCGCGCGGGGTGCTGAAGATCACGGCGCCGGGCTGGTTCGCGACTGCGAAGTTCGCCGATATCCTGGTCGCATATCGGGCGCGTTATCCAGACGTGCTGATCGATCTGCGACTGGAAAATCGCTTCGTCGATCTGGTGGAAGAAGGTTATGACATGGCGTTGCGGGCGACGTTCGAACCGTCCCCTACGATGATCGTGCGACCGCTTTGCAAAGTGCCGTTCGTGCTCGTGGGCTCGCCGGACTATCTGAAGCGGCGGGGTTATCCGCGTCATCCCAGTGAACTGAGCGAACGTCATGAGATCGTGCTGCCGACTTACACCAGTGTGGACACGGTCGAGTTCTCCGGACCCGATGGAGTGTTCGCGGTGAAGAACAGCCCCGTGCTCAAGACCAACGACAGTTCCATGGCGCTGCAACTTGTGCGCGCGGGAATTGGCCTCGCCTACTTTCCCGAATGGATCGTGGCACAGGAACTGGCGTCGGGCGCATTGACGCGCCTTTTTCCCGATTACACGACGTTCGCGCCGCGCGTGTACGCCGTCTACACGAGCCGTAAATACATGACGACGAAGGTGCGGACGTTCATCGATTTTGTCTCGGAAGCGCTCGCCGCCGATGATTCCGTCGACGGCTCCATGCCGCGTCCGGTTGCCCGCGCTCGCTCACGGGGAGCGTCACCCGCGCCGGGCAAACTAGGATAAATCGTATTCAAATCACATTGCCGCTCGTGTGAAGATCGCGCCACTTCGCTCGTTTGATTCTCCGGAACCGACGACCGATGGCTCTTTTCCTTCCACTACTACCAAGACTACCAAGCGGCCGTGTGATGAATTTCCCCTGGTTTCCGTTGATCCTCAATTTCGTGCTGTTGGGGGCGTTTGTGTTTGTCTGCAACACGCTGAACGCCGGGCGTCGCACGCAGGCGTTTAACGGCGCGCTGATTTTCATTGGCTTCTGTTGCCTGGCGATGCTGCTGGATTTCACGCTGACTTTCGTTTTCGCTTCAGCTACCACGACCGATCGTGAGCGATACATCGATCTATCGTCGTTGTCCGCTTGTGGTGAACGCGCAGTGGCTTACGCGATTCCTTGCGTTGTTGCCGCTGTGATGGCTTTGAGGTTTCGCGCGAGAAGCCGAAGCTCGGTTGAGCCATCGGTGACCATCCAGACATCCGAGTACACGCAGTCGGAGTTGCGGTATTGACTGCGGATGCCGTCAGGCCGAGCCGAAGCGCGGTGCCGCGTTCCGGCATCCGGCACGGTGGCGGAATGAACGCCATTTGCTCGATGGAAGAGTGAAACTGACGGGCTTTTGCTTCGAAGATAGGTCTGCAGGTTCTAAAACTGAAGAGTCTCTGATATACTTTTCCTCTTTCGGGGCGTAGCGCAGCCTGGTAGCGTACCTGCATGGGGTGCAGGTGGTCGGAGGTTCAAATCCTCTCGCCCCGACCAGACAAAGAAGCAAGAAAATCAAGGACTTACGGTAAATCGCCGTAAGTCCTTTTTTCTATTGCGCACGCGAACTTCACTCCCGTGGAGTTCGCGTGCGCCAATTGCGTCAGAAGCGACCGGGTCAGTTCGCAAACAGCTCACGCCCCAGTCAAGGCCTCTACTCGCAAATCCTGGGACAGGTCAGCGGTTGGCGCTACGGTGCTGATTAAGTCGCGCAGAGCGGCTAGGCGCGCTTTATCCTGAACCCGGAGTCCCGGACGCGCTAGAAAACTCTCTATGTGCGTGGACCAGTAGGTGCTACGAATCAAACGTGGACGCCTAACGAGCTCATGCAGCGTCTTTTCCACCATGTCGATTTCTGCGCTTACCGACTTCATTGCGGTCTCCGGTCTAATAGGTAGCGCTCTGTATGACGACAGGAATCGGGAAAACTTTAGACAAAATGCGGCGCCCGCCGCAGAAAAACCAGTCGAAAGTTCGCCGCGAAGGTGTGAGGACATCATGATCTGGCTGGCCGATACGGTGCTCGTAGTGCACGCGCTGATCGCACTTTTTATTGTTGGCGGACTTGCTGCGATCTGGGTTGGCTCGGGCCTCGGTTGGGAATGGGTACACCATCGGCTGTTCCGGCTCGCCCATCTGTTCGCGATCGGATTGGTGTCGGCCTTGTCACTGTTGGGTATCGCTTGCCCCCTGACTGTGCTGGAAGACTGGCTTCGCCATGGCTCGGTTGGAACGCAAGGTTTCATCCAGCGTTGGGTGAGCCGGCTGCTCTATTACGACGTGTCGGCCTGGGTATTCACTCTCGCATACGTGGCGTTTGCGCTGCTGGTGCTGCTGACCTGGCGCCTGATTCCTCCCCGGCAACGCATGTAACTCAAAGCTAACTCGAAGGCGCTTTGCCGCGCTTTCTACGGCACTTCAGTTGTGTCAAGAAGGCGGTCGGCATCACGCCTCGCCTGCTCGGCCTCACCCGGTCGTTGGGTCTGGCTGAGGAGCGTACTCAGGTTGCCGAGTGTCCGCGCTTCATCCTGACGGTAGGCCACGGGGTCGTCTCGCGACAGAGTCCGGTAAAGGTCCAGCGCGTGCCGATAGGCGTCTTCTGCCTCGCGTGCGTGCCCGCTGTGACTGAAAAGGACACCTAGATTATTCAGCGTCCGCGCTTCGTCCGGCTCGTAAGAAGTGGGGGTTTCCAGCTCGAGCGCGCGATATATTTGCAACGCATCCTGATAAGCCCGCTGTGCCTCCTTCGGCCGTTGCGTGGCACGATAGAGCGCACCAAGATTGGTGAGCGTGCGAGCCACGTCGGGTCGATAAAGCGCCGGACTTTCCCGGGCAAGCTGCTGCCGGATCGTTAGCGCTTCCGTGTAGGCATGCTCCGCTTCCGGGAGTTGCTGCATGGCGCTATAGAGGTTCCCGAGATTGTTGAGCGTACGCGCGAGTGCCGGACGATAGGCCGCGGGGTTGCCGCGCACGAGAGCCTGCTGGATGTCCAGCGCCTCGCGATACGCCTGCTCCGCATCGCTCGTGCGTTGCGTGGCGCTGTACAGGATGCCGAGGTCGTTGAGCGTCGTCGCCATATCGGGCTTGTAGGTCGCTGGGTCGCGATACGCCAATGCACGATCGATATCCAGCGCTTCGCCGTAAGCATCCGCTGCATCTTTCAAGCGCTGTGTATCGCGATATAGGACGCCGAGGTTGTCGAGGTTTTCGGCCACAGCCGGCCCGTAGACCGCAGGGTTCTGTCGCGCCAGCACCCAATAGATCTCCAGCGCCCGCAGGTAGGCGATCTCCGCCTCCTTTGGCCTCTGCAGTCCAACGTACACGCTACCAAGCTTGTCGAGCGTGCGCGCAATTTGCGGTTGGTAGGCTGCGGCCTTTTCCTGAGCAAGCGCCTGATAGCGCGACAGCAGCGAGCGGTAAATCAGCTCAGCACGTTCAAACTCGCGTTGCTCTTGCAAAGTGTCGGAAACCGCAGTCGCAATGTCGGTGTCTTCCGGTTGCAACGCGTAGGCCTTTTCCAGATACGGCAGTGCATTCTGCGGCGTAAAGCGCAGCAACTCGATTTCACCAGCCTCATAACAACGCGCTGCGAACACCTGCACAGTCCCCTGGTTTTGGGCAAGCAGCTTGGTCAGTAGTTGTGACGCGTCATCCAGATCGAAGCGCTCAAGCGCTTCGACTATGCGCGGTTCAAGAGGATCGGAACTCCGCGCGATCGAGGATCTGTGCAGCAGATCCTCGTAACGAACGACCCATTTCCTGGCTTCGGCTACCAGGTCTGTATCGGGCCGCACCCTGATTTGCTCGGCAAGTCGCTCGATCAACGGTTCGATATTGGCGAACGCGGTATCGGTCCGGCGCTCATTGCGGCCCGATTGCGCCTGTACGGCGCCCAGTATCGCGTTGGCGGCTCTCGCGAGCGACACTATCTGGGCACGGGAGAGCCTGGCGCCCTTCACCGCGCGGTTCAACTCGGTGGTCATGCGGTTCAGGGTTCGGACGGGAACGCCGCAATCGGCTTGTACCGCTTGGACCGCTTGTACCTTGAGCCCATCTTTGACATCGACCTCGGACAAAGCCGGAGAACACGAACTCGCCGCGTCCGCAGCCATGCATCCTCCGGACAACATGGCTATCGCCACGACTGACAGAATCTTGCGCACACTCATTTCCCGTCACGCTCGCCGTTCTATGGAAAGCGGCCGGCAATGCATCTTGCGTCCCCCCCCGCCGACGGTCGCAACAGCCACGCTGGCGCATAGCCGTGCTTGCCAGGGACGCAACGCGTC
This sequence comes from Caballeronia sp. SBC1, assembly GCF_011493005.1. Taxonomy (NCBI): domain Bacteria; kingdom Pseudomonadati; phylum Pseudomonadota; class Betaproteobacteria; order Burkholderiales; family Burkholderiaceae; genus Caballeronia; species Caballeronia sp. SBC1. The sequence continues at coordinate 2,398,133 of NZ_CP049156.1, forward strand.
TACCTGCCCGATCGCAGAGCAGACGTCTACCTGCGGAAGAAGCGCTACGCAAGCCTACAGTCAGATCAGGCCCGCACCTGGATGTGATTGACGACGCCCTCAATAGCATCCAGACACCAGGCGTCCTGTTCCGCCTGCCGTCTTTCGGCTTCGGTTGCCACCCAACCCGCTAGCGTGATCTTATGGTTTTCCACATTGATGGTGATCTGCTCGGCGCGCACACGCTGATCGGTTTCCAGCACCAGGTGCAAGGCCTCGGAAATTTCATCGTCGCCGTCCGCTTCGGCGGGCACCAACTCCAGCAAGTTCACTACGTCGCGACAACCGCCGACCCACCACGCAGTCACGCTCGCCAGGCGCCTGTGAGACAAGCTGATCACTTGCCCCGTCAAGGTCACCACACCGTCCTCGACCGTCACTTCCATGACGCCGCTGCCGTCGTTGCCAGCCAGGTCCATGGTGCCCCGCAAAACTTCAAGCTCGCCCTTGACGCGCGCACAGATTACGCAGTTGCGGAAATCCACCGTTTGCGCCAGCCGTTCGCAAATACGTGTGCGCAGCTCTCCATCGCCGATCGGCGGGTTGGCGGTGACACGCAGTTGGTCGACCAGACGCTTCCCCTCGCTGTGTAGCTGGGTCAATTGAAGAAGGCGTTTCTTGGATCCGACATCCGGCACCTCGCCTGCCACGGTCAAGGTATCGCCGTCGACACTCATATGAATGGGATGATTGTGGAGCTTCAGGTGTGATTCGCGCTCGAAGGCTGCCATCACCTGCTTCAAGACCGTATCGCTGGGTTGCATGATCTGCCTCGCGCAAAGGTTGGGTGGCGCAGTGCGCTTTATGCCGCACTGCGCAAGCCTTGCCGCATCAGACGAGCGCCGGTCAGCTCGGCATACCCTGCATGCGACGGGCGAAGCGTGCCCGCTCGGCCCGGTCCATCAGATCCAGGAACTGATCCGTACCCATGTGAATCAGTTCTTCATGATCGCCGGCCTCGAAATAGACGTCCGGTTGACTGGCGAGGCTCTCGTCAAGATAGGTTTGCATGCCATAGGCCGTACATACCGGCGGAAGCGCCCCCACCTCGCAATCCTTGAACAACTCACGCAGATCGAACTCTTTGGCCAGTTGCAGACGGCGCCCGGTCTTGGCCCATAGCTCGGACAGCCGCACGGCGTAGGTCGATGGCAGCACGGCCGCCACGTAGCCGTGCTCGTCTTCAAAAAGCACTGTCTTGGCGAGGCGGTCGCCGGGAATATGCGCTGCCGCCGCGGTTTCGATGCTGGAATGGCTGTACGGATGATGCACAATTTCGTATCGGGAGCCCTTGCTGCGCAAGCAGTCCTCGAGAATGGCAGACATTGACATGACGCACCTCCTCTGGAAAAGAAGGAAACGGGAGATTATTTCGCGCGATCCTTTAAGGATAGTTCGCTTTCGCACGCGTGTGAAAAATAGGCTGACGGCGGCGCTGTGACTGCGCGGGCTTGGCCATAAACGGACGAACGGGCGATTACCCCGTATGGCACACGGGTCCGTTTTCGCCAATAATGGCCCCACATCCACGACTGGACGAGGGCGGCCATGCGTTACAGCCCCGATGCTATCCGTACCATCGCCCTGGTCGGGCAGGCCGGGTGCGGCAAGACCTCGCTTATCGAAGCGCTGCTGTATCAGGGCGGCGCGCTTCACGCGCCCGGCAGCGTGGAGCGCGGTACCACGGTCTGCGATTTCGACCCGCTCGAGCGCAAATATCACCACTCGCTGAATTCCTCCATCGCCCATCTGCACTACCGCGATACACGCATCTATCTGCTGGATACGCCGGGCTATCCGGACTTTTCCGGGCCGTCGATCAGCGCCCTGCCCGCGGTGGAGACTGCCGCCATCGTGATCAATGCGCAGACCGGCATCGAAATGAACACCCGCCGCATGATGGCCTGGGCGGAACAACGCAAGCTCTGCAGAATGATCATCGTCAACGGCATCGATGGCGAAAAAGTCGATCTTCCGGGGCTTTTGACGCACATTCAGGAAACCTTCGGCACGGGATGCCTGCCAATCAACCTGCCGGCGCAGCGCAGCCGCCAAGTGGTGGATTGCTTTTTCAACCCCGCTGGTGACGCCGATTTCCTCTCGGTTGCGGCAGCGCACAATGCGCTGGTCGATCAAGTGGTCGAGATCGACCCGGCCTTGATGGAGCTTTACCTTGAGCAAGGCGAGGCCATCAGCCCGGAGCAGTTGCACGAGCCCTTCGAGCGGGCGCTGCGTGAAGGTCATCTGGTGCCGATCTGCTTCACGTCGGCGGTCAACGGCGCGGGCGTCGCGGAATTGCTCGACGTGTTCGTCCGGCTCCTGCCCAACCCCATGGAAGGCAACCCGCCGCTCTTTTTCCGCGATGCCGGCGGCCGCCGGGAAGTCGTGCGCGCCGAGCCGGACGCCGACAAGCATGTGTTGGCGCACGCCTTCAAGATCGTGATGGACCCGTACATCGGCAAGATGGCCGTGTTTCGCATCCATCAGGGCACGATCAGGCGCGATAGCCAGCTCTATATTGGTGACGCTCGCCAGCCGTTCAGGGTCGCCCATCTGATGATGCTGCAGGGCAAGGAGCACGTGGACGTCACCCAAGCGGGTCCAGGCGATATCTGCGCGACGGCCAAGGTCGACGAGATCAGTTTTGACGCCGTGCTTCACGACTCTCCCGAAGACGGCAACATCCACCTGACTCCGCTCGACTTTCCCACCTCCATTTACGGCCTGGCGATCGAGCCGGCGCGCCGGGGCAACGAGCAGCGCCTCTGGGAAATACTGCAAAAGTTGACGGCCGAGGACCCCTGCCTGCGCATCGAACACCCGGTCGGCACTAACGAGACGGTGGTGCGTGGCTTGGGCGAGTTGCACCTGCGTCACATGCTGGAGCGACTGTCCGAGCAGTACAAGCTCGAGGTGATCACGCGGCCGCCGAAGATCGCCTATCGGGAAACCATCGGCGCCAAGTCCGAAGGGCATTTTCGCCACAAGAAGCAGACCGGCGGCGCGGGGCAATTCGGCGAAGTGATGCTGCGCGTGGAGCCACTGCCGCGCGGCACGGGTTTCGAGTTCGTCGACGCCGTCAAGGGCGGCGCCATCCCCGGACAGTTCATTCCCGCTGTGGAAAAGGGCGTCCTCCAGGTCATCGCGAGCGGACCGCTCGCCGGCTTTCCGATGCAGGACGTGCGAGTCACCGTCTTCGACGGCAAGAGCCATTCAGTCGACTCCAAGGAAGTCGCATTCGTCACTGCGGGGCGCAAGGCCTTCATCGATGCAGTGCTGAAAGCCCAGCCGATCGTGCTCGAGCCCGTCGTGGACATCGAGGTGATGACGCCGGAGGCGGCGATGGGCGACATCATCGGCGACTTGTCCGCGAAGCGTGGACAAGTCCATGGCACGCGCACGGCCGCCGGCAACGCCGTGGTCGTCGCGGGGAAAGTGCCGCTGTCCGAACTAAACGACTATCAGTCGCGCCTGAACGCCCTCGCTGGCGGACATGGCAACTACAACATCCAGCTCAGCCACTACGATCCGGCGCCGCCCGCTCAGCAAGAGCGAATGGCGTCGCAGCATAAAAAGCATGGCGAGGGCACGGAACCGTGAGGGGCGTGCCGGTCGGGTTGTCAGGACAATGACGGGTCGCCGCCGGCCATGGCTGAGGGGCCAGGGCCAGCAAAGGAGCATGATCGATGCGGTCGCAAGTGAGGTCAGGCGCGCGCTGGAGACGCACTGCGATCACGGTTGCCGCCGTCATCGTCTGCCTGATTGTTGTCGGGCAAATCACCGGCGTCCTCGTCGACTGGCTGTGGTTTTCTTCGATCGGCTATGCCGACGTCTTCTGGACGGTTCTTTCCGCGCAGGCGCTTCTCTTTGTCGCCGTGTTCGCCGTATCGGCAGGCGCTATATGGGTGTCGGGATTCCTCGCGTTTCGTTACGGGAGGAACTTCAGACCCTCCCAGGCGTCAGCAGCTTTTTCGTTCGGTCCATCGGCGGCCATCAGCGAACTGGCCGACCGGGTCGCGCCGCGCATCCGTTGGCGCGCCGCGATCACCGCCGTTGCTATCGTCCTGGGGCTGCTCATCGCCGTTGGAGAAATTTCGAACTGGGACATGGCGCTTCGCTTCATTCACCAGGTGCCCTTTGGCGAGCGCGATCCGATCTTCGGCAAGGACATCGGCTTCTATCTCTTCTCGCTGCCCGCCTATATTGCGCTCAAGAATTGGCTGCTGAAGCTGCTCTTCTGCAGCGCGGCTATTGCAGGCATGGTCTACGGAATACGCGGCGACATCGCACTCGAGCAGTTGCCGCGTGGACTCTCGCGCGCCGCCGCCGTTCAAGGTTCGGCACTGCTCGGTTTGTTCTTTGTACTGAAGGCCTGGTCCTACGTGCTCGACCGCTTCCTGCTGCTGTACGACGACAACGGTGTCGTGGTTGGCGCCAGCTACACCGACGTCCACGTCGAGCTGCCGGTCCTGTGGCTGCTCGTCGGCGTTGCCGCTGCCGCAGCTGTCGCCTCGTGGGCCAATATGCGCTGGCGGAGCTATCGGATTCTTGCCGCCTCGGCGCTGCTGGTGTTCGGCAGCTCGTTTGCGTTTGCCCTGATCTACCCGGCCCTGTTCCAGCGCTTCTATGTCAAGCCGAGCGAGCTACAACTGGAGGCGCCGTATATCGAACACAACATCGCGCTGACGCGCAAAGCCTACGGCCTCGAGCAGATCGCGGTGAAACCGTTTCCGGCAGAGCAGGGGCTGAATCTCGCCTCGCTGCAAGCCAATAGCGCGACCATCGACAACATCCGCCTGTGGGATGTGCAGCCGTTGATGGATACCTACGCCCAGTTGCAGGAAATCAGGACCTACTACAAGTTTCTCTCCGTGGATATTGACCGTTACCCGCTTGACGCCGGCTACCGGCAGGTGATGCTGTCAGCGCGCGAACTAGAGTTGGGGATGCTGCCGGCGAATGCCCAGACCTGGGTGAACCTGCATCTCCTGTTCACCCACGGCAACGGCGTGGTGATGTCGCCGGTCACCGAGAAATCCACGGAAGGCTTACCTTCCCTCTACCTGCAGGATATTCCGCCCGTCGCCAGCGGTGGCCCGGCCATCCGCGAACCGCGCCTCTATTTCGGTGGGGGCGATCAGGACTATGTCATCGTGAAGGGCAGCGTGCCCGAGTTCGATTACCCCAAGGGAAAGGACAACGTCTACACCACTTACAGCGGACGCGACGGCGTCGCTGTCAGTGGCATCGCGAGACGCAGCCTCTTCGCCTGGCAGTTCGACGATCCCAACATCCTGCTGACTGGCTACATCACGGACCAAAGCCGGATCCTGTTCCACCGCAACATTCAGGACCGGGTGCGTACGATCGCCCCGTTCCTCACTCTCGACCATGATCCGTATATTGTCGTGAGCAACGGGCGCCTTTTCTGGATGCAGGACGCCTATACCACCAGCAGCTGGTTCCCCTACGCTCAGCCGGGTATCAGCGACGGCAGCAATTACATCCGCAACGCGGTCAAGGTGGTGATCGATGCGTATAACGGCACGGTCGACTTCTATGTCAGCGATCCCGCCGATCCTATCCTGCGAACCTACCAGCGCATTTTCCCGGGTCTGTTCAAGCCATTGGAGGCAATGCCAAACGACCTGCAGCAGCATATCCGCTACCCCGAAGATCTATTCCTGATCCAGGCGCGGCTCTACCGCGCTTACCACATGGATGCACCGGAGGTCTTCTACAACCGCGAGGATCTCTGGCAGTTTCCGCGGGAGTTGGCCGGCATCGACGGCGGGAATGCCTCCATGCCGATGACGCCTTACTACACAATCATGCGGCTCCCCGGGGCGCCGCGCGCCGAGTTCGTCCTCATGCTGCCAATGGTGCCCAGCCAGCGCGAAAACATGATCGCCTGGTTGGCGGCGCGTTGCGATCCGCCCGAGTACGGCAAGCTCATCGTCTACACGTTCCCTAAGGAGAAGCTGGTCTATGGGCCGTTCCAGATCGAGGCGCGCATCCAGCAGAATACGGAGATCTCGCAGCAGATCTCGCTGTGGAACCAGATGGGTTCGCGGGTCATTCGCGGCCATCTGGTGGTCGTGCCGATCGAGAACTCGATCCTCTATATTTCCCCGCTCTACTTACGCGCGGCGTCCGGTCAGTTACCCGAGTTGAAGCGGGTGATCGCGGCCTATGGTGACCGTGTGGTGATGGAGGAGACCCTGGGCGAAGCCCTGGCGGCGCTCTTCAAGGAAACCGCCCCGGCGTCATTGCCCCGGGGAACGGCGGACGCGCGCGCCCGCGAGGCACTGGCGCACTATGACCGCGCTATCGAGCGCCTGAAGGCTGGAGACTGGAGCGGGTTCGGCTCGGAACTCGATGCCCTCCGGCCGCTGCTCGAAGCGCTCGGCGCCGGGCGGCCCGAGGGTCAGAAGTGACTTTCTGAGTGGGACTAAAAGAACGTCTGCTCAACGCAATACGTTGAGAGTACGCGCAGGGAGTGCGCTCCGCTTTCCGAAAGCAAACGTTGCCAGTAACTCAACGTGTCACAGCGCGAACAACCTCCCAAGATGAGGCTCGGGGTCTTCCACGCCTGCGAGCCGCAACGCGTGCCAGGCCATCGCGAAGTTGCTGGATATCACCGGCTTGCCGATCTTCGCCTCAAGTTCCGGAATCAGCTCGGCGATCCGCAAGCTCGTGCATGACACAAAAACAGCGTCCACGTCAGGGTTCTGTGCAAGGCGCTCGACGGCAGCTCGCAAGGAGGCCGCGTCTATCCGCGCCACCTCGTTGTCGTTCATATGTTCGAACGACGCTATGCGCGTAATGCGGACGCCACGGCGCTCGATGTAGGCCTTCATATAGTCGTTGATATCGCGTACATAGGGCGTCAACAGCCCGGCGCGCTCAACACCCAGTGCACTTAGCGCGGCAAACGCGGCCGTAATCGGCGTGGTGCACGCGACGCCCGGACGCGCTTCGTGGATGCGGGCGAACACGTTGTCCTCGCCGATCACCATCGATGCCGACGTGCAGCCAAACGCCACCACATCGATCCGCTCTTCGGGACGAATCAGTGCCACCGCCGACGCGATACGCCCCTCCATTTCCGCCAGCCGTTCTGGCGTGATGTCGGGTGAGTTGAGCACACGGCTTTCGTAGAACGCCACGCCGTCCTGCGTCAGCAGGTGGCGCCACTCGTGTTCGATCGTATGGTCGGTAGCGAGCACCACGAGGCCAATGGCGGCACGCCGGCAAATACCGTCGTCCAGAGCGAAATCAAGCTTTGTGTAGAGGGTGTCCTGCAGGGGTATCGTGCTCATTTCAGTGTCATCCCTGTCATGTCGAGTTCGGGCTGGCGGCCGGTCATGATGTCGACCAGCAGTTTTGCGGTGCCACACGACATCGTCCATCCCATGTGTCCGTGGCCCGTGTTCAGATACAGGTTCCTGTGATGGGTGCGGCCGATCAACGGCGTCCCCTCGGGTGTCATGGGGCGCAGACCCGCCCAGTACGACGGGCTCTCATAGTCGGCGCCATTCGGGAACAATTCACGTGCGGCCTGCAGCATCTGCCTGAAGTCAGCGGGCGTGTGGCGAGTGTCGTAACCGGCGAACTCGGCAGTCGCGGTAAAGCGCAGCCGCTGGCCAAAACGCGCCCATGCCACAAGATTGTTCTCGTCGACACCGCCCAGCGTCGGAGGACTATGGTTCGGCCCAATAGGGAATGTGGCCGAATAACCCTTGACCGGGTAAACCGGTAGCCGATAGCCCAATGGCCGCGCCAGAATGGGCGACCAGGAGCCGAGCGCGAGAACGAACTCGTCGCCTTGCACGAGTCCCGCCGGAGTACGCACTGCCATGACCCGGTCGCCGGTCGCCTCGATAGCGCTAATGGCCGTATCGAATTCGAAACGAACGCCCAGGCGCTCGCACGCCGACTTCAGAGCGCATGTGAACAAACGCGCATCGCCGCTTTCATCGGTTGGGCAATAAATCGCGCCGGCGATCTTGTCACGCGCTGGCCCAAGCGCCGGCTCCCGCGCGACCACCTGTGTCGCATCGAGCGTTTCGAGCTGCAACCCGTTGTCCGCGAGGATCGACATATTTTGCGTGCCTCGCGCAAAAGCAGCTTCGTCTCGATAGAGATACAACAAGCCGCGGCTGATCCGATCGTATTCCAGGCGTTCGGCCACAGTGAGCTGCTGCAATTGACTCTGTGCATAGCGGCAAAGCCTGACCTTGCGTGTGGTGTTCTGACGCGAGCGCTCCGCCGTGCAGTTTTGCAGGAACTGGAAGCACCAGATCCACATGCGAGGGTCCGCGTTAAGCTTGAGTCGCAGCGCCTGCCCCTCGACGAAGAGCGACTTCAGCAGGATTTTCGGCGCACGCGGAGACGCCCACGTATACGAATGCCCCGGCGCGACCAGACCGGCGTTGGCGAAGCTGGTTTCAAACGCTACGCCGGGCTGGCGGTCGATCACCGTCACCTCGCGCCCCTCCTTCGCGAGGTAATAGGCAGCCGTGACGCCCGCGATCCCGCCCCCCAGCACAACGCTTTTCATGCGTGACTCCTCTGTCGGCCGGAGTTAGTGCTTTAGCACTTACTCCGGCCCCATGCAAAGCGGTCGGCCAGAGTTAGCGCTTTAGCGCTTACTCTGGTCCCATGCAAAACCGCTTGTCTTTCAAAAATACGATGTTGTCGACACTTTTGCATGGTGGTTTTATACGCAGATACCCTATACGGCCCAAACGTGCGGTGAGACCTATCATGAAAGGAGTGCTTTCATGATTGCGCGGCGATGAGCGCCGTATTCAGCCGATTGAGCCGGCGGGTCCTGACGTGCATACGAACGTAAGTTTTCAGTTGTTTTCTGACGCCACCGGCAAACCCGTGTGGCGGATCGATCCGATCCCTTTCACAATAAGGAGTCACTAACATGATTGCTCAGAACAATGACACGTCCGGCGCTGATCGCGTCTTTCGGAAAACGACATTGGCGGCAGTCGCCGCGCTGGCCATACTCGCTGGCATGGCCCCAGGTTTGGTGCAAGGCCAGGGCGAGACCATTAAGATCGGGGTGCCCGTACCGCTGTCGGGCAGCAGTGCCAACGCCGGAACGGACATCGTCAATGGCGCCAAGCTTGCGGCCGCCAAGATCAATGCGGCTGGCGGCGTTCTCGGCAAACAGATCGAAATAGTGCCGGAGGACGACGCCTGCGACGCGCAAACAGCGGTGCAAGCAGCACAAAAACTGGTCGATGCGGGGGTCGTCGCAGTGGCCGGCGGATATTGCTCCAGCGCGGCGCTACCGGAACTGACGACATTTCATCGCGCCGGGATTCCCTACGTACTGGATGCGTCGACCAATCCCAAGCTGACCGAGATGGGCTACGACAACGTGTTCCGCACAATCGGCCGCGACGACGAGCAGGGCCCGTTTGCAGCCAGCTTCATAAAGAACTCTCTGCATGCTAAGCGCGCAGCCGTGATCAACGACAACACGACCTATTCCAAGGGCCTGGCCGACAACACCGTCGAAGCCCTGAAAAAGGACGGCGTCGATGTCGTCTACGATGACGCGATCACGCCCGGTCAGATGGACTACTCCCCAACGCTGACCCATGTCGCCGCATTGAAACCGGACGTGATCTACTACACCGGCTATTTCTCCGAAGCGGGTCTGCTGGTGAAGGAGGCGCGGCAAGTGGGCCTGAAGATGACCTTCATGGGCGGCGACGCCACCAATGACCCCACGCTGATGAAAACAGCCGGCCCCGCCGCCAACGACATGATCATTACGACGGCACCGCTGGCGCAGTTCCTGAGCGCCGCGCATGGTTACGTCGACGACTATACGAAAGCTTACGGGCAAGGCCCGGGCCCGTATTCAGTCTACGAATACGATGCCGTCGGGGTCACGGCGAAAGCGATCGCGGACGCAAAATCGGCGACGCCCGCAGCGATCACGACTGCCCTGCACAAGATCTCGAACTACGCGGGCGCGACCGGGACGATCGGCTTCAATCCGAAGGGTGACCGCAGCGTGGCGGTGTACATCACCATCATTGTTCGCGACGGTAATTTCGCGCCCTACCAGAGACAGGATGCAAGCGGACACTGGATGGCGATGAAGTAGTCGCGCGCTGACCACCGCGCTTAAGCCATGAGCACCTTCCTCCAGTTCGTCATCGAAGGGCTGACGATCGGCTCGTTCTATGCCCTCGTCGCCCTCGGCTACACGATGGTCTACGGGATTATCCGGCTGATCAACTTCGCTCACGGCGACTTGTTCATGGTCGGTGCGTTCATTGGCTGGACCGGTTTGACAGCGCTTGCCGCAGCGCATGTGCCGCTCGCTTTGGCCCTGCTCATTACCCTTGTGGCTTCGATGGCGGTCACAGGGGCACTTGGCCTCGCGATCGAGCGGGTTGCGTACCAGCCGCTGCTGCGTGCCCCGCGGTTGTCAATTCTGATCACGGCACTCGGCGTCTCCCTGGCGCTGGAAAACGGTGTGCTGCTGCTCTACGGCGCCGGCTTCAACACTTACCCTCACGTGCTCAGCCACACAGGATTCGATGTTGACGGCGTGCAGATCACCTTCGCGCAGATCGGCATTATCGTGGCCAGCTTCACGCTGATGCTCGCGTTGTATTTCTTCGTACACCGAACGTTCATTGGCACCGCAATGCGCGCGCTGGCGATCGATCAGGACGCGGCACGTCTGATGGGCATCGATGTCGAGCGGCTGATCCAGCTGACCTTCTTCCTGGGCTCTGCGCTGGCTGCCGTGGCAGGCGTCATGGAAGGGCTCTACTACACACAGATCAATTTCTTCATGGGTTTCGTGCTTGGCCTGCGCGCCTTCACCGCAGCGGTTCTCGGGGGCATCGGCAATATTCCGGGCGCCATGGCCGGCGGCATCCTGATCGGCCTGCTCGAGGCCTTCGGCGCCGGCTATGTCTCGTCACGATGGACCGATGTATTCGTGTTCGGCGTGCTGATCGGCGTGCTCGTGATCAAACCGACCGGACTATTCGGCGAACGCGTTGTCGAGAGAATGTAACCCATGAGCACCCTGCAGGCGTCATCACGTTGGTCTCGCCCTGCCGGCGTCGCTCTTCTTGTCGCCGCCGTGGCGCTGCCGGCTGTCGCCAGCAACTATATCGTCGATGTGGGCCTGACCATCGCCACTTATTCAATCCTCGGTCTCGGGCTGAACATCGTGGTGGGTTATGCAGGGCTGCTGGATCTGGGCTATGCGGCCTTCTTCGCCATCGGCGCCTACACAACGGCGCTGCTGGAAACGCTTTTGCACTTCTCGTTCTGGGAAACGCTGCCGTTCAGCCTGGCGTTTGCCGGTGCTTCGGGTATCGTCATCGGCTACCCTACCCTGCGCCTGCGAAGCGACTATCTGGCGATCGTGACGCTTGGGTTCGGTGAGATCACGCGCATTGTTGCCACGAACCTCAGAATTACGGGCGGCCCGAACGGCATCTACGGCATCGAGAGCCCAAGCCTGTTCGGTTACGAGATCAGCTCGCCGCGCGCGGTCTACGAACTGGGCATCGCGTTCCTCGTGCTGGTGCTCGTGTTCGCGATCCGGCTTGGCCAGTCGCGCCTCGGTCGCGCGTGGACCAGCATCCGTGAGGACGAGGACGCGGCCGAGGCCGTAGGCGTGCCAACGCTACGCGTCAAACTGCTCGCCTACGTCATGGGCGCATTGATCGGCGGTTTAGGGGGTAGCCTGTTCGCCGCGCGCTTCGGGACCATCGACCCGACCGGCTTCACCTATCTGCAGTCCGTCACCATCCTGATCGTTGTCGTGCTCGGCGGACGGGGCAGCATTCCCGGCGTGATCCTGGGTGCCGTCATTGTTGCCGGGCTGCCCGAGATGCTGCGTTTCCTCAATCTCTGGCGCATCTTCGCTTTTGCGATCGGGCTCGTGATCCTGATGCTGCTCCGGCCGCAAGGGCTATGGCCGGCGCCGCTGCGCCGCGTGGCGCCCCCGCGCAAGGATGCCGGCGGCGCGGCAACGCCGTTGCCCCGGGAGACTGTCACCGATGAAATCCTGCTTGATGTGAGCAACATGCAACGCCGTTTCGGCGGTGTGCTGGCAGTCGGCGGTGTCAGTTTCACCGTGCGGAGTGGTGAAATTGTCAGCCTGATCGGCCCGAATGGTGCCGGCAAGACAACGGTGTTCAACTGTCTCACCGGTGTGATCCGCACAACCGGCGGTCAGGTTCTCTGGCGGGGCGCCTCACTGGTCGGTGGAGCACCGCATCGCATTGTCCATCGCGGCATTGCGCGCACCTTTCAGGGCATCCGCCTGTTTGCCAACATGACGGCCCTCGAGAACGTGCTGATCGGCATGGATCATCGGCTTCGGACGTGGCTCTGGGCCGAGCTGGTCGCGTGGCCCTCCGCGCGTGCCGAGGCAGCGGATCACGCGACGGAAGGCATGGGCTGGCTCGGCTTCGTCGGCCTCACCGCTCGGGCGGGCGAACGTGCGGCCGACCTGCCCTATGGCGATCAACGCCGGCTGGAGATTGCCCGAGCGCTGGCCAGCAACCCGCGCCTGCTTCTGCTCGACGAACCGGCGGCAGGAATGAACCCGACCGAGAAGCACGCGCTGATGGAGTTGATCCGGCGTATCCGGGATCTCGGCGTAACGGTGCTGCTGATCGAACACGACATGATGCTGGTGATGGGCGTGTCCGATCGAATTATCGTCATGGACCATGGCGTCATCATTGCCGAGGGTCTGCCGTCGGAGATCCAGGCTAACCCGCGTGTGATCGACGCCTATCTCGGTACGGCCGGGAAAGACGAGGCCGCCGACGATGCTGCCGGGGAGGCATCGCTGTGGGACTCCTAGAAATCCGCGATCTGCATGTGAGCTATGGGAACGTAGAGGTTCTGCATGGCATATCTCTCGACGTGGGGGAAGGTGAAATCGTTGCATTGCTCGGCAGCAACGGGGCGGGAAAGACCACCACGCTACGGGCCGTGTCCGGCCTGATTCGCCCACGGGCGGGAGAGATCGTGATGGCCGGGCACCCGCTGAAGGCACTGCGTGCTCATCAGATCGTGGCGCTGGGTCTCGGTCACGTGCCGGAAGGCCGCCGCATGTTCGGCGCGCTGACGGTCGAGGAAAATCTGCAGCTCGGCGGCTATCTGATCCGGCGCGACGCTGCCGTGATGGCGCAGCGGATGGACACGGTCTATCAGACTTTTCCGCGGCTTGGCGAGCGGCGCAGCCAGTTGGCGGGGACTCTCAGCGGTGGTGAGCAGCAGATGCTCGCGATTGCACGCGCCCTGATGCTGCGGCCTCGCATAGTCGTACTGGATGAACCGTCCATGGGACTGGCGCCGAAACTGGTTCGCGTGATTTTCAGCATGATTGCCGACATCGGCAAAGAAGGCACATCGATCCTCCTCGTCGAACAGAACGCTCGTCAGGCGCTGCGCATCGCTCATCGGGCCTACGTGCTGGAAAGCGGCCGTATTGCACTGGAAGGGCCAGCCCGGGATCTGGCGCAAGACAGCCGGGTCCGCGCCGCGTATCTTGGCGGCAGCGCAGCAACGACAGAGTGACCCGTGAACGGCAACGAGTGCACACGAAGAGATCACCCCGCTTTTAAGTATCGAAATACAGGTAAAACTCCCACGGGTGCGGGCGCAGTTTGAGCGTGTCGATCTCGCGTGTGCGCTTGTATTCAATCCACGTCTGGATGACATCGTCGGTGAATACATCGCCCTTGCGCAAAAACGCTTGATCCATTTCGAGCGCCGTGAGCGCGGCGTCAAGGGAGCCCGGCACCTGCCGTATATTTTTGGCTTCTTCCGGCGACAGATCGTAGATATTCCGGTCAAGCGGATCGCCAGGATCAGTTTTGTTTTCGATACCATCAAGGCCCGCCATCAGCATTGCCGCGAAAGCGAGATACGCATTGGCCGACGGGTCCGGACAACGAAACTCGACGCGCCGCGCGTTCGGCGAATCTGAATACATCGGGATCCGCGCCGCAGCCGAACGATTGCGCTGCGACATCGCCAGATTGACGGGCGCTTCATACCCCGGCACCAGACGCTTGTATGAATTCGTCGTTGGCGCGCAAAAAGCCATCAACGCGGGCGCGTGCTGCAGCAATCCGCCGATGTACCAGCGGCACATTTCGGAAGTCAGCGCCCACCCGCTGGCATCGTAAAAGAGGTTCTGTCCGTCCTTCCACAGGCTCTGGTGACAATGCATCCCGCTCGCGTTGTCGGCAAACAGCGGCTTCGGCATGAAGGTCGCAACCTTGCCGTGCCGGCGGGCGACGTTTTTGCAGATGTATTTGTAGATCATCACGTTGTCGGCCATGCGCGTGAGTGTGTTGAAACGCATGTCGATCTCGTTTTGACCGGCGGTAGCCACCTCGTGGTGATGCACTTCAATCTGAACGCCCGCCTGCTGCAGCGTCAGCGCGATCTCCGAGCGAATATCCTGCAGCGTGTCGTTCGGCGGCACCGGGAAATAGCCCTCCTTGTAGCGCTGTTTGTAGCCGAGATTACCGCCGCCGTAAGCGCCTTCGTCACGACCGGTGTTCCAGTCTCCCTCGGCCGATTCGACGTAGTAGTAGCCGCAGTGCTGGTCCTGGCCGAAGCGGATCGAGTCAAAGATGAAGAACTCCAGCTCGGGCCCGAAATAACAGGTCGTCGCAATCCCTGTCTGACGAAGATAATCCTCCGCCTTTCTTGCGACATAGCGCGGATCGCGCGAATACGGTTGGTGCAGCACCGGATCGATCACGTCGCAAATCATGGACAGTGTCGGCGTGCCGCCAACCGGATCGACAAAGGCGGTCGCCGGGTCCGGTCTCAGCAGCATGTCGGACTCGTGGATCTCCTGGAAACCGCGGATCGACGAGCCGTCAAACCCGATTCCGGCGCTGAACAGGTCTGCGTGAACCTCAGGGAGCGTGATTGAAAAGTGCTGCCAGAGTCCGGGCAAATCGGTGAACTTGAGATCGACAATCTGGATAGTGTGTTTCTGCAGCAGGTCGATCACCTCGCCTGGCGTTCCTGGTCGAGTGACGGCATAGCTGCCCGGTTCGACGGACACAGCGAATGGAGACCCGGAAACTCCTGGCGGTGCGGACATGGACGCTCCCCTCTTTCGGCCCTGCGCCTATAGACCAACCTTAGTATGTCCGTGCGCAAATACAAGCTTGCACGGGCGCGGCTAGCGGTCTTCCTCCAACGCTTTCAGATGAGCGTCGCCGGCGTCTTTGGCTGCGGCGCGCGTGGCGTATGTCTCGTCCGATACGAGCGAGCGTTTGACGTTTTGTGCACCAAAGTCGACCAGCGTGATGACCCAGACATACTCTCCCGCCTGCTCGGCCGTTTGCACAAAAGCGCGCACGTCACCCTTGTCGTCTGCTTTCATCGTGACCTCCATAGGAAAAGAAATGTTTGTGCGTCCGGTGCCCGCTTTATGGCAGTTTGCCGCTGATCGAGCCAGCTTCGTCCTTCGTGAAAGCACGCAGCGTCTGCATACGGACGTTGCCTGCGGAGCCGATCGCAAGGCCCAATGCGGCGAGGCTGTGATCGTCCGGTGCTTCGACGATCGAGACAATGTCGTACTGGCCCAATGTCCAGTAGATCTCTTTCATTTCGCAGCCAAAGGCCTTTGCCATTTCCGCTACTTGGGCCGCCCGTTGCGGGCTATTTTTGATGGTGCGGATTCCTTGATCCGTAAATTGTGAAAGAACCACGTAAGTTGCCATGACAATTCCCCCTACAATTCAAACGTGTCGGAATACATCCGCGCCAGCAATGTCGCGAACGCCACTGTATGTGCGTGATCGGCACCGTTTGCGCGTAACTTGATTCTAGGCAATGGAATCGGGCACAACGGACCGTTTTCCTCAAGGATTGCGCGGCAAAGCCTTTGCCCGCTGCAATCCCGGCTCCTCAAAAACGGAGCCAACGACAAGGCAGCCTTGCGTCGTGATAGATCGCATGTACACTTTATGATGCAGGGAGGCCAAACCATGGGGAACAGATACGAACGCTCGCGCATGTCGCGCTCGTTCACGTACAAAGGTGTCCAGTACCATCCAGGAATACTCGTGGTTCTCGCCACGCAAGTGCTCTGTCTGAGCGCGTTTGCGTTTTCGCCGGCTAGTCTCAATCACAATCAGTGGCTGTCCGCGGCAATCGCGTTCAGCCTGCTCTTCGGGCTGATTCTGTCGCTCGGATTTTTCGGAACGTGGAATCAGTTCAGAGACGAGGTCAGCCTGTGGACATTCCTCAACACGAACCCGGTCGAATCTGCCGTTGCGATAGCCACCGCAGGTGAGGCGCTTGCGATTTGGTTGATACCGCTAGGCTAAGAGACTTGAGCGGCACTCGGCGCGCACTGCGTTCACGAGGCGCACGCTCGGGGAGGCGCTTTGACGCAAGGCGCCATTGTGCCCTTCACACGAATTGAACAGCGTGCGCTGCCCGATAGATCGGCTTTCATATACATAGTTATCCAAATCAATATACATAATTACTCTTTGACCGGGACATGGCAATTACCTGCCATCCGACTCCAGAATTCTCGTCGGAATGGAAGCATTCAATGACAGGTCGATTGCCAATAGCGCACCCAGTACCGCAAGCAGCAACACGCACGTTTTGTCCACGCCGAAACTGCTCGAATGCGCTGCGAGCACGAGCGCGACAGGCCCTACGGATCATTGCGGACCAGGAATTCGAGTGCGAATACGACTATATTGAATGATGAGACTCTGTCGAATCTGGCTGCCAGAACAGCGGGTACCGTCGTAGCCTGAGGGGCAGACTGGGTCGCGGGTATTCCCGATAGGAGGCCCGAAATGCGGCGCATCTATTTCTTGTTGCCCAATGTGCAAAGCGCGAAGGGAATCATCGACGAACTGTTGCTGAAACGGATCGAGTGGCGACATGTCCACGTGCTCGCGCGTCCGGGCATCCCGCTTGAGGACTTGCCGCCGGCGACGCTCACGCAGCGCAGCGACCTGCTTCCCGCGCTCGCCCGGGGCACCGCGGCGGGCGGCGTCACGGGCATGCTGGCGGGCCTTGTCGCCATGGCCTTTCCTCCGGACGGACTCACGATCGCCGGTGGCGTCGTCGTCTTGCTGACGATGGCGAGCGCAGGATTCGGCGCATGGACAGCAACAATGATCGGTGTCGATGTGCCGAACACTCGGCTGAAGCGCTTCGAAGACGCGGTCGCGAAAGGCGAATTGCTGATGATGGTTGACGTTGCGAAGGATCGCGTCGAAGAAATCGAGCAATTGATCAAGAGTCACCATCCGGAAGCGGACATTGAGGGGACGGATCCGACCATACCGGCGTTTCCGTAAGCCTTCGCGTGGCCGGTATAGGTGCTCCAAGAGATCAGGCAGATCACTTGGGTTGGCGTCTGTCGCGTGGCCGGCGCCCCAGGCTCTTTAGCGTACTTACAGACTTCTGACCTGATACCTGCACCGCATCAAGTCTTGACGCCCACACGCCAATCGTTTGCTCGCCCACAACAAACCGATTGCACTTTGCGACGAAGACGGCAGCGGAAAATTATCAACGCGCAATGCAAAATTTGCTGCACCGCACGCATCCAATCCCGCTCCCGCTGCGTATGCATCTGTGGGTGACCGCATCGCTATAAGAAGCGGCATTCATAACGTGTTCAGTCGGACCGGGCATTAAACAAAGGGTCTGGAGACGCTGCTTCCAACAAATATAAAAATTAACCAGACAGCCGCGGATTATTTTAACCGCTGCCTGCTCTGCTGAAATCGGGGTCACACGCATGAGAACCAAGCAACAAGATCGGGCACGCAACATCAACACCACATTCGGCATCAAATGTTGGCCGGTTCAGGCAATGACGGTATCAAGAAGCGCTTCGCATATTGCGAGCACGTTGTCCGCATCACAGCGCAACAACGCACTTGCCGAAGCACTTGCTGAAGTCACAAAGGATTACGGCGATAAAGCCATCGACGCGTTTCTGGACGCATTGAAAGGCTGGTTCAATCAGCGCGACTATCGGGTAGCTGCCGAACTGGTCGACTACTTTCAAACGCACGGATGCTTGCCGGAGATTGAGCAGCCCGCATCGCCGCGACGCCGGATCTCGCGGGGTACATCGAAGGCGAATGGTGGGGGCACGGGTTCGGTTCACGCCGCCTGACATCGCCGCATCGGGCGCCAAGCGCATCGCACGCCTCGCAGAGCCACTCGCTAAACCGCCCGGTTATCGAACTGATAACCGGGCGGTTCGCTACATCATGGCGAGATCTAATGCTTAAAGCTGCATCAACCCATCAACGCAGAGCGGAATAAGCTGTCGGCGACAGAAACTGATTTTCAATGCGCTCGACGATAGGCTGCTTCGCCTCGGTTTCGGCACGCTTCGCGATCCACTCGGCGTCGGCCTGAAACGCGTTCCATTTGGTTTCGCGTTCAGCCAGGCTTTCCCATTTCAGCAGATAGGTCAGTGTGTGGTTGCTCGGACCGGCCAGCGTGGTCCAGAACCCGATTGGTTCGATCCCGTATTTCTCGAAAAACCCGAGCGTAATGTTCTCGAACCGGTCGTTCAATGCGGGCAGACGACCCGACGCGCAGTGATAAATACGCATTTCAACGATCATTTCTTCCTCATGGACATGGAATAAAGCAGCGATCAAACCTGCTGCGGTTGGAATTTGCCATGAGGGAATCGTACCGGCGTTTGACGCAGCCCGCACGCAGTCAAGCAAACATCGCCTGGCGGCTCACGGGCATCAGGCTTGTTTAACGGGGACGCCAGCCGTATCGAAATCCTCGGCATCAACGTCATAACCCGACGGTTCCCAACGAATTGCCAGCAGCGCGACTAACCCGGCGAGCGGCGCAACCGCGATGATCCAGAAGACCTTGGTGCCAAGCGCCGCCGAAAGCACGGGGAACAAGAACAGCGAAACGGTCGAGCTCGAGCGCATCAGCGTCTGATTGAAACCCACGCCCACACCGCGCAACGACGTCGGATAGCTGAGCGATGCAAACGTCATGCTGTGGGAACCCGGACCGAAGCCTTGCCCCAGCAAGAAAACCGCGAGAAACCCGATCGCGAGCGCGACCTGCGCGCCACCCGTGGGACGCCCGACAACCGCCAGCCCGATCAACGCTGCCAATTGGAACGCGTAACCCAGCACGGTCAGCTTCCACGCACCGACTTTTGGCACCGTTCGCACAGCAATCAAGCCGCCCACGAACGCAAAACACAGGTTCAACGCGAGCGAGGCGAGAATAGTGGTGAGCATCGATTGCGCGAGGAAGCTGGAAATAATGACCGGCAGCCCGAACGCCACCGCGTTGTACGCAAACGATGAAGCCACCGCGATGACGGTCGCAAGCACCGTGCGCCGCAGATACACACCGCGCAGCAGCGCGCCGTAATTACTCCATGCCGCTTTGTGCACGGGCCTTTTGGCGCTTTGCAGCGCGGCCGGGTCGACCTCGACATCGAGACCATACGAGCGCTTCAAAATCTGCGCCGCACCGCGCAAGTCACCCTGGTTCGCGGCCCAAACGGGCGACTCGCTGATATAACGGCTGCGAATCGCGATGATCACGAGCGCCGGCAGTGCGCCGAAACCGAGCGTTAACCGCCAGAGCCAGCCGGAATGGCTCGCGGGCAGTACGGCGTATAACGCGAGCACGAGCAAATAGGACACGCTGATGGCGGCATACCATGTCGGACACCACATCGCGATGCGCGCCGCCTTGTTGCCGCGCCCGTTCAGCCGCGAAAACTCCGCGAGGAAAGCCATCGCGACCGGCAAGTCGATGCCCACGCCCAATCCCATGACAAAACGCGCTCCCCCGAGCACCCAGGCATTGGGCGCGAGGCCACACGCAACGGCGGCGACCACGAAGAAGAACATGTCGGCCATGAAAACGCGATACCGGCCAATCTTGTCGGTCAGATACCCGCCCAGGAACGCGCCGATGATCGCGCCAAACGTAATTGCAGAAGCGACAAAACCGGTTGCAGCCGGCGTGAGCGAAAACTCTCGGGCAATGTCCTTCACGCCGAAAGCGAGCGCGCCGAGATCGTAGGCGTCGAGGAACACACCGCCAAGCGCGATGGCAATGACGATACGTGCGTCGCTGCCGACTGCGGCGCCACGATTGACGAGCTGCGAGACATCGGCCGCGCTGCGGATGACGGGGCGCGCGGTGGCGCCGGCTGACGCGGATGCAGACGCGACGGCGGGCTCGGGCGCAAAGGAAATCGACATGGGATGGGGTGCAATGGCGGAAGCTGCAGAACGCGCGATCCTACCGGCGACCGCATGTCATCCCAAATTCATTTTCGTTATTTGTTGAATGACGGCTGACAGAACGCTCATGGCGCCCCGTTTGGCGCTCCTCCATCGCCTAACAGGCTGCGGAAATAGAGGCCGACTTTACTGAGCCGTGAGCTTAATCAGAATTTTCAGCGAGGAATTTCTCATAGTTTGAAATGCGGACCGGTTAATTTCGGTTTTCGGACCTGTTTATGACGCTCTCTTGGGCATTTTTGGCTCACAGCGGCTGCAACGGCCGGATCTCTCCCAAGGTGCGCATGCGCACGAGGTTGTACGCGGCCATGGTCAGCACAAACATCTGATCGACCTTCTTCAAGCCGCGCACCATCACTTGACGCATACCGCCGATGCTCTTAGCCCAGCCGAAACCTTGTTCGATGAGCTTGCGCTTTTGCTGGGAAACCGCATAGCCCGCACTCTGGGCGATTGACTCGGGCACCGCCGACTGGCGGCCTGAGTTGTTTTGCGCCACGTGAGGCGTGACTTTCATGGTCTTGCAGGCCTCGATGAACTCTGCCGCGTCATAGCCTTTGTCCGCCCCCAGCGTGATCTCGCGCGTCGGATCGCCAAGCGCCTGGCGGGCATCGTTGATCATCACTTTGGCCGCTTCGCGCTCGGCATAGCCATCGGCCAGCGTCACCACGGCGCTGGCGATCAGCCCATGGCGGTTATCGCTTAACGTGTGGCCCATGTAGCGTAGCTCGCTTGCCGTTTTGCCCTTACGATACAGCCGCGAATCGGGGTCGCTCTTCGATTCATGCGTCTCATTGCTGCGCGTCTCACCCTTGAAGCTCCCACCGTCTTCGGGGTCCTGATCATCATCGCGGCGCACAAAGCTTTTATGGCCGGCCCATGCTTGAATTAACGTGCCATCGACGCTGAAGTGCTCACCGCAAAGCCAGCACTTCTTCTCGGCAATGCCCACAACCTCGTTGAAGAACTCGATGACCGCGTCATGCTTGATCAGGCGCTCGCGGTTCTTGGTGAAGACAGTGGGCACCCAAACGGCATCGTCCATCGACAGCCCGATGAACCAACGAAACAGCAGGTTATATTGAACCTGCTCCATCAACTGGCGCTCCGAGCGAACGCTATAGAGCACTTGTAATAGCATCGCGCGCAGCAACTTCTCCGGGGCAATGCTGGGCCGCCCACCTTTGATATCAGCCTCGTACATGCCGGCAAACAAGCGATCCATCCTGGCCAATGCTGCGTTGGCCATCTTGCGAATCGAGCGCAGCGGATGATCGGCTGGAACAAAGTCCTCCAGCTTACGCAACGTGAACAAATTCTCGGTAAAGGTATCCGCGCCGCGCATCGCTTCTCACAGTTGTGGGGTCTTCACTAACAACGTTTGAACTGACCTTTTGGGTGACTCCGGGGTGAGGTATTTCCGCAGCCTGCTAACTGTCACTCGCCCCGATAAGCCCGCTCCAGCCCCGCGATATCGAGCTTGATCATGCCCAGCATCGCCCGCATGACACGCGATGATTTCTCCGCGTCCGAGTCCTGAAGCATTCTGCCCAGCGCGACGGGCACGATCTGCCACGACACGCCGAACTTGTCTTTTATCCAGCCGCACTGCTGCGGTTCGCCGCCTTCGCCGAGCCGGGCCCACAATTTATCGACTTCTTCCTGAGTCTCGCAGTCGACAAAAAGCGAGATCGCCGGCGTAAAGGTGAACACCGGCCCGCCATTCAGCGCTTTGAACTCCCGGCCTTCCAGTTCAAATGTAATGCCCATGACCCCGCCCTTCGGCCCTGGCCCTGCATCTCCGAAACGCATCACCGACAGGATTCGTGAATTATTGAAGATGCTCGTGTAGAACTGAGCGGCTTCCTCCGCGTTGTTGTTAAACCATAGAAAGGGAGAAATCTTCTGCATGGAAGCTCCTGATGTTTGCCGGTCAAGCAAACGAGCCAGTGTAAAAAATGGCGGCCGGTATAACACCGCGGACTAACGCGTCAGACGCGTCAATTCGCGGCGCCCTGCTGCCTACGGAACCGAACTCGCCAACAATTACGTCGATAATTACGTCGGCATTGCCTTGGGCATGCCTTCCCGGATCTCTTCTTCGGTCAGATCGCGGGTATGAGTCGCGAGCGACCAGGAGTGACCGAACGGATCTTCAATCACGCCATAGCGGTCGCCCCAGAACATATCGGCGACGGGCATGATGACCTTCGCCCCCGCGGCGACGGCCTGCGCGAAGGAGGCGTCAACGTCTTTCACGTACAAGTGCAGCGTGACCGGCGAGCCCTTCAGCGTTAGCGGTCCGCTACGGCCACAATTCGGGAATTCCTCACCCAGCATCAGCGTAGAGTCGCCGATGCCCAGCATGGCGTGCATCACCGTGCCGTCAGGCCCCGGCAAACGTGTTCGCTCGACTGCGTTGAATGCTTTTTTATAGAACTCGATGGCGTCGGATGCGCCCTTGCAAACCAGGTGAGGCGTGATCGTATGCATCCCTTCCGGGGTCGGTTTGACAGCTGAAGTCGACATTACTTTGCTCCTGGATGTGACGGGTTGACCAACAAACTAGAGAGACGGCACCGAACAGGCGCCCTCTGCCGACACGACGTGCGATCAGCCCGGAAATCGACACATGGGGCGGACTTTTTTTCGCTCAAACCAGCTTTCGTTGCCGAGGTAGACGGTTGTTCGCGTGCGGCAGGCATGAGCATGGGTGCGACAACGCTTATCGAACGAACCGGTTCGCTCGTCCATTGTCCTGCGGCAAGCCGGCTGTTTGTTTGACAGCGCGTAGCAAACAGCCGTTTTAAAAACCTGCGTCCGCGCGGTTGATTTGCGCTCGCGCTCCGTGCTCTTGAAACTGCATTGCAACCCGGCTGACGCGCGCCGTTACTCAATCCGAGCCTAGCCGTTCACCTTCGACAACACCAGCACCGCATCCACAATACCCGCCAAGCGCGAATCGGAGCAATCAGGCGATTTGTGTCGTTCCCGGTTATGTCCCTGTTTTGTGCACTTCTGCCCCTGTTTTGCTTGTGTACACTCATGTTCCGGCGACTTCCGGCGCTCAGATTTTTTCGCCAGATTCACCCTAAAGTTTTTCCACCCGCTGCCGAAAGCCCATCTATGGACCACGAAATCAACCCGCCAGCCGACTCAAACGATCCGACCTTCCTGAGGGCGCGAGCGTTGAGTCTGAGCGTCGGCGCAATCCGGAAGGCGCAGGGGAAAAAATGCCCCGGCGATTTTCCGGTTGGCACGATTGAATGGCATGCGGTGGTTGAGGAGTTTGCGAACGACGTACTGAAGGCGATGCTTTCAGAACCGGATTTGCCGATCCTGGAATTCAAACGCGGCAACACCGGAAAATAACGGCTTCGGGCAAAGCTTAAAGCCCGAAAAACCGGGCGCAAGCTCCCGCTCCGATCAAAAATGAAAAAAGGCGTCGCGATTAATCCGCGACGCCTTTTTTCTTGTGTTTCCGCTTGATTCCGGCGAGTGATTCCAGCAAGTCGTCATCCGCCCAGTAAATCGATCACTTGCAGAATGTCCTTGCGCAATTGATCGACATCGACCGACACATTCACTTGAGGAACTGCACCGCTTTCCTGCGCGTCCTCGATATCAACCGAACCGTTCGGACGCCCATGTGAATCGAGGCGGTTGCGCGCGCCATTGATCGTAAAACCCTGCTCATAAAGCAATTCACGAATGCGGCGGATCAACAGCACTTCGTGATGCTGATAATAGCGGCGATTACCACGCCGCTTGACCGGCCTCAGTTGCGTGAACTCCTGTTCCCAGTAGCGCAGCACGTGCGGCTTGACGCCGCATAGCTCGCTGACCTCACCGATGGTGAAGTAGCGCTTGGCCGGAATCGGAGGCAGGACGACTTTTTCCATCGTCAATCAACCATCGTGGTGAATGTCGCGAATGGGGTAAATGTCGCTAATAAGCGTTCGGGCAGCACAAGGCAAATGCCCGTCACTTCAGCGGCCGAAACTGTTTTCAGCACCGGCTTCGACCAGCGCTTTCAACTTCTGACTCGCATGGAACGTGACAACACGACGCGCCGCGATAGGAATGGCTTCCCCCGTTTTTGGATTACGTCCGGGACGCTGCGGTTTGTCGCGTAGCTGAAAGTTGCCAAAGCCGGATAGCTTGACACTGTCGCCGCTTTCAAGCGCGTCGCGAATGACCTCGAAAAATGCTTCCACCATGTCTTTGGCTTCGCGCTTATTCAACCCGACATGGTCGAATAGCATTTCGGCCAATTCGGCTTTTGTCAGCGTAGGCGTTTCTGCCGTTGCCGCACCGTTCGAAGTGGGAACATCTCGGATCATGGCGCTGCGTTGCGCCGAAAGAAGGGCTTCGAAATCACTCGAGTTCATTTGGTTCATATCGAAAAAATGGCGTAACGATGAAGACGGAGGGGGCCAACTGCAGGCTATCCGCGCAATCGCGCGCCATGTACTCGAGCCAAGCGTTCCACCAATGTTTTGATGGCCGTTTCGACCGTTTCGTCCTGAAGCGTCCCGCCAGTATCTTGCAACGTTACACGGAAGGCAAGGCTTTTCTCATGCGCGTCCAACCCACCGGAAGTGCTTGATTTTGGACGGAATTCGTCGAATAAAGCAACCCTGGTGACGTGCTTGCAGGCGGGCTCGGAACGGGCACTTTCCAGCTCATCGATGAGCGCCTGCACGTCCACTTTCTGGTCCACGACAATCGCAATATCGCGGCGAACCGGCGGGAATTTCGACACGTCGGACGGCACCGGCAATGCGCGTTGCATCAATGCGTCGGATTCGATTTCGAACAAAACCGGCGCATGCGGCAAATCGTATTTCTGCATCCAGCGCGGGTGCAGATCGCCGATCCAGCCCACCGCGCGGCCGTCGATTTCAATCCGTGCGCTGCGTCCCGGATGCAGCGCCGGATGTTCCGCTTTCACGAAACGCGGCATGACAGGCGAGAACAGCGCTTCCACATCGCCTTTTACATCGAAGAAATCGACGATGCGTGACGGCTTCGTGCCCCACTGCTCTTCGAAGGCCGGACCATAAGCCAGGCCGCCGATCATTTTCGGCTGATCGAAACCTTCAATAGCCAGTTCACCCGCTTTGATTGCCGGATCATGCAGGAACACACGGCCCGCTTCGAACACACGAATCCGGTCAGCGCGCCGGTTCAGGTTGTGGCGCAGCACGCTGATCAGGCTGCCGAACAACGTGGTGCGCATGACCGAAAGCTGGCTGGCGATCGGATTCAGCAATTTCACGGGATTCGTGTTGCCGGCGAAATCCGCTTCCCACTCGGCGTCGACGAAACTGAAGTTCACCGTCTCCGCGTAATCCCGCGCGGCCACGGCGTGGCGCAGCACGTGAATAGAACGCTTCGTCTCGTTGGTCGGACGCATTTCGCTGGTCGCGACCGGCGGACGCGCGGGGATCCTCTCGAAGCCGTAAATGCGCGCGACTTCCTCGATCAGATCCTCTTCAATCTCAATATCGAAACGATACGCCGGCGGCGTGACCGCGAACGTGTCGCCGTCGTGCGTGAACGTCAAGCCAAGTCGCGTGAAAATCTGCGCGATTTCCTCAGCGCCAATAGCCACGCCAATGATCCGGTTCGCCCGCGATACGCGCATATTCACCGGCTCGCGCGTTGGCACGTTGAGCGTCTGGTCGTCTACAGGACCGGCATTACCGCCGCAAATATCGAGGATTAGCTTAGAAATGCGCTCGATATGCTCGACAGTTGTCGAATAGTCCACCCCGCGCTCGAAGCGATGCGCCGCGTCGGTGGAAAAATTGTACTTGCGCGCGCGGCCACGAATGCTGTCCGGCCACCAGAACGCGGCTTCCAGGTAGATATTGGTCGTGTCGAGCGACACGGCGGTGCTGTCGCCACCCATGATCCCCGCGAGACTTTCCACGTGGCGATCATCGGCGATTACACCGACGGTTTCATCGAGTTCGACCGTGTTGCCGTTCAGCAGCTTGAGCGTCTCGCCCAGCTTTCCCCAGCGCACTTCAATACCGCCGTGGATCTTGTCGAGATCGAACACGTGCGTCGGGCGGCCGAGCTCAAGCATCACGTAATTCGAGATATCGACGAGTGCGGAAATGCTGCGCTGTCCCGAACGTTCAAGACGCTCGACCATCCAGTGCGGCGTTTTGGCATGCGCGTTCACGCCACGAATCACTCGGCCCGAAAAGCGTCCGCATAGGTCCGGCGCCAACACTTTGACCGGCAAGATTTCATCGATAGTGACAGCGACCGGCGGCATCTCGAGCGCATGCAACGGCGCACCCGTGATGGCGGCGGTTTCCCGCGCGACGCCG
Source organism: Caballeronia sp. SBC1 (assembly GCF_011493005.1). NCBI lineage: Bacteria > Pseudomonadati > Pseudomonadota > Betaproteobacteria > Burkholderiales > Burkholderiaceae > Caballeronia > Caballeronia sp. SBC1. The sequence continues at coordinate 2,424,861 of NZ_CP049156.1, forward strand.
AATACCGACAAACAATCGGCCTTGTTCGGCGTGAGCTTGATCTCGAAAACGGTGTCGTCGAGGTTGAGCGTCTGGCGAATGTCCTGTCCAATCGGGGTATCGGCGGGCAGGATCAGCAAGCCGCTGTGATCTTCCGACAGCTTCAGTTCGCGTGCCGAGCACAGCATGCCCTGGCTTTCCACGCCGCGCAGCTTGGACAGCTTGATCGCGAACGGCGCACCACCCGCTTCGGCCGGCGGCAATTCAGCGCCGACCAGTGCGACCGGCACCTTGATCCCCGGCGACACGTTTGGCGCACCGCACACAATGTTCAGCGTCTCGCCGGTGCCGGCGTCGACCTGACACACATTGAGCTTGTCGGCGTTAGGATGCTTCGCCACCTCCAGCACCTGCCCGACAACGATCTTCGTGGTCGGCGGCGCGACTGGCGCGAGGCCTTCCACTTCAAGACCCGCCATGGTCAGCGCGTGCGAGAGTTCATCGGTCGAGAGCTTGGGATCGACGAAAGTTCTAAGCCAGGATTCCGGGAATTGCATGTGTGTCTAGGTTCGAAATGAGGTTCGACATAAGTCGTGTCTGCGTCCGGACTTTACGTTTCTATGTCCGGACTACGGCAACCGCCCGCGGCAAGATGCGCTCAGGCAAATTGCTCGAGGAAACGCAGATCGTTTTCGAAGAACAGGCGCAGGTCCTGCACGCCATAGCGCAGCATCGTCAGGCGCTCGAGGCCGCTGCCGAATGCAAAGCCGATATACCGTTCCGGGTCGAGTCCCATGTTGCGGATCACGTTCGGATGAACCTGCCCCGAACCCGAGATTTCGAGCCATTTACCAGCGTTCTTGCCGTGCTCGAACATCATGTCGATTTCGGCCGACGGCTCAGTAAACGGAAAATACGACGGGCGGAACCGCACGAGAATGTCGTCACGCTCGAAGAATTTCTTCAGGAAGTCAGAGTACACGCCCTTCAGGTCGGCAAAGCTGATCTTCTCATCGATCCACAAACCCTCGACTTGATTGAACATGGGCGAATGCGTGGCGTCGCTATCCACCCGATACGTCCGGCCCGGCACAATCACCTTGATCGGCGGCTTGTTCATGCGCGCGTAGCGCACCTGCATCGGGCTGGTGTGCGTGCGCAGCAGCAGTTGCCGGCCATCGGCATCCTTGCCGTCGATATAAAACGTGTCCTGCATCGAACGCGCCGGATGATTTTCCGGGCTGTTCAGCGCAGTGAAGTTGTACCAATCGGTTTCGATCTCGGGGCCGTCGGCCACATCGAAACCAATCGTGCTGAAAATCTGTTCCACGCGTTCCCACGTGCGCATTACCGGATGCAGGCTGCCGGCGCCGAGACCGCGACCGGGCAACGTGACATCGATCGATTCGGAAGCCAGCCGCTGATTCAGCAACACGTCCGCCAGCGCCTGACGGCGCGCGTTCAGCGCTGCTTCCACCTGCTGCTTGACCGCATTGATGCGTGCACCTTCGATCTTGCGGGCTTCAGGATCGAGCTTACCCAAGCCTTTCAGCAGATCCGTGAGCACACCGGACTTACCAAGAAAGCGGGCCTTTTCGTTTTCAAGCGTAGCCGCATCGGCGGCGTGTTCGAAGGCATTTCGCGCGTCGGCGACAATCTGGTCCAGATCCATTGATCCCATCATTTCAGCGTCAAAGTTCTTCTGATCGTTTCCGGGCCGATGTTTGCGCGACATAGCCATCTTCGCGCTTCAACCCGGTTTCACCAACAAAAACGGGGCTCGACAAGAGCCCCGTTTTTTGGTTGTTGCGCCGTCCGGTTAGAGACAGCGCTACAACTAACCACGCAGTACCAATCTGGCTAACAAGCTCGATCAGGCTGCAACGGCGGCTTTTACCTGCTTGACGATCGCAGCAAAAGCAGCCTTGTCGAACACAGCCATGTCGGCCAGCACCTTGCGGTCGAGTTCGATCGAAGCCTTCTTCAGGCCGTTGATGAACACGCTGTACGTCATGTCGTGCTGGCGCACCGCCGCGTTGATACGCGTGATCCACAACGCGCGGAACACACGCTTCTTATTGCGGCGATCGCGATAGGCATATTGCCCGGCGCGCATGACCGCTTGCTTGGCGATGCGATAGACGTTATTGCGACGGCCGCGGTAACCCTTGGCCAGTTTGATAATCTTCTTGTGACGGGCCCGTGCGGTAACCCCACGTTTGACTCTAGGCATAGTGCGCTCCTGTGAGTGTCAGTTAAGGGTTAAGCGAACGGCAACATTGCGCGCACAGAGTTCATGTCAGATGCATGAACAGCCGTGGAACCGCGCAGATGGCGTTTTACCTTGGTGGTCTTCTTGGTAAGAATGTGACGCTTGAAGGCTTGACCACGCTTGATGGTACCGCCCGGACGCACCACGAAGCGCTTTGCAGCACTCTTCTTGGTCTTCATCTTCGGCATGAAACTACTCCAGTTTATTTGATGGATATGGGTGTGCGGTCGATCCATTCGATCCTGACCCGCCCTTCGAAACCCACATGCCACTTATGAGCGGCGGACTTTTTACGGCCACCGCTTTTTCATGAACGCCGCCCATTATCCGGCAGCGCCCTGAAACCTGCTCAAACGATGCCGCGCAGACCTTTGAAACTCGCAGGCCGCGCGATCCATCGATCGATTTCAATTACTTCTTTTTCTTCGGCGCCATGACCATGATCATCTGGCGCCCTTCCATTTTCGGCATTTGCTCGACCTGACCGTGCTCTTCGAGGTCGGTCTTCAACCGCTCGAGCACGCGCATGCCGATTTCCTGGTGAGCCATTTCCCGACCGCGAAAACGCAACGTGATTTTCGTCTTGTCGCCATCTTCGAGGAAGCGCGTGAGGTTGCGCAGTTTCACGTTGTAGTCACCGTCGTCGGTGCCCGGCCGGAACTTGACTTCCTTGACCTGAACGATCTTCTGCTTGAGCTTGGCCTCGTGCTGCTTCTTAGCTTCCGAGTACTTGAACTTGCCGTAATCCATCAATCGGCAAACAGGCGGAACAGCCTGCGGCGCGATTTCGACGAGATCCACGTCTTGCTGTTCCGACATGCGGAAAGCATCAGCCAGTTTCACGATTCCGAGCGGCTCATTGTCCACTCCGACCAAGCGCACTTCCGGTGCAGTAATTTCCCCGTTGATGCGATGTGCAGACTTATCAGTAGCGATGTTACGTTTCCTCTAAAAATCTAAAAAAACTAGCCGCGCTGCGGGTGGGCTTACTTGTACGCCTGCACGTCCTGCTGCAGACGCTCAAGGAATGCATCGACCGGCATCACGCCAGCATCGATACCGCCACGAGCACGCACGGCTACGGTTTGCGCCTCACGCTCTTTGTCCCCGACAACCAGCAAATATGGGACCTTCTGCAGCGTGTGCTCTCGTATTTTATAGCTAATCTTCTCGTTGCGCAAATCGCTCTCTACTCTAAGCCCTTGTTTTTGCAACGATTGGGTCAGCTGCAGTGCATATTCAGCCTGACTTTCAGCGATATTCAGGACCACAGCCTGCACCGGCGCGAGCCAGGACGGCATTGCACCAGCATGGTGCTCGATCAGAATTCCGAGAAAACGCTCCATGGAACCGACGATTGCACGGTGCAACATCACCGGGCGCTTGCGGCTGTTGTCTTCCGCCACATACTCCGCGCCCAGGCGCTCCGGCAGCACCATGTCCAGCTGTAACGTGCCGCACTGCCATGAGCGGCCGAGCGCGTCCTTGATGTGGTACTCAATCTTCGGACCGTAGAACGCACCCTCGCCCGGCAATTCTTCCCACGTCAGGCCGCACGCCGTCAGCGCATCGCGAAGTCCTTGTTCCGAACGGTCCCAAGTTTCGTCGTTGCCCGCACGGGCGTCCGGACGCAGCGACAGCTTGATGTCGATGTGATCGAAGCCGAAATCTTTGTATATGCTCATCGCGAGCGTGTTGAACGCAATCGACTCTTCGATGAACTGGTCTTCCGTGCAGAAAATGTGGGCGTCGTCCTGGACGAAACCACGCACGCGCATCAGGCCATGCAGCGCACCTGACGCCTCATTCCGATGACACGAGCCAAATTCCGCGTAACGCAGCGGCAGATCGCGATATGAACGCAAGCCGTGGTTGAACACCTGCACGTGACCAGGACAGTTCATCGGCTTGATTGCGTAATCGCGCTTTTCCGACTCCGTCGTGAACATGTTTTCACGATAGTTCTGCCAGTGACCCGACGCTTCCCACAGCGAGCGGTCCATGATCATCGGCGTCTTGATTTCGAGATAACCGACTTCGTTCAACCGGCGGCGGATGTATTGCTCGACCTGCTGCCAGATTGCCCAGCCCTTCGGGTGCCAGAACACCATGCCCGGCGCCTCTTCCTGCAGATGGAAGAGGTCGAGTTGCTTCGCGAGCTTGCGGTGATCGCGCTTCTCGGCTTCCTCAAGCATGTGCAGATACGCTTCCTGGTCTTCCTTCTTCGTCCAGGCCGTGCCGTAGATTCGCTGCAACTGTTCGTTCTTCGAATCGCCGCGCCAGTAGGCGCCCGCAACCTTCATCAGCTTGAAGACCTTCAGCTTGCCGGTAGACGGCACGTGCGGGCCGCGGCAAAGATCCGTGAAACTGCCGTGCGAATATAGCTTGATGTCGTCGGTTGACGGGATCGATTCAATGATCTCAGCTTTGTACTTTTCGCCGATGCTCTTGAAGTAGTCCACCGCTTCGCCGCGCGTCACCACCCGGCGCGACACCGGCTCGTCCTTCTTCGCGATTTCGGCCATGCGCTTTTCGATCTTCTCGAGATCTTCCGGCGTGAAGGGGCGGCTGTACGCGAAGTCGTAATAGAAGCCGTTCTCAATCACCGGGCCGATGGTCACTTGCGCGTCCGGATACAGATCCTTGACCGCGTAAGCAAGCAAATGGGCCGTGGAGTGGCGAATGATGTCGAGACCGTCAGCGTCCTTTTCAGTGACGATGGCCAGCGACGCGTCGTGATCGATCAGCGTGGACGTATCGACGAGCTCGCCGTCGAGCTTGCCGCCCAGCGCAGCCTTCGCGAGGCCTGCGCCGATCGACGCGGCGACTTCCGCAACCGTCACAGGGTGGTCGTACTGTCGAGATGACCCGTCGGGCAAACGTATCGAAACCATTTCGCTCTCCAAGACGCCGGCAGCCCGACGCCCAAGTTCATTGAACAATGCCTTGCAAACGCCAAGTCGAACGCGCGAAAGCAAAAAAAATGCGGCCCCACATTTTGAGGGGCCGCATTCACTTTTCCTACAACTGCAAAGGCGAAAGTGGTCCTCGACTAGCGTCGCTCCGAAGTAGTTCCGGTCAACGTTCGCGGTGCCATCTTGTTCATTTGCCTTTCGCGCCGAAGCGCTTGCTGCAGTTTTGAAAATCCAGCGTGAACCGGATTTCCACTTTCGTTGGTAGGCTCGATTGGACTCGAACCAACGACCCCCACCATGTCAAGGTGGTGCTCTAACCAGCTGAGCTACGAGCCTGAAGAAGCGAAATTATATGGAGCGTTTTGAATCTTGGCAAGTGTTTTCATGCGATGACGCTGCAGATATTCGTCGATACGTTTAAGAAGCATCAACAATGCGCTTCAAATTCAACGCGTTATCGACGTATCAAGCCAACGCACCAAACGCACGAGCGGGCATGCATTTTTCTTCCTGCGCACCGCCTCAGGCCCGTCGCGACGCGCGCACCACGCCCTGCACTTCACTCAGCAACGAACACGCACGCTGAATTTGCGCGGCACTCGACACCTCAACAGTAAATTGCATGTACGCGACGTTGCGCCGGCTCTGCGTCTTCACGCCGGTCACGTTCATTTTCTCGCGCGCGAAAACTTCGGAGATGTCGCGCAGCAAGCCTTGCCGATCGTTCGATTCCACGGCGAGATCAACCGGATACACCGACGATCCGCGCCCGCTCATTACGTCGGCGGACCACGCTGTTTCAAGCACACGTTCAGGCGAACGCTCCGCCATCCGCTCGAACGTCACGCAGTCGCTACGGTGAATCGACATGCCCTTGCCACGCGTCACGAAGCCCGAGATACGGTCCGGCGGAGCCGGACGGCAACACCGGGCCAGTTGCGTCAGCAACGCGTCCACGCCGACGACGAGCACGCCAGTAGAAGCACCCTGCGCCACGCTTTGCCCGCTGCTGCGCTTCTCGAACTGCGCTGGCGCTTCGGGCGCGGGTTCCGGTGGCGGCGTGTCGTGCAGCGCCTGCTCGATGTTGCGCAGGCTGAACTCTTCCTTGGCGACGACCGCGTACAGATCTTCAGGCGTCTTGAAACCTAGCTTCGATGCCAGCTGATCGAGGTTGACGGACGTCTTGCCCTCACGCTGCAGCGTCTTTTCAACGATTGCGCGCCCGTTCGCGATGTTTTCCTCGGAGTCGACCGCGTTGAACCACGCGCGCACCTTTTGCCGAGCCCGCGAGCTATGCAAATAGCCAAGCAACGGATTGAGCCAGTCGCGCGACGGCCCGCCCTCCTTCACCGCCACGATCTCGACCGTCTGGCCGTTCTGCAGCGGCGTGTTGAGCGGCACCATGGCCCCGTCGACGCGAGCGCCACGGCAGCGATGCCCAAGCTCGCTGTGCAAGTGATACGCGAAGTCGACGGCGGTCGAGCCTTGCGGCATGGCGATCACGCGTGCCTGCGGCGTGAGCACGTAGATGTGGTCGTCGTCGAGCGTGGCCTCGCGCAAATGCTGCCAAGGCTGCGCACCGGGTTGATCGCCCTCGGATACGTCTTCTTTCCACGCCAGCAGTTGGCGCAACCACGCAATCTTTTCGTCGTATTTGTCGCTGGCCGTCACTTGGCCGCCGTACGCGCGCGTACCGGCTTCCTTGTAGCGCCAGTGGGCTGCTACGCCGTATTCGGCGAAGCCGTGCATTTCCTGCGTGCGGATCTGGACTTCAAATGCTCGCCCGTCGTCGCCTACCACGACGGTATGCAGCGACCGGTACCCGTTCGCTTTTGGCCGTGAAATGTAGTCGTCGAACTCCCGCGGCACCGGCTGCCACAGGTTGTGAACGATACCGAGCACGGTGTAGCAATCCTTGATGTCGTCGACAATCACGCGAAACGCCCGCACGTCATTCAGCTCGGAAAAATCCAGTTCCTTGCCGCGCATCTTTTTCCAGATGCTGTAGATGTGCTTCGGCCGGCCGCTCACTTCCGCCCGGATATTCGCGGTGGCCAGTTCCTTCTGCAAGCGTGCGATAGCTTCAGTCACATACGCTTCGCGCTCGACACGCTTTTCGTCGAGCAACTTGGCGATGCGCTTGTAGGTGGGCGGTTCCTCGAAGCGAAACGCGAGGTCCTCCAGTTCCCACTTCAATTGCCAGATGCCCAGCCGGTTCGCGAGCGGCGCGTAGATCTCGAGTGTTTCACGCGGCACGTCGGGCGAAGGCTCGAGCTTGTTCGCCGCGTAGTAACGCAATGACTGCAGTCGCGACGCCAGCCGGATCAACACCACGCGGATGTCCTGCGCGAACGCGAGCAGCATCTTGCGTAGCGCTTCGACCTGGGCACGGCGCGCCGCTTGCGCGTCACGGCCCGTTTCCGGCAACTTTGCCTGCGTGGCCCGTGAACTGACCGAACCCAGCCGCCACAGCTTGCGGACGTCTGCGACGAGGCCTTGCACTTCCATGCCGAAACGCTCGCTGATAACACGCTCGGGGTCGTCGATATGCGGCGCAATTGCAAACAGCGCCGCCGCCACGATAGCCGCGGGATCAACGTTCAACGTTTGCATGATCCGCGCCGTGCCGGCAGCGTGCTCGACCAGCAATTCCCCGCTGGTCAACCGCGCGTCTCCCGCGTGTTCGCGCACGAACGCGAGCGCGTCGTCGAAGGACGGCTCGGGTATCAGCGCGGGAGAAATGGCGGTATCAGGCATACGGATTAATCTGGTGCTCGAAATATTCCCGGCTTAGCTGCGCGCAGCAGCCACGACCACCACTTCAACGAGGCATGCCGGATTGGCAAGCTTCGATTCCACGGTAGCGCGCGGCGGCGCATTGCCTTCCGGAACCCACATGTCCCACGCTGCGTTCATGGCGGCGAAATTGGCCATGTCGGAGAGATAGATCTGGACCGACAAGAGCTGTGTCTTGTCGCTGCCGGCTTCCGACAGCAAACGGTCGATATGGCCGAGCACTTCGCGGGTCTGGCCCGTGATGTCCTGGTCGGTGTCTTCGGCAATCTGGCCGGCAAGATAAATGGTGCCGTTGTGGATCGCGGCTTCGGAAAGGCGCGCGCCGACGTGGAGACGAGTGACTGCCATGAGTGTTCCTGATAGTGAATAGTCAAAAATACCGTACGAAGCTCAATATTATGCCTCGGACGTTTCAGCATCGAGGAAGAACCGGTAGGCGATCTCGATCTGATCACATGCCAGAAATGCCGGCGCGTGACCCACGCCCGCGATCTCCTTCGCAGTCACGGCCTGCCCGCTAGCGACCATTTTTTCGACGGTCTCCCGCGACAGCAAGTCCGAATGCTCACCCCGAACGACCAGCACCGGATGCTGGATTGCCGCGAGCGAACGCCACAGGATCGCCTCGCCGAGCGAGGCTGCATTTGTGTCTGCCGAGGCAAATGGGACCGCGATCTTCGGGTCGTACCTATACCCCCAGCGGCCATCGCGTTCCTGCATCAACGGCGTGTTGATCGCGCGCCATTCATCGGCCGTCAGTGGCCCGAACGACGCAGCAAGCTGCGCCGCGTTGTCGATACCTTCCTGCAGGGTGTTGAAAGTCTCGCCGCGGCCAAGATAAGTACCGATACGCTCAAGCGCCACCGGTTCAATATGCGGCCCGACGTCGTTGAGCAGCATTTTCCGGATGGGCGAATTCGGCAAGCCAGCAAGTCCAAGGCCGATCAGTCCGCCCATGGACGTCCCGAACCAGTCCACCGTTTCCACGTTCAGCCGTGCAATGAGCGCAACCATGTCACATACGTACTGCGGCACCCCGTAATGCTTAGGATCGACCAGCCAGTCCGATAACCCTCGCCCGGCTACGTCCGGACACACCACCCGATACTCGCTAGCGAACGCCTTCGCCACCTCGTCGAAATCCCGGCCGGAGCGCGTCAACCCATGTACGCACACAAGCACGCGCGGGTTCGCCGGATCACCCCATTCGGTATAAGCCATGCGATGCAGCCCCGACGGACTGATGCACTGAACGTGGCGTTGGCGTGGCGTAGGAACAAATGAAGGCGCAGCTTCGACGATAGATACGGACATAAATTTTTCCTCGGTGCGATGGCGCTGCGGCGTACAAGCAACTCAACTGAAATTGATTGTAAACGCTTTGCCGGCTACGCTTTGGCACCGCGCCGCAACGTTAGCCGAACGGTCTGAACAAAGACACTATATGCGGTCTCAAAACACCAACCGCAAGCCCTTCACAACCCGCCCTGCCTCTCGCGAGCGCCGCCAGCCAAAAATAAAAAACCGCTCCGACTCACGTCAGAACGGTTCGTTTCTGCCGGAAAACAAACCGGCGCCGATGCAGAAAAATCCTTATTTCACGCCACTCACATCCAACGGCGCACCGGTTTTCTGCTGGATCTCTTCCACGCTGACGCCCGGCGCCAATTCGACGAGTTTCAGTCCTGCGTCGGTTACATCGATCACGCCAAGATCCGTAATGATCCGGTCGACCACGCCCACGCCGGTCAGCGGCAACGTGCACGCGTCGAGAATCTTATGCTGGTCGCCCTTCGCCACGTGCTCCATCAACACGATCACGCGCTTCACGCCCGCGACCAGGTCCATAGCGCCGCCCATGCCCTTGATCATCTTGCCGGGGATCATCCAGTTCGCCAGGTCACCCGTCTTGCTGATCTGCATGGCGCCGAGGATAGCCAGGTTCACGTGACCGCCGCGAATCATCGCGAACGAATCCGCCGACGAAAATATCGACGATCCTGGCAGCGTGGTCACCGTCTGCTTGCCGGCATTGATCAGGTCAGCGTCGACTTCTTCTTCCGTCGGCGACGGCCCGATGCCGAGCAAGCCATTCTCCGATTGCAGCCACACTTCCATGCCTTCCGGCACGAAGTTCGCCACCAGCGTGGGCAAGCCAATGCCCAGATTCACGTAAAAACCGTCCTGCAATTCCTTGCCCGCCCGCGCGGCCATCTGGTTCCGGTCCCATGCCATGATCAGTCTCCTTTCGCGCGCACGACGCGTTGTTCAATGCGTTTTTCCGGATGTGCGTTCAGCACGATGCGCTGCACGAAGATGCCCGGCGTGTGAATGGCGTCGGGGTCGAGTGCGCCCGTTTCCACGATTTCCTCCACTTCGACCACGGTGATCTTGCCAGCCATGGCGCACATCGGGTTGAAGTTGCGAGCCGTGCGACGATAAATTAAATTGCCTGATTTATCGGCTTTCCACGCCTTCACGAGCGCCACGTCAGCGGTGAGCGAATGTTCCAGCACGTAGTGGTTGTCGCCGAATTGACGCGTTTCCTTGCCGTCCGCGATCACCGTGCCATAACCCGTGTTGGTGAAGAATGCCGGAATGCCCGAGCCGCCCGCGCGCAGCTTTTCGGCCAACGTGCCTTGCGGCGTGAATTCAAGCTCGAGTTCGCCGGCCAGATACTGGCGCTCGAACTCCTTGTTTTCGCCGACGTACGACGAGATCATCTTCTTGACCTGACGGGTTTCGAGCAGCAGCCCGAGTCCAAAACCGTCAACGCCCGCGTTGTTGCTGATGCAGGTAATGCCCTGGACGCCCGTATCGCGCAGTGCCGCGATCAGCGCCTCGGGAATGCCGCACAGACCAAAACCGCCCACGGCAAACGTCTGCCCGTCCTTCACGATGCCATCGAGCGCCTCTTTCGCGCTGGGATAGACCTTGTTCATCTGTTTGTCCCTTCCTGATCTGGATGAAATCCGTTTATTTGAGACGTCCACGCGACCGGTTTGCAAGGCGCGAGACGACTTTCTGACGTGGCAAAAGAGTACGACGCCGGATCGATCCGGCACAATACGCAAAAATACATAAGTAATTGCCGTACTGCGCGGCGATGAAATAGTTAAACGCGGGTTAAACCCGACACGTGCGAGCCAAATGCGTCAACTGGATTACCAAACAGCGTTTCATCTTGCGCCAGTCGGACTGGTGTTGTCACGAGACCGGATCATCGAAGACTGCAATGCGCAGCTCTGCGCGATTTTCGGCGTTGCGCAGGAGGCCTTGCTGGGCCAATCGTTCCAGGTGCTGTATCCGTCACCGGTGGAGTTCGAACGGATTGGCGAGCGCATAGCCGCGCTGATGCAGCGCCAGGGCAGTTACGCCGACGACCGCATCATGAAACGCGCGAATGGCGAATTGTTCTGGTGCCACGTGACCGGCCGCTCGCTCGATCTGAGCGCGCCTCACGCCGCCGGTGTCTGGACTTTCGAGGACTTAAGCGCGACGCGGCGGGTTGCCATCGAACTGACGCCGCGTGAACGTGAAATTGCCGCACAGCTTGTCACTGGCAAGACCAGCAAGCAGATCGGCCGCGCGCTGGATATCAGCCCCCGGACCGTGGATATCTATCGTTCGAAACTCATGCGCAAATACGACACGGGGAACGCGACCGAGCTGCTGCAGCGCCTGCTGGGAGACTAGGCGCCGGTTTGGATGCTCACGCCAGCCGTTTCAATGGCATGGCGCAGGAGGTCGGGAATCTGCACCGATTTCGCCGCCGCATAGTCAATCCACACGCATTTCGCCGTGCCCCGGGCATAGAGCGTGGCGGGATCGTCGGCACGATAGAGCTCGAAACGCGTGTCGAAACTACTGCGACCGGGTGGCCCCACGAACATGCTGCCGATTACATCGCCGGGATAGTGGAGCTGCCTCAGGAATTCCATCGACGCATTCACGATTACTGGTCCCTGCCCTTCAACGTTGGCACCCGAAATGGCCAGTTGCCGGAACCACGAGATACGCACTTCCTCCATGAAACGGAAGTACACCGTGTTGTTCACATGGCCGAATGCGTCCATGTCGCCCCATCGCAGCGGCATGGACAGATCAATGACGCGATGAAAACCACTGGGTGCCAGCGTCGTCGGGCTCGCCTGATCGAGAACCTGGCTCATAGGGCAAACCCGTCGTCGGCCGCAATCACCGAGCCGTTGATGAACTGCGATTCGTCGGCGGCAAGCAGCAGCAGCAAGCCATCCAGGTCTTCAGGAGTACCCACCCGGCGACGCGGCAGCATGGCCAGCAGTTTTTGACCCGCCTCGCTTTTCCAGTGATGGTGATTGAGTTCGGTATCGATATAACCCGGGCAAATGGCGTTCACATTGATGCCGTGACGGCCCCATTCCTGCGCCATCGCCTTTGTCATATGAATGACGGCGGCCTTGCTCATGGAGTAAATGCCGATTTGTGGCAACGTCTTGAGCCCCGCCATGGACGCAATGTTGATGATCCGGTAACCCGGCTTGACCGTGCCGTTGCCGCGCATGATCATCCGTTTGGCCACTTCCTGCGCGACAAAAAACGCGCCGCGCGTGTTGGTATCGAACACAAAGTCGAAGTCCGACGGCGTCACGTCAGTCAGCTTTTGCTGGGTGGACACCCCCGAATTGTTCACGAGAATGTCGATCGTGCCAGCCTCCGTCTCCGCGTGAGCGACGGCCGACTTGATGCTTTGGATATCAGTGACGTCGAGCGACACGACATGCGCCGCGCCGCCGGAAGCCTCAATCTCGGCGCGCAGTTCTTTCAGGCGCTCGGTGCGTCGGCTCGCGAGCACGACCCGCGCGCCCGCCTGCGACAGCACTTGCGCAAAGCGCTTGCCAAGTCCGCTGGAGGCGCCGGTGATCAGCGCGCATTTGCCTTCCAGGTTGATCGAACGGCCCATTGTTTTTCCTTGGTTGAAAGCGATTGAGATGCCCGGGATCGAACGGACTTGTTGCCGTTCGCGCCGAATCAGCGTCGAATCGAGACAGCCGATATGCTATCGTGAAATAATACGGTCGTGCTAATTACAGGAAGGTCGGTTGCACCCTGCGAAGGGTTCCCTGACAATACGCGATCCCCGAAAAAAGCATTCTAACGTTAGACAGGAGCATTGGATGACCCCGGCGAGTCTCATCGAGCAGTACGGTCCCCGTGAATCCATGGAGTACGACGTCGTAATCGTGGGCGGCGGTCCAGCGGGACTATCGGCGGCAATCCGCCTGAAGCAGCTCGCGCAGGAAAAGGGCGTTGAACTGGGCGTCTGCGTGCTGGAGAAAGGCTCCGAGATCGGTGCGCACATCCTCTCGGGCGCCGTGATGGACCCGCGCGGCTTGAGCGAATTGCTCCCCGACTGGAAGACCCAGGGCGCGCCGCTCGATGTGGAAGTCACCGAGGATCGCTTCCTGTTTTTGTCGAAGGACAGTGCCAAGCAAGTACCCAACTGGCTGCTTCCCGACAACTTCAAGAACCACGGCAACTATGTCGTGAGCTTGGCGAACGTCACGCGCTGGCTGGGGCAACAGGCTGAAGCGCTGGGCGTCGAGATCTTCCCGGGCTTTCCAGCGGCTGAAGTGCTTTACACAGAAGACGGCGCTGTGCGCGGCGTGGCGACGGGCAACATGGGCGTGGGCAAGGACGGCGAGCCGACCGGCAACTTCCAGCTCGGCATGGAACTGCACGCGAAGTACACGCTGTTCTGCGAAGGCGCACGGGGCAACCTGGGCCGCCAGCTCATGGATAAATTCAAGCTCAACCGAGACGCCGACCCGCAAGTCTACGGCCTCGGCATCAAGGAGCTGTGGCAGATCGATCCGTCGAAACACAAGCCGGGACTGGTGATTCACACGGCCGGCTGGCCGCTGGAAACCGATACCTACGGCGGCTCGTTCCTCTATCACATGGACGATAACCAGGTGATGGTCGGCTTTGTCGTCGGGCTGGGGTATTCGAATCCGTATCTCTCGCCGTTCGAGGAATTCCAGCGTTACAAGACACATCCGGCTATCCGCACATTCCTCGAAGGCGGCAAGCGCATTTCGTACGGCGCACGGGCGATTACGGCCGGTGGCCTGATGTCGCTGCCGAAGCTGGTGTTCCCGGGCGGAGCGCTGGCCGGCGACGACGCCGGGTTCCTGAATGCATCGCGGATCAAGGGCAGTCATGCCGCGATCAAGTCCGGCAAGATGGCCGCCGAGGCCGCGTTCGACGCCGTGCAAGCCGGGCGTCAAGCCGATGAACTGAGCGCGTACCCCGAAGCGTTTGATAGCTCGTGGCTCAAGACCGAGCTATATCGTGCGCGCAATTTCAAGCAGTGGATGAGCAAGGGCTTGTACCTGGGTACGTTCATGGTCGGGCTCGAGCAAAAGCTCCTGGGCGGCAATGTTCCGTGGACGCTGCATCATCAACACGCCGATAACGAAACGCTTAAACCCGCGTCGCAATGCAAGCCGATTGTGTATCCGAAGCCGGATGGCAAGCTGACGTTCGACCGGCTGGCGTCGGTGTTCATATCGAATACGAATCACGAGGAAAACCAGCCGGCGCATTTGACGCTGAAGGATGCGTCAGTGCCGGTGGATGTGAATTTAAGAACCTATGCCGGACCCGAAGGACGATATTGCCCGGCGCAAGTGTATGAGTTCGTGAAGAACGACGATGGCAGCGAGCGCCTGCAGATCAACGCGCAGAACTGCGTGCACTGCAAGACTTGCGATATTAAAGACCCGACGCAGAATATTGTGTGGGTACCGCCGGAAGGCGGCGGTGGGCCGAATTATCCGAACATGTGATCGTTCGGATTTGAGGCTTTAAGAAAATAGCGCCGGTTCTTTATGTTCAGAACCGGCGCTATTTTATTTGGGGATATGCGCAGCAATATGAGGCGTAGTTGTCACCACGTCGCCATTCTGCGCACGATGCCGCAACGCGTGATCGATCAGCACGAGCGCGAGCAGCGCTTCGGCGATCGGCGTCGCCCGGATACCCACGCACGGATCATGGCGGCCGAAGGTTTCCACCGTCGCGGAATGACCGGCTTTATCGATGGACTCACGTGGCGTGCGAATGCTCGACGTCGGTTTGATCGCGATGGATACAGTAATGTCCTGGCCGCTCGATATACCGCCCAACACGCCGCCAGCGTTGTTCGCGGCAAACCCTGCAGGCGTCATTTCGTCGCCATGAACCGAGCCTCGTTGCGCCACGCTGGCGAAACCCGCGCCAATTTCAACGCCTTTCACCGCATTGATGCCCATCATCGCCTTCGCGATATCGGCGTCGAGGCGGTCATAAAGAGGCTCACCCAGGCCGGCCGGCACACCCGTCGCCATTACGCCAATGCGCGCGCCGATCGAATCGCCGTCCTTACGCAGCGCGTCCATGTATTCCTCGAGGCGCGGCACGATTTCCTCATTCGGCGCGAAAAACGGGTTTTCGCGCACATGTTCCCACGCAACGAACGGAATCGCGATCTCGCCAAGCGCGCTCATGAACCCGCGCGTTTCGATGCCCATGCGCTCACGCAGCCATTTCTTCGCTACCGCGCCGGCCGCGACGGTCGGCGCCGTCAGCCGCGCTGATGACCGTCCGCCCCCGCGATAGTCGCGAATGCCGTACTTCTGCCAGTAGGTGTAATCGGCGTGCCCGGGACGGAACGTCTCGACGATATTGCCGTAATCCTTGCTGCGCTGATCCGTATTCCGGATCAGCAACGCGATAGGCGTACCGGTCGTTTTACCTTCGAACACACCCGACAGGATCTCGACCTGATCGGCTTCCTGACGCTGCGTCACATGCCGCGAGGTGCCCGGTTTGCGTCGATCCAGTTCGATCTGGATATCGGCTTCGGATAGTTCCATACCCGGCGGACAGCCGTCGATCACGCAGCCGATCGCGGGACCGTGCGACTCGCCGAAGTTCGTGACGGTGAAAAGCGTGCCGAGTGTATTGCCGGACATGAGCGTCGTCCTGAAAAAAGCGAAAGAGCCAATATTATGCCAGCCGACGGGTGATGCGCCCACGCTCGAAACCCGTTGTGCGAAGGCCTTTCGTTGGCAAAAGCGCCGCTTGAGAAAGGCTCCGGGCTACGCGAGCGCTCCTTGTGCGCCTACTTGCGGGCGCCTCGCAGCGTCGCGACCACCTCTTGCAAGTGTTCAGGCGTGGCATCGGCTGGGTCAATTGGCTCACCTACCGCGAGCGTCAGGCGGCTCATTACGCCGCGATGAATCGGACGCGGCCAGCGGTTGTCGTCGTGACGCGAAAAAACGCTGCCCCACAAGCCGCGTAAAGCAATGGGCACAACAGGGGCCGAATGGCGCTTCAGAATCTCGCTGATGCCATGGCGGAACGGGTTGATATCGCCGGTCCGGGTGAGCTTACCTTCCGGGAAGATGCACACCAGATCGCCGTCCGCGAGCGCGCGGCCGCAGGCGTCGTAGGCCTTTTCCAGCAGTTTTGCATCCTCGTGAGCAGGCGCGATCGGAATGGCCTTGACGTGCCGGAACAGCCAGCCGACCAGCGGCGAGCGGAAAATCCGGTGATCCATCACAAAGCGAATCGGCCGCGGACTTTCCGACATGATCACGATGGCATCGACGAAACTCACGTGATTGCACACCAGCACGGCGGCCCCGTGCTCGGGAATGCGCTCGGCGTTCACGAGCCTGATCCGGTAGAACGTATGCACGAGAATCCACGCGAGAAAACGCAGCAGGAACTCGGGCACAAGCGAATAGATATAAGCTGCCACCACGATATTCAGCAACGCCGTGGTGAGAAACAGCCCGGGAATGCCGACGCCCGCCGACGTCAGGCCGACCGCCATCAACGCCGAAACAATCATGAAAAACGAGTTAAGGATGTTGTTCGCGGCGATGATGCGCGCGCGATGCGTCGGCTGGCTGCGCGACTGGATCAGCGCGTAAAGCGGCACGCTGTAGAAGCCGCCGAACATGGCGAGCAGGAACAGATCGGCCAGGATGCGCCAGTGCACGCCCAGTTGAAGAAATTCGCCGACGCCCATCAGATGGCCGGCCGGCGCGATGCCATGGCTGGCAAAAAACAGATCGATGGCAAAAATGCTGATGCCGATCGACCCGAGCGGCACAAGTCCGATCTCGACACGGCGTTTCGAGAGCTTTTCACACATCAGCGAACCCATGCCGATACCAATCGAAAACGTGCCGAGCAGCACGGTCACCACATCGGGGTTAGCCGACAGGACGTCCTTCGCGAAGTTGAAGAACGACGTGAGAAACGTCGCACCGACGAACCACAGCCACGAGATCCCGAGCAGGCTCAGGAATACGGTGCGGTCCTGGCGCGCGAGCGCGAGGTTGCGCCACGTCTCACTGAACGGGTTCCAGTTGATCTTGAGATCGGGCTGCAGCGCCGCCGTTTTCGGCACGAAGCCCGAAGCAACGCGGCCAATCAGCGCAACCGTCACGCAACACGCCGCGAGCAACATGGCGCCGTGCTCGGTCAACCCGGCCGCCGCCCCGCCGATGATCGTCCCGATCAGGATGGCCACGAACGTCCCCATTTCGACCAGGCCATTGCCGCCAACCAGTTCCGACGGCTGGAGATGCTGCGGCAAATACGCGTATTTCACCGGTCCGAACACGGTCGAATGGACACCCATAAGGAACGTGCAGACGTAAAGCAGCGGCGCGCTGTGCAACATGAAACCCGCGCCGCCGATCAACATCACCACTATTTCGAACGTCTTCACGAAGCGCGTGAGCGTGGCCTTATCGTATTTATCGGCGACCTGGCCTGATGTCGCGGAAAAAAGCACGAAAGGGATGATGAAAATGGCGGAGATCAGGAAAGCGGCGGTTTTCGGATCGACACCCGAAAAGCGAGCGGCCTGAAACGTGACCAGCGACGTAAAACCGACCTTGAAGACGTTGTCGTTGAGCGCGCCGAGAAATTGCGTCCAGAAGAACGGCGCGAAACGACGTTCGCGCAACAGGCGGAACTGACCGTCGCCATGTTGGGCGCCGGCCTTTTTCGCGCGAGGTGATGCGGATGTTTCGCTCATGGATTATTGGATTTGGTAGCTGAGAGAGAGTTGGTCTGTTGAGCTTGGCGTTGACAGGCGAAAAGGCAAAAAAGGCGAAACCGCGTTGGCTGGACCCGTTACCGTTAAGGGGCGCAAAGGACCCCAAGGGACGAAAAAAATGCGCGCCGCTCGGGCGCGCATTTTGTGCGTGACGTTGTAATGCGCTTCGACCGGGGCGGTGTAACTCGTGGCGCCCTGTCAATCGTGCTAATCGCGCGACGCCTCGATCAACGCGCTTCTTCCTGCTGCTCAGGCCAGTCGCGGATGTAGGCCTTAAGCATCTTGTTCTCGAAACCCTGCTCTTCCACCACGGCCTTGGCCACGTCGTAAAAAGAAATCACGCCCATCAGCACATTCTTTTCCATGACCGGCAGGTAACGAACGTGATGCTCCAGCATCATGCGGCGCACCTCGTTCACGTCCGTTTCCGGCGTACACGTGATGGGATGGTCATCCATGACCTTACGGATAGTGGATGTGCCTACGCTGCCGCCGTTCTCGCTCAGCGTGAGGATAATCTCGCGGAACGTCAGCATGCCGGCGAGATCGCCGTATTCGATCACCACGAGTGAACCAATGTCGTGTGACGCCATTGTGTTGATTGCTTCGTGCAGCGGCGTATCGGGTGTAACCGTGAAGAGCGCGTTGCCCTTGACGTTCAAAATGTCGCTGACTCGCATGATTGTCTCCTCGCGAAAAGCCTGAATATCTGTCGATCCTAGCGGAAAGACAGTTAAAAAGAAAGCACGCAAGAACCCCGTGTTTTGTCTGCAAAAGCACGCCGGGCGGGCTTTTGCACCGGGTCGGCGCCCGGGTCGGTGCATGCGGCGCCAACACTGTCCTTGCGCTGCAGGGTGTCGCATGGTGCAAACGCCGACGCTGGCGTCTACCCCAAGTTTGCCGAGCCACACCCGATGTTACGATAAATGACTCTTTTCCCCATGGTAGCCCGCCCACGATGCCCGCCAACCGCTTCGACACGCTCGTGCTGCACGCCGGCGCTGCGCCCGACCCTACCACCGGCGCCCGCGCCACGCCGATCTACCAGACTACGTCGTTCTCGTTTCGCGACACCGATCACGCTGCGTCGCTCTTCAATATGGAGCGATCAGGACACGTCTATTCGCGCATTTCGAACCCGACCGTCGCCGTATTCGAGGAGCGCGTAGCCGCGCTGGAAGGCGGCGTGGGCGCGATCGGCACCGCCAGCGGACAGGCGGCGCTGCATCTGGCGATTGCTACGCTGATGGGCGCGGGGTCGCACGTGGTTGCTTCGAGTGCGCTGTACGGCGGCTCGCACAACCTGCTGCATTACACGATGCGGCGCTTCGGCATAGACACAACCTTCGTCCCGCCGCACGATGCCGACGCCTGGCGGGCAGCCATCCGGCCCAACACGCGTCTGCTGTTCGGCGAAACGCTGGGGAACCCCGGTCTCGATGTTCTCGACATCGAGACCATCGCAGAGATCGCGCATTCGAACCACGTACCGCTACTGGTGGATTCGACCTTCACCACGCCCTATTTGCTCCGTCCGTTTGACCATGGCGCCGACATCGTCTACCACTCGGCGACCAAGTTCCTGGGCGGCCACGGCACGACGATTGGCGGCGTGCTGGTGGACGGCGGCACGTTCGACTTCACAGCTACCGATCTTTTCCCCGAGTTCACCGAGCCCTACGATGGGTTTCACGGCATGGTCTTCGCCGAAGAAAGCACCGTCGCGCCGTTCCTGCTGCGCGCCCGTCGCGAGGGGTTGCGCGACTTCGGAGCCTGCCTGCATCCGCAAGCTGCATGGCAACTCTTGCAGGGCATCGAAACCTTGCCGTTGCGGATGGACCGGCACGTCTCCAACACCCGAAAGGTGGTTGAATTCCTGCTCGCTCACCCTGCCGTGGAAGGCGTGGCTTATCCGGAACTCGAAAGCCATCGCGACTACGCGCTCGCCAAACGCCTGCTGCCGCGTGGCGCGGGCGCCGTGTTCAGCTTCGACCTGCGTGGCGACGTGGCGGCGGCGCGGCGCTTCATTGAAGCGTTGACGCTGTTCTCCCATCTTGCCAACGTGGGTGACGCACGCTCGCTCGTCATTCACCCTGCTTCGACCACGCATTTCCGCATGGACGCCGCTGCCCTCGCCGCAGCGGGAATTGCACCGGGACGTATCCGGCTGTCGATTGGCCTGGAGGATCCCGACGATCTAATAGATGACCTCAAACGCGGCCTCAAGGCATCGCAGAAGGCTTCATCAAGTGCCGCCGCGAGCCGCGACGGGAGCCGCACATGATGCTCGAAGTCGAGGGCGCATCGGCCTACGCCTACACCGGCGGCCACGCGTTCGAGCCGGACCGTCCGGTGGCCGTGTTCGTGCATGGAGCCAAGCACGATCACAGCGTCTGGGCACTGCAGACACGGTACTTTGCCCATCACGGCCTGAACGTGCTCGCCGTCGACCTTCCCGGTCACAGCCGCAGCGCGGGCCCGGCTCGGCGAAGCATCGCAGCGCTCGCGGACTGGCTCGTCGCGCTACTGGACGCCGCCAAGGTCAAGCAGGCAATGCTGATTGGCCACAGCATGGGTTCGCTGATTGCGCTCGATTGCGCCGCACGTTATCCGTCTCGCGTCACCCGTCTTGCGCTGCTCGCCACCGCCTTTCCGATGACCGTGTCCGACGCGCTTCTCGATGCCGCGCTTAATCGCGAACCGGAGGCCATCGACATGGTCAACCAGTGGTCGCACTCGTCGATCGCCGCAAAACCGTCGTGCCCCGCGCCGGGCTTCTGGCTGCATGGCGCCAACCAGCGCCTGATGGAGCGCGTGTCCGCACTCGGCGAGCCCCACCTCTTCCATACCGATTTCAGTGCCTGCAACGCCTATGCAGAGGGACTTGAACGGGCAGCGGCGCTACGTTGCCCGGTACAGGTCATTGCCGGCCGCCTCGATGCCATGACGCCGCCCCGCGCCAGCCGGGCGCTGCTCGACGCGATGAAGCAAGCGGATGTCTCCGTTGAAACAGTCATGCTGGACGCCGGACACGCACTGATGAGTGAACAACCCGATGCGACCCTCGCCGCGTTATTCAGTTTTGCGACACAACCGGCTTAGGTGACAGATCACTTTGCAGCTCGTGAACTCGGCTCATGCACTAAACCTATGAATCGAGCTTACACGCCCTCTCCCCGATCCGCCATTAGCCGGATAGGAGGGGGTCTCCAACTATTCCGGGCCACAAGGAAACGCAGTTGCGCAGCGGCCTCAATCGCCGGAGAATGATTCTTGCAGAGCGAATGCTGCAACCTGCTCGAAGGAGACTGTCATGGCCCAAACCGCGCATTCCGATCACTTCGCGAGCTTCGCCGAGTTCTATCCTTACTACCTCGAAGAGCACCGCAATGTGGTGTCGCGCCGGCTGCACTTCATTGGTTCGCTGGGCGTGATTGGCTGCCTTGCAATGGCTATCGCCACGGGCGACTGGCTCTGGCTTCCCGCTGCCGTGATTTGCGGCTACGGCTTCGCTTGGGTCGGCCATTTCTTCTTTGAGAAAAACCGCCCGGCCACGTTTCGCCATCCGCTCTACAGCTTGATGGGCGACTGGGTCATGTTCAAGGATATTTGCGTGGGCAGGATTTCGCTTTAGCGCACTTCGGGACGCGAGGCGCTTCAGGCGGTTTGATGCGGCATGGACGTCACCTCTTGCGCCGCACGAGCGCCTTCCTGACGAGAAGCTGCGCGCGCCGCCAGCAACGTAGCCAGCGTGACGTCAAGTTTCTCGTTGCTCAGCGCATTCATCAGTACGCCGCGGTCAATGTGCGAGGAATCGAGGCGCAACTGATAATCCAGCTCTTCGCGCTCGATCACGAACAAATCGAACAGACTCGACACCGTGATCTGCTGCGGATTAGCGATCAGCACATAGCGCGGCACCCGCAGGTTCTCCAGCCGCGCAATCCATTCCAGGGAATCAAGTTTGCGAACCAGGCGCATGGAGGTATCCACGTCACAGCGCAGCATTCGTGCAAGCTCGAGCCCTGTGTAACCCGGCAAGCCGGCGTCACGCGCCTCCGCAAGGCGAGCGAGCAATTCGAGGGCATCGAGCAGATCGCTCCCCGGAAAATCATTTCGATGAAACTGGCCGATCCGGATTGCCGGCAACGCCGACGTGAGCATTGCGCCGATCAGCGTGATCATCCAGCACAAATAGACCCATAACAGGAACACGGGCAACGCCGCGAACGCGCCATACACAGCGGTATAAGTTGGAATACGGCGCACGTAATAGCCAAAACCGCGCTTCGCCAGTTCGAACGCGATAGCCGCAACGAGTCCGCCGACCAGCGCGTCACGCCACTCCACTTTGCAATTCGGCAAGAACACATAGAGCATGGAGAACGCCAGCATTGTGAATGGCAGCGTCGCGCTGGCGAGCGCCCACTCGACCACCGGCGGCAGGAGGTTGTGGGAGCCGGCAAATGCAATGGACTGCGCGAACAGGTAGGACGACATCGACAAACTCACCCCGAACAGAATGGGACCGAGCGTGATGATGGCCCAATACACCAGCACGCGTTGAGCGAACGGCCGCGATTTGCGCACGCGCCAGATCACGTTGAACGCGGACTCGACAGTCATCATGGTCATCACCGACGTGACGAACAAGATGATCATGCCGACCGTGGTCAGCCCCTTTGCCTTCGATGCAAACTGGTTCAGGTACTTGAAGATCTGGCTGTTGATTTGCGATGGCATCAGGTGCACGGCAAGAAAATCCTGCAACGACATCTGGAACGAAGCAAAAATGGGAAACGCGGTAAAAAGCGCGAACGCGACCGTCGCAAGCGGCACGAGCGACAACACGGTGGTAAATGTCAGGCTACCGGCTACCTGCGGCACGCGATCCTCACCCGTACGACGGGCGACGAAGGCGGCAAGCCGCTTCGTTGTGTCGAGATCGATGGGAAACTTCAGCAAGAATCTCTCTCCTTGAAACATTGCAACGGATCCGCAAGGCGGCTTGAATAGCCAGGCAAAAGCACGCCAAAAAGCCACGCCCGCGCACCCGATCCTTATAATACCCGTTCACCGAAAAGGCTCATGAACGACATTCTCGTGCTCTATTACAGCCGCAACGGCGCCACCCGCGAACTCGCCCAGGCGATTGCTCAAGGCGTCGACAGCGTGCCCGGCATGCAAGCGCGCGTGCGCACCGTGCCTCCTGTCTCCGCCGTTTGCGAAGCCACGCAGCCGGATATCCCGGCCGACGGCCCACCGTATGCCGAAGTGCGTGACCTGGAAGAATGCGCCGGGATCGCGCTCGGCTCACCCACGCGATTCGGCAACATGGCGGCCCCGCTGAAATATTTCCTCGACGGCACCTCGCCCCAATGGTTGTCCGGTGCGCTCGCTGGCAAACCCGCCAGCGTCTTCACCTCCACGGGCAGTTTGCATGGCGGGCAGGAAACCACCCTGCTTTCCATGATGCTGCCCTTGCTTCATCACGGCATGCTGATAGTGGGCATTCCGTACACCGAGCCGAAGCTGACCACCACGCAAACCGGGGGCACGCCTTATGGCGCATCCCATTTCGCCCGCGCTGAAACGGCCGACAGCGGCATCTCCGCCGACGAGAAAGCATTGGCCATGGCACTCGGCGCGCGCCTGGCCACTACAGCGCTCACGCTTCAACGCGGCGCCTGATTGATGACCACAACGCCCGTCATGAACGAAGCCAGCACCCAACCCGGCTTTGCACGCGGCGCGCTGTTCAGCCTGATTGCGCTGATTGCGTTGTCGATCGCGTGGGAGCTTTGGCTCGCGCCGCTGCGCCCGGGCGGCTCCGCTCTGGCGCTCAAGGCAATCCCGCTGCTGTTCGCGCTGCGCGGCACGATCCGGCGCGACGTGTACACGCTGCAATGGGCGTCGATGCTCGTGCTGCTGTACTTCGCTGAAGGCATTGTGCGCGGCATGACGGACAGCGGATTATCAGCACGCCTTGGCTGGCTCGAAGCGCTGTTCGCCCTTGCGTTCTTCGTCTGTGCGCTTGGTTTTGTCGCGCCGTTCAAACGCGCTGCACGCGCTGCGAAACGAGCAAAGGCTGCAACAGCTGCGACAACCTCAGAGCCAGACTCAACGCCCGACGGCAATCATTTGTAGCACGGAACAGCCTGCGCAAACGAGACCTATGCCATCAGGCCAGGGTTCGCCCGACCCGACGTTACGCGATACTGTGTCACCTGTTGTCCACGCCACCGCTACCGAAACCCATGACCGCATCCAACCGTTCACGTTACTTTGCTGAAGCCTGTATCGAAGCGATTGGCGCCGCCCATGTGCTGACCAACGCCCACGACACCGCGCCGTTTCTCACGGACTGGCGCAAGCGTTATCACGGCCAGACGTGCGCCGTGCTGCTTCCCGGCACCACCGAACAGGTCGCTAAAGTCGTGCAGCTCGCTCGCGAATTCCGTTTCCCTATCGTGCCGCAAGGCGGCAACACCGGTCACTCCGGCGGCGCAACGCCAGACGCCAGCGGCACGCAGGTGGTTATCGGCTTGCGCAGGCTGAACCGGATTCGCGATGTTGATCCACTCAACAACACCATCACGGTGGAAGCCGGCGTGATCCTCGCCGATATCCAGGCGCGCGCCGAGCAGGAACAGCGGCTGTTTGCCCTGAGCCTCGCCGCCGAGGGAAGTTGCACGATCGGCGGCAATCTTTCAACTAACGCCGGAGGCACAGCCGTTCTGCGCTATGGCAATACGCGCGAGTTGTGCCTCGGGCTGGAAGTGGTGACGCCGCAAGGTGAAATCTGGGACGGTTTGCGCGGCCTGCGCAAGGACAACACCGGCTACGATCTGCGCGACCTGTACATTGGTGCGGAAGGAACGCTCGGCATCATTACCGCCGCTGTGATGAAACTGCATCCGGCGCCTATCGCTCGCGTAACGGCGCTCGCCGCGCTGCCTTCACCACAGGCCGCGCTCGATTTCCTTGCTACCGCACAGCGTTACGCCGGTCCGTTGCTGACCGGCTTCGAGCTGATGTCGGATTTTTCGCTTCATCTGGTCTCCAAGCATTTCCCGCAAATGCGTTATCCGTTCAGCAAGAAACACGGTCAAACCGTGTTACTCGAATTGTCAGATAGCGAAAGCGAGGAGCACGGCCGAGCGCTCCTCGAACGGCTGATGGAGCATGCCATGGAGCAAGGCCTGGTCGAGGACGCAGTCGTAGCGGAGAATTTGTCGCAGTCGAAGGCGTTCTGGAACTTGCGCGAACATATTCCGCTCGCGCAGGCGGCGGAAGGACTCAATATCAAGCACGATATCGCGGTACCTATTTCCCGTATCGGCCATTTCATCGAGACAACCGACGCGCTCATCGCCCAAGCCATTCCGGGTGTGCGCATGGTGACCTTCGGCCATCTCGGCGACGGTAATCTGCACTACAACGTTCAGGCGCCGGAAGGGGTAGATCCCGAAAGCTTTCTCGCCGAATTCCAGGCGCCGGTCAATGCGCTAGTGTATGAAAGCGTGCACGCGCATCGCGGCAGCATCAGCGCTGAGCACGGGTTGGGACAATTGAAGGTTGCCGAGGCAATGCACTACAAATCCCCGGTGGAAGTGCGGCTCATGCGCGCGCTCAAGACAGCGCTCGACCCCGAGAACCTGATGAATCCGGCCAAGGTGTTGCCGGACGTGCGTGCGCCGGGTGCGCCGCGCGCGTCGTAACGTCGTAATAGTATTGAGGAGATAAGCGCCGTGAAGATTCGCGTTCTGTCCGACCTGCATCTCGAGCACGACGAACCGCTCGCCATTCCGTACGCGGAGGCCGATCTCGTCGTGCTAGCCGGCGACATCCACAATCACGCGGAAGGTCTGCGCTGGGCGGCGGAAAACTTCGGTTCGGAGGTACCGGTTGTGTATGTGCCGGGCAACCACGAGTATTACGACGGTGAATTCGGCGCACTCGAAAGCGCGATGCAGGATGCCGCGCGCAGCTTGCCCAACGTGCATTTCCTGAACAACACCGCCCTCACCGACCGATACGGCAAATGGCGCGTGCTCGGCACCACGTTGTGGACGGATTTCGCGTTGTTCGGCCCGAGCGATGAGGCGTTGCGCGAGTCCATCGCGGCAGCCGAACGGGTGATGCTCGACTTTCGGGGAGTGATCCAGGTTGCATGGCCCGAGCCCGAAGACGAGCCACGCTCGTTTAGTCCCAGCGACTCGCTGGCGCTCCACGAGCAAGCGCGGGCGTGGCTGGAACATGAGCTGGCAAAACCCTTCGATGGCAAGACGATTGTCGTCACGCATCACGCACCGCTCAAACAGAGCCTGGCTGAGAAGTTTGCGACGGATCGTGCATCGGCGGGTTTTGTGAGCGATCTAGCCTCGCTCGTGCGCGCGCCGGTTGCGCTGTGGGTTCATGGCCACACGCACACCGCATTTGACTACGTCGCAGAAGGAACGCGCGTGGTCTGCAATCCGCGCGGGTACCGCGACCGACGCACGGGGGCGCCTGAAAATCCGTTGTTCAAATGGGACAAGGTGGTCGAGATCTGAGCGGCCCGCGGCAACGAATCGCCAGGAAGCGCGTTTTCGGAACGGGGACGCCGCGAGCGTGCGGCCGGGGCGGTGAGACAAACGCGAACGCGAACACCACCCGGGCGGCCGCTTTCCTAACCGAGCTGTAAACGCGTTGGGAACGTTATGGGTAAAAAATACCGGTTCGCGAACGAGAACCGTCAGGCATCGGATACGATTTACCCGGCGCAGGGTTGCAACTCACTGCGCCACTGTAAAAACAAAAGACCGAAAGATCGGTCTTTTTTGATCAACGATCCGACGAATCGCGCGATTGACGGTTCTTACGCTCGTCAATACGGATCGGGATCAGGCGCGCGCGTTTCGCATTCTCGCGGGCGGTACGCAGCAATTCACGGGTAGCGGGCACGGCGATCAGAGCCAGCAGTGCGTAGATGGCGATCATCAGCGGCGTATTCATAACTTCCTCGGATATTGTCGAATCGGTAAAAGTGAATCGGTGAAGCCAAAAGACAAACTATAAGCTATCAAGATGCGGCCGAAATAGACGTAAGCAAGTGTTGCATCGCGGCAAATGTAAAACACTGATGAAAGCACATTAACCGGCTTACCCCATTCTCCTGCTCATAAGCTTACGACGCCACAAATTCCTGCAGCGATTTTTCATCAATGGCAAGTGCGGCAGGCAACTCAGCACGCAAATACTCCACCCAGGTCCGGATTTTCGCATCCAGGTACTGACGGGACGGATACAGCGCAAACACGTTGAGCATCTGCATGGTGTATTGCGGCAAAACACGCACCAACGTCCCCGCGCGCAATGCAGGCAACGCTGACGAAGTCGGCAATATCCCCACGCCCATGCCTTCGCTGATTGCCACGGCCATGGCTTCAGCCACATTCACCGTGAAGGTCGCCGGTCCGAGACTGATGGTTTCTTGCCCGTTCGGACCGTCAAAGGTCCATTTGTTTGGCGGAAACGCAGGCGTCATGAGTTGCAAGCACGTATGCCGCACCAGATCGGACAAGACATGCGGCACGCCGTGTTCCTGAATATAGCCGGGCGATGCGCAGGCAATGCTGAACGCAGTTCCCAGTCGTTGGGAAACCAGTCCTGAGTCGGGCAATTCAGTGCCGAGGACGATCGACACGTCAAAGCCCTCATCCAGCAGGTCGGGCACGCGCTGCGCGAGCGTCAGGTCGATCTGCACCGACGGATGCAGTTTCTGGTAGCGCGAAATCATCGGGACGATGTAATGCTGGCCGATACCCGCCATGGCGTGCATCTTGAGCTTGCCAGCCGGGCGCGCGTGGGCATCGCCGGCTTCAGCTTCCGCCTGATCCACATAAGCCAGGATCTGCTCACAGCGCTGCAGATAACGCTCGCCAGCTTCGGTCAGCGCAATGCGGCGCGTGGTCCGGTTGAGCAAGCGAGTGCGTAAATGCGCTTCGAGATCGGAGACGGCGCGCGATGCATAGGCCGTGGTCGTGTTCAGCTGCTGAGCCGCGGCGGTAAAACTGCCGGCTTCAACAACGCGTGAAAACACGCGCATGTTTTGAAGCGTATCCATGAGCCTTGAGTCTCGTTCAAGTGATGCCGCGTTGTCGCCGCATTGTTGCGTTATGGGCAACGATGATTACCTCATAACTCGTAACAATGCTTTGCATTTTTACCGGTTACTCGTCAATCAGGGCAAAAATATAATTCTGGTCTGTGTCTCAATCCATTTTGAGAAATAATTTTGCTAGTCCGCACGTTCAGAAAGACCATCATTCCGGTGGTTCTTACATTTATTTTAACAATAGCCGGCTGCGCGAGCACTAAAAACGTCGGTCCCGAAGATACTCTCAAGGACGCGTCTACGCTCGATGCCGGCGCGACGCTGCGCGCGGCTAACGCCGACGCGGCGTGGCCGGCGTCGACATGGTGGCGCGCCTATGACGACCCGCAGCTCGACGCGTGGGTTGCGCGTGCGCAGGCCGGAAATCCAACGCTAGCGCTGGCTGCCGCACGCGTACGCGAAGCCCGCTCGATGGCGGGCGTGGCGCAAGCCGCCCTCGCGCCTCAAGTCGACGGATCGCTGGCAATCAACCGCCAGCAGTGGCCGGAAAACGGCTATTACGGCCCCGGCACTTTCAACAACGTCAACACTTGGGACAACACGGCCGCGCTGCAACTGTCGTATAACCTCGACCTTTGGGGCCGCGACGGCAACGCGACGGAACGCGCGCTCGATGCCACTCATGCTCGCGCGGCCGATGCCCGCGCCGCGCAACTCGAACTCGAAGCAAACGTGGTACGCGCATACATTGGTTTATCGCAGGGATTTGCGTTGCGCGACATCGCTCAATCCACGCTCGACCAGCAGCAGAAAATCGCGGCGCGTGCGCGTCGGCGGCTGCAGGGCGGGATTGGCACGCAGCTTGAAGTCGCGCAGGCGGAAGCGTCGTTGCCGGATTACGAGCGCCAGGTCGAGACCTACGATGAAGCCATCGCGCTCGCCCGTAACCAGCTCGCGGCGCTTGCCGGCGCGGGACCGGGTGCGGGCGATTCGATCACGCGTCCCGTGCTGTTGCTGGCAACGCCGCTCGGCTTGCCGTCAGCTTTGCCCGCTGAACTGATCGGACGTCGCCCGGACGTGGTGGCGGCGCGCTGGACGGTTGCGGCTCAGGCGCGCGGTATCGATGTCGCGAAGGCGCAGTTTTATCCGAATATCAACCTCATGGCGTCGCTTACTCAAATGTCCGCGGGGGGCGCGCTGCTGACGTTCCTCACCGGCAACGGCAGCGGCTGGACAGCGGGACCCGCTGTGACGCTGCCTATTTTCGAAGGTGGGCGGCTGCGCTCGCAACTTGGGGCAGCATCGGCGCAATACGACCAGGCCGTCGATCACTACAACACCACGCTGGTCGCGGCATTGCGCGATGTCGCCGATCAGGTCGTGCGGATCAAGTCGCTCGATCGTCAGCTCGACGCGTCAGGCCGCTCGGTTGCGGCTGCGCAGAAGAGTTATCGACTGGCTGACGAGGGGTATAAGCGCGGCTTGACCGACTACCTGAACGTGCTCGTCGCGCAAACGCAATTGCTGCGCGCACAGGACGGAGAGGCGCGCGTGCGCGCTGAACGGCTCGCGGTGTATGCGACGTTCTCGGCGGCATTGGGTGGCGGCATCGATAGTTCCAGCGACAGCCCCGCCGACACGCAGATGAAACCCGCGAAGCATATCGGGCCGTTCGCGCAGCGTAAGGACGCGTCGTCCGGCGCCCGGAGCGAGTGAGCATGTCGACGCCCTCCTCCACGCTGAACCGCCCCCACCCGCTGCTCGCGGACTGGGCGCTCACCGACGGCCTCGCGTGGATTCACATCTTCAAGGTGGCGCTGGCAGCGCTCCTCACGCTGTGGATCGCGATGCGTCTCGATCTGCCGCAACCCCGAACCGCGATGACGACGGTGTTTGTCGTGATGCAGCCGCAAAGCGGCATGGTGTTGGCGAAAAGTTTTTACCGCTTCTGCGGGACGCTCGTCGGCCTCGTGGTGATGCTCGCGCTGATCAGCCTGTTCTCGCAACAACCGGTTCTGTTTCTAACGGCGACGGCGCTCTGGGTCGGCATTTGCACGGCGGGCGCAGCGCGTAACCGCAATTTTCGCTCGTACGGTTTCGTGTTGTCGGGTTATACGGCCGCGCTCATTGGCATACCGGCCGCACAGCATGCGGACGCGGCCTTCCTGACAGCAATGACCCGCGTAGCCGAGGTATCGTTAGGCATCCTGTGTTCTGGCGCGGTCAGCGCGCTTGTCTTTCCTCGGCATGCCGGCGAACAAGTCCGCGCCACCGTGCGGCGGCGTTTCACTGCGTTCGTTGACTACGTGTCGAAGGCGTTGGACGGCGGTATCGAACGCTCGCAGATCGAGCGCATCAACGCGGCGTTCGTCGCCGATGTAGTCGGCCTTGAGGCTGCGCGCAGCGTGGCCGTATTCGAAGATCCCGACACGCGCATGCGCAGCGGCCGCGTCGCGCGGCTGAACGGCGAATTCATGAGCGTATCTACACGCTTTCACGCGCTGCATCAGTTGATGAACCGGCTGCGGGTCAACGGCGCAGCGGTGACGGTCGACGCTTTGGAACCCTATTTCCGCAAAGTCGCGCCTTTGCTCAGCGCCGCCGGCGCGCCGGTGGAGAAAGCCGCCGATGCTGCCCACGCCGCCGCGCAACTCGACACATTCAAAGCCGCGCTGCCCAAGCGCATCCGGGCGACGCGGCGTGAACTCGATCCGACAATCGACCTGCTCGAATTCGATACCGCGGCGGAACTGCTGTATCGCTTCGTGGATGACCTGCATGCCTACACGCTGAC
The DNA here is from genome assembly GCF_011493005.1 of Caballeronia sp. SBC1. Classification (NCBI taxonomy): domain Bacteria; kingdom Pseudomonadati; phylum Pseudomonadota; class Betaproteobacteria; order Burkholderiales; family Burkholderiaceae; genus Caballeronia; species Caballeronia sp. SBC1. The sequence continues at coordinate 2,455,818 of NZ_CP049156.1, forward strand.
TTATGCGTCGCTGGCAGTGCCCACGCACGAGCGCGAGCACTGGATCACGCGGTATGTGCCGAAGACCAGCCTGCTCGCCGCGGGTGTTTCAGGACTGCGCGCGTTCGCGGTGATCCTGGTTTTGAGCGGCTTCTGGATCATCTCGGCGTGGCCGAGCGGCGGCACAGCGGTGCTCGACGCGGCAGCGGTTATTGCACTGGCCTCGTCGTCGCCGCGGCCCACGCAAATGGCCTTCCAGATGGCGGCGGGCACCGCGCTCGCGACCGTCGCCGGCATGATCGTGGTGTTTGCGCTGTATCCGCACGTCGATGGCTTCCTGCTGTTGTCGGCCGTGCTCCTGCCCTTCCTGATGCTCGGCGTTTTCATCAGTACGCGGCCCGGCATGATGGGCATTGGCGTCGGTTATTGCATCTTCTTCTGCTTTCTCGCCGGCCCGGATAACGTCATTCAGTACGATCCGTCTGCCTTCATCAACGACGCCATCGCGTTGGTCGTTTCCATGCTCGTTTGTTCTATGGCGTTTGCGGTGCTGCTGCCAACCGACGCGCCGTGGCTGCGCCGTCTGCTGATGCGTGAATTGCGGCGGCAAGTAGTGACAGCAAGCAAGGGCAGCCTGACCCGGCTCGCGATGCGTTTTGAAAGCGGAGCACGCGATCTCCTTTCGCAGCTCGACGCGCTCGCGGCAGGCCGGGAGGATCTGCAGCGCGACGCATTGCGCTGGTTATTCGCGGTGCTTGAAGTGGGCCACGCGGTGATTGATCTGCGTACCGAATTGAACCGATCGAACACTGGCACATGCACGACGGCGTCGATCACGCAAGCGCTGCATCAGGTGGCCCGCCTCTTCGATCACCCCACCCCTCGACGCTTCGATGCCGCGTTATCGGCGACCACGCTGGCCATCGACGACCTGCGAGCGCTGCTCGATACCGTGCACGAGCCTCGCGAAGAACGGCATCGGCTGCAACGCATGTCGAGTCATCTGCATTTCATTCGTACGGCGTTGCTCGATCCGCAATCTCCGCTAGGCCATCTCAGCCAGCCCGAACTCTCGCCCGAAGGAGCACCCCATGCCGCGTGATATCGCCATTCTCGACGCCTACGTGCCGACCATCCTGCTGCTGTTTATCGCGGGCGGCTTGCTGACCTGGTTCATCGACCGGCTGCTCGCGCTCACGGGCTTGTATCGCGTGGTGTGGCATCCGTCGCTCTTTCGCGCTTGTCTACTCGTGTGTACGTGCGGCCTGTTTGGGCTCGCGGTGTATAGCTGAACCATCGCTGAAATATCGCTGAATATTGTTGAAGGACTAAAACCGCATCATGATCATCAGGAAAATTTTCGGCATCTTCATGACCGCGCTGATTTTCTGCGCAGCCATCTTGATAGGGCGTGTGCTCTGGGTGCATTACATGGACCAGCCGTGGACCCGCGACGGCCGCGTGCGCGCCGACGTCATCAACGTCGCGCCCGATGTCTCGGGCGCGGTCGTGACCATGCCGGTCGCCGATAACCAGTTCGTGCACAAGGGCGACCTGCTAATGGAAATCGATCCGTCGCACTACAAGATCGCGGTAGAACAGGCGCAGGCCACCGTCGCCGCGCGCCAGGCGGATTTACGCATGCGTCGCGACGACGCCGCGCGCCGTGCTGATCTGGATAACGAAGTGGTGTCGAAGGAATCACGCGATAACGCGAGCCAGGCCGCATCCGGCGCCGCCGCGAACTTGCAGCAGGCACAGGCAACGCTTGATGCTGCTGAGCTCAATCTCACGCGCACCAAGGTGTTTGCGCCGGTGGACGGCTATGTGACGAACCTGAACGTGCATCGCGGTGACTACGCGACGACGGGCTCAGCGAAGCTCGCTATTGTCGATAGTCACTCGTTCTGGGTCTATGGATATTTCGAGGAAACGAAGCTGCCGCGTGTGCGTATTGGCGATAAAGCCGAGATGCGGCTGATGAGCGGCGGCGTGTTGAAAGGCCACGTGCAGAGTATTTCGCGCGGCATCTATGACCGCGATAATCCGCAAAGCCGTGAACTGCTCGCCGATGTGAACCCCACGTTCAACTGGGTGCGGCTCGCGCAGCGGGTGCCGGTACGCATTCATATCGACGAGGTTCCGGCAGATGTCGTGCTGGCTGCAGGAACGACCTGCACGGTGGTTGTAGAGCCTACCGGCAAGCCGAGCGCTTTATAGCGAGTCGAACGTTTCCTGAGTCGTATCAATAACCATGAGCCCTGCCCTCAATCCCGGCTTCACCGTCGGATTCGGAAACACGATGCGCTCCTCGTCGCGAACCACTTCATACGTGTAATCGCCATCTTCGGCGAGCACCGTGCCCCGCGCGAATGGCGTGAAGTTCGCGACATCGCCGGCTACGTGGAGCTTGAACTCTTCGCTCTGTTTGTCGATTTGTCCGACCACCGTGAATACCTTCAGCGGCTGGCTGGACGGCTTTATGGGCGCAAGGCCCGCAATGAGCCTTCGCAGCGCGGCGTCCGATGCGGCGAAGCGCGACAGATCGTTGTGTCCAAACGCCCGCACCTTGCCAAGCTCCAGCGTGCAAGCTAACGCGCCCGATTGCTCGGCCGTGAAATGCGTGAACGTGTTCGACTTCTCTTTATGCAGCAACACCGCCGATAACCCCGCGTCCCGCAACCAGTCGAACATCACCCGTGACAGCGGCGCGCCCGTGTACGGCAACAACGCAAATTGCTCGAACACTGATGGCCGGATGGCCGTGTGCATGTCGATGTGCCACTTCGCTTGAGTTGAGCCGGCGTCAGCCTCGGCGAAAAACGCCCGCGTCACGTTCTCCAGTTCCGCCGCTCGCGGAGATTCATGACTCGCCGCCAGCTCAAGATACCGGCCGTTGAATAGCCGGTTGAGATCATCGTCGCGATACCGGCAAGAGGCACGCATCGCGTCGATATTGCCAAAGATGACCAGCACGCGGCTCTTCAACACCGCCTTGCCGCTTGCGATATCCGCAACAAGCATCGACAGGATTTCGATTGGCGCGGTTTCATCGCCATGAATCCCTGCCGTTGCCACCACGCTTTGTAGCACCGCGCCTTCGGGTTCGAAGCGGACGATGCCATCGCCGAGCCACGTCCACTTCACACCGCTTGGCAACGTGCCTCCAGTCAGCGCGGGCTTTTTTCCATCGAGCACAAAGTCGAGAAAATTCGCGAACATGGCCGGCTCAACGCTGGAAGTCATAGATGGCGCCCAGCTTGAGAATGCCGGTCAACGCATCAAGCGCCGCGCGCGATTCATCGAGCAGTTTCAGGTCGGCGAGATCGGCGGGCGCAATGCGATCACGATAATGCGTGTCGATCCACGCATCGAGTTGCGCGAACAACGTGTCGTTCATCCAAACGCCCGGATTCACGGCGACCCGTTCCGCGTCGTTAAGCACCACGCGCAGTCGCAGGCAAGCGGGACCACCGCCGTTCTTCATGCTTTCGCGAAGATCGAAGACGAGCACGTCGTCAATAGACGTGGACCGTGCATGCAACGAATCAAGGTACTTGGCGACCCGCGCGTTTTCCCGGCACTCTTGCGGCACGACCAACACCTGTCGGCCGTCGGGTCGTGTCAGCAACTGGCTGTTGAACAGATACGACGAGACGGCATCGGCCACGCTGACTTCGTCTTCCGGCACTTCGATAGCGGTGAACGCGCCGCCATGTGTTTCGAGTTTCGCGCGAAGCTGGTCGTACACGCTTGCCTGATTCAGGAACGCCCGTTGGTGGCAGAACAACGTGTTGCGGTTGCCCACGGCGATCACATCGTTATGAAACACGCCGGCATCGATCACATCAGGAAGCTGTTGCGCGAACACGGTGGCGTCGTCGGAAAGACCATGAAGGCGCGCGACCGCACGACTTGCTTCCAGCGTCTGACGCGCGGGGAAACGCTTCGGTTCAGCCGAACCCTGAGCGTATTCGCTACGCCCATAGACGAAAAACTCCACACCCTTCTCGCCGTACTCGTTGCAAAAACGCGTGTGATTCGCCGCACCTTCATCACCTAACGCGGGTGTGCCCGGCAGTGCATGATGAATCCTGAAATGCTTCTCGTCAGAGAAAATGGCTGAGAGCGAACGGCGCGTTTCTTCATGCTCGATCGCACGATGCAACTTCGTGCTCAGGTTAGCCGGCGTGAAATGCACGCGGCCATCGTTCGTATCCGCCGATGGACTCACCGTCGCCGCGTTCGCGGTCCACATGGCCGAAGCGGAACTCGCCGCGGCCAGCAATTCGGGCGCTTCTCGCGCAGCGCGTTCGACTACCGTAGCGTCGTCGCCGGTGAAACCCAGGCTGCGCAGCAACTTGAGCGACGGCCGTTCGAGCGGCGGCAACACACCTTGGTGAAAGCCAAGGTCGGCCAACTGCTTCATCTTGCGCAGACCCTGCTTCGCCGCAGCCTTCGGATTAGCAGCCGATTTCTCATTGTTGCGCGACGCGACATTGCCGAACGACAGCCCCGCGTAGTTGTGCGTCGGGCCGACCAGCCCGTCGAAGTTCGCTTCGAATGCTTGCATCGTGGTTCCTCAGAACTGAAGGCCGGGCGAGACGCTCGCGGGCATTTGCAACTGGGTGCTTTCGACGGATGCCATAGGATACGAGCAATAATCCGCTGCGTAAAATGCGCTCGGCCGCTGGTTGCCCGAGCGTCCGATACCGCCGAACGGCGCCGCTGACGACGCGCCGTTCGTCGGCCGGTTCCAGTTCACAATGCCCGCGCGAATGGTGCGCTGGAAATGGGTCCACGCGGTTTCATCGTCGGCTAAGAGGCCAGCGGATAAACCGAACGCGGTGTCGTTGGCGCGTTCAATCGCCTGATCGAAGCTGCTGTAGCGCGTGAGTTGCAGCATAGGGCCGAAGTGTTCTTCATCAGGCACGTTGCGCGCATTCGTCACGTCGATGATCGCGGGCGTGACAAAGCCAAGCTGCGCAGAACGCTGCGTCATTTCAAGCAAGGGCTTGCCGCCCGCTTCAATCAACTGCGTCTGCGCCTGCACGAGCTTCGCTGCGGCGCGCGCCGAGATCACGGCGCCCATGAACGGTTGCGGGTCTGCGTCGAAGGCGCCCGTTTTAATCTTCGATGTCACGTCGATCAAGCGCTCGGTGAACCGCTCGCCGAATGCGTTATCCGGAACGAACAACCGGCGCGCGCACGTGCAGCGCTGCCCCGCCGACAAATACGCCGACTGGATCGTGTGATGCACGGCGGCGTCGATGTCCGCGACCTCAGCCACGACCAGCGGATTGTTGCCGCCCATTTCCAGCGCGAGCACGATCTCCGGACGGCCGCCGAATTGTCGATGCAGCAACGTGCCGGTATCCGAGCTGCCGGTGAAGAACAAGCCATCGATCTGTCGATGATTCGCCAGCGCGATGCCGGTGTCCTTCTCGCCTTGCACAAGATTCAGCACGCCAGCGGGCAAGCCGGCTTGTGCCCACAAGTCCACCGTCAACGCGGCCACTCCCGGCGCGAATTCCGATGGTTTGAACACGACCGTGTTCCCCGCGATCAACGCCGGGACAATATGCCCGTTCGGCAAATGTCCGGGGAAGTTGTACGGCCCGAACACAGCCACAACGCCATGCGGACGATGCCGCAAAACCGCGATGCCATCGGCCATTTCCTGGCGCTTCTCGCCGGTGCGTTCGTTATACGACTTGACGGAGATATCGACTTTGGCGGCCATGGTCGCGACTTCGGTCCGTGCTTCCCACAACGGCTTACCGGTCTCGAGACCGATGGTGTGAGCCAGCGTTTCCTTGTGCTCGGTCAGGAGCGCCGCGAAACGCCGCGCGATTGCAATGCGTTCGTCCAGCGTCAACGCGGACCACGAGGCGAACGCCCGTCGTGCTGAAAGCACGGCGCGCTCAACGTCCTGAGCCGCCGCGCTTGGCCCCTCCCAAACCACGTTGCCATTGCCCGGATTGCGCGATGCGAACGGCGCACCCGTGCCGTCGCTCCACGCGCCATCGATAAACAATTGAGTCGAAATCTTCGTCATGTTCCTTGTCCTAACTAGCGTTCTGCGTTGCGTTCTTCGCGCGCGGTTGCGATGCCAGCACACGCACCGTATCGCCGGCTTGCACGCGCAGCGCGGTGGCTTCTTCCGGTGTCAGCAGGAAGGTGCCGTCTTCGGGCACGCCAAACGTCGCGCCACAGCGGAAGTCGTCCAGCGATGTATTCGATACCAGGCTGCGGGCCTCGCCGTGCCCTGCACGCTCACCAATGCGCACCGTCACCAGCACGCTCTCGCGCACCGTGCGCAAGTCTGCTACGTGGCATTCGAGGACCGGGCCGGCATCGAAGATATCGACGTGATTTTCATAGCGCAGCCCTTCCGTTTCGAGCATCTTGCGCGCGGGCATGGTGTCGCGATGCGTCAACCCGACCGCCGCTTGCGCGTCTTCGGGCAGCATGGCGAGATAGACCGGATACCGCGGCATCAGCTCGGCGAGGAACGACTTCTTGCCGTGCGAGCTGAGATAGTCGGCGGCGTTGAAATCAATCTGATAGAAATGCGATCCCACTGCCTGCCAGAACGGCGACGCGCCGCTTTCATCGAAGTGACCGCGCAGTTCAGCGCACAGGCGCTCCGGGAAGCGCTCGCGGAATTGCGCGATAAACATGAAGCGTGAACGCGATAGCAAACCACCCACGCCGGCCGTGCGATATCGCGGGCTTAAGAAAAGCGAGCAGACTTCCGCGTAACCGGTGAGATCATGCGAGATGTTGAGCAGCGACATCTTGGTCCACACGCCCAGATCGCGGCTGGCATGCACGACCGTCGACACACGATAGTTATAAAACGGCTGCTCCAGCCCGACTTCGGTTTCAATACCGCACACGCCGGCAATATCACCCGTCGCCGTGTCTTCCATCGCGAACAGATACCCTGCTTCGAAGGGTTGAGCCTCATCGGCGAGCGTGCGCCGTGCACGTTCAACGCGCGCGGTCAGTGCATCGCGATCCGGCTTGAAGGTGGTGAGTCCGGGTCCCGTCTCGTGCGCGAGCGCGACGAGCGCGTCGACATCTCCAGGCTGCACGCAGCGGACAACGATCATTGCAATTCTCCCGAAGCCTGATGAAGCGGCACACAACGTACCGTATCGGAATCTTTCACGCTTAACACCTTGCACAGTTCAGCCGACAGCGGCGCACCGGTCGCACGCGAGGACGGCAGATTGACCAAAGCGCACCGGAATGCGTGCGCGCCGCCGGCTGCGATCAGGTACGGCGTGCCTGACGTGCCCATGTCATCCTGCGCGGTTCGCACGGCGCGAATTTCGTTCGCCAGCACGGACGCACTGCGCTCCACTGCGACGGTCAGAACCGGGCCGGCATCGAAGATATCGACGAAACGATCCGGCTCAAAACCCTCTTCAAGGTGGATGTCATACGCGAGCAACGCGCCGTCGTCCGGCTCGCCCAACACTCTTTGCGCTTCAGGCGGCAGCAGCGGCACATAAAGCGGATAACTCGGCATCACTTCCGCGATAAACGTACGGCTGCGGCCGCCCGATTCCAGTTCGACCTGCTCGAAATCGCGGCCGAAGAACTTGCGCCCGACCGCTTCCCAGAACGGCGACACGCCGGCTTCATCGGTGACGCCGAGCATCAGCGAGAAGACGTCGTCGGAGAAACGCTTGCGGTTCGCGGCCACGTACATCATGCGGGCGCGCGAGAGCAGATGCGCGGCGGCGTCGTGCGTGGCTTCGCGCACCGATGGGTCAATATAGAAACCCGTTAGACGGCTCTTGCCCGTGAGTTCATGCGACATGGTGAGCGCGTGAATCTTGCGGTTCACCTTGAGTTCGCGCGACGCGTGGATCAGCGCGTCGTTGCGGAACGCGTAGAACGGCTCCGAATATCCCGCCGATGCCACAATGCTCGAACTGCCAAGCAACGCGCCTGTCGTCGTTTCCTCAAGCACGAAGAGATAAAACTCCTCGCCCGGAAACTCGACTTCCGCGCGAAACGAATCTTCGGAAAGCGCAACGCGCGTTTCCAGCACACGACGATCGCGCGGCAACGAATGCAGCACCGGATGCGCGGCGTGCGCCATCCGTTCGAGCGCGTCGAGATCGGCGAGTCTTGCGGGGCGGACGATTAACATCGGCGGTTCCGTTGGTTGAGAGAATAGACCGAAGTCCGCACGTTCAATGCGCCACGTCGGCAATGGCCTTTTCGATGCGCGCAAAACCCTCGTCGAGATCGGCCATGGGCATGATCAGCGACGGCGCGAAACGCAGCACGTTCGGGCCTGCGATCAGCATGATCACACCGTGTTTTGCGGCAGCGTTAAGCACGTCCTTCGCGCGGTCCTTGTAGGCATCGGCGAGTTCGGCGCCGATCAACAGGCCCTTGCCGCGAATTTCCTTGAAAACGGAGAAACGTTCATCGATCCGCTTGAGATGCGCCTTGATCGCAGCGCTGCGTTGCTGCACGCCTTCGAGCACAGCAGGGTCGCTGATCAATTCAACCACCTTGTCCGCAATAGCCGCGCCCAGCGGATTGCCGCCGTAAGTAGTCCCATGCACGCCGACCTTGAAATGCGCGGCGATCTTGTCCGTGGTCAGCATTGCGCCGATCGGGAAACCGTTGCCGAGCGACTTCGCGGTCGTCAGGATGTCCGGCGTCACGCCGTAACCCATGTACGCGTAGAACGTGCCGGTACGGCCCACGCCCGTTTGTACCTCATCAAAAATCAGCAACGCGCCGTGCTCGTCGCAGGCTTCGCGCAGACCCTGGAGGAACGCGGGATCGGCGGGCAGCACGCCGCCTTCGCCCTGCACCGGCTCGACGATCACCGCGCAGGTTTGCGGACCGATCGCTGCACGGGCTGCGGCCAGGTCGTTATAGGGAAGATGCGTGATGCCTTGCGGCGTCGGGCCGAAACCTTCGGCGTATTTAGGCTGGCCACCGACGCTGACTGTGAACAGCGTCCGGCCGTGGAAGGACTGCGTGAACGAGATGATTTCGACTTTCTGCGGACCGGTGTTGTCGATAGCGTAACGGCGCGCGAGTTTCAGCGCGGCTTCGTTCGCTTCCGCGCCGGAATTTGCGAAGAACGCGCGATCGGCGAAGGTCAGGTTCGTGAGGCGCGTGGCAAGCCGCAGCACCGGTTCGTTGGTGTAGCCATTACCGATATGCCAGAGCTTCTGGCCTTGATCGTGGAGCACTTTCAGCAGTTCGGGATGCGCGTGGCCCAACGCTGTCACCGCGATTCCGCCGGCGAAATCGACATAGTCACGGCCTTCCGTATCCCATACGCGCGAACCGAGTCCGCGATCCGGCACGAAATTCGCCGGTGAGAAAAGAGGCACCATCACTTCGTCGAACGTACCGCGCGTTACATTGATATCCGTCATGAACCGCTCCTTTGCTTGTTCGGGTATTTAGCCTGACACACTATGACAGGATGGTAGGCGCGCACGAGCGCCGCGTCTTGCGGGAACGCGACAAGGTTTCATGGTATTCGAGAGAATTGAGTCGTGTAAGTCAGCCGAAAGACATAGGCGCATGGGTCGGCCGAAGCAAATCGGCCACGGGGCGATCACGCTGATCGCCCCGCCAGGATCTCGTACCGGCGCTGAGTCCAGCCCTACGAGTCCGGCCCTACTTGAGACTGCCGGACAAAAATTGCTTCAGCCGTTCGCTCCTGGGCGTGCTCAGCACCTCAGCCGGCGCGCCCTCTTCTTCCGTGCGGCCCTGATGCAGAAACATCACATGATTCGATACATTGCGCGCAAAGCCCATCTCATGCGTCACCACGATCATCGTGCGGCCTTCTTCAGCCAGCTTCTGCATGACCTTGAGCACTTCGCCGACCAGCTCGGGATCGAGCGCGGACGTGGGTTCGTCAAAGAGCATCACGTCGGGATGCATGGCGAGCGCGCGAGCAATGGCCACCCGCTGCTGCTGGCCGCCCGACAAATGCGACGGATATTGCTTTTCAACCTTCGGCGCCAGCCCGACCTTCTCCAGGCATTCGCGCGCCCGTTCGCTCGCTTCCTTCTTCGATAACCCCAGCACATGCATCGGCGCTTCCATGACGTTTTCGATCGACGTCATGTGCGCCCACAAGTTGAAATGCTGGAACACCATCGCGAGCTTCGTGCGCACGCGCTGCAACTGCTTGTGGTCGGCGACTTCAAGATTACCCATGCGATCGGCTTTCGTGCGCACCGGCTCGCCGTCGACGATGATCTCGCCCGCGTTCGGCCGTTCGAGGAAGTTGATGCAGCGCAGAAAAGTACTTTTGCCCGAGCCGCTTGACCCGATGATGCTGATCACATCGCCGGCGTTGGCTGCGAGCGAGACGCCCTTGAGCACCTCGTTCTCGCCGAAACGCTTGTGGATATCGCGAGCGACGAGTTTGACCGCGGCGTTTTGCGCGGCGGCCGATGCAGCATTTTGTGCGGATGATTCCAACGCATTCTCCCCGGAAGATGGGTCTGACGGGTCCAAAAACCCGCCCTATGTCGATCATGGCTGCGGATTCTACCGAAAGCCGCCAGCGTGCAGGCATAGGGACAAACGCCCTCGCCTGGCGGCCAGCGGTCATCGGCGAGCGCATTGGTCAATCCTTGGCGTCCGGCGCGGGCGGCGGCGTCACGGCGCGCACTTGCTGCGCCACGCGGCCATTCGCCATCGCGATCTCGGGGCTGGATTGCAGCATCGGCAGGTATTGGACGTCGAAAGCGGCGTTGCGGCCCTTCGCGCCGAACATGGCCGTGACCGCGTGCGCCATGTCGATACGGCCGTCGGGCGTGGCGTCGGCGTCGTCGAGTACGTCGTCAAGCGCGGCAATCAGGGTGGAGAGCGGGCCAAGCCATTTGTACGCGCTGCCGTTGATTACGATCTGCAGGAACTCGCCGGGCGACACCACGCCGAATTCGGCTTCGTGCCGGGTACGCAATTCGTCGAGGATGCTACGGTGCAGCGCCAGCAGCGGGTGGCGCACGTCCTTGAGAAACGTGGTCGCGACCGGATCGGTCATCCTGATGATGGTCATGGTCATTGCCCCGAGGTGGAAAATGAGCCAAGCCTACACCGTCGCCAGACCGCGCCCTACATAGCGAATAAAATCAGGCGCTGTCAGCGGTGCGGAAAAAAGCCAGCCTTGCCCGAATTGGGCGCCGCGCTTGCGCAGATAACACGCCTGCTCTTCGCGCTCGATCCCCTCGGCGACTACCTGGACATGCAGCGTCAGCGCCATGTCGATAATGTGCGACGCCACACTGCTGGACGCCGCGTCCTGACCGACGGTGTCGACGAAAGACTTGTCGATCTTCAGCGCGTCCACCTGAAAATTCTGCAGATGCGAGAGGCTCGAATAACCCGTCCCGAAGTCGTCGATATACACCGGATGCCCGGCATCGCGGAACGCCTGGATCACTTCCTTGGCGGCGTCGGCGTCGAGAAAACAGCGCTCGGTCGCCTCGATCCGGATCTGCTCCGGCGCGATCTTCGCAGCGGCTAGCGCGGGCGTCAGCCGCTCCAGGAACCGCCGCGAAGTCAGGTCCGGCGCGCTCAGGTTGATCGACACGTAAAGCTCCCGGTAGCGCTGCAAGAACTCGCCGAGTTCGAGCAGGACTGTATCGAATACCTGGTCCGTGATCGCCTGGATCAGGCCACGATGTTCCGCGAGCGGAATGAAGTGATCGGGCCGCACGATGCGGTTCTGGTGCTTCCAGCGCACCAGCGCTTCAGCGCCAATACAGCGCCGCGTGGCAAGATCGACGATCGGCTGGTACGCGACGATGAACTGATGCCGGCGCACGGCGTCGCTAAGCTGGCCGAGCGGCGACAAGCGGCGCACCATCAACAGCCCGAGCCACGCGGAGAGCGTCAGGCCGCTCGCCACGCCTGCGAGCAGCCAGGTCCAGGGAAGCGCGCGCAAGCGTTCAGCGAAAGTCGCGTCCGATGTACTCACTGCAGTTGGTGCGTTTGCTGCGTTTGGTGCCTCGTAACCGCGATGTGCCGCGTTGGGGTTCGAGGGCATCGCTGTTGCAGCGAATACGGGTACCGGAAACTGGGCAAACAACCTGGAAGGCCCCGCCACCGAGGTATTGGCGATCAGGTGGATCGCGCCAGTGTCGACCATGTGCACAACGTAGCTTTCGAGCGCCGCGGCTTCCCGCGCTGCGGCAACGCGTTCATCCACGCCGGGCGCAAACAGGACACACAAGACCCCCGGCAGCATCGCCGCGCTCAGCACGATGCTAGCCAGGAACGCTAAGCGCCCGCTGCGTTTGAACGCATTCATCGTGCGCTTGTCATGTAGCGACGCCTTTGCGCCGGATGCGCGCTGCATAATGGTTTTTAATGAGGCACCTGATGGCATCTGTGTCGTGCGCAATTTCGTCAACGCTGAGTGGCTTGCGCTGATAGCGCCGTTAGTCGGGATCCGGGTGATCGCGCCGCAAGCACTGTCCGCTTGGCTGACAACGGCATGCTTGTTTCCCTGCATCTTCCCGGAAACGGCCCAGTTTAGCGGCCGGGTACACCGGGCTTCAATGCTTCGCTGCCCACGAAATGCCTGCTTTGGTGGGCTGGCGCACGCCGGCTCGATGCTTTTGCGCCACGCGTGCGCAGACGTCTGGTAATTGGCGGATGAGTCCTATAGTCGTGAGAAAATCGGACCGCCGGGTGATGACCTTTCTCACTGGCGGATTAACACTATTGACACGATCAACACCCCAACCACGGAGGCACTCGATGGCATTGCACGAAGCCAGCGCTCTCACGATCCGCGACGCGAACGCCGCCGATTTCGAAACAATCACCCGCATATACGCCCACTACGTGTTGCATGCCTTGGCGACCTTCGAGGAAACGCCACCGGGTATTGAGGAGATGCGTAATCGGCACGCGACAATCACCGGCGCGGGCCTGCCCTATCTCGTAGCTGAAATGGACGGCGTGGTGGTGGGTTACACGTATGCAACCGCGTATCGGCCGAGATCGGCGTATAGGCACACGATTGAAGATTCGGTTTATATCGCCGATGGCTTCGGTGGGCGCGGCCTCGGTCTCGCGCTGCTGACGGCGCTGATCGAACGTTGCGACGCGGGGCCCTGGCGCGAACTTATAGCGGTGATCGGCAACAGTGGCAACGCCGGGTCGATCGCGTTGCATGCACGCCTTGGATTTGAGCACGTCGGCGTGTTGCGCAAGGTGGGCTACAAACACGGCCAATGGGTGGACACGGTGCTTATGCAACGCTCCCTCGGCGAAGACAAGGCGTTGATTCGACAGAAATAAGCCGCCCCAGTCAGCGCACGCTGTTCATCGCCGGATAGTGCGCAGCGGCAGCGCTTTCGCCATACCATTGCATCGCGACCTTCCAGTCGCCTCTCTTACACCCTGAGCTTTAGTTGCCCACTTACACCCTCGCCGCCGCCGTCAGTGCTGAAATCGACATTCGCAAAAGCCGTTTTATCGCGCTGGCGATTCCTGTTGCCGATCGCGCTGCCGCAATGCTCGAACTCGATACGCTGCGCGCCCTGCATCCCGGCGCTACGCACGTCTGCTGGGCGCTGCTGGCGGGCGGTGAATCCGGCATGTCGGACGATGGCGAACCTTCCGGCACAGCCGGCCGCCCGATCCTGGAAGTGCTGCGTCATCACGAAGTGGATGGCGTGCTCGCCGCCGTCGTGCGCTACTACGGCGGCATCAAGCTCGGCGCTGGAGGACTGGTCCGCGCATACACGGACGCCATTGCAACCGCGATGCAACTGGCCGAACGCATAGAACGCGTGGCGCTCGGCGTGCTGCAAGTGGAAGTCGATTACGCCGATGAAGCGCGCGTGCGGCGCTGGATCGAACAAGAAGGCCATGCGCTCGATGAACCCGGCTACGGCATGACCGTGTGCCTGTCGATCCGGATGCCGCTTGCCGTGCGCGACCAGGCCGCCGATATTATCCGCGACCTGACGCACGGCCGCGCGGTCATCACCAAAGCGCCCTGAGCATCATGAGCACCGCCGACCATCCACATTCTTTTACGATCACGCTGCTGCCCTCGCAGCGGAGCTTCGCGTCGACCGGGCAGACCACGATCCTTGAAGCCGCCGCGCTCGCCGGGCTGCGCCTGTCGAGTTCGTGCCGCAACGGCACGTGCCGCGCGTGCCTTTGCCGTCTGATCGATGGCACCCTGCAGTATCGGATCGATTGGCCGGGTCTGAGCGCGGACGAAAAAGCCACTGGCTGGATTCTGCCGTGCGTGGCGTTGCCCACGTCCGATTTGATTATCGATCAAGTGGATTTTCTTGAAATACAGAATCCCGCCGATACAAAACCTGTTCGCGGCCGGGGTTTCTGAGGGAGCGAATCGGACTCGAATCAGGCTGCGAGCGGCATGTGCACAAATGCTCAACGACTGCAAACCGGCACCCGGGTATTCCGGGATTGTTGTCTTTTATCAAAGACATACGATGACATTCCCGAGCGGCGAAGCGTGTCCCATTGTTCAGCGGCCTGTAATAGAGGCTCCGAAAAGTGTACAATTGCGTTTCGCCCAATTTTCTGGCAGGGCCAGACCAACTGAGATCTCAATGACTAAAGTATTGTTGAAAGAGAACGAGCCTTTCGACGTCGCCATGCGCCGTTTCCGCCGCACCGTCGAACGTACCGGCCTGATTCAGGAACTGAAGTCACGTATGGCTTATGAAAAGCCGACCACCGAGCGCAAGCGCAAGAAAGCTGCAGCTGTTGCTCGCCTGCGCAAGCAGATCCGTCGCGCACAGTTGCCCAAGAAAATGTATTGATGTTGTTGCACGTCTGAACGGCGGCTTGCAGGTCGATCAAGTTCGATCGAAGCACCGAGTAGCCGGGGCCTTGTTCGATAGGTTCCGGGCGTATGTCGGATAAGTGCGCGGTGTATGTCAAATTAGTGCCCGATAAGCGCGCGATACACGTCGGACCTTCGATACCGGCCCAGGCGCCCTAGCCCAGCGGCCCATTTGCGGCGCGATCCGCGAATCAATCATGAAGCACTTCGCCCACCGAGGCGAAGCTAAGCGGCAGCCGCATTGAGCATCGTTTAAAGCGCACTTGCTGAATGGATCATGACGGCTTGGCCGCATGAATCTTGGCCACATGTCTTCGGCCGCACATCTCGGCCACAATGAATAGATCGCGCGGAGACACAAAACGCGCTCCACGCTTCCCTGCGCTGCTTCCGTTGAACTGTTGATCAGTCTCAAGAAGTCGAGAACTGTATCGACCTTGGCTCACGCATCCAGAATTCAAAAGCCTGCACGGTTCATATCGTGCGGGCTTTTTGAGCTTCCCCGCGTGCGTTCTTAGATCCTTGGGTTCGTGGGCCACTTCTGCGCTTGACGATCACTCATCGAAGCACTTTCCACTCATGCACGACCGTAAACGCATAAAGCCCGGATAGACCGGGCTTTATGCGTTGAATCTTTGGTTGCGGGGGTAGGATTTGAACCTACGACCTTCGGGTTATGAGCCCGACGAGCTGCCAGACTGCTCCACCCCGCGAAAAAGATTATAGCGCTAAGGGTATGTCAGGTCAAACCGAATCGAAGAATATTGGTACTGAATGCAAATACGTTGACGTTATTGCAGCGATGCCGGCTTCGCCGCAGCGTACGGATCAGTTCCACGACGTACCGCTTCCACACAACGCCGATGTTCTCGCGACAAGCGATTCAACAGCGGCAGCAGAATGATTGCCACGGCGGCCCCGCCCGCCGCGAGCCAGCCTAGTCCGAAAAAGAGCTTCGTATAAAGCGGCAGCGATTGCAGCGAACTCAGGTCGTTGGACGGCATACGCGCGAAGTTGGCAACCACGCTGCCCAGATACTGCGACACACCCACTGCAACGTAATACGCCCCCATCATGAAACCGCTCATGCGTGCGGGCACGTAGTGGGCGATCATCGCGAGGCCTAGCCCGGACACCAGCAGTTCACCCAGCGAATAGAGCCCGTAGCCACCGACCATGAACCACGAAGATACTCGGCCATCAACGGCATAACGGCCGCTGAACGCGAACACGAAAAAGCCTAGCGCGACCACTATGAAACCCAGCGCGTACTTTGCGGCGATGGGGATATCGTGATCGCTATTCGCGAGCCGCGTATACGCGATCGCGAGGAACGGACTCAGCAGCATGATCCAGAGCGGGTTCAACGCCTGAAATTGCGCCGCGCTCCATGAGAACAGGGTCACGTTAAAGAGCGTGAACGACGCGTCCACGTTGCGCAGCGCGAACAAGGTCAGCGAGGTGGACATCTGCTGATAAAAGATAAAGAACAGGATGACCTGCAGCGTGAGGATCAATGCAGCGAGCAGACCGGAGCGTTCGCTTCGATCGCATTTCAAAAGCATCCAGCCGAAGATCACGAGCATGGCAACACCCGCCGCATATACGCAGATCGCTGCCACGTGTTCGTTCTGCAGCACGAATACTGTCGCGAGCCCCAAGGCCACGGCGCCCACCACAACGGCCGCAAAGCGGCCCCACATCATGGGCTCGTCGTCAGGAGCGGAACCGATGTGCCCAACGGTACGCCGCATCACCATGAAGTTGATCAAGCCGAGCACCATGCCCGCGAAACACACGGCGAAGGCTACGTGCCAGCCCCAGTGATCCTTGATCCACGGCGTCGCGAGCATCGAAATGGTCGAGCCGATATTGACTGACATGTAGTAGATGGTGAACGCGCTGTCGAGGCGCGCGTCATCGCCTTCGTAAATGCGCCGCACGAGATTCGCCGCGTTCGCTTTGAAGAGGCCGTTGCCGACCACGATCACACCGAGCGCCGCGTAGAGGTACCCCAATGAATCGAACGGAATGGCGAGCATCAGATAACCCGACCCCAAAATGCACGCGCCGAAGATCATCGTGCGCCGCGCACCCAGCACCTTGTCGCCAATCCAGCCGCCTATTGCCGGCGACGAGTACACGAGCGCGGTAAACGCGCCCCATGTGAGGTTCGCGTGGGAATCGTCGAAACCGAGCTTGTCGATCATGAACAGCACGAGCAACGCAGCCATGCCGTAATAACCGAAACGCTCCCACATCTCGATGAGGAAAACAGTCGTGAACGAGCGCGTCTGGGACACGCCGGATGGATGGGGAGTCATGGGTAAATCTCGATAGGGTTAGACGGCGCACCCTGCCTCTGAATCGTTCGCGACCCACCCGCCTGACAGGCAACGTGAAAAAAAATAACGCGATTGATTCATTAATACAGGAGTCCGATACATGTGAAGTCGCGATTATCCCAACACTTTCCATGAATGTGTGACAAAGGCTTGCACATACAGCGTTCAGTTTTTTGAGACGAAGGTGCCGGTTGAAAATGGAATGACACGTTGGAGCAGTTTGCGATCTTGTTGGTTGATTAGCGTCAATTGTTCCTGGGATTGGATAAGTTTTTTGTTCTTTTAATCATTTCGTATAACGATCTATTGGCCGATATCGCACCACACCACGGACTTTTGCAAACTCGTGGTAACTTTGTGTCTTCAATTCATTCTCAGGTTTAATCGACATGAACACTATCAAGGCGATTCTCACCGGTCACACACGCGGTCTCGGCGCGGCGTTGGCCAGCCACATGCTGTCACGGGGCATCGCGGTGCTCGGGGTATCGCGCACGCGCAGCAGCACACCCGCTTCAGCCCTTTTGCAGGAAGTCGAACTCGATCTCGCGAATCCCGCCGCGCTCGGCGAATGGCTGGGGACTGAAACGCTCGCCCGGTTTATCGATGGCGCGCATACCGTCCTGCTGATCAACAATGCCGGCATGTTGCAGCCGGTGGGGGCAATCGAAGGACAGGACGTGAACGCGATCGGGCGCTCGGTGAGCCTGAATGTTGCCGCGCCGTTAATGTTGTCGGCAGCAGTGGCAGCAGCAAGCCCGGCGGCTTTCGATCGACGTATTGTGCATATCTCGAGCGGCGCGGCCCGCAATGCGTATCCCGGCTGGAGCATCTATTGCGCGACGAAGGCAGCGCTCGATCATCACGCGCGCGCGGTCACGCTGGATAACAACCGGGCGTTGAGAATATGCAGCGTGGCACCGGGTGTGATCGATACCGACATGCAAGCCGAGATTCGCGGCACGGGTTTGGAACATTTCCCCTTGCGGGAAAAATTCGATGAACTCAAACGCAACGGCCAGCTTTCGACCCCGGCCGACGCTGCGCGAAAAGTGCTCGACTACGCGTTGAGCGACCCATTCGGCGACACGCCCGTGGTGGACGTACGCGACCTGTCGTGAGCGTCTGCCTGGGTGTCTAGATGAGTGTCGGTGCGCACTGCGTGCTGCGAAAGCGCATCGGCGGCTGCGTTGCGGGCGCGAGGAATCCACTGGAGGCGAACATCGGCGAGTTGCGCGATCAGACCGCGCGCCTGCGCCGCGTAGGGACTTAGCGCGGGCGCACTGCTCGCTTCGTCGCGAAGGACATCTTCAATGACAACCTGACTGTCGCCATGAATCACAAGCTTGGCCGGCACCGGCGTTCGTGATACCGCGGCTTCAAGCACCGCGATCAGAGCAAGATATTCCGCCTCGCAACTGTCGCCATGACCGGCACGCGCGCTGATTTTGACAACGTCGCCATCCGGGCTCTCCAGCACACCGCCAATGCCAATCTTGCCCGGATTCGGATGCGCCGAGCCGTCGAACCAGGCGTGCCACGCGGCGGCATCACGGAATGCAGGCCGCACTTTTCTCGCCGCGCGCGCGGCTGCACGTTCTTGCTCACGATGGTGTCGCGCCTGTTCTTTCGCGGCCCTTTCCCGATGCCGTGCGCTCACAAGCTCCGCGAGCGTCTGCGTGCCGGCTGATTTTTCCAGCGTCTGCGTCAAAGCGGCGTGAGCGGAGAGCGATGTGAGCTTGGACAAGCGTCGGCTCACGGCGCGCTCCTTCTTGTAGGCAATTAGCAATAGCTCTTCGAACTCGAACATGCTGGGCATTGAAGTGACCGAATGCCGAGCTTAACAAGTTTTTGCAGCGGGTCGAAATTCGGAACGCCAAGAACATTGCCGGTCAAAATGAAGCGTCTATGGCGATGATGCCGCGATCACCACATCGGCGTGTCGATTCTCCAACCCTCGGGCATCGCCTCGTCCGGTCAAATCGTCCCCTCCCGATGCCGAGACAATCCGCGCTTCCACCACAACCTGCTGGTGCGCCGACAGCGTGTCGGTTGCGTTGATGGCAAGCGAGTCGTCGAGAACGATCGTAGTGGGAAGTTGACTTGCAGCTAGCCGACGCTCGGCGAGCAACGTGTTCGACGGGACCGCCGCGCTGACCGCACTCGCCGCGCTCGCCGGATTCATCGGCTTAGTCGAAGCCTGTGCGCCGCTCGTGCGAGCCGTCACGATAACCGCTGCATCAGACGCGACGTGCGCGCCATCGGCCAGTCGAATATTCACGGTAACCGCGCTCAAGCCCTCCGCCTCACCAATATTCTTTTGCACTCGGGCGACTTCGGGTGAATCCGGCTTTAACGTCGCGATCAGCCTTCGCCACAACCCGATCGCGCTGGCATAACTCCGCGCTTCGAACGCCGCCGACGCCGCCAACGCAAGCGCTTTCGGATCAGCGGGATCGATGGCGAGCGCCGCCGCGATCTCCTCCGATGCTCGCCCTGCAAGGCGGCCATCGTTCGCGCTAGCGATGGCATCGGCGAAATCGGCCCGCAGCGACGCGTCGCCCGGCTCAAGCGCCACAGCCTTCGCATAGGCCGCAGCCGCGTCCGTCGGCCGCTCGAGCACGGTGTACGAGCGCGCGAGCGTGGCCCAGGCGTCGGCATCGCGAGGATCAGGCACATGATCGCGCAGACGAAATGCGAGCCGTGAAACCATCATCTCCACCGAGATCGACGACATGTCGTGCGAGACGCCCAGCGAGTCGTCCAGCGCGTTGTCCAGCTTAAGCGCGGCGGGTTCGCCAAGCTTCAGATACAGCAGGCACGCAGCGCTCGGGAGAAGCGCAATCAGCACGGCACAGGTTGCCGCACGTGTAGCCGTACGCGGGGTGGACCGGCGGGCCAGCGAAGGAGAACTGGTGGTATCGGCAAGTACGCGCTGTTCTATATCGCTGCGCACGCTTGCATATTGTTGCGCCGATAACGCGCCCGTGCGCAGATCCGCGTCGGCGTCAGCCAGTTCCCGCCGATACAGCGACACGCTCAACGCGCGAGCCTTCGGTGCACCGGTTGCAGTTTCTCGCTGCATCAACGGCACGACTGCGCACAGGACGGCCGCGATCAACATTACGGCTGCGATGAACCAGAAGGTGATCATGTCCGGCTTCCCAGCAGACGCCTGGCGCGTTGCCGCTGCAGGTTAGTAAGCGGTGGCGGCGTCATTTTCCGGCGTTGCAAAACGATGCCCGCGAACACGCCGAAGCCAATCACAAGGAGTACGAATGGACCGATCCAGAGCGCCCACGTCAGCGTTTTGAACGGCGGATCGTAGAGAACGAAATCTCCGTAACGCGTCACCATGTAGTCGCGAATCTGCGCATCGGTTGCACCCTGCTGGACTTGCTCGTGAATGATCATGCGTAGATCGGACGCGAGATCGGCCGTGGAATCCGCGATGGTTTCGTTCTGGCATACGAGACAGCGAAAGCTCGATTCAAGGCGGCGGATGCGAGCGGCAAGCGCCGGGGCAGCACTCGCTGTCGCGGTGATTGCGGCGCTCGTACCGGCATTAGCTTGCATTCCAACGTCGCCTTTAACCGGTGCGTCAACAGGGATGTCAGCGGCTCCCTGAGCGCTGACATTGGCTTCGGTTTCGGCTTCGGCCATCACGACGACGCCAGATCTAACGGCTGCGCTTGCTACACCAATCACCAACACGCAGCACAACCCGGCCACGATCCTGTGCATCGTCCTGTGCGTCGTCTTATTCATCGCTGCCCTCGCCTTGAAGGCTTCGCACAAGCGGCAGGATTTGCGTATCGAGCGCCGCTTGCGTCAGCGGTCCCGAGCGTTTGAAGCGGATCACACCACGCCGGTCGACGATAAACGTTTCAGGCACGCCATACACGCCATAGTCAATTCCCGTCTGCCCGGAGCGGTCCATCATCGTTGCAATATACGGGTCGCCCGCCTGCTTGAGCCACTGTCGCGCGGCGTCCGGTTCGTCCTTGTAATCGAGCCCGTAGATCGGCACGATATTCCTGGCCGCGAACGTCACGAGTGCCGAATGTTCATCGCGACACGACTCGCACCACGACGCCCAAACGTTCATCACCCACACCTGGCCGCGCAATGCTTCGGGAGACAGCCGCCGCTCGGTGGCATCGAGACGTGGCAGGTCGAACGTGGGCGCTTGCTTGCCGATGAACGTCGATGGCAAGCGTCTTGGATCATTCGATAACGACGCAGCCAACACCGCACTCAGGCCCGCGAAGAAAATCAGTGGCGGCAGGAAGCGTTTCATGATCTCGTCTCCTTTGCGCTTGCTACGTTCCCTACGTTCCCTACGTTCGCCGCCGCGATAGCCGCCTGCGTTCGAATGCGCGCATGCACCGCACCCGTTGCAGCCTGCCGCCGCTCACGCACGGCTAGCCGATACCGCCGGTCGCTTGCCGCCAACACGCCGCCGAACGCCATCAGCAAACACCCCGCCCAGATCCAGTCGACGAACGGTTTGATCTGCACGCGCACGGTCCAAGCAGTCGCGCTGTTGTCGGCTGCATCGCCGAGTGCGACGTAGAGATCGCGGAACACGCCGCGGTCGACGGCGGCTTCGGTCATCGTCGTTTCCTGCACGACAAAGAAGCGTTTCTCCGGATGCATCACCGCAACCACGCGCCCTTCGCGGCTCACCACTATGTTCGCCCGCAGTGCGCGATAGTTCGGACCGTCGACCGGTTTCGTGCCATCGAAGCGGAAGGTGTAGCCGCCGGCCTCGATCGATTGCCCGATATCGAGCCGCGCTTCGCCGGCCGTTTCATAACCTTTGACCAGCGTCACCCCAGCGATAAAAATCCCGATGCCCAAGTGTGCAACCAGCATGCCGTAGAACCCGCGCGGCACATGAAAGAACCGCAGAATCCAGGGCCCACGCCCGTCCGCAATACGTCCGGCCAACGCAGTGAGCATGGTCGTCGCGCACCACACTGCCAGCAGCATGCCCAGCGCAACCATCGGCTTCCAACCACCAGCGAGCCACGGCAACGCAATCGCCGACGCCACACTCACCAACGCCGCCCAGCACAAACGAATGGCGATATCGGGCAGGCGCGCGGACTTCCACCTCGCGATTGGCCCAATGCCCATGAGGAATATGGCGGGTGTCATCAACGGCACGAATACCGCATCGAAATACGGCGCACCGACGGAAATTTTTCCGAGCCTGAGCACATCGAGCAAGAGCGGATACAACGTGCCGAGGAAGACCGAAGCGGCCGCGACCATCAGCAAAACGTTGTTCGATAACAGCAAGGCTTCACGCGATACCAACGCGAAACCGGGACCCAGTCCAATCTTCGGTGCTCGCCATGCGAACAATATCAACGCGCCGCCGGTCACTATCGACAGGAAGATCAGGATGAAAATGCCGCGCGTAGGATCAGAGGCGAATGCGTGCACGGACGTAATCACGCCCGAACGCACGAGGAACGTGCCAAGCAAGCTCAGCGAAAACGCGCAGATGGCAAGCAACACGGTCCACGCGCGAAAACTGCCGCGTTTATCGGTGACGGCGAGCGAGTGCATCAGCGCCGTGCCGACGAGCCACGGCATGAACGAAGCGTTTTCCACGGGGTCCCAGAACCACCACCCGCCCCATCCGAGTTCGTAGTACGCCCAGCCGCTGCCGAGCATGATGCCCAGCGTGAGGAAGGTCCAGGCAGCCGTGGTCCACGGGCGCGACCAGCGCGCCCAGGCGGCATCGAGTTCGCCCGACAACAACGCCGATACAGCGAATGAGAACGCTACGGCGAAGCCGACGTACCCCATATAAAGAATGGGCGGATGCGAGACCATGCCCGGGTCTTGCAGCAACGGGTTGAGATCGCGGCCATCCATTGCCGGTGGCAAAAGACGCGTGAACGGATTGGAGGTCCATAGCATGAAGAGCAGGAAACCCACGTTGATCCAGCTCATCACACCGAGCACGCGCGCGACCATGGGTCGGGGAAGCTGCTTGCTGAACACGGATACCACCGCCATCCACCACGTGAGCAGCAAGGTCCAGAGCAACAGCGAACCTTCGTGGCCGCCCCAGACCGCCGCGAAACGGTAGATGAGCGGCAGCATTGAATTGGAATTCGATGCAACATACGCCACGGAGAAATCGTTGCCCATGAACGAAACCGCCAGGCAACCGAATGCCATCGTGACGAATCCGCATTGGGCACGCGCAAGCGGCCACGCGCTTCTTGTCCAGTTTGTGATTCCGCGGGCCGCGCCGACAAGCGGCAACACGCCAGCCGTGATGGCGAGCAGCAAGGCGACGATCAGCGCGAACTGGCCGAGTTCCGGGATCATCGAGCGACTCCTGCGGGCACGCGTGTCCCGCCCGATGCCGCGTTCGATATCGTGTCCGATCTTGTGTCTGATACCCGCACGGACCGCGCGCGTTTGATGGCTTCAGCGGCGTCCGGCGGCATGTATTTCTCGTCGTGTTTGGCCAGCACCTGATCCGCCAGGAACACACCGTCCGGCAACAATCTGCCCTGCGCTACCACGCCCTTGCCTTCGCGAAACAGGTCGGGCAGCGCACCGCGATAAAGCACTGGAATCTCTCGAGCTGTATCGGTGATCATGAAACGCACGGTCAACCCGCTGGCGTCGCGTTCCACCGAACCACGCTCCACCAGACCGCCTACGCGCAGTCGTGCTGCGTGTTTCATGTTGCCCGAGACCAGTTGCGAGGGCGTGACGAAGAACATCACGTTGGCGTTGAACGCATTCAACACGAGCGCGGCCGCGCCGCCGAGCGCCACAAGCCCGGCGGCGACACCGCACGCCCGCCGCGTGCGCCCTTTCACGGTTTCTCCGTCAACGTGCTGCCACGCGTGCGCGGGTGGACAACATGCCCGCGCCTGCGCTGCCGCCTGTTCGAACCAACAGTGATTGCGATCTCGATGGCGAGCACAAGGAAGGTGATGTCGAACGCGACCCACAGGTACCAGAGATCGCCGTCGCCACCGGTCAAGCTGTTCATGACGTTCATCATGCTGCCTCTCGTTCATCGATAATCCGCCGCACCCGTACGAGCACCATGGCAATTGCGTAACACCAGAACGCCAGCGTCATCACGACGAGGCCAGCGAGCATCGAGCTGTCCATCGATACCCCGCTGCCGAATGAAAGCGATGCCCCCTGATGCAGCGTGTACCACCACTGCACCGAGAAATAGATAACCGGCACGTTGACCACGCCGGCGAGCGCGAGCACGGCGCAGGCACGATCGGCGCGGCGTGTGTCGTCGATGGCGCCATGCAGCGACATGAAGCCCAGATACAAGAACAGCAGAATCAGTTCGGACGTGAGCCGGGCGTCCCAGACCCACCACGCTCCCCACGTCGGACGGCCCCACAGCGCGCCCGTCACAAGCGCGAGGGCTGTGAAAAGCGCGCCGGTTGGAGCGATTGCACGGGCCATCATCGCGGAGAGGCGTGCGTTGAGTATCAGGCCGAGCGCCGCGTAAGCGGCCATCACGACATAGAGCAGCATCGACATCCATGCCGCCGGCACATGCACGAACATGATGCGATAAACGTCGCCCTGCACGGCATCCGTGGGGGCAATGAACAACGCGATCTGGATGCCCGGCATCGCGAGTAACAGCGCGGCAATAGCGAAGCCGGGAATCATCTTCCCCGCCAGCCGGTGAAACGGTCTCGGCGATGCGTAACGCAACCAGCCGGTCATCGCGATAGATGAGTTCATGATCGATGTGCCTTCATTGCGCTGACTCATTCTGCTGACTCATTCCGCTGAGATTCTTAAAGCTGCGACGGTTGCGACCGGGCACAGCGCGAGTGCAGCCAGCAGGCTTGCGCCGAGCAGCGAAAAGTTGGCCGTTGACCACGCGTCGGCGCGTGATGGATCGGCCGCGTTGGCGCCGAAAATCAGCACGGGCGTCTCGAGCGGAAGCACGAGCACCGCGAGCAGCATGCCGCCGCCCCGCACGCCGAGCGTCAGCGCCGCGCCCATCGAACCGATCAGGCTCAGAACAGGCGTTCCGAGCAACAGTGCCGCCGTAAGACGGCAAACGGTATCGAAAGACAGCCCGTATTGAAGCGCCAGAACGGGTGCAAGCAACACGAGCGCGAAGCCGCTCGTCAACCAGTGCGCGCCAATCTTCGCCATGACAATCGTCAGCAGCGAACGCGGCGAAAGCAGCATCTGGTCGAGCGCGCCATCGGCGAAATCGGGGCCGAATAAACGCCCGAGCGAGAGCATCGCGGCGAACAGCGCGGTCACCCACAACACGCCGGGAGCGATAGCCTGCAACAGCGCAGGGTCCGCGCCGACCGCGAGCGGAAACAGGCTCGCCGCGATGATGAAAAACAGCAGGCAGCCGAGGGCGGCGGTACGTCGCCGCCACGTCAGGGCGAGTTCGCGCTGCACGATGCGCGCCGTCAGTCGGAACATCGGCCGCACGGTTCGAAGTAGAGATTGCGGGTAGCCGAAGGCGGGGTGGTGATGAGCTTGTGTGTAGTCATCAATACGATGCCGCCTCGCTCCAGATGTCCCGCAATGCAGCGCTCGAGCACGCCGGACGATTCCTCGTCGAGCGCTGACGCCGGTTCATCGAGCAACCACAGCGGCTTGTGTTCCAGCAACAGCCGCGAGATAGCGAGCCGGCGCTTTTGTCCCGCGGACAAGCCGCGCACAATCGCGTGCCGGTAGCGGTCAAGTCCTACGCTCTCGAGCGCTTTCTCCTGGACCTCTACCCGCTCTTCAGCAACTTCGCCCAGCACCGAGCTGAAGGTCAGGTTCTCGGAAGCAGTCAGATCGTCGCTGATGCCGTTCAGATGCCCGAGATAGGCGAGCGATTGCCGCCACACTTCCGGACGTGCCCGCGCATCCTTGCCGCGCCATCGCACCGTGCCCGCGCTCGGTTGCAACAGACCCGCGAGCACGCGCAGCAGCGTGGTCTTGCCACTGCCGTTCGGGCCGTGGATCTGCAGCACCTGGCCGGCGTCAACGTCGAACCCTACGTCGCTAAAGAGCCTTTCTCCGGCGCGATCGAAGGCCAGTTTGTCGACAGACAAAAGTGCATCGCCCGATCTTGCCGTAGAGAATTCCGATGGAATAAACGTGTTCTGATTCATCGATAGACCTCTCAATTTGAACGCGCTTCGCGCAGCTGTTGATCTCGCATTGCCTGAGTCATGTTTGGCAATTCGTGTGCAATCCCCTTGTGACAATCGATACACGTCTTCTCGCCGGTGGCGAGAAAGCGCTGATGCGCGTTCTGCGCCCGCGGGCTTTGGCGCGTGAAATCCATGGACTCGAAAGAGTGGCAATTACGGCACTCCAGCGAGTCATTCGCTTTCATGCGGCGCCATTCGTGTTCAGCGAGTTCAAGCCGCTTCTCCTGGAATTTTTCACGCGTGCCGACCGTGCCGAACACCTTCGCCCACACTTCCTTCGACGCCTGCATCTTCCGTGCGATCTTGTCCGTCCAGTTGTGCGGCACATGACAGTTGGAACAGATGGCACGCACGCCGCTACGGTTGCTGTAATGAATCGTGGTCTTCAGTTCAGCGAAGGTGTTGTCGTGCATCTCGTGGCAACTGGTGCAGAACGCTTCGGTGCTGGTCACTTCCAGCGCCGTGTTGAACGCACCCCAGAACACCACGCCCGCGATAAACCCGCCTAGCGTCAGGAAGCCGAGGCTGTAGTAGGTGCTCGGGCGGTTGATCGTCTGCCAGTAGCGCTTTATCAGGCCGAACATCGCACGCTCCTATTTCTTCCCGGCCGCGTTCGGCCCAGCAGGCCCGGGCGCGACGCGCACATCTTCCACATCCTTGAACGTGTTGCCGACAAGCGGCTTCGTATCGGCTTGCGGGACATGGCACTGCGTGCAGAAATAGCGCCGTGGCGAGAGGCTTCCGAGCGTGGCGTTGTCTCGCGTGAGGTAATGCGATACGCCGATGGGCACGGCTCCACTCTCGGCCGCGCGGCTCCTCGCGTGGCACGCGAGGCAGCGGTTGGCGTTCTTGTCGAGTTGATAGCCGTCGATCTTGTGCGGGATCGTCGGCGGCTGCTGTGCATAGGCGCGGCCACGGATGACATCCTTATTTTCGATAGGTGCAATCAACGGCGGTTTCGCCTCTTCATCGATCGGCGTTGTGCCGCGCATGGCGTCGTGAAACGGTTCGGCAGGAATCACCGGCTGAGTCGACGCCGCCTGGGAAAAAACACAAAGACTTGCTGCAACCACTACGGTCCACGCTCGCATGGCCGCCTCCTCAGACTCTGACAATCTTGACGGCACACTTTTTGTAGTCGGTCTGTAGCGAGATCGGGTCGGTGGCGTCGAGCGTCACTTTGTTGATCAACTGACTCGCGTCGAACCACGGAACGAACACGAGACCGCGCGGCGGTTTGTCACGACCGCGTGTCTCGATCCGCGTACGGATAAAACCACGTCGCGACATCACCTTGACTTCATCTCCGCGTCGTAAGCCGAGCGCTTTTGCATCGTCGGGATGCATGAAACACACGGCGTTGGGAAATGCCCGATATAACTCCGGCACGCGGCGCGTCATCGATCCGGAATGCCAGTGTTCAAGCACGCGTCCCGTTGCCAGCCAGAGCGGAAAATCCTTGTCCGGCGCTTCGGCCGGCGGTTCGTACGGCAGCGCGTAGATCACCGCGCGGCCATCTTTGTTGCCATAGAACTGATACCCCGTGCCGGCCTTTACGTAGGGATCCGATCCCTCCTTGTAACGCCAACGCGTCTCCTTGCCGTCCACCACCGGCCAGCGCAAGCCACGCGCTTCGTGATAAGCGTCGAAGGGGGCGAGATCGTGACCATGACCGCGGCCGAAAGTCGCGTATTCCTCGAAGAGCCCCTTCTGCACATAAAAACCAAAAGCCTTCGCTTCATCGTTTCTATAATTCGGATTACTATCTTTATTCGGAAATTTATCGACTTGGCCGTTACGATAAAGCACGTCATAGAGCGTCTTGCCCTTCAGTTCGGGCTGCTTCGCAATCAACTCCGGCGGCCAGACTTCCTCGACCTTGAAGTGCTTCGAGAACTCCATCAACTGCCACAGATCCGAGCGCGCGCCGTTGGGCGCTTCCACCAGTTGATGCCAGAACTGCGTCCGGCGCTCGGCGTTGCCGTACGCGCCTTCCTTCTCGACCCACATTGCCGCGGGCAGGATCAGGTCGGCAGATACCGCCGTAGCAGTCGGATACACATCGGACACCACAATAAAATTCTCAGGGTTCCGATACCCCGGCAGCGTCTCTTCGTTGAGGTTCGCGCCCGCCTGGACGTTGTTGTTGCACATGACCCAGTACGCGTTCAGCTTGCCGTCCTTCAGCATGCGGTTTTGCAGCACCGCGTGATAGCCCGGCTTCTCTGGAATCGTGCCCGCGGGCAGCCGCCAGATCTGCTCCGCATGCGCCCTGTGTTCGGGGTTCGTCACCACCATGTCCGCCGGCAGCCGATGCGAGAACGTCCCCACTTCCCGCGCTGTGCCGCACGCCGACGGTTGCCCGGTCAGCGAGAACGGGCTATTGCCCGGCGTTGCGATCTTGCCCGTCAGCAAGTGCAGGTTATAGATCATGTTGTTCGCCCACGTGCCGCGCGTGTGCTGGTTGAAACCCATGGTCCAGAACGACATCACCTTGATATTCGGATTGGCGTAAAGCTCCGCAAGCTGATCGAGCTTGACCTTGGGCACACCCGACAACTTCGTCACGTAATCCGCGTCGTACTTCGAAACGAAGCGCGCGAAGGCGTCGAAATCCATGGGCTTCGAACCGTTCGGATCGCCCGCGTTTTTGGCGGCTTTCTGCAACGGATGATCGGGACGCAGGCCATAGCCAATATCCGCGTTGCCTTCCTTGAATGTCGTGTGCTTCGAGACAAAGTCCTTGTTCACACGATTCGTCTTGATGATCACATTCGCAATGTAGTTCAGGATCGCGAGGTCGGACTGGGGCGTAAAGATCACTCGATAATCGGCGAGATCAAAGCTGCGATGCTCGAACGTGGACAGCACCGCGACCGTCGTCTTCGGGACGCTCAGCTTGCGGTCCGTCACGCGGGTCCAGAGGATCGGATGCATCTCCGACATGTTCGAGCCCCAGAGCACGAATGCGTCGGCTTGCTCGATGTCGTCGTAGCAGCCCATAGGTTCGTCCATGCCGAAGGTGCGCATGAAACCGGTCACCGCCGACGCCATGCAATGCCGCGCGTTCGGATCGAGATTGTTGCTGCGAAACCCCGCCTTCATGAGTTTCACCGCGGCGTAGCCTTCGAACACCGTCCACTGGCCCGAGCCAAACATACCGACTGCTGTCGGCCCCTTCTCTTTCAGCACGCGCTTGAATTGCTCGGCCATCGTGCTGAACGCCTGGTCCCACGAGACCGGGGTGAACTCGCCGTCCTTCGCGTATTTGCCGTCCTTCATGCGCAGCAGCGGCGTGGTCAGGCGGTCCTCGCCGTACATGATCTTGGAGAGGAAATAACCTTTTACGCAATTCAGGCCGCGATTCACTTCGGCGAGCGGATCGCCCTGTGTCGCGACTACCCTGCCTGCTTTCACTCCCACGCTGACGCCGCAACCTGTTCCGCAAAAGCGGCATGGCGCCTTCGACCAGGTCACGTCGGCTTCGGCGACAGCGGCGATGGTTTTGTTCACGCCAGCGGCGAGGGCCGGCAGCGCGACGCCGGCCGCCGATGCGGCGGTAGCCGCCGCGGTCTGTTTAATAAAGCTTCGACGCGTCAGGCTCATCGCGAATCTCCTGGTCGAGCGCTTCAATATCCTCGTGATGCTGATAAACAAGCGAGGCCGAATAAACACCCGGAAGCGCATGGATGGCAGTCAGCTGATCGGCGATGTCAACCGAGCGGCGCGCCTCCAGGGTCACGATTATTTTTCCTTCCGGACTGGTTACGTGAATCTCGGACCCCGGTAGACGTGAAATAGCCTGCTTGATATTTTCAAGATTCGATTGACTTGCATGCACGACAATCCCCGCAATATGCGCCTCGGGAATTGAAGCGAGTTCAACCAATGCATTTTTCAGGCGTGCAGACATACATCGACTCCTGTCGCTTTCAATTACGTGAAACGAATTAATCCGCCGATTAGTCGTTAGTCAGTGAGGCGGACCGCCGATCAGCATTTGATAGAACCACACGCTGAAACCGTAAATGGCAACGAACATGATGGTCAATACAGGAACCATGATAATGGTCAGAAAGAGGAAGCTACGGAGCTCTTCCGTCTTTCGAAGGGGAGTTTCGGTTTCCGTCATGATTATGAATTACGAGAGGCTGTGCGATTAAAATCCGGTTTTTTTGAGATCCTGTAAGAGTGATTGTTGGCGCACGCGGGGAAAGCGTCAAGGGATTTATTGTTTTGAGGATATGCGAGAAACGATTGATTGTTGCAGCTAAAGCCATCGATGAAAAACGGGCGTCTTTATATCACCATTTATTAAATCAACTGGAACTCTATTTAATTTAAAATCTCGGTTCTTGAAATTTGAATCAAATCGATGGCTTTTGATGACCTGGATAAAGATCAACGGTCACGGGTGGTTGACAAACGTTCAGCCAGAGGGGAAACGCTGCCCCAAGTGTGGGCACGGCGTGAAATGTCATTGGTCGATCTCGGATAAACGAAGGCAGCGCATGGCCGCCTTCGTCGCGAATTCACTTCAGCCGGTTCGCAAGCCCCCTCAATCCCGCTTCGGAATATCCAGCCCTCTCACCACTGCCGGCCTGGCGACGAATGCATTGAGTGCGCGCCTGACGTTCGGGAAGTTTTCGATACCGACAAGGTGGCCCGCCTCGTAAAAACCAATCAGGTTTCGTATCCACGGAAAGCTTGCTATATCGGCGATCGTGTAGGTGTCGCCCATGATCCATTCGCGGCCCTCCAGCCGCTGCTCAAGTACGCCAAGCAGACGCTTCGACTCAGCCACGTAGCGCTCGCGCGGGCGCTTGTCCTCGTATTCTTTACCGGCGAATTTGTTGAAGAAACCGACCTGGCCGAACATCGGGCCAATGCCGCCCATCTGGAACATGACCCACTGGATCGTCTCATAGCGGCCGGCCGCATCCTGCGGCATGAACTGGCCGGTCTTGTCGGCAAGATAGATCAGGATCGCGCCGGACTCGAACAACGCGAGCGGCTTGCCATCCGGGCCATTGGGATCAAGGATTGCGGGAATTTTGTTGTTCGGATTCAGCGATAAAAACGCCGGCGACATCTGGTCGTTGGTCTGGAAGCTCACCAGATGCGGCTCGTACGGCAGCCCGGTCTCCTCCAGCATGATCGAGACCTTGACGCCGTTGGGCGTCGGCAACGAATAAAGCTGAATCCGGTCGGCATGCTGCGCAGGCCATTTTTCTGTGATGGGAAAAGCAGACAAAGCGGTCATGGTTATCCTTTAGACAAAAGCGTGGGGAGCGAGGCAATAAGGCCTCGCCAGCGCGGTTTATTGGTCCGTTCAGGCGCACAGGACGACAAATATAGTCACTCCTGCGGATCTTGTCTTTGCGGGCCGGTAAACACTGCCGACGCGCGACGGCTATCGAGGTAATCGCCTACGCAGGAACCGGATCGAAGCAATCAAGAAGCGTTAACATGACAACTACAATGGCAACTAACTACATTGCTGCAAAACGGCGAACGCGGACAGAATACAAACAGAGCTGGAGTTACCCATGAGTCAAATGATCAAGCGAAACGGATTGCAGGTTGCAGCCGAACTGAGCCAGTACGTCGATGAAGAAGCGCTGTCGGGTATTGGCATTGATAGCGACGCGTTCTGGAAAGGCTTCGATACCCTTGTTCACGACCTCGCGCCGAAGAACCGCGCGCTGCTCGCTGAACGTGACCGGTTGCAGACGGAGCTGGATCAGTGGCATCGAAAAAATCCCGGGCCGGTGCGGGATCTGAAGGCGTATCGCGCGTTTCTGGAAGGCATTGGCTATATCGTTCCGGCGAGTGCGGCTGTGCAGGCAACGACCCAGAACGTCGATACGGAAATCGCCGAACAAGCCGGACCACAGCTCGTCGTGCCGCTGTCCAACCAGCGCTACGCGCTCAACGCCGCAAATGCGCGCTGGGGCAGCCTGTACGACGCGCTGTATGGTACCGACGCGATCCCCGACACCGATGGCGCCGAACGTACCGCGCAATTCAACCCGGTTCGCGGGGCAGCGGTGATCGCGCGCGCCCGTGCATTCCTCGATGAAGCCGCGCCGCTCACAAACGGTTCCCACGTTGATGCCACCGCGTATCGCGTAGAAGGCGGCAGGCTTGTCGTGACGTTGAAAAACGGTTCATCGGCGTTGAAAGCGCCCGATCAGTTCATCGGTTTCCAGGGCAATGCCAGCTCGCCGTCCGCCGTACTGCTCAAGCATCATGGCCTGCACTTCGAGATCCAGATCGACGCGACCCACTCTATCGGCAAGACCGATGCCGCGCATGTGAAGGACGTGTTGATGGAGGCGGCGGTCTCGACCATTATCGATTGCGAGGATTCGGTTGCAGCCGTCGACGCCGTCGATAAAGTCCTGCTTTACCGCAACTGGACCGGCCTGATGAAAGGCGATCTGGCGGAGGAAGTCACCAAGAACGGCAAGACATTCACACGCCGCCTGAACGCCGATCGCGAATACACCGCGCCCGATGGCTCGACGGTGAAGCTGCACGGCCGCTCGCTGCTGTTCATCCGTAACGTCGGGCATCTGATGACGAATCCGGCTATTGTCGATCGCGACGGGCACGAGATTCCCGAAGGCATTCTCGACGCCGTAATGACGTCGCTGGGTGCCATGCACGACCTGCAAAACAAGCTCAATTCGCGCACGGGATCGATTTACATCGTCAAGCCGAAGATGCACGGCCCGGCGGAAGTCGCTTTCTCCGACGAACTGTTCGGACGCGTGGAAGATCTGCTCGGCCTGCCGCGCTACACGATCAAGATGGGCATCATGGACGAGGAGCGGCGCACGAGCGTCAACCTGCAGGCGTGCATTGCGGTGGCATCGGCGCGGGTCGCGTTCATCAACACGGGTTTTCTCGACCGCACCGGCGACGAGATGCACAGCGCAATGGAAGCCGGTCCAATGATGCGCAAGGGCGACATGAAATCGTCGGCGTGGATCACGGCTTATGAGCGCAATAACGTGCTCGCGGGGCTAAGCTCGGGATTGCGTGGACGCGCGCAAATCGGCAAAGGCATGTGGGCCATGCCCGACCTGATGTACGCGATGCTCGAGCAGAAGATCGCTCATCCGAAAGCGGGCGCGAATACGGCGTGGGTGCCCTCGCCGACCGCCGCGACGCTGCATGCGCTGCATTACCACCAGGTCGATGTTCAAGCCGTGCAGCAGGAGCTGGAGAAGACCAGTTTTGCCAGCGCGCGCGATGGCCTGCTCGATGGGCTGCTGACGATTCCTGTCGTGGAGAAAGCGCAATGGTCGGATGAGGAAATCCGCCAGGAGATCGAAAACAACGCGCAGGGGATTCTGGGTTACGTGGTGCGGTGGATCGACCAGGGCGTGGGATGCTCGAAGGTGCCGGATATCCACGATGTCGGGCTGATGGAAGACCGCGCGACGCTGCGGATTTCGAGCCAGCATATTGCCAACTGGCTGCATCACGGTGTGGTGTCGGAAGCGCTGGTCAACGAGACGTTCGAGCGCATGGCTAAGGTGGTTGACGGGCAGAACGCCGACGACCCGCAGTATCAGCCGATGGCCGGCCACTTTGAAACGTCGCTGGCCTTTAAGGCGGCGAAGGCGCTGGTTTTTGAAGGCCGTGCGCAACCGAGCGGGTATACGGAGCCTTTGCTGCATAAGTTCCGGCTGGAGGTTAAGCAGCAGCACGGTTGAAAGATCGGAACCTGCTCCTCCCTGGATATACAATATCAAAACGTATATCCGGGGAGGCAATGATGCAAGTATCCAAGTGGGGAAACAGTCTGGCGATCCGCCTCCCTGCGGCGGTCGTGGAGGCGCTTGAATTGCACGAAGGCGACGATGTGGAAGTCGTTATCGCGGGCGCGCGCGAATTTCAGATCAAGAAAAAGCCGGCCGGTCGCGCGCTGCTTGACCGGCTCCGCCAATATCGCGGTCGTCTGCCCGCTGATTTCACGTTCAACCGCGACGACGCCAATCGCGATGGCTAAGGTATTCCTGGACAGTAACGTTGCGCTCTACCTTCTGTCCGGCGACGCGGTTAAAGCGGACCGTGCCGAGGGTTTGATGGCGGAAGGCGGTGTCATCAGTGTTCAAGTGCTGAACGAGATCGCCAATGTGACCCGGCGCAAGCTGGCCATGTCTTGGCGCGAGACAAACGACGTACTGGACGCCGTTCGGGCGGTGTGCACGACTGAGCCGCTAACCGTGGAAACCCACGATACCGGCCGACGGATTTCAGAGCGATACGGACTGTCTGTCTATGACTCGATGATTGTGGCAGCGGCGTTGCTTGGCGGATGCGATGTCCTTTACTCGGAGGACATGCATGACGGATTGGTGATCGAGGAGAGGCTGCGGATTGTTAATCCGTTTGTTAGTACGGGCATGTGATTTGCGATGATTTTCCGGCTTGCATCATCCACTGCCAGTACGACGCTCCCCGGCCAGTCTGCCCTGGGTCACCGCGCGCTATCTCGATCTCGCTTCAGCTTCTGAGTGTGAAGCGTGTCGCGCTCCTGATCCATCTTCTCGACAAGGGGGCTGGCACAGACGCGGGAGTTTGCTATAATCCGCGACTTGCTGGAGAGATGGATGAGCGGTTTAAGTCGCACGCCTGGAAAGCGTGTTTAGGGTCAAACCTAACCGGGGTTCGAATCCCCGTCTCTCCGCCAGAATACGTTTCACATTGTCAAGCAGCGCCCAAACCCGCATCGAGCCTTGCGCCGACGCGGGTTTTTTGTTTTCCGGCGCGGCTAAAGCTGCAAATATTTCTAGTCACGGATGCCGGATGTAATCCACCAGCGCCATCGTATATGCGTCCGGTTTCCGGTCGAAGAGGCTCACCACCACCGCCACCACAAACCCCGCCGGCACCCCGAACACCCCTGAACTGATCGACTCGATCCCAAACCACCGCGCGCCCGATAAACCCGTCATCTGCGTGAAATACGGGTACGTCGACACAATGTAATAGACGCACACGCTCAAACCCGCCAGCATCCCCGCGACCGCCCCAAGCTTTGTCGTCCGCTTCCAGAACACGCCCAGCACCAGCACCGGAAACAAACTGGACGCCGCCAACGAAAACGCCGCCCCCACCAGGAACAAGATATTCCCGGTATTGAGCGACGCCACATACGAAGCAAACAACGCCACGCCCAGCAACAATATCTTCGATATGGTGACCCTTCGCTGACTGCTCGCGGTTTTATCGACCATGCAGTAATAGACGTCGTGCGAAAGCGCATTCGCAATCGTCAGCAACAAGCCATCGGCGGTGGAAAGCGCCGCGGCCAGCGCCCCCGCCGCGATCAAGCCCGACATCACATACGGCAGCCCCGCAATCTCCGGCGCGGCGAGTACCACCATATCCGGCTGCATCTGAATGCCGGACCAGCGCACGATGCCGTCACCGTTCACATCGCCGATACGAATCAGATACGGCTCAACCTTGCGCCATTGCATGACCCAGTTAGGAAGATCCGCGAACTTGTGCCCGACAATCCCCGTCAGCATCTCGTACTTGATCAGCACTGCGAGCACGGGCACGGTCACATAAAACAGCGCGACAAAAAACAGCGTCCAGCCGACCGAGCGCCGCGCGGAAGCCACAGATGTGGTCGTGTTATAGCGCGTCAGAATATGCGGCAAGCTCGCCGTTCCCAGCGACAAACACAGCAGCAACGACAAAAAATTCCGCCTGTGCAGCCGCGCGTTTTCATCGTCGGAAGGGGGAAATGCTTCCGCCATTGGCACCGGCGGTGCGGCGCGTTCGAGCATCGCATCGCGGGCGCGGGTCCATTGAACGTTCGCCTCGGCGGCCGTCTTCGGGAACGAAGACAGTTCGCGTTCCCGCTCGCCAATATCGCGCAACGGCCCGTTATGCCGGCGCAAGTCCGCTATCTCCTCAACTAGCCGCGCCTGCCCGGTATGAAACGACGCCGGCAACTCATCAATCTGCGTCTGGATCAGTTCCGCCTGACGCCGGTAATCGTCACGGACTCTCGCTTCTTCGGGCGAGCGCGCAACCGCCCTTTCAAGCACTTCCACACGCTCCAGCAACCGTCCATACGAAAGCTGCGGCAACCAGCCAAGCCCTTCGCGATGCGCGATCATCGAGACGGGAATCAGCATGGCGCTGATCAGGATGATGTACTGCGCGACCTGTGTCCACGTGACCGCACGCATGCCGCCAAGAAACGAGCACACGAGAATACCGGCGAGCCCGCAGAAGATCCCGATAGCGAAATCGATACCGATAAACCGCGACGCAATCAGTCCGATGCCCTGGATCTGCGCGACGAGATAAACGAACGAGCACAGGATGGCCGCGAACGCCGCGATCCCGCGCACGAGGTTGCTTGAAAAGCGCGTGCCGAGGAAATCTGGAATGGTGTAGCGGGCAAGCTTGCGAACGTACGGCGCAAGCAGGAACGCAACGAGACAATAGCCGCCGGTCCAGCCCATCATGTAGGCCAGACCGTCGTAACCCGTTGCGTAGATGGACCCGGCCAGCCCGATAAACGACGCCGCCGATAACCAGTCCGCCGCGGTGGCCATGCCGTTGAACGCGGACGGCACGCGCCGCCCGGCCACGTAATACTCGACCAGATCCGACGTCCGCGACAACAGGCCGATGACGGCATACACGGCTATTGGCACGAACAGGAACACATAGCCGATCCACATGCCCGGCCCGGTCACGCGCTCGATGCGCGCCATCACATAGATGAACAGGAAGAAGCCGAGCGTGTAAAGCGCGTAGCCCCGGATGAGTCGATGGGTGAGCTTCATCGGCGATTCATGGCCCGGGCTTATCGATGGCACGCACGGCAAGCATGGCGAGGGTCCGCTGCAAGCGGGCATCGGCGAATTGCATCAGCACGATATACACCACGATCAACGCGACATACACCAGGATCGCACCCTGGGCGCCAAAATAGAACGGCAGCGGAAACCCCGCGAAACGCAGGTGGGCTAGCTGCGTCGCCATGAGCGGAATGCCGAACGACACCGCGAAGCCGATCAGCATCAGCACCGAAATCACCACAAGATTCGTTCGCCAGTACAACCGATGCGCGTGCGCCATCGCCTCCGTGACGGGCGGTGGTTCGGCGAGACTCGAAGCAGGCGGTGGAATCGAGGACATGTGCTTATCTACCAAATGCTTTGAAAAGCGGCAATCGGGATCGACATCGCGCGTTGGCCCGGAATACAGGCTCGCTATACAAGAACGGCTCCCTGAAACAGGGAGCCGTTCTTTCAAGCAAGATGATACTAGAGCAGATTAACGCGCTTCGCCGAGTTGATCCAGGATCGCGGGATTCTCTAAAGTCGAGATGTCCTGCGTGATCGCCTCGCCCTTCGCGAGCGACCGCAACAAGCGCCGCATGATCTTGCCCGAACGGGTCTTCGGGAGATTCTCGCCAAAACGAATGTCCTTCGGTTTCGCGATCGGACCGATCTCTTTCGCGACCCACGCGCGCAGTTCATTGGCGATTTGCTTGGCTTCCTCGCCCTCAGGCCGCGAGCGCTTCAGCACGACGAACGCACACACCGCTTCGCCGGTCGTATCGTCGGGGCGGCCAACCACGGCCGCTTCCGCCACGATCGGATTCGACACCAGCGCCGACTCGATCTCCATGGTCCCAAGACGATGTCCGGAGACGTTCAGCACGTCATCTATCCGGCCCATGATGGTGAAGTAACCCGTCTCCTTGTCGCGCACGGCGCCATCGCCCGCGAGGTACAACGTGCCGCCAAGTTCTTCAGGGAAGTAGCTCTTCTTGTAGCGGTCCGGATCGCCCCATACGTTGCGCAACGCCGACGGCCACGGCCGCTTGATGACCAGAATTCCGCCCTGCCCGTTCGGCACGTCCTGACCGGTTTCATCGACGACAGCAGCCATGATGCCCGGCAGCGGCAGCGTGCAGGAACCCGGCACAAGCGGCGTTGCGCCCGGCAACGGCGTGATCATGTGGCCGCCGGTTTCGGTCTGCCACCATGTATCGACGATAGGACACACGCCGCCGCCCACGTTCTCGTGATACCACATCCACGCTTCCGGATTGATCGGCTCGCCGACCGTGCCGAGAATGCGCAGCGACGACAGATCGAAGCTCTTCGGATGCACTTTTGCATCGGCTTCGGCCATCTTGATGAGCGAGCGGATCGCGGTCGGCGCGGTGTAGAAAATCGTGACCTTGTGCTTCGCGATCATGTCCCAGAAGCGCCCGGCGTGCGGGTAGGTCGGCACCCCTTCGAACACGACCTGGGTCGCACCAATAGCGGTCGGACCATACGCGATGTAGCTATGTCCCGTGATCCAGCCAATGTCGGCGGTACACCAGAACACGTCGTCGGGCTTGGCGTCGAAGGTCCACTTCATGGTCTGCGCGGCCCACAGCAAGAAGCCGCCCGTGCTGTGCTGGACGCCCTTCGGTTTGCCCGTGGAACCGGACGTGTACAGAATGAACAGCGGATGTTCGGCGCTGACCCATTCCGGCTCACAGCTGTCAGCTTCATGCTCGACCAGTTCGTGCATCCAGAGATCGCGGCCTTCATGCCATTGGATCTTGCCGCCCGTGCGCTTGTACACGATCACGCTCGTGACCGCATCGCAACCACCGGCGGCGATGGCTTCATCGGCAATGTTTTTCAGCGGCAGCGCCTTGCCGCCGCGCATCTGTTCGTCCGACGTGATGAGTGCAACCGCGCCCACATCCACCAGCCGTTCGTTGAGCGACTTCGACGAGAACCCGCCGAACACGACCGAGTGCGTCGCACCGATACGCGCGCAGGCTTGCATGGCGACCACGCCTTCGATCGACATCGGCATGTAGATCACCACGCGATCGCCCTTCTTCACGCCGCGCTTCTTCAGCGCATTGGCGAAGCGGCAGACGCGCTGCAGAAGATCCTGATACGTGACGTTCACCACAGTGCCGTCGTCGGCTTCGAAGATGATCGCGTTCTTCGCGCCGTGGCCCGCTTCCACATGACGGTCGATGCAGTTATACGACGCGTTGATTTCGCCGTCTTCGAACCACTTGTAGAACGGCGGATTCGATTCGTCGAGGACGGTTGTGAACGGCTTGTGCCAGCTAAGCGTCTCGCGCGCGAGCCGCGCCCAGAAGCCTTCGTAATCGCGTTCGGCTTCAGACGTCAAAGCCTTGTACGCGTCCATGCCAGAAATTGCTGCGCCGGCCGAAGCTTTGGCCGAGGGCGGGAAAATACGGCGTTCCTGGAGTACGGATTCAATCGCAGACATCGACAACCCCTTCTTTGATGGTGAATCTGATAACCGCGACACCGGAACCCAGGCTCCGAAGCCGCTATGTCTTTTCGGCGTGGACGGCACACGCGAGCCCCAAGCGTTGTACCGTGTCTCCTGCCCCTGTGCGTTGCCTGTTCAATGCAGCGCAGCATACGCGCGCCAGACTTCATACGGCGAAGATAAGCCGCGCGCCTTACCCGCTACTTACGCAATCCCCCCAATGACCACGGGGTATACACGTACGCACCGGCACTTTTACAATGCCGCCCTTTCAGCACATCAATACAATGATGCGCTTTGCTCGCGCGCGCTGCTTTGCTCACTGCTTGCATTAAGCGCGATCCATGATGCGCCACGCCATGTTAACTGAACTCGTCGTCCGGATTCCAGCTTGAATCGTTACGCGCTCTACCTCATCGCAGCCATGCTGCTGGTTGGCAGCAATGTCGGCGTCGGCAAGTCGGTGGTTGCTTTCATTCCCGTCTCGCTGTTCGCGTTGCTGCGCTTCGTCATTGCAATGGCCGTGCTCTGGCCGTTGCTGCGTCCGGCGAAGATCCGGCTGGTCAAGCGCGGCGAGTGGGCCAACTTGTTTCTGCAGGCGTTTTTCGGCACCTTCATGTTCACGCTGCTGATGCTCAACGGCGTGCAGCGCACGAGCGCCGTCGCGGCCGGCGTGATCACCAGCACGATTCCGGCGGTGGTCGCGTTGTTCTCATGGTTTTTCCTGAAGGAACGCCCGAACGGGCGTGCGTTAATTTCCATCGCGCTCGCCATTGCCGGGGTGGTCGTGATCAACGTCGCGCAGGGAACGGCCAGCGCGCACGGATCGGCTGGCGCGTCTGATAGTTCGCTGCTCGGCAACCTGATGGTGCTCGGCGCGGTGTGTTGCGAATCGTTCTACGTGATCCTTTCGCGGCGCCTGACACAGACGCTTCCCGCCATCGATATCTGCGCCTATACGCATTTCTTCGGCTTCTTGCTGATGCTGCCGCTGGGGTTTTCTGCGCTCGTCAGTTTCGATTACAGCAGCGTCAGCCTGAGCGTCTGGAGCCTTGTGCTCTGGTATGGACTGTCGGCGAGCATCTTCTCGTTCTGGCTGTGGATGAAGGGCATCCGGCACGTGGATGGCAGTCTCGCAGGCGTGTTTTCCGGACTCTTGCCAATCGCGGCGGCGCTATACGGCATTGTGTTTCTCGGCGAGCGCCCGACTATCGCGCACGGAATCGCGCTGGCATGCGTGGTCACCGGGATCGTCCTGGCAAGCATGAAGGCGAAAACGGCCCCGCCGATGATTTCTTGACCGGGCGCGGCTTTCAAACGAGCTTCGCACGCGCGGTGGGACCTTAGAGCACGCGCGGCGGAACCTTGAGTCAGCAGTTTTGGGTCGCGTTGTGCGTGCGGATTTCCTCAGGGTTGACCCGCAACCCGGCGCCATCGTCGCGCTACAATGACGGGCTTTCTCAAAAAAATGCGCGCGAAATAACCGTTTCGCGCTCGCCGCGCCCCACGCACGTACCCGATTCAACCAACCTTCCACGAACCGGCACCGCTCATGTCCGCATCCCCGAACATCCCCGGCACCCGTCCTCCCCGCCCTTCCATGAAGCCGCTCCCAGCCGTCATTTTCATGAGCCGCTGGCTCCAGGTGCCGCTGTATCTCGGCCTGATCGTGGCGCAAGGTGTGTACGTCGTCCTGTTCCTGAAAGAAGTCTGGCACCTCGTCAGCCATATGACGACGCTCGACGAAACCAACATCATGCTGGTGGTCCTCGGCCTGATCGACGTGGTGATGATTTCCAACCTGCTGATCATGGTGATCGTGGGCGGCTATGAGACCTTTGTCTCACGACTCGGCGTGGAGGGACACCCCGACCAGCCGGAATGGCTCGA
The DNA here is from genome assembly GCF_011493005.1 of Caballeronia sp. SBC1. NCBI lineage: Bacteria > Pseudomonadati > Pseudomonadota > Betaproteobacteria > Burkholderiales > Burkholderiaceae > Caballeronia > Caballeronia sp. SBC1. The sequence continues at coordinate 2,497,388 of NZ_CP049156.1, forward strand.
TCACGTGAACGCCGGCGTGCTGAAGGTGAAGCTCTCCATGGCGCTGATCAGCATTTCGTCCATCCATCTGCTGAAAACCTTCATCAACCCGGACCAATACTCCGGGCATGCAGTGATGTGGCAGGTGATCATTCACCTGTCATTCCTCGTGTCGGCGCTGGTCATGGCATGGGTCGACCGCCTGACCACGCACACGCATCCCGAGCATTTTCATGAGCCATCCGCCACGCCGGCGAAGGCGCACGAGTAACGCTAGACCAGCATAAGAAACACAACCACGAGCGCTTTTTAAAGCGCCATACATAGTCCCGATAACGTACCGTCCCCACACGTTCAAGCCATGACCATCATCAAGCAGGAAGACCTGATTCAGAGCATTGCGGATTCGTTGCAGCACATCAGCTATTACCATCCGCTCGACTACATCCAGGCACTCGGCCGCGCATACGAACTCGAAGAGAGTCCGGCCGCGAAAGACGCCATCGCGCAGATCCTGACGAACAGCCGCATGTGCGCTGAAGGTCATCGGCCGATCTGCCAGGACACCGGAATTGTCACGGTGTTCGTGAAAGTGGGCATGGACGTGCGGTGGGACGGTGCGACCATGGGCGTCACCGACATGATCAACGAAGGCGTGCGCCGCGGTTACCTGAACCCGGACAACGTGCTGCGCGCATCCATCGTGAGTCCACCCGAAGGCGCGCGCAAGAACACGAAGGACAACACGCCGGCGGTGATCCACTACGAGATCGTCCCCGGCGATAAAGTCGATGTCCAGATCGCGGCCAAAGGCGGCGGCTCGGAGAACAAGACGAAGTTCGCGATGCTGAACCCATCGGATTCCATCGTCGACTGGGTGCTGAAAACCGTGCCGCTGATGGGCGCCGGATGGTGCCCGCCCGGCATGCTCGGAATCGGCATTGGCGGGACCGCGGAGAAAGCGATGGTCATGGCGAAGGAATCGCTGATGGACGCCATCGATATTCAGGACGTCATTGCACGCGGTCCGCAGGACTGGATCGAAGAGTTGCGCGTGGAGTTGCACGAGAAGGTGAACGCGCTGGGTATCGGCGCGCAGGGTCTGGGTGGCCTCGCCACCGTGCTTGACGTGAAGATCATGGCGGCGCCCACGCACGCAGCATCGAAACCGATCGCGATCATCCCGAACTGCGCTGCCACGCGCCACGCGCATTTCACGCTCGATGGCTCGGGCGTGGCGAAACTCGACGTGCCTTCGCTCGACGCCTGGCCGAAGGTCGAGTGGGTCGCGAACACGGAGACGAGCCAGCACGTGGACCTGAACACGTTGACGAAGGAACAGGTCGCGGCATGGAAGCCGGGCCAAACTTTGCTGCTCTCGGGCAAGATGCTGACCGGACGGGACGCGGCGCACAAGCGTATTGCCGATATGCTCGCCAAAGGCGAAAAGCTCCCCGTCGATTTCACGAACCGGGTGATTTATTACGTTGGCCCGGTGGACCCCGTCCGCGACGAAGTCGTTGGCCCGGCAGGCCCCACCACGGCCACGCGCATGGACAAGTTCACGGACATGATGCTGTCGCAGACCGGCTTGATCTCGATGATCGGCAAGGCGGAGCGCGGCCCGGTTGCCATCGAGGCGATCAAGAAGCATAAGGCCGCCTACATGATGGCAGTGGGCGGTGCTGCGTACCTGGTGTCAAAGGCAATTCGCGGCGCGGAGGTCATTGCGTTCGAAGACCTGGGAATGGAAGCCATTTACGAGTTCGACGTTCAGGATATGCCGGTCACCGTTGCTGTTGATTCGACCGGAACCTCCGTTCATCAGACAGGGCCGAAAGAATGGCAAGCAAAGATCGGCAAGATTCCGGTCGCAACGGTTTAAACTAGCGTCTTAGCAATACGAGCTAAAAAGAGCCGGGCCACGCGCCCGGCTCTTTCATTTTCGGGCTGTTGCGCAGAGAACTGTTTTCATTCTCATTCCACTGCGCGGAAATACAAAATCTCCGCCAAATAGCGGGGAAAACACCATTTTTCATCTTGGCTTTTTAAACTTGAGCGGTTATGTTTGAAAAGCTGAAACGCCCACACAAGGAACTAACATGCAAGGCGATATCAAGGCTCTCGAATACCTCAACCAGCAGCTGAAAAACGAGCTGACTGCGATCAACCAGTACTTCCTGCATGCACGCATGTACAAGCACTGGGGGCTGGAGAAGCTCGGCAAGCATGAATACGACGAGTCTATCGGCGAGATGAAGCATGCCGACTGGCTGATCCAGCGTATTTTCATGCTCGACGGCCTGCCAAACCTGCAGGATCTGCACAAACTGCTGATCGGTGAAGAGACCGAAGAAATCCTGAAGTGCGACTTGAAGCTCGAACAGATTTCGCAGAGCACGTGCAAGGAAGCTATTGCATATTGCGAATCGGTTCGCGATTTCATCTCGCGTGAAATCTTTGTGAAGATTCTCGACGATACGGAAGAGCACATCGACTGGCTGGAAACGCAGATCGATCTGGTGGCGAAGGTCGGCATCCAGAATTATCAGCAAACCATGATGGGCGAGAACGAGTAAACTTCCGGCCACAATGCCCTTCGACGCCCTTCGTTCAGCGGTCGGCTCCGCTGTTAGTTCCGCTGGTAGTTCAACTGTCAGCGCCTCCTCCGAGGCGCTCGGTTCGAGCGCGCCCGTTGCTATTTTCGATTCAGGTCTTGGCGGTTTGTCCGTGTTGCGCGCGGTGCGCGCCGCCTTGCCGGACGAACGGCTGATCTATGTGGCGGATTCGCGGTACGCGCCGTACGGTGAACGCGATGACGACTTTATCGCCGACCGGACGCTCGCGATCGGCGAATGGCTTGTATCGCAGGGCGCGAAGACGCTGGTGGTCGCGTGCAACACGGCGACCGCACAGTCGATCGCTCAAACCCGCGACCGTTTGCCAATTCCTGTGATCGGCGTGGAGCCGGGCATCAAGCCAGCAGCGCTCACGTCAAAAACGCGCGTAGTGGGCGTGCTGGCAACAGCCGTCACGTTACGCAGCGCGCGCTTTCAAGCGCTGGCCGAGCGCCATACCAGCGATTGCCAGTTCATCCTGCAGCCGGGGCACGGCCTCGTGCAGGCAGTGGAACGCTGCGACACGAACTCGCCTGAACTCGTCGCGCTGCTGCGAAGCTATGTGCAACCCATGCTCGACGCCAACGCCGACACGCTGGTGCTCGGCTGCACGCACTACCCCTTCCTTGATCAGGCCATCCGTTCCATTTCCGGCGACCGGCTCACGCTGATCGATACGAGTATCGCGATTGCGCGGCAACTCGAACGGCAACTGGACTCGTTTGGTCTGCGTGCAGCGCCCGCCCAGGCTCGGGATCAAGCTCAGGCTCAGGCTCAGGCAATCGAATTGCCGCGCTTTTACTCGACCAGCGACGGTCAGGCTTTGCGACAACTCGCAGCATCGCTGCTTGGTCTGGACGTGACCGTCGAACACGTCGTGATCCCTTCACGGCGTACGCTGGCACTGGAATCCAATCCGGTTTGACGTCACCGCTCCAAGCGGCGTCATGCGACCCCGAGCCGCACCCGCCTCCCTCCAAGCCGTAAAAACCCGCTTCATCGGCTAAAAAGCCCCTTTCAGGCACGCGGTTTCAGTTTTTTACATAAGCACGGCGCCTTGTGCGACAAGCCTCTGCGCCCCGTCCCTTTTTCCCGCCCTCTGCACACCGAAAAAAACCGTTCACCCCTATTGCCAACCTTCGCATAAGGAATGATAATAATTCGCATTAACGTTAGCTATCGCGGTTAATCATGATCGTCTGTGTGTGCAAGTCAGTGTCGGACAGAAAGATTCGCGCCTCAATTGCGGATGGCGTCGCTACCTTCGACGAACTGCAATTCGAACTGGGCGTCGCCATGTGCTGCGGCAAATGCGAAGAAACCGTACGCGACGTCATGTTGCAAAGCGGTTGTGCGTCGCATTGCGGCATGCACAGCGATCAGCATCAGGCGGTGCCGCTGACGTTCTACGAACGCAAGGCCGCGTAAGCACGCACCAGACCAACGGGATTCACCTGGTGCTGATCACCACGAATACCGCCGTGCTACTGCAATGACTACGCAATAACTCTGACGCGCGGTTTTCAAGCCGATCGTCACGCGTCGCACGCCTCGCCAGGTGTAAAAACGCAGTCCCCGATTCTCCGCCCGCAAGCCACGTCACATTGAGCCAGCCCGCCAACCCCCGCCCAAGGAGGGAATGATGGAATTGCTGATCGGTTTCGTGACCACGCTGTTTATTTCTCTGCTCATCTTTCGAAAATGAAGTCCTCCAGTCTCGCATGCTGCATGGGCTTTCGCCGTTCGTACGGCGTCGCCGCCGTACAACCACGCTGATATGCCGTCTCCCCTGATCTCGCCCGGCAATTCGGCTGCCGCGCTTAACGCTCACTCCCCCCGTTCGATCGAATCCTCAGGCCTCAATCCGCGCGTGATTGCCGCGAGTGTCGCTGTGGTGGCGATTCACGTGGGCCTGCTGGCCGTCGTGCTCACCCTGCGTAACGAGCCGCCGCCGCGCCCGATCGAATCGAAGACAATCACTGCTGAACTGATCAGCCCCGCGCCGCCGCAACCGGTTGCAGCGCCTGCGGCGATTCAGTCGACGCCCGTTCCTCCGCCGCCGAAACCGGTTCCGCCGACGCCTGTGCCGAAGCCCAAGCCCGTCGTTCAGCCGCGCGTGAAGGCCGCACCAACGCCCTTGCCGGAAACCGCGGAGCCTTCGACGGTCGCAGCCGCGGCGCCGGAACCCGCTCCCGCTCCGCCTACGCCGCCGGTTGCGGCAGCGCCGGCCGCCGCAGCGCCGGCTATCGGGCGTCCGACCATGGCGCTCAACGCGCCGAAGGACGTCGCGCATCTCGAGTGCAACATCGCGATGCCGGACTATCCGGCTATATCGCGGCGTCGCGGGGAATCGGGGACGGCGCTGGTGAAGTTCGTCGTCGGGCTGACGGGGAAGATCGAGAACATAGAACTGAAGAAGAGCAGCGGTTCGTCGCGGCTGGATGACGCCGCGCTCGATGCCATGCGTTCAAGCGCATGCAAGCCCTACAAGGAAAACGGCGTGGCGATTCGCGCTGCGTATTCCCAGCCGTTCGTATTTGGGTTGAACGACTAACGCCCCAGTCGGAACCGGTCCAACGAACGCTGAATAACACTAAAAATTCGACCTAATTTCTAGATATCTACAGGAACTGCAATGCAAAACTACGGCTTGGCGCATGTCTGGGCGCAAGGGGATTTCGTCACTCGAGGTATCGCGCTCGCGCTGGCGATCATGTCGATCCTGTCGTGGACAGTGATTCTGGTGAAGGGCCTGAACGTGGTGCGCCTGAAGCGCCTCACGAAGAACGCGGAGCAGGCGTTCTGGCATTCGGACGATTTCGCCGACGGCATCAAGAAGCTGAGCAGCCACTCCTCGAACGCGCAGGACAATCCGTTCCTCGCGCTCGCCCTCTCCGGTCAGGACGCTGCTGATCACCATCATCAGACGCAGCCGCATCTGCACGATCGCATGGACGTGTCGGACTGGATCACGCGCTGCCTGAAGGACACCATGGATGAAGGCGTCGGACGCATGCAGGCGGGGCTCGCCGTGCTCGCGTCGATCGGCAGCACGGCACCGTTCGTCGGGTTGTTCGGCACGGTGTGGGGCATTTATCACGCGTTGCTGACCATTGGCGCGACCGGCCAGACGTCCATCGATCAAGTCGCGGGACCGGTCGGCGAGTCGCTGATCATGACGGCGTTCGGCCTGTTCGTCGCTATTCCGGCGGTGCTCGGCTACAACGCGTTGACCCGCGGGAACAAGACCATTGTCACGAAGCTGAACCGTTTCGCGCACGGCTTGCACGCGTTCTTCGTGACCGGCACCAAGCTCGCGTCCAGCAAGCGTGGAGACGGCTTGCGCCTGGCCACGCAAAACGCTGTGAGCGCCGCGACCGGGGCCACTTCCGGGTCTACGGCCGGCGCCAAGCAGCCTGCATCGCGTGTGAGCTAAGGGGACGTCGCCATGGCCATGAGCCCTTTCTCCAGCGACGAGGACGACGGCATGATGAGCGAGATCAACATGACGCCGCTCGTCGACGTCATGTTGGTTCTCCTTATCATCTTTCTCGTTACCATTCCCGCGATCAACCATGCGGTGAAAATCGACTTGCCGAAGGCGAGCAGCCAGCCGCAGGACACGAAGCCGGCGCACGTGGACGTAGCCGTTGAAGCGGACGGCACGGTGCTCTGGAACGACCAGAAGGTCGACGATGTCACCCTGCAAGCGCGTATAGCCGACGCCTCGAAGCAGATGCCGCAGCCCGAATTGCGCTTGCGTGCGGACCGCAAGGTGCCGTACGAGCGCGTTGCCGATGTGATGTCGGCGGCGCAAGGCGGTGGGTTATCGAAGATCGGCTTTGTCACCGAGCCGAAGGCGGGTGGCAAGTAGCGCGATTTACGCGCGTACGGGCTTTCGAAGCCCACAAAGTAAAAGGCCTTCATCGCAGTGATGAAGGCCTTTTTTTGTGTGCGCGCCGGCACATTCGGGCTAGCAGTTACTTTGGCGTCGACTGCGTCGAATCCGCAGTATCGCTACATGCGACAGCCGTGCTCGACACGGACAGCGCGATTAGCCCTATCAGGCCTACTATAAAAGTGGCCGTGAGTTTTCGCATAAGCAGCTCCTTAGCGAAGAGATTCCAATATAGCGCCCGAGCACAGCGCGTTCAAGCGGGCGGCGATTGAATCTGACCATCGCAAGCGTACGCTTCAATGTCAGAAACTTAAGGCTGCGCCGCGATTAGTCACACTGTTTCGCGAGCAGGCTCCGCAGGGAGAGGACATTCTCCCGGGAAGCGATTGCTGTCATTGATCGACTCGACGAGGAAATCGACGAATGCGCGAATCGCCGGCACCATGCCCTGCCGCGATAAAAACACCGCATAGAGCTGCGGGGTCGGGAAAGTCCAGCCGGGCATCACCGGCGACATCTGGCCGGTACGTAGCGCCGCGCCGTACATCATCTCCGGCAGCGCCGCGATACCCACACCGCGCAGCACCGCTTCGCGGATCATTCCGAGGTCCGCCGTCACAAGGCGCGGTTCGTGCTCGAATTCGTGACGCGTGCCGTCGGGTGCGATCAGGCGAAAGACGTGGCGGCCGTCGGTTGCGGGCACATCGATGGTATCGAACTGGGCCAATTCCGACGGCGTGAGCGGCGGCGCATTCGGCTTAAGCAACGAAGGCGCTGCCACCAGCATTTGTTCCGTGCGCCAGAGCGGACGCGCAACGATAGTCGAATTGACCGGTGGTTCAGAACGCACGCGCAAAGCGACGTCAATGGCATCTTCGAACAAATCGATCACGCGATTCGTCACGCTCAGGATGACGCGAACCTCGGGGTATCGATGCAGAAAGTCCGGCATTACCTCTGACAAAAACGTCTGCGCGATCGTCACTGGCACGCTCACGCGCACACTGCCGCGCGGCGAATCACGCAAGCTATGCACGATATCGACAGCGGCCTGGGCTTCTGCCAGCATCGCCTTGCAATGCTGGTAGAAGAGCTGACCAGCCTCCGTCAGTGCAAGCTTTCGCGTAGAGCGCTGCATCAAACGCACGCCGAGCGATGTCTCAAGCTCGGACACGCGCCGCGACAAGCGCGACTTGGAGATACCCAACACCCGCTCCGCCGCCGAGAAACCGCCGTGCTCGACCACGTACGAAAAATACATCAGATCATTGAGGTCATGCGAATCGGGTTTCATGCGGTCGGATCTTTCGTTGGGGTTTTTGTTGTTCTACAGGTGGGACAATCCATTGCGGTTTGACGGCTTTTTCCGCTAAATACGATCCATATAATAGCTCTATGTTTTAAATTTGGCGCTAATGCCTGATCGGTTGTATCGGCCACGCTGGCCTACCAAGCGAGGAAAAAATGGAAAGCACACGCAGTATCGAACGCACGATTCCGGCGCTCCGCACGGTGGAGGGCGGTGGTTTTGTCGTCCATCGCCCATTCCCGACACGGCTTCTGATGGATTTCGACCCGTTCCTGCTCCTCGATGAAATGGGCCCTGTCGACTACGCGCCCGGCGAGGCGAAAGGCGCACCCGATCATCCGCATCGCGGCTTTGAAACCGTGACGTACGCGCTCGAGGGACAGTTCGGCCACAAGGATTCGGCGGGACATTCCGGCACGCTGCGCCAGGGCGACGTGCAATGGATGACGGCCGGCGCCGGCGTGGTTCACAGCGAAATGCCCGATCCCGAATTCACACGCACTGGAGGCCGTGTTCATGGCTTGCAGCTTTGGGTGAACTTGCCCAAGCGTGACAAGATGATCGCGCCGCATTATCAGGAAATCGCGTCCGAACGGATTCCGGTCGCGACCAGCGATGACGGCCGCGTGCGCGTGAAGGTGATCGCGGGCGAAGCGTTTGGCGTCAAGGCAGCGATCGAAACGCGTACGCCCATTCTTTACCAGCATTTTTCGTTGCAACCGGGCGCGTCGGTCGTGCATCCGGTGCCACGGGACTTTCGTGTGTTTGGTTATGCGTTGTCGGGCAATGGCCTGTATGGCGAGGCAAAGCAACCCGTGCGAGCTCAGCAGATGATCGTATTCGCGGACGATGGCGATACAGTCACGTTCGCCGCTGGCGACGAGCCGCTCGAATTGCTGCTGATCGGTGGCGTGCCGTTAAAGGAACCCGTGGTCCGCTACGGTCCGTTCGTGATGAACACGGAGGAAGAGATCCGCCAGGCCGTGGTCGATTACCAGGCGGGACGCATGGGCTCGATCAACCACTAGGCAAGCTCGCCGCCGTAGGGTGGTGAGACTGTGCTTGTTTCACCGGCGCGGCACGAATGACACTATTTGCGTCACAATAGTCATTCGTGCCGCGCCGTTTTATCGTCTGCTTTTATTCCCTGCACTGTCTGCTCATCCGCTAACTCTGGAGCACCGCATGTCCGAAAAATTTGTGACGCCGTCTGTCAGTGCCAGCATCGGTGCGACGGATTTTCAGGTTTCGCTGAGCGACGGCCAGCATGACTGGATCGCCGACGAACCGTCAACACACGGCGGCGCAGATACCGGACCAACTCCGCATAGCTTGTTACTGTCGAGCCTGGGCGCGTGTACGTCGGTCACGCTGAAGATGTACGCGAAGCACAAGGCATGGCCGCTGGAAGCGGTGCACGTGACGCTCACACTGGACACCACGCCCGAGGGCACGGTGATCGATCGCCAGATCCTCCTGACCGGCGAACTCGATAACACCCAGCGGGAAAGGCTCTTGCAAATCGCGAATGCGTGTCCCGTGCACAAAATTCTGAGCGGCGCGATCATGATTCATTCGGGCCTTACGCCTGCTTAAGCGGACTACATAAACGGGCTACATGAGCAGACACGAGCGCCGCGCTCGCCCGCCAATCGAACAAGTCAAGGAAACAGTCGTTTTGAATTTCGAACATCTCATCCAGATCAACGACCCGCTGAACCCTTTCGTGGAATCGATGACCCGCGAACAGGTCTGGCAAGGACTCGTGCTGCGCGCGGAACAGCCTCAATTGTTCGTGATCGGCCTGGATCGCTGCACAATCCTGTCACGTAAGGGCGACGTGCTCGAACGCGAATTGCACTACGGTCAGGCTATCGTGCGTGACCGCGTGACGCTGATTCCCGAAACGAGTGTTCGCTACGACATCATGCCGACCGCCGATTACGTTGGCGGCTCGCTGACCATGGCAATCGAGCAACCGGACGAGCTTCAGTTGTTCCTGCGTTTCACCTACGCGACCACCTTGCCCGTCGCCGACGATCCGAACGCGAGTGCCGACGCGCTTCAGACGCAGGAGATCGTGAAGTCAGCGTATCGGGAAGCCGATATCGACACCGTCCGGCTGATCCGGCAATTCGCTCACGGCAGCCCCCTCGAAGGCCCCCTGCATTAACGCATTGCGACGTTTCGATTGTTTCGGCGTGGGAACAGTCAATGACTATCGAAACGTGTGGTCGATGAATACTTCGTTGTTGTAAATGGGAATGGTTATCATTAATATTACTCCATCGACTCAACGAACGGACTCTTCGACATGACCGACATCCTGCGCTCCAACACGCTTCGACTACGTCGCCCCGTCGAACGCTCCGTGGCAGCAAGCATCTCGCGGCCCCGGACGGCTGCTATAACGACCGCGCGTCCCGCGTCGTCGAGCAGCGCGTCGGATAGCGGCGAGCGCTCGCTACGCAGCGACACGTTGCTGCAAGGTCATAGCCACATCAGCATCATGCATAACGGTGAAACATATCAGCTGCGCGCCACGCGCCTGGGCAAGCTGATCCTCACCAAGTAATAAGCAGGACGCGTTCTAGTAACGCGCAGAACAGAATTGCAGTACCGGGTATTGTGGGGACCACCTCTTCGAGAGGTGTTTGGCACTAGCCAGCAATGACGGCTTGCACGCGAGAATTAGACCCCTTCGTGCAAACACCAGCCAGTCGTCGATAGCCAGCGAAGCCGCTTTTTTTGGTTCCCGCCAAGTGCTTTGAACTGCACCATCAGTTAAGCAAAAAGCACGTTTTCTCGCGAAAACGTGCTTTTTTATTTGAGCCGACGGGTTTCGATCGGCACGGCACAAAGCCACTTCCGGACCTTAAACGCTCTCGATCCCCAACGCCGCAATGCCCGCTCGCGCCACCGCCGCGTCCTGGTCCGACTTCACGCCCGATACGCCCACCGCACCGACAATATCCGCGCCCACGACAATCGGCACGCCGCCTTCCAGCATCGCAGTCATGGGTGCGCTCAAGAACGCCGTGCGGCCTTGCTTGATCATGTCTTCATACACTTTGGTTTCGCGCCGGCCGAGCGCGGCGGTGCGTGCCTTGCCCGTCGCCATTTCGGCCGTGCTTGCGCCTGCGCCGTCCAGCCTGTGCAGGTGAAGCAAATGACCGCCGTCATCGACGACAGCAATCGTCACGTTCCACTTGTTCGCCAATGCATGCGCTTCAGCTGCTGCCGCGATGGTTTTCACTTCTGCGTCGGTTAATACGGGCTTCGTTCTCATTTGCTCCACCTGTTGGGATAGTCGTTGCGTTGATAAAGAGGTTGGCTCGCGATTAGCCCACGATCGGGCTCGCGTTTGGCTCGATACCCGCAACGTTACCGCGAAAAGCCCCAGAACATCAGGTACCAGGCACTATCGACCACCGCGAGCGCGGCGATGAACCATAGCATCGCAACGCTTTGCGTGACAAAACGCCCAGACGCATACCGTCCGATAACCCGCCACGCAAGCCACGCGCTCCACAGGTTGGCGACGCCGAGCAAGCCGAGACGCACATCGGTCACCCACCAAAGCGGCAAGTGTTCAGCGCGCAGCAGCGATACGGTGGTCGCCGATAAACCCAGGAACACGCCGCATCCCGCTACGGGAATCAGCGCCTGCGTCAGATGATGCAGGCGCGTGAAACTGAAACGCCCGAGCATTCGCGTGCCGACGGCCAGCAAGGCGAGAAGCGTCGTGCCATACACGAGCCCCGTCACGACGATATAACCCACGACCATCCCGCCGTCGAGCCACGAGAAGACATCGTTTTGTTCGGGGTAGTGCGTAAAAAGAAACCATGGAGCGTTCGTGTCGAGCGGCCAGAGAATGTTTCGATCGATCAGCCACGACGCAAAGATCTGCTTCAAGTCGACAAACCATGTGCTCACGGTCCAGTGGAACGCGCCGATAGCGATGCCCAGCAAGCCGTACAGAATGAGCGCGGTGTCCCATGGATCGGCTTGTTTATCGCCGAGTTGCACGACTTCGGCCGAGGGCGAACGCCACTCGAGCGAAATAGCGTCCCGATGGCCGCTGCAACGACCACACATATGGCAATTCGACGCGCCTTTCATGGCGCGCAGCGGCACGAGCGGCGCGCAGTTGACGGGGATCACGCGATGCCCGCGCTCCCCTTCTTTATACGAGCGGCGCCATGCGTCCTCGTTGACCTTGTAGTGAAACGGCGCGAGCCGCGCCAGAAGTGAAAATACCCCATTCACGGGGCAGAGATACTTGCACCACACGCGCTTCTCGCGCCCATACAGCACGCCAACAATCATTGCGCCGACCGTCGAGCCGCCGAGCACCAGCAACACGGCTTTCGGATACTGATAAACGCTGACCATCTGGCCATAGATGGTGGTAATGCCGAACGCAACGAATGGCCAGCCGCCCCAGCGCAACCAACGCGGAATCGCCCAGCCACGGCCGAACCTGCTCGCAAACTCGGTCAGTGCGCCTTCGGGACACAGCACGCCGCACCATACGCGGCCAAGCATCACCATGGAGAGCAGGACGAACGGCCACCAGATACCCCAGAACACAAACTGCGCGGCCAGCGTCAGGTTGCTCCAGAGATGCGCGGTACCGTCCGGCAGCGGCAGGACGGCCGGAACCAGAATCAGAAACGCATACACGGCAACCACGACCCATTGAATGCCGCGGATCATGCTGCCGTGTTGTTGCATCCATTGCCCGGCTTGCTGCAGCCGGCTGGGCCGATTCATCACGTCGCTCATGCCACTCTTCTCGCCGATTTTTGCGCCATCCGGTTTTTCGATCGACGCAGCAGCAGGAAGATCACGGCCCAGTACACCGCGTACGCAATCAGGTTCATGCCGGCCGGATGCGCGCGATAACCCGTGAGCGTGGCGACCAGCGAACCAAAGGTGTTGGAGTCATCGAGCAGCCAGGACGTGTCCCACACCTGATTCATGACGACGGGCAGGATCTCCTTGTCGATGAGTTTATCGACACCCGTCTCGAACAAGCCCGCTGCGAGGAACAACAGCATGATTTCCGTCACGCGGAAAAAGAGCCGCCACGAGAAAATCTTGCCGCCAAGCTGCAGCAGATAAAACGTCAGGAACGCCAGCGCCAGACCAATCGCGACCGCCAGATACTGCATGGGATCGACGTGCCCCGACTGACCGAAGCCGAGGCCGTACAGGAAAATAACGGTCTCGCTGCCTTCACGCGCAATGGCGAGTGCAACCAGCAACGTCACCCCCCACCAGTTCGCGTCCTGCTTGCTCTTCTCGAGCGACGCTTCCATGTCGCGTTTCATTGACCGTCCGTGGTGCTTCATCCACAGCACCATTTGCACGATCAACACGCACGCGACCAGGACCATGCCGGTCTGGAAATAATCCTGCGCGTCACCGGACAACTCTTCCGTGAACCCGACCAGCGCCGCACCCAGAGTTACTGCCGCCAGCAACCCCGCAGCCACACCCGCCCACAAATACGGTATGCCGCGACGCGCATCGGCATCGCCATTTTTCAGCCATGCGTACAGGATGCCGACGACCAGCAGCGCCTCGACACTCTCCCGCCACACGATGAAAAGAACCTGACCCATCACTTATCTCCCGCTCTTGCAGGCCGAAGCGGTTTGCGCGTGACGCTGGACGAACAACGCGTGAACCGGCCCGGCGTGACCTTATTTCGCGACGATGACGCCTTGCGCCGACTGATGAAAGTCGTCGAAGAACTTGTATTCACCCTTGTCCAGCGGCGCGATCACGACGAAGGAATTGGCGCCTGGCGCCAGCACTTTTTCCTTGCGCAACTGGATGCTTTCAAATTCAGCCGCACCCTTGCCAATGTTGTGCACTTCTATCTTGATGCGCTGCCCCGCCGGCACTTCAATACGCGTGGGATTCAGCTTGCCGTCGTTCATTTCCAGCCTGAAGGTCGGCAGGTCGGCGGCTTGCGCTGCGCCGGCACTGGCGAACCATCCAGCCGCCAAGGCGAGCGAGGCGGCGACCAACTTGTATTTGCGTTGCATGCATGCTTCCTGGCTGCGGCGCCCGGCGGGACGCTTCACTTCATGTCACTTGATGTCACTTAATGTCACGTCTAGCCGCACGCCTGACTCGAATGCTCAGTACCCGCCCTTCTTGCCAATGCCGGCGAACGGGAAGTCGTATTCAATCGTGTAGGGCTTGAACCACGGACCCACGCCGGTTTCCTTGTCGACGTGGCGGCCGAACGCCATATGGCCGGTTTGCATCGGCGGCGCAATGTTGAGTTTCAGGTGGTATTTGCCCGGGCCGAACAACTTCACGTTGTCGCCATAATGCGGGCCGTCGCTGGCGACCATGCCCATCATGTCGCCCTTGACCGTTTGCGCTGTGCCAACCTTGGTCAGCTCGTACGTCACTTGCAGGTAAGGCATCCAGTCGCCTTCTGCAAAACCGTTCGGGTTGTTCTTCACAGCGTGGATGTCGGCTTCGAGATGCACGTCGGAATCCGAGGCCTTGCGCATCATGCCTTCCGGTTCCATGGTGATCGGCTGCAGATACACGGCGCCAACTTCCATGCCGTTCTCGATGTGCTGCTTGCCGATCGGATATTCGGCAGCCGATGCCGACGCCATTGCCGCAAGCGCGACTGCGGCAACCGAGCCGCGTACAAAGGTTGAAACCTGCATCCTTCACTCCTTGTTGTTATTGATCGAACCGACGCCACCCATGCGCTCGATCCGATCCGGTCAGTTCACCGACGCATCCGGCGTCGGTGATAGGAAATCGCAATCAAAATGTAACTAGCAACAGTTAATACGAACCATTCTCAATGGGTAAGGAGTTTAGCACCGATCGGAGGGCCGAACAATTTGATGGAAATCAACAAGCCTTGTGCCTGTTGGGTTTTTGAGATGACGGAGGTGTGGTGGAGAGGAAATTTCAGGCGAAAAAAACGCGGCGAACCCGCCTGGGTTGCCGCGTTTCCTACCCTTGAACGCTTACGTTTAGCTGATGCCCGTAATGTGGTCGCCCACATTGGCGCCAAACACGCGCTGCCTCAGAAGCGACAGTTGGTCGCGGGTCTGCGCGGCTTTTTCGAATTCGAGATTTTTGGCGTGATCCATCATCTGCTTTTCGAGCCGCTTGATTTCCTTCGATAGCTGCTTTTCAGACATGTCCTCGAACTTCGCGCGGGTCTGCGCTTCCTTCAGTTCGGCGCGGGCATCGTCGGCGTTATAGACACCGTCGATAATGTCCTTGATCCGCTTGGTCACGCCGCGCGGCGTGATACCCATCGCGAGATTGTGCGCAATCTGCTTCGTGCGGCGCCGTTCGGTCTCACCAATCGCACGCTTCATCGAATCCGTTATTTTGTCGCCGTAAAGAATCGCCTTGCCGTTCACGTTACGGGCGGCCCGACCTACCGTCTGGATCAGCGAACGCTCGGCGCGCAGGAAACCTTCCTTGTCGGCGTCGAGGATCGCGACCAGCGATACTTCGGGAATATCCAGCCCTTCTCGCAGCAAATTGATCCCGACCAGCACGTCGAATGTGCCCAGACGCAGATCGCGGATGATTTCAACGCGCTCAACCGTGTCGATATCGCTATGCAGGTAGCGCACCTTCACGCCGTGATCCGCGAGAAACTCCGTTAGCTGTTCGGCCATGCGCTTGGTCAGCACTGTGACCAGCACGCGCTCGTGTACTTTGACGCGCGCATTGATCTCGCCAAGCACGTCATCTACTTGCGAACGCGCCGGACGCACTTCAATTTCGGGATCGACCAGTCCAGTCGGCCGCACGAGCTGTTCGGCCACCTGCCCCGCCGTGCGGTTTTCGTAGTCGGCTGGCGTGGCCGAAACGAAGATCGCCTGGCGCATCTTGCGTTCGAATTCGTTGAACTTGAGCGGCCGGTTATCCAGCGCAGAAGGCATGCGGAAACCGTAATCGACGAGATTCTCCTTGCGCGCCCGGTCGCCGTTATACATGCCGTTCAACTGGCCGATCAGCACATGCGACTCGTCGAGCAACATTAGCGCGTCGGGCGGCAAATAGTCGACGAGTGTTGGCGGCGGCTCGCCCGGCGCCGCGCCGGAAAAGTGCCGCGAATAATTCTCGATGCCTTTGCAAAAGCCCAATTCCTGCAGCATTTCCAGATCGAAACGCGTGCGCTGTTCGAGCCGTTGCGCCTCTACCAGCTTGCCGTCCTTATGGAAGAACTCGAGCCGTTCGCGCAACTCCAGCTTGATCGTCTCGATGGCGCGCATGACCGTGTCGCGCGGCGTCACGTAGTGGGAGGATGGGTACACGGTGAAACGCGGAATCTTGTTGCGCACTCGGCCGGTGAGCGGATCGAAGAGTTGCATCGACTCTATTTCGTCGTCAAACAGCTCTACGCGCACCGCCATTTCGGCGTGCTCTGCCGGGAAGATGTCGATGGTGTCGCCCCGCACGCGAAACGTCCCGCGTGAAAAATCAGCTTCGTTGCGGTTGTACTGCATCGCGATCAGACGCGCGATGATGTCGCGCTGGCCCATTTTGTCGCCGGTCCGCAGCGTCAGAATCATCTTGTGATATTCCGACGGGTTGCCAATACCGTAGATTGCCGAAACCGTTGCCACGATCACCACGTCGCGACGCTCAAGCAGGCTTTTTGTCGCCGAAAGCCGCATTTGCTCGATGTGCTCGTTGATCGACGAATCCTTCTCAATAAACAGGTCGCGCTGCGGAACGTAGGCTTCCGGCTGGTAATAATCGTAGTAAGAAACAAAGTACTCCACGGCGTTGCGCGGAAAAAACTCGCGAAACTCCGCGTAAAGCTGCGCGGCGAGCGTCTTGTTCGGGGCGAACACAATGGCCGGCCGGCCCATGCGCGCAATCACGTTCGCCATGGTGAACGTCTTGCCGGAGCCCGTTACGCCGAGCAGTGTCTGGAACGACAGGCCGTCCTCAATCCCTTCCACAAGCGTTGCAATCGCCGTCGGCTGGTCGCCCGCGGGCGAATACGGTTGGTAAAGCTGGAACGGAGAGCCTTCGAACCTGACAAATTTGGATTCGTCGAGGGTTTCGGCGGTTTCGAGTAGCGGGGTATCGGACATGAGGGTGAGGTGCCTTGGCCGAGAGCAAACACCCATTCTAGCGGTTCGCGCTGGAGCGGGTTTGGACGGCGGATCAGGATTGTTGGAACAGGTTCAGGCGATTCGCGCCGAGCTTTCGCACGATGCCTACTGCTTTCAAGATGGGGCGTCCGCACGAAATCGCAAGTGATTGTTTTGGATAGTGAAAGCTTTGCGGCGATGTTACGGCACGCTACGGCCCGTAGTGTTCATTTTTGAAAAAAACCGCGAAATCGGCGGGAAAAAATGGCTAAATCACGCGTTTCTTCCGTTTCGCGAGGCCGAAAAGCGGCGCCCGATTCGTTACAATGCCGAACTGGGGTTTTCATCGATGGGACGGAGTTACGTTGGCTCCTCAAGCTCTGGTTTGCACCGCTTTTTAGCCGTTGAGCAGCCGATTTCCCATCCGTGCCGCCCGTGCCGCCTTATCCACTACCGCCGATAAATCATGTCCCTTTTCTCAGCCGTCGAGCTTGCCCCCCGTGACCCGATTCTGGGCCTGAACGAAGCCTTCAACGCCGATCCGCGCACGACCAAGGTCAATCTCGGCGTGGGCGTGTATTTCAACGAAGAAGGCAAGATTCCGCTCCTGCGCGCCGTTCGCGAAGCAGAAAAAGCGCGCGCGGAACTCGCTGCGCCCCGTGGCTATCTGCCTATTGAGGGCATTGCCGCTTATGATGCAGCTGTGCAAAAGCTGCTGCTCGGCAACGATTCCCCGCTGATCGCCGACGGCCGCGTGATCACGGCTCAGGCGCTGGGTGGAACGGGCGCGCTCAAGATTGGCGCCGACTTCCTGAAACGACTGAATCCCATGGGCAAAGTCGCCATCAGCGACCCGAGCTGGGAAAACCACCGCGCGTTGTTCGAATACGCGGGTTTTGAAGTCGTGAACTACCCGTACTACGATGCAGCCACGCACGGCGTGAAATTCGACGCCATGCTCGAAGCATTCAACAACTATCCGGCCGGCACCGTCGTGGTACTGCACGCGTGCTGCCACAACCCGACCGGCGTCGACCTGACCCCGGCGCAATGGCAACAGGTCGTGGAAACGGTCAAGGCACGCTCGCTGGTACCGTTCCTCGACATCGCTTATCAGGGCTTCGGCGAGAACATCGACGCTGACGCCGCTGCGGTGCGCCTTTTCGCCAAGGCCGATCTCAACGTATTCGTGTCGTCGTCGTTCTCCAAATCGTTCTCGTTGTACGGCGAGCGCGTGGGCGCGCTGTCGATCATCACGAGCGCCAAGGAAGAAGCCACGCGCGTGTTGTCGCAACTCAAGCGCGTGATCCGCACGAACTATTCAAACCCGCCAACGCACGGCGGTTCAGTTGTCGCCGCAGTCCTTGCTTCGCCCGAATTGCGCGCCACGTGGGAACAAGAACTCGGCGAGATGCGCGACCGTATTCGCGCAATGCGCAATGGTCTGGTCGAGCACATCAAGGCAGCCGGCGTTGCGCGCGACTTCAGCTTCGTGAACCAGCAACGCGGCATGTTTTCGTACTCGGGCCTGACCTCTCCGCAAGTCGATCGTTTGCGCGAGGAATTCGGGATTTACGCCGTCGGCACGGGCCGCATCTGCGTCGCCGCGCTGAATACGCGCAATCTTGAAGTGGTGGCCAACGCCATCGCAACCGTGCTGAAGTAGTTTGCTCATGTAGTTCGAAAAACGGCGCTCTGTGTGAGCGCCGTTTTTTTTGAGGTCCCCGACGTGTTGCGACAAGGGACCGCCCGCGGTTCCCCGCTTGCTCCCTATCGATGAGCTTGACGCCCGATCAACGCCCGCCGCGATGAATGTCGTGCGTGATGAAACCCGAATCGTTGTTCGGCATGTCGAGCCAATCCCGATGCGAGAGTGTGCCGCGGATATCGGACAAGCCGCTCTCCCAATGCTCACGCATGGTCGACAGCCCAAACTGAAAGTCCTTATAGTTCCCGTCGTACTCCTTCTCCCGGTAGATGAGGTGGATCACGTTATAACGCTTCGAGCACGCAAGTTCTTCCGCCGTCTTGCACCACGGATCGCTGCTGCGGATGTCCACCGGTACTTTATCCAGCACTTCCCTCAATACATTCCGAAACCGCTGTGAACGCTGCAAGGCGTCAGTAACGAACCGCGTCCGGCTGGAGTACTGAATGTCCTTCACGCGCCCCATCACGTCGACAATGCTGTCCGGAACTGGCCCACGCGCGCTCCACAAATCAATCTGGAACCCAAGCGTGTCACGACGCGGCATAGCCTGCACGACCTCGTACAGCGGCGTATTGGACATCAGGCCACCGTCCCAGAAATACTCGCCATCAATTTCGATAGCCGCGAAACCCGGCGGCAACGCCCCCGACGCCATGAAATGCTCCACGCGCAACTTCATGCGGGTGTTGTCGAAATACGCGAAATTGCCGGTAGCAACGTTCACCGCGCCCACCGACACCCGGGTCTCACGCGAGTTGATCCGATCGAAATCGCAGAACCGTTCGAGCGTCCCCTTCAGCGGGACTGTGTCATAGAAACTCGCCGAGCCCGGCTCACCCGCAGCCAGCGGCGAGGGCGGCGGGAAACGCGGTATGAAAAATCCCTTCTGCCCTTCGACCAACGCGCTCACGGCCTGCATCGCGGTGAAAGCCTTGCGGATCTCATCGGTGGAATTGAAGAACGCGTGTTCGACAAAAGCAGGCAACGGTGGCAGGAAGGCAGGCTGGCAGATCGTCTCCCAAAATTCAAGCAGACGCGGCACGCGATCCTCGGGTGCGTTCCCGGCGATGATCGCCGTGTTAAATGCGCCGATGGAGATCCCTGCAATCCAGTTCGGGTGAATGCCGGCCTCGTTCAACCCCTGATACACGCCCGCTTGATAAGCACCGAGCGCCCCACCGCCCTGCAACATCAACGCGATGGTTTCATAGGGCGGCAGCTTGATGCGCTTGCCCGCTTCAGGACCGCCCGAGGCAACTGCCTCAGGCGGCTCGCCAAGGTCAGGGGACGTCACCTTGCGAGGCTCCTTCGTCACCTTCGCCCGTTTCGTTCCCGTCATGTCATTGTGTCCTCGCGCACTGCCCGTTCGCTCTACCATCGAAACTCCTGTTTGAGGCCTTACTGCATGAACCAGCCATGGCTCACCACAACCGATTGACCGGTGAGCGCGGCCGTGGGGAAAGCGGCCAGGAACAGAACCGTTTGGGCCACGTCTTCCACCGTTGTGAAGACGCCGTCGACCGTGCCGCCCAGCATCACATTCTTGACCACGTCCTCTTCGCTGATACCAAGCTCCTTCGCCTGCTCAGGAATCTGCTTGTCGACCAGCGGCGTACGCACGAAACCCGGGCACACCACATGCGAACGCACGTGATGCTTCGCGCCCTCCTTCGCCAGTACGCGAGCCAGACCGAGCAACGCGTGCTTGGCCGTGACATAGGCGGACTTGAGCGCCGACGCCTCGTGCGAATGCACCGATCCCATGTAGATTACGACGCCGCCGCGATCGTCCTTGTACATGTGCTGGAGCGCGGCTTTTGTGGTCAAAAACGCCCCGTCGACGTGAATGGCCTGCATTTTCTTCCAGTCGGAATACGCGTAGTTTTCGATCGGATTGACGATCTGCACGCCAGCATTCGACACCAGGATATCGATGGAGCCGAATTCCGCCGCCACCCGATCGATACCTGTATTCACCGCCTGTTCGTCGGTAACGTCCATCACGACGCCTAACGCCCGGCCGCCTTGCGACTTGATCTGCTCGGCCACGGCGTCGGCGGCGTCCTGGTTCAGATCCGCGATGGCGACCACCGCGCCCGCCTCGGCCAGAGTCAGGGCAATTTGCTTGCCGATCCCGCTCGCCGCGCCCGTGACCACCGCCACGTTGCCCGCCAGACTCGTATTCAGTGATGTCATTTGCCGCCCCTCCTCCTTTCAGGTTCGAACAATGAAACCACGCAACGCCGCGCCGATCAACCTCGATAAACGTCATAGGCCGTTCGGTCAGCTATCCGACGCCACCCGGCGGGGCTATCGTTCCGTCAGAAACACAATGAACGTAGAGGTTGGCAAGCCGGGCGTCGCCGCGCGAATCCTGAAATCGGATTAAGCTTTCAAACCCACTTGATGCAACTCAAACTCACAACTGGAGATCACGAACATGAACTATCGTCGGCTAGGACGTTCCGGCCTGCAGGTCAGCGAATTGTCGATCGGCTCGTGGGTAACGTACGGTACGCAGGTCGACCATCGCGCTGCGCGCGAGTCGCTCGCTGCCGCCCGCGATCACGGTGTAAATTTCTTCGATAACGCCGAGGTCTACTCCAAAGGCAAGTCCGAAGAAATCATGGGCCGCGCGCTGAAAGAACTCGCGTGGCCGCGGGTAAGCTACGTAGTGTCGACCAAGTTCTTCTTCGGTATCAACGAAGGACCGAATCAGCAGCAAACGCTCAGCCGCAAATACCTGCATAACGCCATTGACGGATCGCTTACGCGTCTGCAACTCGATTATGTCGATCTCGTGTTTTGCCATCGGCCCGATCCGCATACGCCGATCGAGGAGACCGTATGGGCAATGAGCGACATCATCGCACGGGGCAAAGCGCTGTACTGGGGCACGTCGGAATGGAGCGCGGACGAGATTCGCACGGCCTACGATATTGCCGAGCGGCATCATCTGCATAAACCGGTGATGGAGCAGCCGGAGTACAACCTGCTGCATCGCAAGCGGGTCGAGAACGAATACAAGCGCCTCTATGAAGACATTGGACTGGGCCTGACAACCTGGAGTCCGCTCGCTTCGGGGCTGCTCACCGGGAAGTATCGCGGTGGCGTTCCGTCTGATAGCCGCGCGCAGCTTCAAGGTTACGAGTGGTTGGCCAAAAAGCTGACGGACAAGGGCGCGAATAACATTGTCGGGCGGCTTGCAGAAGTATCTGACCAGCTTGACTGCTCGCTGGCACAGCTTTCACTCGCCTGGATTTTGCTGAATCCGAATGTCAGCACAGTGATTACCGGCGCGTCGCGGGTCGAGCAGATTCACGAGAATATGAAGGCCATCGACGTCGTGCAAAAGATCACGCCGGAGATCAAGCAGCGCATGGAGGAAATCGTCGGCGACGCGTTTGCCTGACGCGTTGGTCCGAACAAGCAGGGTCGTCGGCTACAATAACGACCCTGCTGCGTGCGCCGTGCGGTGCCGCATAGCGCCTATGCACTTCGGCGCTTAGGCACTTTCTTCGTCCGTCTGGCTCACGCCGCGCTCATTCTCGTCTCGCTCACTCATTTGCCATGCTCAGTTACCGACACGCCTTTCACGCAGGCAACCACGCAGACGTGCTGAAACACGCGGTCGTCGTGCAGTTGCTGCAACACCTTGCCCAGAAGGACAAGGCGTTCTGGTATATCGACACCCACGCGGGCGCCGGCGTGTATTCGCTGACCGACGGATTTGCGACCAAAACGGGTGAGTTCGAAACAGGCATTGCCAAGATCTGGACCAAGCGTGATTTGCCGGGTTTGCTCAAGGATTACGTCAAAGAGGTAAAGGCGCTGAATGCGGACGGCACGCTGCAGTTTTATCCCGGCTCGCCCTATCTCGCATGGCGGGTGATGCGCGAGCAGGATCGCATGCGGTTGTTCGAGCTGCATTCCACCGAAATCGACGTCCTGCGCCACAATTTCCGCGACGCAGGCCGGCGTGCAGTGCTCTTCGAAGGCGATGGTTTCGACGGCATCATCAAGCTGTTACCACCGCCGCCCCGTCGCGCGCTTGTCCTGATCGATCCGTCGTACGAAGACAAACGCGACTACGCACGCACGCTGAACTGCCTCGAGGAAAGCCTGAAGCGCTTTGCGACCGGTACTTATGCAATCTGGTATCCGCAAGTGACCCGGCTGGAATCCCAGCGTTTCGCCGATCAATTGAAGCGCGTGCAGCCCAAGAATTGGTTGCATGCGTCATTGACCGTGAGCAAACCTCCCGTCGACGGCTTTGGCCTGTTCGGGAGCGGCATGTTTATCGTGAATCCGCCGTATACGCTCGCGGCTGAGTTGAAAGAGACGCTGCCCTATCTCGTCGACGCACTCGGTCAAGACGGCAAAGCGGCGTTCAAACTCGAACATCGTGGCAACTGAAAACGTCTGCGCCGTTCGCCGTTAATCAAGCGACGTGGTAACCGCACCGGTTGCGGTATGCGGGTCCGACGATCGGGTTGGCACGGTCGGCGCAGGGCTCGGGGTTGCGACGGATCTCGGCGTCGCTACGGGTACCGGCGTGATGATGGGAGGCTGCGCCGGAGACTGCCGCACTTGCGATACCGCAGACTGAGTTGAGGCTGGAGCCTGGGTTTGAGAGCCAGTTGGCACGCCGTAAGATGCGCTGAGATGTGATGATGTTGAACGTGGCCGATGCTGGCGATTGAACGACGACGACTGTGAGCTTGTTGACGCCCCATATCCCTGCCCAGCACGATGCCCGCCCTGCTGAAGGTCGATGTAAGGCGAAACGATGATCGTCTGCTGATCTTTTTGCGGCAATTCGGGCAGCGTGGGCAATGCCCGCGCGGGCACCATGCCCGACCCATTCAACGGCCCCGTCTGCAGAACGTTGCCGCCTGCGCCGCTGTGAATCCCTGTCTGCGTATCCAGGATCAGCGGCTGACCACCCGCCTGGGCGAACGCGCCCAACGCCGCCAAACCCGAGACCAGACATAGCGCTGCAGTCGCCACACATTTGATAGGTCGAAGTTCTGGACTCACAGCGCCCCCCTTGTCGAATGACAACCGACGCTCATATCGGGCCGATTCATTTCATATCATATTAAAGCGCTTTACCTTACCGCGATGGCAAGCTTTAGGCTAGCTCTCCCGAAAGTCAACATTTAAGGAGATTCGATGACATTCCCGAAAACCTTCCTCGCTGGCGCAGCCGCGTTTGCAGTCTCAATCGTTGTCTCGATGCCCGTCGCGTTGGCACAGACGCCAGCATCCTCAGCATCGATGGCAGGCATGGACATGTCAGCCGCAAGCGGTAGCCAGGGCGATTCTGCGTCGACGAAGGAGTTTCAGGCCGCCGATCATTCGATGATGTCCGGCATGTCCGATGTCGAGTACACCGGCGACGCCGATCGTGATTTTGTCGCGCACATGATCCCACACCACGAGGGCGCCGTCGCGATGGCAAAGGTCGAATTGAAGTACGGCAAGGACGCAAAGTTGCGGGCGTTGGCCAAGGAGATCATCGCTTCGCAGGACAAGGAGATTGCGTTCATGAAGCGATGGCTCGCGACGCATCCCCAGAAAAATTGAGCGACTTGGCCTGATTGGCGAGAGTAGCCAAAAAAAATGACAAAGCCCCGCATGCGGGGCTTGTTCGATTTTCGACCGGGTG
This sequence comes from Caballeronia sp. SBC1, assembly GCF_011493005.1. Lineage (NCBI taxonomy): Bacteria > Pseudomonadati > Pseudomonadota > Betaproteobacteria > Burkholderiales > Burkholderiaceae > Caballeronia > Caballeronia sp. SBC1. The sequence continues at coordinate 2,521,693 of NZ_CP049156.1, forward strand.
TTTTCGGCTGAAATTACAGCGAGTAGCCTTCGGTTTCCAACGAGCGGATACGCTTTTCGAGTTGGACGATATCCGACGATTGCGCCAGATATTCTTCGCGACGATTACGTTCGGCGGTTTCAAACCAGATGCTGACTTTTTCGAGTAGGAATGCAAACATGATTTTTTCTCCAAGGATTTCAAATGAATCCCCGGCGGTTCGGGTCAGGGATATCCCTCGAAAGGGTTAACCCGAATTATAGAGCAACCACGCTGGAGGTGTTAGTGAAATGCCTGCATTGGGTGCATTCTTTTTTGGAATGGTGCAAGCACCGCCTCGGAGCAAGTGATTGATTTCTATACTTTTCCCGGAAATTTCCGAACTAGACTACTAATTTCGCACTTTTATAGTGCACAAATTAGGCAAATGGGCTGCTGTGACGCACCAATACGGTCACTCAGCCAGTCGTTCCAGAATGGGGCAATCGGGCCGTCCGTCACCGTGGCAATGAACCGCCAAATGAGCAAGGGTATCGCGTATATCTGTGAGTTCCGCGATCCGCCTGTCCAGTTCCGCAACATGCTCCAGCGCGATCGCCTTGACCTCTGAGCTGGCACGCTGCCGGTCGTGCCACAAGGCCAGGAGTTTGCGAATATCGTCGACCAGAAAGCCGAGCCGACGTGCTTGCCGAACAAAGCGCAGCGCATGAACTTCCTGGGTCCCGTACATCCTGTACCCTGACGTTGTCCGGTCAACCGGTGGCAAGAGGCCAACGCTCTCGTAATACCGAATCATCTTGGCCGTCACGCCGGACGCGCGGGCGGCTTCGCCGATATTCATCGAACATACTCCCAAATTTTTCCATAGACTCTACACCTTCCAACGATAGGAAGGTATAGCATGGTTCGCTCTTACAAAAACCCATGCAAGGAATTGATATGGCTGAATTTAAGGTAGAAGGCATGAGCTGCCAGCATTGCGTCGCCGCCGTCACTCGCTCCATCCAGGAAATCGACGCCGCAGCACAAGTTCAAGTGGATCTCGAGCACGGGCGTGTTGTGGTGGTATCGAGCGAAACGATCGATACACTCAAGGAAGCGATCGATGAGGCGGGTTACACGGTCGTATCGGCGAAGGCCGCATGACTCGGGGGCCACACTTTAAGGTTGCGTTGATTGGCGCGTCCGGGTTGCTCGGACGCGCCGTTGCGAATGAACTAGCCGCGATAACCCGCTGGCAGGTAGTACGAACAGCGTTTCGTCATGGCGACGCTAGCACCGTCACGCTGGATATTCGCGATGGGCGCGCCGTCCGTCAGTTCATCGCTGACCAGACTCCTGACGCAATCGTTGTGGCCGCGGCCGAACGGCGTCCGGATGTTTGTGAGAACGACCCGGTCCTCGCGCGAGCGTTGAATGTTGACGCATTAGGCTTTATTGCGAGCGCTGCACAGGGCATCGGTTCGTGGATCCTCTCCATCTCGACCGACTATGTCTTCGATGGCACACGACCGCCCTATCAGCCGGACGACACGCCGAATCCCCTTAACGCCTACGGTCGCAGCAAGCTTGACGGAGAGCAGGCGCTGCTGCAATCCGGCGCGCGGTCCTGCGTGCTGCGTTTGCCGCTCCTGTATGGCCCGGTGATCGAATGGGGCGAGTCAGCGGTGACAAACTTGACGCCAGCAATCGCGGAATCTGCTCGCGGAGTAGCTCCCGCGGTGATGGACGCTTGGGCAACTCGCTACCCCACCTTCACGCCTGACGTGGCGGTTGTGATCCGGCAGTTGCTGGAACGTCATGAAATCGGTGAATCAATTACCGGCGTGAAGCACTGGTCCGGCGATGAGCCAATGACAAAGTTCGACATTGCGAAGCGGATCGCGAAAGTGCTTAATATTGATGCCTGCATCACAGCACAACGAACGCCGATCGAAGCTACGCCGCGCCCGCGCAACTGCCATCTTGCATCGGATGCGTTGGAGGTTTTGAGGATCGGACAACGAACACCTTTCGACACCGCGATCCGCGCGGTGCTGCAAAACTGGCCACGTCCAACAAGCCTGTGAGAGGCCGTGAAATTTAGATGGCCGACGAAGCGACGTCCGAATTCAACGCATCGTCACATCGATGTTTCACTATTCATTGAACCCACTTTGCGAATAGTCAAAGACAACTAGGGCTGTCAGTTTTGAGATACGCCTGAGACTATCGATTTCCTCGCCCGGTTGAGCAAGCTTGCATGGCGGACTGAAGGCTCCATGGTCATATCGAACGAGTGATTGGAGCCGGATGAACTTCACGAAACCAGGCCCGAAACGCAAAAACCCCACCTTTGGGGGGTGGGGTTTCTGCGAGCTGCGGTGTGTTGCAGCGAATGAGGAGCCTGACGATTACCTACTTTCACACGGGTATCCGCACTATCATTGGCGTGGAGTCGTTTCACGGTCCTGTTCGGGATGGGAAGGGGTGGTACCAACTCGCTATGGTCATCAGGCATAAGGGGGTGTTGTGGTGGGGGTTAAGGCCATCACAACCAATCTGAGGAAGAAGTAGTCGAGTGCATGGGGGGTTTTACGCGCCGCACGCCTCGTTATTACTGGTGAAGCTTGGGGTTGTGTTTGTTGGCACAACACTGATCTCAACCTAGGCGTGTACTTAAGACCCTGCGCGTTGCGCAGGATGGGGCATCCATAAGTGCTGAAGCACTAACGGCTGCCGACACACACTGGTTATAGGATCAAGCCTTACGGGCAATTAGTATCAGTTAGCTTAATGCATTACTGCACTTCCACACCTGACCTATCAACGTCCTGGTCTAGAACGACCCTTCAAGGAGCTCGAAGCTCCAGGGATATCTCATCTCAAGGCGAGTTTCCCGCTTAGATGCTTTCAGCGGTTATCTCTTCCGAACATAGCTACCCGGCGATGCCACTGGCGTGACAACCGGTACACCAGAGGTTCGTCCACTCCGGTCCTCTCGTACTAGGAGCAGCCCCCTTCAAATATCCAACGCCCACGGCAGATAGGGACCAAACTGTCTCACGACGTTTTAAACCCAGCTCACGTACCTCTTTAAATGGCGAACAGCCATACCCTTGGGACCGGCTACAGCCCCAGGATGAGATGAGCCGACATCGAGGTGCCAAACACCGCCGTCGATATGAACTCTTGGGCGGTATCAGCCTGTTATCCCCAGAGTACCTTTTATCCGTTGAGCGATGGCCCTTCCATACAGAACCACCGGATCACTATGACCTGCTTTCGCACCTGCTCGACTTGTCGGTCTCGCAGTTAAGCACGCTTATGCCATTGCACTATCAGCACGATTTCCGACCGTACCTAGCGTACCTTCGTACTCCTCCGTTACACTTTGGGAGGAGACCGCCCCAGTCAAACTGCCTACCATGCACTGTCCCCGATCCGGATCACGGACCAAGGTTAGAACCTCAAACAAACCAGGGTGGTATTTCAAGGACGGCTCCACCGAAACTAGCGTTCCGGTTTCATAGCCTCCCACCTATCCTACACAGATCGGTTCAAAGTCCAATGCAAAGCTACAGTAAAGGTTCATGGGGTCTTTCCGTCTAGCCGCGGGGAGATTGCATCATCACAAACACTTCAACTTCGCTGAGTCTCGGGAGGAGACAGTGTGGCCATCGTTACGCCATTCGTGCAGGTCGGAACTTACCCGACAAGGAATTTCGCTACCTTAGGACCGTTATAGTTACGGCCGCCGTTTACCGGGACTTCAATCAAGAGCTTGCACCCCATCATTTAATCTTCCGGCACCGGGCAGGCGTCACACCCTATACGTCCACTTTCGTGTTTGCAGAGTGCTGTGTTTTTATTAAACAGTCGCAGCCACCAGTTTATTGCAACCCCTTCACCCTTTGCGCGCAGGCGCATCAAGCTACAGGGGCGTACCTTATCCCGAAGTTACGGTACCAATTTGCCGAGTTCCTTCTCCCGAGTTCTCTCAAGCGCCTTAGAATACTCATCTCGCCCACCTGTGTCGGTTTGCGGTACGGTCTTGTTAAACTGAAGCTTAGAGGCTTTTCTTGGAACCACTTCCGATTGCTTCTTCGCCTAAGCGAATGGCCTCGTACCCTTGAATTCCGCGCCCGGATTTGCCTAAGCGCCTTCTCCAATACAAGGACCGGGACTTCCAACACCCGGACAACCTTCCGCGATCCGTCCCCCCATCGCATTTAACAATGGTGCAGGAATATTAACCTGCTTCCCATCAGCTACGCATTTCTGCCTCGCCTTAGGGGCCGACTCACCCTACGCCGATGAACGTTGCGTAGGAAACCTTGGGCTTACGGCGAGGGGGCTTTTCACCCCCTTTATCGCTACTCATGTCAGCATTCGCACTTCCGATACCTCCAGCACACTTTTCAATGCACCTTCACAGGCTTACGGAACGCTCTCCTACCATGCGAGATAAATCTCGCATCCGCAGCTTCGGTATATTGCTTAGCCCCGTTACATCTTCCGCGCAGGACGACTCGATCAGTGAGCTATTACGCTTTCTTTAAAGGGTGGCTGCTTCTAAGCCAACCTCCTGACTGTTTTAGCCTTCCCACTTCGTTTCCCACTTAGCAATATTTGGGGACCTTAGCTGGCGGTCTGGGTTGTTTCCCTCTTGACACCGGACGTTAGCACCCGATGTCTGTCTCCCGTGATTGCACTCTTCGGTATTCGGAGTTTGCTATGGCGTAGTAATCCGCAATGGACCCCACAACCATGACAGTGCTCTACCCCCGAAGGTGATACACGAGGCACTACCTAAATAGTTTTCGGAGAGAACCAGCTATTTCCAAGTTTGTTTAGCCTTTCACCCCTATCCACAGCTCATCCCCTAATTTTTCAACATTAGTGGGTTCGGTCCTCCAGTACGTGTTACCGCACCTTCAACCTGGCCATGGATAGATCACTTGGTTTCGGGTCTACGCCCAGCAACTGAACGCCCTATTCGGACTCGCTTTCGCTACGGCTGCCTTAATCAGTTAACCTTGCTACTGAACGTAAGTCGCTGACCCATTATACAAAAGGTACGCCGTCACCCCTTTCAAGGCTCCGACTGTTTGTATGCATGCGGTTTCAGGATCTATTTCACTCCCCTCCCGGGGTTCTTTTCGCCTTTCCCTCACGGTACTGGTTCACTATCGGTCGATCACGAGTATTTAGCCTTGGAGGATGGTCCCCCCATCTTCAGACAGGATTTCACGTGTCCCGCCCTACTTGTCGTACACCTAGTTCCACACATCCGCTTTCGCCTACAGGGCTATCACCTGCTATGGCCACACTTTCCAGAGTGTTCGGCTAACGGTCGTGCTAAAGAGTACAGGCTGATCCCATTTCGCTCGCCACTACTTTGGGAATCTCGGTTGATTTCTTTTCCTGCGGTTACTTAGATGTTTCAGTTCACCGCGTTCGCTTCTCATAGCCTATGGATTCAGCTATGGATACTCCATTCGGAGTGGGTTTCCCCATTCGGACATCGACGGATCAAAGCTCGTTTGCCAGCTCCCCGTCGCTTTTCGCAGGCTACCGCGTCCTTCATCGCCTGTGATCGCCAAGGCATCCACCACATGCACTTGTTCGCTTGACCCTATAACGAGTGTGTCTCCGAGCGTTTTTCTCTACACCGAACCGAAGTTCAATGCGGATGAAACCTCTTTCACCCCGCTATAGGTTGAGTATTCGTGTTGCGCCGTATTCCAAAGCAATCTTTCGATCACCTTTTCATACATTGATACAATCACAACCCTGATTCACCTACTCGCACACCCATCTCTAAGTATGCTTTCGTGAATCTCTTTACTACTTCTTCCAGATTGTTAAAGAACGACAGCATCACCTAAAGCGCTATGCCTTAAATGATTTTACTGACTGGCTCAATCGCCAATGCAAATCACTCTTCATTTAAGAGTGCTTGGCATTGATGATTGGTGGAGGATGACGGGATCGAACCGACGACCCCCTGCTTGCAAAGCAGGTGCTCTCCCAGCTGAGCTAATCCCCCCGTACCTTGATGCTTGAGGGTCCGTAAATTCTATTGAATGTGATTCACTTCTCGTGAGCCACCTTCAAGCGAATCATGGTGGGTCTGGTTGGATTCGAACCAACGACCCCCGCCTTATCAAGACGGTGCTCTAACCAACTGAGCTACAGACCCTTAGCCTGTCTTCTTACAGCCGATAAGCGTGAGCGCTTTAGCACTTCACTTCAAAACGTTTGAGCTCGAGAAAGGAGGTGATCCAGCCGCACCTTCCGATACGGCTACCTTGTTACGACTTCACCCCAGTCATGAATCCTACCGTGGTGACCGTCCTCCTTGCGGTTAGACTAGCCACTTCTGGTAAAACCCACTCCCATGGTGTGACGGGCGGTGTGTACAAGACCCGGGAACGTATTCACCGCGGCATGCTGATCCGCGATTACTAGCGATTCCAGCTTCACGTAGTCGAGTTGCAGACTACGATCCGGACTACGATCGGTTTTCTGGGATTAGCTCCCCCTCACGGGTTGGCAGCCCTCTGTTCCGACCATTGTATGACGTGTGAAGCCCTACCCATAAGGGCCATGAGGACTTGACGTCATCCCCACCTTCCTCCGGTTTGTCACCGGCAGTCTCCTTAGAGTGCTCTTGCGTAGCAACTAAGGACAAGGGTTGCGCTCGTTGCGGGACTTAACCCAACATCTCACGACACGAGCTGACGACAGCCATGCAGCACCTGTGTATCGGTTCTCTTTCGAGCACCCCCACCTTTCAGCAGGGTTCCGACCATGTCAAGGGTAGGTAAGGTTTTTCGCGTTGCATCGAATTAATCCACATCATCCACCGCTTGTGCGGGTCCCCGTCAATTCCTTTGAGTTTTAATCTTGCGACCGTACTCCCCAGGCGGTCAACTTCACGCGTTAGCTACGTTACTAAGTCAATGAAGACCCAACAACTAGTTGACATCGTTTAGGGCGTGGACTACCAGGGTATCTAATCCTGTTTGCTCCCCACGCTTTCGTGCATGAGCGTCAGTATTGGCCCAGGGGGCTGCCTTCGCCATCGGTATTCCTCCACATCTCTACGCATTTCACTGCTACACGTGGAATTCTACCCCCCTCTGCCATACTCTAGCTCGCCAGTCACAAATGCAGTTCCCAGGTTAAGCCCGGGGATTTCACATCTGTCTTAACGAACCGCCTGCGCACGCTTTACGCCCAGTAATTCCGATTAACGCTCGCACCCTACGTATTACCGCGGCTGCTGGCACGTAGTTAGCCGGTGCTTATTCTTCCGGTACCGTCATCCTCCCGCCGTATTAGGGCAGAAGTTTTCTTTCCGGACAAAAGTGCTTTACAACCCGAAGGCCTTCTTCACACACGCGGCATTGCTGGATCAGGGTTTCCCCCATTGTCCAAAATTCCCCACTGCTGCCTCCCGTAGGAGTCTGGGCCGTGTCTCAGTCCCAGTGTGGCTGGTCGTCCTCTCAGACCAGCTACAGATCGTCGCCTTGGTAGGCCTTTACCCCACCAACTAGCTAATCTGCCATCGGCCGCCCCTATAGCGCGAGGTCCCGAAGGATCCCCCGCTTTCTTCCGTAGATCGTATGCGGTATTAATCCGGCTTTCGCCGGGCTATCCCCCACTACAGGACACGTTCCGATGTATTACTCACCCGTTCGCCACTCGCCACCAGGGTTGCCCCCGTGCTGCCGTTCGACTTGCATGTGTAAGGCATGCCGCCAGCGTTCAATCTGAGCCAGGATCAAACTCTTCAGTTCAATGCCTGTTACTGTTTTCTATTCTTGCGAATAGGTCGCTCACTCAACGTACTGACAAGTTCCTCCCATCTTCCAGTTGCCCGAAAGACGCTCAAAACCTACCTTAATACTAGTGTGAGACTTGATACTTTCGCTTCACGGCAGCATCTCCCGAGAAACCCCGGAAAACACCACCACGCTTAAAGCCAAGCACCAAGCGCCCACACTTATCGGCTGTTAGTTTTTAAAGAACATTCGCGCCAACCACAAGATCCCAACCTTCAGAACCCTGCCGCTTTCGCGTTGCTGCATCAGCAGCACAGAAACGAGATTATGTCCTGCGTTTCGCTTTTCGTCAACAGGTTTTTTACTCAACCCCGACTTTCCGATTCCCTGCGAAGCCCGTCCTGCTTGGCTCTGCGGCATCCTCTTAAGCGACACGCCTACTGCACTTTCTCACTTCCCTTCGCCTCATCGTGAAGCGAAGGAACGGAATTCTAGTGCCCGTTTCGCACTCGCGCAAGGGCTTCGCAAAAAGAATTTCAACGATGCAATTCCTCACAGTAACAAAGGACGTAAACCCGCATCACAGAGAGGCGGCGCGCAATGATCCAACCGGACGCATAGCGACTACAATCTAAGGTTCTCTGCACCTGATAACTGCCTCCTATGCGCTCGCGAATCGCCAAACGACTTCCTCCGGATGCCGACAAGCTCGTCGGTCTTTCGCTCTCGCTCTTCGCATCGGGCAGCCGTATAGAAGACCGGTTCTGGGAAGCGCGTCTCGACACGCTTCTCGGGAAAATTGTGCGCAACGGCAATCAGACCGCGCTCGATGCCGCGCTCGACCATCTTCAACTCAAGTTTCCGGACGCTTACGGCGCTCTCGCCGATATGGCGGAAACACAAAGCGAGTCGTTCGTGATCGAGATCGACGGTGTGCCACACGAAGCGCTGCTGATTGCGGCACCCGTGCTGGCATGGACGCGTTACTCGATCCCGTCCGGGCCGCTCAAGGCCGACGTGGTTGACGCCTTGCGTGCTCAACTGCAAGCGCATGTGCTCGCGGAAGGCGCCAAGGTGTCGGTTGCACCGTACCTCTATAGCATCGACCAGTTGCCGCGCCATCATGTGGAAACTGCGCGTGTGGCGCAGCAACTTATACAAACCGTACTCGGCAACGCGCCAGCACGCCTGAATCTCGGTGACCTGCCTGAAACCTCACCGATCCTCGCCGATCCGCGCTTTTTACTCGCGATGGCCATCGTGCCCGCCGGCGCCGCGCTGTTTCGGTGGCAAGAGGAAACGGCCGGCACCCGGATCGAACGCGGCCAGTGCCTTGAACACTGGGCAACTCAAGGCGGCGCCAGTTTTGCCGCCATCCTGCCCGGCTGCGAATTCGAATGCCTGTTGCCCGACGCCTACTACTCGGCATGTCGCGACGCCGACGAACAGGTTCGGCCACACTCGGTCCGCACCGCCGTTCGCTACCTGTTCGACACGCTCGGCACGGCGCCTGATGAGTTACGCGCCGTGATCGCGGGGTTCGGCGAGCAACGCGTCGACGAATATCGGATCGGCTTTACCCGCCGTGGCAGCAACGACGTGATCTATGGCGTCGTCTGGCCGCTCTACGGACGGGAGAACGGCGAAATTAGTGCGGCGGAAGAAGCGGCCGAGCTGGAAGGCGCGGATGGTCCAGTAGAAGAAATCGTCGCGTTGTTGAAGCGCTCGGGGGTGACCGATGTACGCCGGCACACCGGCCGTTTCGAGCCGGAATATTGCGACGATTGCGGCGTGCCGCTGTACGCGGATCCGCTCGGGGAAATCGTCCATGCGGAAATGCCGGAAGACGCTGAGCCAGCCCAGCCGCATTTTCACTGAGCTGAGAGGTTGAAGGCGCTTACGGCTCGTGCGCCGCAAGTTACCACCCTCACCTGGTTCGCATCACCGCAAGCAATCGGGAGATTAGTCGCGTATTCGGACTTGCGAAATAGGATGCAGCGAGGATCCAACACGAGGACGCAGCTCAGATCCTGACGGGCCCAACCCCAACTTCTGATCCGATAAAACCCGTTCCGGCACCCGTCGGAACGGGTTTTTTTACGACGCGCTGCCAACGCCCGACTACCGATTGCGTGGGGCGCCTCCGGCATCCGAGTCGCACGCGCAAACCGTGCATGCTCCAACTCGCCGCCGAAATAAAACTCATTTCACGAAGCAGTCCCAAGCGTCGAATTCGGTGCCGCAAGGAAGGGGCTTGGACGATTGATCCGCCCCATCGTCTTAGCGTTGTACCCGGCTAGTGTCGTCTCAGCGTTTTCGCTCCCCGGCCCATCTCCCCCGCTTCGTCGATGTGACTGAGCGGACAAAATCACTGCGCGAAGCAGCGAAAAGCTCAAGCCACTTGCCGCGTTGTTAGATCAAAACAACGCCGCGAGTGAATTAAAGCAGGAGCAATCCAAATTATTGCTATGCAGTGTGACGCCACGGCACGGAAGCGCGCTTCAGATACGTCCCATTTTGTCCTGCATTCACACTCCCATTTGAGATGCATCCCAACTTCGACAGCGAACATTTGAGACTCCTCCTAGCAAAGCTGCCCTGAGCAGAAATTAATTCGCCAAATCAACCACCAGGCGAAACACAGACCGCGATTTTGTGCGTAATGCCTATGCCATTCGGTCAGGGCGCAATTTCGGCCGCGATTGGTCATTATCGGTTCAGCCGCATATCGCCCGCCCGGAAGCGGGCATCGCGCCGAACCCATATAACAACGAGGCACGCATGAAATTCACCATAGTCAACTCCGAAGCCGAGCGTCGCGAAGGTTTGAAGGCGCTTTTAAGGCATATCGACCGGCGCGCGCGTTTCAACGAAGCGAAAGACTGGCGGCAGGCGGCAAGCGCGGTCCTGCGGCTTGACCCGGACATGATCGTGATCGACTGGCACGACGCCATGCGCATGGCAGATCTGCGCACGCTGCTGAACGCCTTCCCCCGGATCCCTGCGGCAATCATCGTGGACGAAGCATCAACCGCGAAGGTCCGCATGCTTCTCAGCGCGGGCGTGCTCGGTGTCGTGCCACGCGATCTCGATCCCACATTGATTGTCCGCGCGCTTGAAATGGTTCTGCTGGGTGGTCATTACGTCCCTGCGTGCGCGCTTGACCCCACGCTCGAGCCCGTTTTCCTGCCACGTCGCGACACCGAGCCGAAAGAGTTCCGAAAGGGCTCGCGACGGTTCAACACGTTGTCATTGCGCCAACAACAAATCATGCGGTGCGTCCACATGGGCAGCACGAACAAGGTCATCGCGAAGACACTTGGAATCAGCGAGGGCACGGTAAAAATTCACATGGGCAGCATCTTCCAGCAACTCGGTGCACCGAATCGCGCAGCGGCCGTTGCTATTTATAACGGCTGGCAGAATGGCTATCTTGAGGTCCTGAAGCGCGAGGCTGACGCGTCGCCGCGGCCCGCGCTCGGCGACGCCGGTCCGGTGCCACTGCGAGCGGCCGCTTTGCTGACGTACGCGCCGCGTCCGGAAATAGAAGACCACTTGCTGCCAATGGCCGCTCAACCCCAACCCCGCTTCGGCGACTGAACACGGCTATTTCACAGTCAACACGCAACACGTAACTTGACGCGTTGCGTGTTGGAAAATCTCCGCTGGCACAGTCAATGCACACGTTTTCCGGCGCAAACGAGTAATATAAGATTTATGGGTTTCTTCTACACACCTCTTCCGTTTTGGCTCGCAATAGGTGGCTGGATTGTCACTGCGGGTGTGCTCGCGCTTGCGATCTGGAAGAACCCGTTTCGACGGTTGCAAGATGGGACCCTTCAGCACGTCTGGTTCGGCATTGTCGTCGCGGTGACGGTACTGTGGGCGTGCAATACCTGGTTCGAAGACGGTCCCGCCATTCATCTGCTGGGCGCAACACTGATGGTCACACTGTTCGACTGGCAACTCGCGATGGTCGGCATGGCCGTGACAACCGGCCTGGCGGCCGTCGTGCTGGATGCCTCATGGCCCGGCGTTCCCGTGACCTTCATATTGTTCGGGGCATTGCCCGTCGCCGTATCGTCGCTTCTACAGAAAGCTATCCAGGCGTGGATTCCGCGAAGTCTCTTCGTTTTCATCCTCGGTCACGGGTTCCTGACGTCGGCATGCGCCGTCGCAACAGCCTGCTCGGCAGGACTGCTGCTGCAAATCGTGCTTGCCAATGGCGAACTTATTATCCCGGCTGGATTTACGCTCGCGGCCTCCCTGCTCGTAGCAGGCGAGGCCTTGTTCACCGGCGTGTTCACCATCCTGATCACCGTCTACCGACCTACCTGGATCACTACGTTCGACGTCCGGCGTTATCGGCTGGATCGTGGGCCGCGCGTCTGAACGTCGCATCAATTCCGCACCTTGTCCCGCATCAAAGTCCACGGCAGAACCTGTGTCGAGGCCGGACATTGTTGGCGGTTCGTGAAAGAATTTAATATAAGATGGAACTCCCACTCACTGTCGGGCATCTTACGTGCCTGTTGTCTCTTTAGTGCAGAACCCGATGGATAGTATTCAAGTACCGCGTCGACTGCTTCGGCTGGTCGGCCGGCTGGTGGCAATTGCATCAATAGCGACGCTCGCGTCGGCCGCATGCAGCGCCACCGCGTTCGCCGATACGCTCGACGAACGCAACGAGCTCGTCAATCACTTCGTCACCGACTTCAACGCCAATCCCCTGGTGGCCGACTGCGCCGCACACGGAAGTTTCGTGGCGAGTACGTCGACGGCATTCGACCACGTGGAGTTTCCAGCCAGTTCCTTCGATTCCGCTCATGGCAGCATCGTCCCTTGGAACGACGCATTCGACGAACACAAGCAACGCATCAAGGTGGACAACATTGTGACGGTGGAGGGCCTTGGGGTCACCAAGGACGGTGACTCCAGCCCTACCACGCTGAAGTTCCGCTGCGGCTACGTAGGCAGCCAGATGCTGGCGTTCGGCTGGAATGATCCCGTGCCGTCGGCCAGACCACGCGCCGAACCCAGATCGAGCCACGGCGCAAAAGGCCGGCATGGCGCGGTCAAGGGCAAAGGTACAGGTAAAGGCAAGACGAGCTCGAAAACAAAATCGGCCGGCGGCAAGGCAACGAAAAAGTCGACGAGCAAAAAGAAGCACTGAGTCACCGTCCTCTGACTCACCGTCCTCTGAGCGGCCGTCCTCCGCGTCATAGTCCTCTGAGGCGCCCTCTGAAGCTCGAACGCCAAAACAAAAGGGCGTGATCGCCGTCCAGCGATCACGCCCTTTCGATACAGGTCCTTCGGAACGCACCCGCATCGCATGCGTTCACCGCCGCTCACTTCACTCCGCTCGCCAGGCTCAGAACGCCTGCAAATGCCGCAGGATAGCCTGAAGCATCGACGCCCCCAGCGCAGCGCTGCGTTCGCCGTTCCATCCAACCCGCTCGTCCGGCAGATTCGCGTTGTCCTTGAACGGCATCTCAAGCGTCAGCGACAAACAGCCGAACTCATTGCCCACATATTTAGACGCCAGCTTTAACGCGTCCGTCTGGTACTTGCTCGCTTCATAGCCGTACACGTCCTGAAAATCCGGACTCGCCTGCTTGAAGCATTCGATGAACGCCTTCTGTTCCTGCGCCTGTTTTTCGGTAAAGCCGGGCAGCATCTCCGAGCCGGCCACGAAAACATAAGGCAGCGCTTCGTCGCCGTGGATATCGAAGAAAAGATCGCAGCCCAGCGCGTGAATGGCGTTGCGCACGGCCAGCACTTCAGGACTGCGCGCAGCGTCGGGTTCCATCCATTCGCGATTCAAGTTAGCACCCGCGGCGTTCGTGCGCAGATTGCCGAGGACGCTGCCATCGGGATTCATGTTCGGCACGATATGGAACACGGCGTGATCAAAGATCAAACGCGCGACAGGGTCGCCCGCCCAGTCGCCCCAACCCGCCAGCCGTTTGATCAGCCCTTCCACGAACCACTCGGCCATGGTCTCGCCGGGATGCTGACGCGCGATGATCCACACGTTCTTCTTCGGCTTCACCGGGCGCTCGGTCTCTTCGGTCAACCCGAGCGACACTAGTGTCATCGGCCGACCTTGTACCGTCTGGCCGATTTCCGTCAGGGTCGCGTGGGGCATCTGCTGCACGGCGCCGAGGAAACCCGCATGGCGCTCTTCACTATACGGCTCGAAATAGGCGTAATAGATGGCGTCGAAATCGGGCGTGTGCTCGATGGTCAGTACACGGCCGTCATAACGTGTGGGTACGCGAAACCAGTTGATCCGGTCGTAGCTCGCCACCGCCCGATACTCGCGCCAGCCATCGGCGAACGCACAGTCAGCGGCGTTCTCGAAGGTCATGGTGAGCGGCTCGTCGCGCGCGCCCGAGACGCGGAAGTAAAACCACTGCGCGAAGTCGGCGTGACTGTCCGGACGCACACGCAGGCGAATGGCTGCGGGATCGTCGGCAGACACGACGTCTATCGCGCCTGCATCGAATTGACTCGTGATTGAAATGCTCATGAAGCTTCCTTAATAGTGCGTAATCAGTGCTTAAGCGTTGCGCTCAAAGACCCAGCCGCCGGCGATACACATAGCTCGTTTCAGTCGATGCCTTTTTATCGAAGGCATAACCTTCGGTCTCGAAAGCCTTCAGTCCTTCCGGCTCGTCAATCCGATGCTGCACCGCAAATCGCGCCATCAGGCCGCGTGCGCGTTTAGCGTGAAAACTGATGATCTTGTACTGGCCATTCTTCCAGTCCTGGAAGACCGGTGATATCACCGGCGCGTCCAGGCGCTTCGGCTGCACCGACTTGAAATACTCGTTGGACGCGCAGTTCACCAACACGCGCGCGCCCTTCTGTTTTTTCATCTGTACGTTCAGGGCCGCCGTGATGCGATCGCCCCAAAACGCATACAAATCCTTGCCGCGCGTGTTGGCGAACTTCGTGCCCATTTCCAGCCGATACGGTTGCAACAGATCCAGCGGCCGCAGCAATCCGTAGAGTCCCGACAGCACGCGCACATGAGTTTGCGCGTAGTCGAGATCCGCGGCGTGCATCGACTTTGCGTCAAAACCCTCGTAGACGTCGCCGTTGAACGCCAGCATGGCCTGCTTCGAATTATGCGTGCCAAAGGTCGGCGACCAGTCCGCGTAGCGCTGGAAATTGAGTCGCGCGAGCGGATCGGAGATATGCATGAGGCTGCCGATTTCCTGTGGCGAGAGCTTGCGCAAGGCGTCGATCAATTCAGCGGAATCGGCGGCGAATTCGGGCAACGTGTGCTTGGCGACGTGAGGCGGGGTCTCGTAGTCGAGCGATTTGGCCGGCGATAGAACGATTATCATAGGGGCTCGCCGGCATGCTGCCAACGATGAAGACGGAAACCCTCGATTGTATCGAATGAAAAAATCACCCGTGCTGCGCGCCGTGCTGGATTCGAATGTCTGGATCGATATCCTGGTGTTCGACGACCCCATCACGCGTCCAATCCGCGCCGCGCTTGAAGCCGGTACGCTGGAAGCGCTGATCGATTCGCGCTGCCTCAAAGAACTGACGTATGTGCTGGACTATCCGCAATTCGTGCGCTTCGCCGTGAATAAGTCCGAAGCGCTCGAAACGGTCGCGCGGCTATCACAACTTGTTGCGCCCGAACCGCCGCCCGCCGACGCAGCGCCGTTGCCGAAGTGCCGCGATCGCGACGACCAGAAGTTTATTGAGCTGGCTCACGCGAGCAAGGCGGACTGGCTGGTCTCGAAGGATCGTGCGGTGCTTAAGCTCGCGAAACGCACGGCGCGCGACTTCGGGTTTCGAATCGCCCAGCCGGCGCCGTTCGTGGCCAGCTTCGAAGCGCACATTGAGGCTTGTGAAGAAACAAATGCCATCGACGTTTAAAATAGGACACATTTCCCTTTAGCGCAGCCGATCGCCCACACCATGAACGCCTCGCACGACCTTCCGTATTCGCCCGCGGTTCCCGCCATTGCCTCGCGCCTGCCGAACGTCGGCACGACCATTTTCACGGTCATGAGCGCGCTCGCGACCCAGAACGGCGCAGTCAATCTAGGCCAGGGCTTTCCGGATTTCGCCTGCGATCCGCGCATCGTGGACGCCGTATCGAACGCCATGCGCGATGGCCACAACCAGTATCCGCCGATGGCCGGCGCTGCTTCGCTGCGACACGCTATCAGCGAGAAGATTGAGCGGCTTTACGGCCGCCCCTACGACGCCGAGCGCGAGATCACCGTCACGGCCGGCGCGACTCAGGCCATCCTGACCGCTATTTTGTGCTGCGTGCACCCGGGCGATGACGTCATCGTGATCGAGCCGATGTACGACTGCTACGTGCCCGCCATCGAACTGGCGGGCGGCAAACCGGTGTTTGTATCGTTGGAAGCGCCCGATTACGCGCTGCCCTTCGACAAGATCGCCGCCGCAATCACGCCGAAGACGCGCCTGCTGATCATCAATTCGCCGCACAACCCTACCGGTCGCGTCTGGCGCGCCGCCGACATGCAGAAGCTCGACGAGATCCTGCGTGGCACCGATGTGCTGATTCTTTCCGACGAAGTGTACGAACACATGGTCTTCGACGGCGCTCCGCACGAAAGCGTGTGCCGATATCAGGACCTGGCCGCGCGCAGTTTCGTGGTGTCGAGTTTCGGCAAGACCTTTCACGTGACGGGCTGGAAGATCGGTTACGTCGCCGCGCCCGCCGCGCTCACCGCGGAATTCCGCAAGGTCCACCAGTTCAACGTCTTCACCGTGAATACGCCGATGCAGGTCGGCATTGCGGAATACCTGAAAGACCCCGCGCCGTATCTCGAATTACCCGCTTTTTATCAGCAGAAACGCGACTTTTTCCGCGAAGGCCTCGCCAACTCGCGCTTCAAACTGCTGCCTTGCGATGGCACGTATTTCCAGTGCGTCGACTACTCGGCCATCAGCGACCTGCCAGAAGCCGAGTTCTCGCAATGGCTCACGAGCGAGATTGGCGTCGCGGCCATTCCTGTGTCGGCGTTTTATCACGAGAGCCACGAATCGGGCGTCGTGCGCTTTTGCTTCGCGAAAAAGGAAGAGACGCTGCGCACCGCGCTCGAACGTCTCGCCAGCCTTTAAAGACTAGATCGTCGGCAGCGTTTTTTTCTGCGCGTCCACGAAGGCGAGCCGGTCCGCCGTGACTTTCTGCGCGGCCGGCCGCTCGCCTACCAGCTTGTTGTGCGTCTTCCAGTCAATCCCCGCTTCCAGCAGGAAATCCCCTCCATAAATCGCTTTCGTGGTCAGCCCGATCAGCGGCAAATTCACGAATGCACTCACATCGGCGATACTGAAGGTCGTGCCGAGCACGTACGGTTCGAACCTCGCAATCCGCTTGAATCCTGCGATGCCATGCCGGAGGCGTTTTTCCGCGCGCACCTTGGTGTACTCAGTCACTGTGCCGCCAAAAAACGCCTGCTTGTAGAGCTCGCGGGCAGGCAGTTCCAGGTGGGTCTCAAGGACCGCGATCATCTCGCGCTCCTTGGCGGCCGAGAACGGATCGGCGGAAAAAATGGGCTTCTTCGGATAAGCGCTCGCCAGATATTCAACGATCACCTGCGACTCGCACAGCGCTCCGGCCTCGGTCTCCACATACGGAACCTTGCCAAGCGGCGAGAGCGCAAGCGTAGCTTCGTCCTGGCCGAAATTCGCACGTATTTCCTCGAACGGGATGCCGTGTTCGAGCAGCACGAACTTCACCTTGTTCACGTAGTTGGACAGCGGAAAACCATACAGCTTGAGCATCTTGAGTCTCCTGGACATCTTTCGTTTTAAAGCAAAGCAGGCAATCGGCGGCCTTCAGGGCCACCTCACAAACAGTACGATCGTGCTAATCTAGCAAATAAGGAGTGAGACACGCCATGAGTTTTCGCGACACAGAGATTCGGACCTTAGGCATTGTCGGCAGTGGCGCGATGGGACGCGGCATCGCGCAGATTGCGGCGCTGGGCGGCCTGACCGTGCGTCTGTATGACACCAATCAGCAAGCCATCACGGCTGCACGCGAGTATCTCGCCGATACCCTGACCAAACTTTCCGCAAAAGGCAAGCTGAATGAAGCCGATGCGCACGCCGCGCTGGCGCGCATTCATGCGGCCGGAGCAATTGGCGACTTGGCGGATTGCGATGTGGTGGTGGAAGCCATCGTGGAAAAGCTGGACGTCAAACGGGAGTTGTTCCGCGAACTCGAAGGCGTAGTCGGCGAGAATTGCATCCTGGCGTCTAACACGTCGTCGCTGTCCATTACGGCCATTGCCGCGGGCTGTGCGAAGCCGGAGCGCGTGGTCGGCCTGCACTTCTTCAACCCCGTGCCGCTGATGAAAGTGGTCGAAGTGATCGACGGCTTGCGCGGAGACCCCGCTGCCGGCGACGCGCTGATGGCGCTCGGCCGCCAGATGGGCCATACGGCCGTGCGCGCGAAGGACATGCCCGGTTTCATCGTGAATCATGCCGGACGCGGCATGAACACCGAGGGTTTGCGGATTGCGAGCGAAGGCGTGGCGAGTTTCGCGGATATCGACCGGATCATGCGCGAACAAGCCGGCTTCCGGCTCGGGCCGTTCGAGTTGCTCGACCTGACGGCGCTCGACGTCTCGCATCCGGTAATGGAATCGATCTATCACCAGTTCTATGAGGAACCGCGCTTCACGCCGTCGCCTATCACCGGTACGCGACTCGCCGGCGGGTTGATCGGACGCAAGGTGGGTGAAGGGTTTTATAAATACGTGGACGGCAAGCAGCAAACTCCAGAAGAAGCGCCCGCGCCGACGGCGCTGCCGCGTCGCGTATGGGTGAGCCGGGCATCCGCCCACGCGCGTGAAGAAGTGTTCCGGCTGATCGCGAAGATGGAAGCGGCTGTCACTATCGATACCGGCGGCACCCCAGCACCGGATTCGCTGATCATTGTCACGCCGCTTGGTCACGATGCCACCACGGCTGCAGTAGCGGAGAAACTGGACGCATCGCGCACGGTCGCTATCGACACCTTGTTCCCGCTCGCCGACGCCGCCCGCCGCACGATCATGACCACGCCGGCCACGACCGCCGAATTCCGCGACGCCGCGCACGCGCTCTTCGCATTCGATGGCGTCCCCGTCACCGTGATCCGCGATTCGACCGGGTTTGTCGCACAACGCGTGGTGGCGACCATCGTCAACATTGGCTGCGATATCGCGCAGCAACGCATTGCAAGTCCCGCGGATATTGACCTCGCCGTGACGCTCGGCCTGGGTTATCCGCGTGGCCCGCTCGCTCTGGGCGATGCGCTCGGCGCGAGCACCATTCTCACTATCCTGCGCAACATGCAGGCCGTGCTGGGCGACCCGCGTTATCGTCCGTCGCCGTGGCTCGCGCGCCGTGCGCAGCTCGGCTTGTCGCTCACCCTCGACGAGGCCGCAGCATGAGCGCCGAACTGCTCTCCGTCCGGCCCGCCGAAAGCGACACCACGCTCGTTCTCAAGCTATCCAATCCGGGCGCGCGCAACGCGCTGCACCCGGACATGTACACGGCTGGCATTGAAGCGATGAACACGGCTGAACGGGATACGTCGGTGCGCGCAATCGTGCTGACCGGCGCCGATAACTTCTTTTGCGCCGGCGGCAATCTGAACCGCTTGCTCGAAAATCGCGCGAAGGATCCCTCGGTGCAGGCCGCGAGCATCGACATGCTCGGCGAGTGGATCGTCGCATTGCGGTCATCGACGAAACCGGTGATCGCGGCTGTCGAAGGCGCCGCAGCGGGCGCGGGTTTCTCGCTTGCGCTTGCATGCGATCTGCTGGTCGCGGCTGACGACGCCAAGTTCGTGATGTCGTACTCGCGCGTGGGCCTCACGCCTGACGGCGGCGGCTCGTGGTTCCTCACGCGCGCGCTGCCGCGTGCGCTCGCCACCGAAATCCTGCTTGAAGCGAAACCGATTGGCGCCACGCGGTTGTATGACGTTGGTGTCGTGAACCGCGTGACGAAACCGGGCGCAGCGCTCGATGCCGCCATCGCGTGGGCCGACGAACTGGGTCGCATGGCGCCGAAAGCGCTCGCGCGGATCAAGACGCTGATCGCAGCGGGCGAAACGCAGTCGTTGGCGGAACATCTTGACGACGAACGCGATGGTTTCGTCGATGCCCTGCATAACGGCAACGCGCTCGAAGGCATCAACGCATTCCTCGAAAAACGGCCACCGCACTACAAATGACGACCTCGTACGAATTGCCCAAACGCCGCCGCATTTTCCTGATGCGCCACGGCGACGTAACTTACTTCGATGCCAGCGGCCGTGCCATCGACCCGGAAGGCGTGCCGCTCAATGAACGTGGCCGCGAGGAAGCAAGCGCGGCGGGACGCGAGTTCAAGGCGCAGCAGATTCGCTTCGATAAAGTCATCGCAAGCGGCTTGCCGCGTACGATCGAGACTGCACAACGCGTGTTGGCCGAAACCGGTCAGCAGATCGATATCGACGTCTGGCCGGAGTGGCAAGAGATTCGCGGCGGCCGGCTGGCCGATCTGCCGGCCCAGGATGTCGAGCGAGCGTTTCTCAGCGTATTCGATGGCATCGTGCCTGAAACAACGTCGTTTCTGGGTGGCGAGACTATCGGCGAGTTGCTTGATCGCGTGTTGCCGCCGCTGCAAAACCTGCGCGACGATGCATCGTGGGACACGGTGCTGCTCGTGCTCCACGGCGGCGTCAATCGTGCGCTGTTATCGCACGCGATCACCAGCGGGGGCCGCACGTTTTTCGGCCATCTCTCGCAGACCACGGGCTGCATCAATGCGCTCGATGTCGGCTCTAAACCCGGCGACTGGGTGATCCGCGCGCTGAATCATTCGCCGCCCTCGCCGCTTCACGCCGCGGTACGCAACACAACCATGGAATTGCTGTACGCGCAGTTCGTGCGCTTTAAGTCGATCATGAAGTCATAGCGGGCACGCGGCCTGCACGCCGAACTACTGCGCCGTGAACGGCGCGACGCCGCGTGATGCCTCAACAATCGCAAGACCGGAGGAGACAACGATGGCTGCACACGATACCCCCGCCCCACAGGATTTTTCAGCATTCGAGGGAACACGCCCGGTCAACGAGCGGCAACAATTCGATGTTCCGGCGTTATCAGCGTGGCTCGAAACGCACGTTGAAGGCTTTGCCGGACCGCTTAGTGTCGAGCAGTTTGCCGGCGGCCAGTCGAATCCCACCTTCAAGCTGATCACGCCCGCGCGCAGTTACGTGATGCGATCGAAGCCCGGGCCGTCGGCGAAGTTATTGCCATCCGCGCACGCAATCGAACGTGAATATCGCGTGATGGATGCACTCGCCAGCACTGACGTTCCCGTCGCGAAAATGTTCGCGTTATGCGAGGACGAGAGCGTGATCGGACGCGCGTTCTATGTGATGGAGTTCATCGAAGGCCGCGTGTTGTGGGATCAGGCGCTGCCGGGCATGGCACCGTCCGAACGCGGGGCGATCTACAACGAGATGAATCGCGTGATTGCGGCTCTCCATTCTGTGGATATTGCACAAGTAGGCCTCGATACCTACGGCAAGCCTGGCAACTATTTCGAGCGTCAGATTGGTCGCTGGAGCAAGCAATATGTTGCGTCGGAAACCGAGCCTATCGAAGCGATGACCAAGTTGATCGCATGGCTGCCGAAGCATATTCCACGCAGCGAGGAAGGCGCGCCGGCGGAACGGGTGTCGATCGTCCACGGCGACTTCCGGCTCGACAACCTGATCTTCCATCCAACCGAACCGCGTGTGCTTGCCGTGCTCGACTGGGAGCTTTCCACGCTTGGCGATCCTCTCGCCGATTTCGCTTACCACTGCATGGCGTGGCATGTGGATCCTACTCAATTTCGCGGTATCGGCGGCCTCGACTGGGCGGCGCTGGGTATTCCCGATGAGGACGATTACGTCGCGAAATACCTCGCTCGAACGGGCCTTGCGATTCAGGGTGACTGGAATTTCTACCTCGCCTACAACATGTTCCGCATTGCCGCGATCCTGCAAGGAATCATGAAGCGGGTGAGCGAAGGCACGGCGGCAAGCGCACAGGCTGTTGATGCCGGAAAGCGCGCGAAACCCATGGCCGAACTCGCGTGGTCGTATGCGCAGAAGGTCAGTGAATAGAGTAGCAATCAGCAACATCTTTCATGGGACCAGAGTAAGCGCTGAAGCGCCAACTCTGGTCGACAGGAGACGCTATGAATTTCGATTACACGCCGAAAGTGCAGGAACTGCGCCAAAAGCTAAGCCATTTCTTCGATGAACACATCTACCCGAACGAGCGCGCGTTCAACAGTGAAGTCGCCGCTAATCGCGCAAACGGCAACGCATGGGTTCCAACGAAGTTGATCGAAGAACTGAAGCAACAAGCCCGCGATGCCGGTCTATGGAATCTGTTCCTGCCAGAGTCCGAACGCGGTGCCGGTCTGAGTAATCTGGAATACGCGCCACTCTGCGAGATCATGGGCCGCGTGCCATGGGCGCCGGAAGTCTTCAATTGCGGCGCGCCGGACACGGGCAACATGGAGACCATCGAACGTTATGGCAGCGAGCAGCAGAAGCTGCAATGGCTCGAACCGCTGCTTCAAGGCGAAATCCGTTCCGCATTCCTGATGACCGAACCGGACGTGGCTTCGTCGGACGCGACGAATATTCAGTGCAGCATTGTGCGCGATGGCGACAGCTACGTGATCAACGGCCACAAGTGGTGGTCGTCGGGTGCCGGCGATCCGCGCTGCAAGGTGTACATCGTGATGGGCAAGACCGATCCCGATGCGCCGAAACATCAGCAGCAATCGATGATTCTCGTTCCTTCGGACGCGACTGGCATTACCGTGCATCGACCGCTCTCGGTGTTTGGCTACGACGACGCACCGCACGGCCACATGGATATCACGCTCGATAACGTGCGCGTGCCAGTATCGAACATGTTGCTCGGTGAAGGGCGCGGCTTTGAAATCGCACAGGGACGTCTTGGACCGGGCCGCATTCATCACTGCATGCGGCTGATTGGACTGGCTGAACGCGCGCTCGAACTGATGTCGAAACGCACGCTGCAACGGGTGGCTTTCGGCAAGCCTATCGCTGCGCACGGCGTAACGCTGGAGCGTATTGCCGAGGCACGCATCATGATCGAACAGGCGCGCCTGCTCACCCTGAAAGCGGCTTACATGATGGATACCGTCGGCAATAAGGGCGCACGTGGCGAGATCGCGATGATCAAGGTGGTGGCGCCGAATATCGCGTGCCAGATCATCGACTGGGCGATTCAGGCGCACGGCGGGGCCGGCGTGTCCGATGATTTTCCGCTGGCTTACGCCTACGCGCATGCCCGGACGTTGAGACTTGCCGATGGGCCCGATGAAGTGCATCGGAACGCGATCGCCAAGCTGGAGCTTTCACGGTACGCGTGAACCGGTGTTCAGCGTCTTTCTGCGAACTATGGTCTAATTTTCGGCAGCGTTTTTGGGCGGCGATCCATGATTGCACAGGTCGCCGCTTTCCCGTATTCAGGACCTGGAGCGAAAATGATCGACGTATATAGCTGGGCCACGCCGAACGGCCACAAGATTCATATCATGCTGGAAGAAGTCGGACTCGAGTACAAAGCGATTCCCATCGATATTGGCGCGGGCGATCAATTCACGCCCGAGTTCCTGGCTATCAGCCCGAATAACAAGATTCCCGCGATTGTCGATAGCGATGGCCCTGGCGGCAAGCCGCTAGCGCTCTTTGAATCTGGCGCGATCCTGCTTTATCTCGCCGAGAAAACGGGAAAGTTTCTGCCCCTGGATCCTGTTGGCCGATACACGACCATGCAGTGGTTGATGTTTCAGATGGGCGGTATTGGACCCATGCTCGGCCAGGCGCATCATTTCCGAATTTACGCGCCTGAAAAGATCGAATACGCGGTTAATCGCTATTCGAATGAAGCCAAGCGCTTGTATGGCGTGATGGACAAGCAATTGGGTGTGACGCGGTTTCTCGCCGGAAATGACTATTCCATCGCTGATATCGCGACGTTTCCATGGACGCGATCCTGGAAAAACCAGGGGATTGAGCTGGACGAATTCCCGAACGTGAAGCGGTGGTTTGATGAGATCGCTTCACGGCCTGCGGTTATTCGCGGCGTTGAAGTACTTGCGTCAGCTCGCAAGGATTTGAACACCGATAAACAACGTGAAGTGCTGTTTGGCGCACAGCAGTACGCGAGACGCTAAGCGTTTGATGCGACAGGTTCCTTACTAGGGGAACCTGCCTGATGACGGCATAACGCCGCGCACACACGGACTTTCAAAAGTAATGCCGGGTGATGAACTCCGCGACGCATACCGGTTTCTCATCGCCCTCTTTCTGCACGGTCACGCGCCAGATTACCTGCACCCCGCCTTCTTCCACATCACTCACCGTTTCCGCTACGAACCTCGCCCTGAGCCTCGTCCCGACGCGTACCGGCGACATGAACCGCACCTTGTTCATGCCGTAGTTCACGCCCAATTTCTGCTGCAGCGGCACGCACTGATCAAGCCACATCGGGACCAACGCCAAGGTTAAAAACCCATGCGCAATCGGTCCGCCAAACGGTGATTCTTTTTTCGCTCGCTCTACGTCAACGTGGATCCACTGGCGATCGTCGGTGGCGTCGGCGAATCGGTTCACGCGTGATTGATCTATTTCCAACCACTCGCTCACATACTCGTCCCGGCGCTCCGCGGCTTTGACCTCGGCTGCGCTGGTCAACTTCATTGCGAGTTTCCCGGGTAACGAAGCCCGAAGATTGCCGCCGAATCCACGGTCAATACCAGTTCGTCACGCTGGTTATAAGCTTCCCAACGCGTGGCGACAATTCCACGATCCGGCTTGCTCTCCGATACCCGCTTGCTCAACACACGTACCGTCAACCTGACTGTATCGTTCACCCGAACCGGCTTGAGCCAGCGGATATTATCGAGACCGGGGGAGCCCATTGACGTGGAATCCGCTAGCATGTCGCGCACCAGGATGCCCATCATCGCCGAGCAGGTATTCCAGCCGCTTGCGACCAATCCGCCAAACGGCGATGCCTCGCCGCCCGCCTCGCTCAAATGAAAAGGCTGCGGATCATAACGTCCGGCGAATTCGATAATCTCTTCTTTCAGAAACGTATGACCGCCCAATTGCGCCACCGCTCCAACTTCGAAATCCTCATAGCTGAACGCCATCCCCGCTCTCCTTTTTAAATACATCGATTATTTAAACCTCAGTGTCGGCGAATCCGGGCAACGACGCAAACCGTGCCAGATGATGATCGACATCGCCTAACGTCGTCTCGATGATCGACAAGCGTTTGAACCAGTGCGCCGCCGCGACTTCGTTCGTCACGCCCATTCCGCCATGCAGTTGGACCGCTTGCTGCCCGACGAAACGCGCTGCCTGACCAACCCTCGCCTTGGCCGCGGAAATTGCGCGACGGCGCTCATTGGCGTCCTCACTTGTGTACCGCGCAGCAGCAAGATACGTGATGGAACGCGCCTGCTCCGCGTGAATCAGCATCTCCACCATACGATGCTGCAGCGCCTGGAAACGCGCGATGGGCGTGCCGAATTGCTTACGCTCCTTCGTGTACTCGACTGTCGCGTGATTCAGCGCGTCGAGTACGCCAACGGCTTCGGCGCACAGCAGGAACGTGGCGTAATCGGCAATGCGTTCAAGCGTGGCGGCGCCTGTGTTGGCCTGGCCGAGACGGGCGGCCGGCGTGGCCGTGAACGTGAGCGTCGCGGCGCGCTGACCATCGATCGTCCGATACTCAGTGACCTGCGCATTAGCCGCGTCACGCGCGACAACGAACAACGCAATTTCGCCAGCCAGCCGCGCGGGCACGATCCAGTAGTCGGCCTGTGCGCCATGAAGGACCAAGGACTTCTGGCCGCTCAGCACGAAACCATCGCTTTTCTCTTGCGCGGCGGTTTCCACCGAGAACAGGTCGTAGCGGGCATGCGGTTCGTGAAACGCCACCGCAAGCTTGATCTCGCCGCCGGCCGCGCGTTCGAGCAACGCGTTCGCGTAGTCATCGCCCACCAGCCGCAAAGCTTCGATACCCACCGCCGTCGCCCAATACGGCTCAACTACCAGTGCACGTCCCAGTTCCTGCATGACGACCAGCATGTCGGCCGGACCGCCATCGAAACCACCCTGCGCTTCAGGCGCCGGCAAGGCCGTCAAGCCTAGCTCGGTGAATGCGGTCCAATGTTTTTCATCGACACCGTCCTTCGACGCCACGATCTTCTGCCGAGCATCGAACGTGTACTCGTTGTCGAGATACCGGCGCAATGCGTCCCTGAACTGCTGCTGCTCATCGGTGAAATTGAAGTCCATGTGCCGCTCCTCACAAGCCCAGAATCATCTGCGCGATGATGTTTTTTTGAATTTCGTTCGAGCCGCCGTAGATCGACGTCTTGCGGAAGTTGAAGTAGTACGCGGCTAGCGGTGCGGCGTCGTCGTCGCCGGCAAGGCTGTGTTCACGTTCGCCTTCCAGATACGCGGGATCGAACGCGGCAGCTTGCGGACCGATAGCTTCGACCATGAGTTCGGTCAGCGCCTGCTGGACTTCGGTGCCCTTGATCTTGAGCATTGATGCCTCCGGCCCCGGGCCGCGCCCGTTCGCTTCGCTCGCCACCACGCGTTGCACGGTGACCTCGAGCGCCATCATCTCGATCTCGAGCGCTGCGATCTTCGAGGAAAACACAGGATCACTGAGCAACGAACCACCGCCCTTCTTCTGATTGGCGGCAAGCCGCTTCAGGAACACCAGTTCCCGCTTCGATTGCCCGACGCGCGCAATGCCCGTACGTTCATGCCCGAGCAAATACTTCGCATAAGTCCAGCCGCGATTTTCTTCGCCGACCAGATTCTCGAGCGGCACCTTCACGTCTTCCAGGAACACTTCGTTGACTTCGTGATCTTCGTCGAGCGTGATGATCGGACGCACCGTGATGCCGGGCGTCTTCATGTCGATGAGAAGGAACGAAATGCCTTCCTGTTTCTTCGCACCGGTATCGGTGCGCACGAGGCAGAACATCATGTCGGCGAATTGGCCGAGCGTGGTCCAGGTTTTCTGGCCGTTGACCACGTAGTGATCGCCCTGGCGTTCGGCGCGGGTTCTCAGCGACGCCAGATCGGAACCCGAGCCGGGTTCCGAATATCCCTGGCACCACCAATCGGTGCCATCGAGAATACGCGGGAGGTAGTGGGCTTTTTGCACGTCGCTGCCATATTTCATCAGGACGGGCGCGACCATCGATACCCCGAACGGCAACACGCCCGGCGCACCAATGCGAGCACATTCTTCGTCCCAGATATGGCGCTGCGTTGCGTTCCAGCCCGGGCCGCCGTATTCCTTCGGCCAGGCGACAACGGACCAGCCACGCGTGCCGAGCAGCTTGTGCCAGCTCGCGTAGTCGTCGCGGTTCAGACGTTTGTGTTCGAGTACCTTGGTCCGCAGAGTTTGCGGCAGGTTGGCGTCGAGCCAGGCGCGGATGTCGGCGCGAAATGCGTCGTCGGCGGGGGAATAATTCAGGTCCATGCGCTGTGTCTCCTGTCATGACCCGGGTCGGCCATGAGGAGACGCGCGCCAAGCTGAACCTGATTCAGCTTATTGCAGCGGCTCTTTCAGTGCGGCCGGCACGGGCAACGGCATCACGTCGATGCCTTCTTCCATCAATGCGTGCGCATCTTCCGGCGTTGCGACGCCGCGAATATTGCGCGCCGGCGCTTCGTCGTAATGCATGCGCCGCGCCTCTTCAGCAAAACGGTCGCCCACGTTCTCCGTCTTCGCGAGAATTTCCCGCATGAAATGCAGCGCTCGCGCCTGAAGCGCTTGATCGGCGTCCTGCGGCGGCTGAGCCGCTTGCGTAGCGTTCGATCCGGCGGCCTCTTTTCCGCCCTGGTCGGAACTGCTCGACGAGCGATTCTCCGAACGATTCGCCGACAAATTCAGGCGCGGCGCCGACGGCATGCGGCTCACCTCCGTTGTCGAGCACACCGGGCAAGCCACGAGCTTGCGCGACAACTGGGATTCGAACTCATCGGTCGAAGCAAACCAGCCTTCGAAACGATGGTCGTGTGAGCACTTCAAGTCGAGAACCTTCATGCTAATCGGGGCTTGCCAGAAAGTTTAATCGCAAAAACGCGTTTTGTGAACGACCGTTCGCAAAAAATGACATTGCGACGGTTTGATGGAATGTGGAAACACACGTTCGATTCTAGCCCGGCGCTGGAGCGCGTGCCGAACGGCGCGCAGTCTTGATTGAACACACAAATAAAAAGCGGCCTTCAAGGCCGCTTTTTCATGCGAATGCATCGGGCCGCTCAGTCGCTTTTTCAGTCACTGACCGGATCGCCCAACGCCCACTCGCCCGACATCACTTTCTCCAGCCAGAAGCTGCCGATGATCGTCTTGACGTCGCTGATATGCCCGCTCCTGATCCACTCGAAAATCTGCGACCGGTCTGCGATGAACGTCTCGAGAAACTCGCCCTCGTCGAGCTTGCTCTCGCCGGCCGTCAAACCGCGGGCCAAATACAGATCGATGAATTCGGTCGAATAGGAAATCACCGGATGAATTCGCGTCAGGAAAAACCATTCGCGTGCCGTGTAACCGGTTTCTTCGAGGAGCTCGCGTTTTGCGCACGCGAGTTCGCTCTCGTTCGGATCGAGCTTGCCGGCGGGATATTCGAGCAGAACCTTGGCAATCGGGTATCGATACTGCCGTTCAAGCAGCACGCGGCCGTCATCGAACAGCGGCAGGATCATCACAGCACCCGGATGTTCGACGAACTCGCGCGTGGCGTGCTTGCCATCCGGCAACTCGACTGTATCGATCTTGAGCGTGAGGAACTTGCCCTGATGCAGCAACTTGCTCTCGACCGTCTTCTCGATCAAGCCATCGTCGGAATCGGGGAAATCGAGAGATTGGTCAGCCATCGTGCACCTTGAAAGAAACGCGTTAAGTTAAACGGCTAAACGCGAGGATCAAGCCACGACGGCCGTCGCCATCAGCGGCGCTTGACGAGATACTGGAACGTGAAGCCGGGAAACGCGAGCACCAGGAACAAGCTGAAGGTCACGGCGTAAAACTGCCAGCCCTGCTCGAAGCGGTTACCCGCACGCGCTTCGAGCATAAAGCCGAGTGCGCCCACGACAAAATAAAGCACGATCAATTCCGCGATGCGAATCCAGCCGTTTTTCTTCGTCGTCTTGAGCGAAACGACGGAGAAAAGGCGCTGATTCACGAACGGGAGGTTGGCGCCGACCAGCGCCAACAACACGATAAACCAGCCCGCAGCCGACATTACAGCTGGAACGGCAAGGTATGCGTGATCGCTGCCAGACAGGCGTTCATCAGCGGTCCGGGGACAATGCCAAGCACCAGCACTGCCAGGCCGTTGAAGGCGAGCAGCGCACGCTTGAGGTTGTCCGCAACGATCGGCGATGCATCGGTCGGTGCATCGAAGTACATCAGCTTGACGATACGCAGGTAGTAGAACGCACCCACCAGCGACGACAACACTGCCAGCACCGCAAGCCACGTCAGGCCGGCGTTCATGGTGGCCTCGAGCACGGCGAGCTTCGCGTAGAAGCCGACCATCGGCGGAATGCCGGCGAGCGAGAACATCATGATCATCATCACGAATGCGAACACCGGGCTGCGTTGGTTCAGGCCCTTGAAGTCGTCGAGCGTTTCGGCTTCGAAGTCCTTACGTGCCAACAGCATGACTACGCCGAAGGTACCAAGCGTGGTCATCAAATAGATGATGCTGTAGAACATAGCCGAGCTGTACGCGTTCGCTGCACCGTCGGCCTTGCCTTCGACCACGCCCGCGAGCATACCGAGCAGCACGAAGCCCATGTTCGAGATAGCCGAGTACGCCAGCATCCGCTTGATGTTCTTCTGCACGATACCCGTGACGTTACCCACGATCAGCGACAACGCAGCCAGGATCACCAGCATCTCTTGCCAATCCACCGCCAGCGGCAACAGCGCCATGACCAGGAAACGCAGACCCCACGCAAACGCCGCAGCCTTCGGGCCACCGCCGGTGAGCAGCGTCATCGCGGTCGGTGCGCCTTGGTACACGTCAGGCACCCACATATGGAACGGCACCGCGCCCATCTTGAACGCCACGCCTGCCACCACGAAGATCACGCCAAACAACAGGACTGCGTCGTTGATGCGGCCCGTTGCGATCGCCTTCGCCACTTCATTCAGTTCGAGCGAGCCGGTCGCGCCGTACAGCATCGAGATACCGTAGAGCAGGAAACCCGAAGCCAGCGCGCCCAGTACGTAGTACTTCATCGCGGATTCGTTCGCTTGCGGCGAGTCCTTACGCAACGCGATCACTGCGTACAACGACAGCGACATCAATTCCAGACCGAGATACAGCGTCAGGAAGTTATTGCCGGAAATCATCACGCACTGGCCGAGCAGCGAGAACAAACCAAGCAGGAAGAAGTCACCGCGGAACAGGTCGCGATCTTCAAGATACTTGCGCGAATAGATGATCGATACCGCGAAGCCGAGCGTCACGACCGCTTTCATCGCGCTCGCAAACGGGTCGACCACGTACATGCGCGTGAAGTAGTAATGCGGCGTGGGATCGAGCGCCTGGAAGGCGAACCACACACCGACCACAATGGTCGACACAACCGAAATCAGGTAGGTCGAGTGACGGCTCTTCTCGCCGAAGATGGTGTCGTTCAACCAGGCCACGACGACCATCAGCATCAACAGTCCATCGGGTAACAGGGCACTCATGGGGGCGTTTTGCATGATCTTTTATTTCCTCCGCACGCGTTACTGGGCCAGCGGCAGTTTGGACTGCGCGACGTGGGAGAGGAGATTTTCTACGGATGCGTGCATCACGTCGGTGAACGGCTTCGGATACAGGCCCATGTACAGCGTAAATACAGCGAGCACGGCAAGCATGAAGAATTCGCGCTTGTTGATATCTTTCAGCTTCGCCACATGTTCATTCGCTACCGCGCCGAAGTGCACGCGCTTGTACATCCACAGCGTGTAAGCCGCGCCGAGAACCAGCGTAAAGGTGGCCAGGAAACCGATCCAGAAGTTGAACTTCACGGCAGCCAGGATGACCATGAACTCACCGACGAAACCCGAGGTACCCGGCAAACCGCAGTTGGCCATCGCGAACAACATGGCGAACGCGGCGAACTTCGGCATCACGTTCACCACACCACCGTAGTCGGCGATCCGGCGCGAATGCATGCGGTCATAGAGCACCCCGATGCACAGGAACATGGCGCCCGAGACAAAGCCGTGCGAGATCATCTGGATGATCGCGCCTTCCATGCCGAGCGTGCTGAAGATGAAGAAACCGAGCGTGACGAAGCCCATGTGCGCAATCGACGAATACGCAACCAGCTTCTTCATGTCTTCCTGCACCAGCGCCACGAAGCCAATGTAGATCACCGCGATCAGGGACAACGTGATCACCACCGGCGCCAGGAAATGGCTGGCATCCGGAGCGATAGGCAGCGAGAAGCGGATAAAACCGTACGCACCCAGCTTCAGCATGATCGCAGCCAGCACGACCGAGCCGCCTGTTGGCGCTTCCACGTGGGCGTCAGGCAACCACGTGTGGACCGGCCACATTGGCACCTTCACCGCGAAGGCCAGGAAGAATGCGATAAACAGCAGGATCTGCGGCGTGAAACCGATCTTCAATGCATGCCACGTAGCAATGTCGAACGTATGCGTCTGCGTGTACAGGTACAGCAACGCAATCAGCATCAGCAGCGAACCCATCAGCGTGTACAGGAAGAACTTGAACGCGGCATACACCCGGTTCGCGCCACCCCACACGCCGATGATGATGTACATCGGGATCAGCGTTGCTTCGAAGAAGACGTAGAACAACATGCCGTCGGCGGTCGAGAACACGCCGATCATGAGGCCCGACAAGATCAGGAACGCGGCCATGTACTGCGCCACGCGCACCGTGATGACTTCCCACGCACTGATGACCGTGATCACCGTGATCAATGCGGTCAACACGACGAACCACATGGACAGGCCGTCGACACCCAGGTGATACGAGATGTTGAAGCGTTCGATCCAGACCGACTTCTCTTCGAACTGCAACGCGGCCGAAGAGTTGTCGAAGCCGGTAATCAGGGGAATGGTGACGATCAGTCCAAGAATCGAGCCGATCAGCGCAAGCCAGCGCGACGGGCCAGGATTGCTGTCATTGCCTATTGCCAGTACAAGGATGCCGACAATGATCGGCAACCAGATCGCGAGACTAAGAATTGGTAAAGAGTGCATAGATAGGTGTCCCCGCCTTATTTGCCGCCGAGCGTTACAAACAGGGTCAAGAGCCCCAACATGCCAATAATCATGGCGAACGCGTAGTGATAGATGTAACCGGATTGAAGGAAGCGAATCACACCGGCAAACCAGCCGACGAACTTGGCGAGGCCGTTGACAATACCGTCGATAACGGCGACATCGCCCTCTTTCCAGAGTCCGCGGCCAATGGCGACCGCGCCCTTTGCAAATACGACGTCGTTGATCTTGTCGAGGTAGTACTTGTTGTCAAGCAAGGTCCAGATCGGCAGAAAGCGTTGCTTGATCACGCCCGGCAGATCCGTGCGCTTCCAGTACAGGAACCACGACACAACCACGCCCGCGAACGCCAGCCAAACCGGCAAGCCCTCCACTGAACTCAGGCCCATTGCAAACCAGCCGTGGAATTCCTCAGCCATCTCGTGCAGCGCCGGATGGTTCGCGCCAATGGCGATCACCTGGTCGAACACCACGCCGTGCGCGAAGAAGTCGCCAAACAGCATTGGGCCGATCGCAATCGCACCAATGATCACCGACGGAATCGCCAGCAGGATCAACGGAAGAGTAATGACCCACGGCGTTTCGTGCGGAACGTGCGCGTGGCCATGGCCGTGATCGTCATGGTCATGTGAATCGTGACCATGCGAATCGTGCGCATGCGCCGCGGCTTCGATAGCCATCGGGCTTTCCGGATGCTTCGGACCACGGAAGCGCTCCTTGCCGTGGAAGACCATGAAGTACATACGGAAGGAATACAGCGCGGTGACGAAGACACTCGCCACCACCGCAAAATACGCGAAACCCGAGCCCGGCAGATGCGAAAACTTCACCGCGTCGATGATCGAATCCTTCGAATAGAAACCCGCGAAGAACGGCGTACCAATCAACGCCAGCGAACCAATCAGCGACGTGATCCACGTGATTGGCATGTACTTACGCAGGCCGCCCATGTTGCGCATGTCCTGATCGTGGTGCATGCCGATGATCACCGAACCCGCGCCGAGGAACAGCAGTGCCTTGAAGAATGCGTGCGTAGCCAGGTGAAACACTGCTACCGGGTAAGCGGAGACGCCCAGCGCCACCGTCATGTAACCGAGTTGCGAGAGCGTGGAGTAAGCCACCACGCGCTTGATGTCGTTTTGCACCACGCCAAGAAAGCCCATGAACAGCGCAGTGATCGCGCCGATCACCGTCACGAACGACAACGCCGTATCCGAGAGTTCGAACAGCGGCGACATCCGCGTGACCATGAAAATACCGGCCGTCACCATGGTTGCCGCGTGGATCAGCGCCGAGATAGGCGTCGGGCCTTCCATGGAGTCCGGCAGCCACACGTGCAACGGGAATTGCGCCGACTTACCCATCGCGCCGATGAACAGGCAGATACAGGCAACGGTCAGCAAACCCCAGTCCGTGCCCGGGAACGTCATGGCGGCCAGCTCGGTACGGTGAGCGAAGACATCGCCGTAATTGAGCGAACCCGCAAACGCCAGCAACAAGCCAATACCGAGCAAGAATCCGAAGTCGCCCACGCGGTTCACGATGAACGCCTTCATGTTCGCGTAGATGGCTGTCGGACGCGTGAAGTAGAAGCCGATCAGCAGATACGACACCAAGCCCACCGCTTCCCAGCCGAAGAACAGCTGCAGGAAGTTGTTGCTCATCACGAGCATCAGCATGGAGAACGTGAAGAGCGAGATGTACGAGAAGAAGCGCTCGTAGCCCACCTTTTCGTCAGCCATGTAGCCGATCGTGTAGATGTGCACCATCAGCGAGACGAAGGTGACGATCACCATCATCATCGCCGTGAGCGAGTCGACCAGGAAGCCGATCTCCATCTTCAGCGGACCGACCGTCATCCATTCGTAAATGGTCGCGTTGAAACTCGCGCCCTGCACCACGTCGAAGAAGACGATGCAGGAGAGTGCGAACGAGATCATCACGCCGAGGATCGTGATGCGGTGCGAAGCCTTGCGCCCGATCTTCCAGCCGAACAGGCCAGCGATCAGCGAACCGGCAAGTGGCGCCAGCGCAATCGTGAGCAGAAGGTTTTCATTGAGTGTCGTGGACATATCTGTCTTGCCTGAAATTAACCTTTGAGCTGATCGAGGTCTTCGACGTTGATCGTGTCGAGACTGCGGAACAATGTGACCAGGATAGCGAGGCCGATTGCGGCTTCAGCCGCCGCGACCGTCAGCACGAAGAACACGAAGATCTGTCCGTGGATGTCGCCGAGATAGTGCGAGAAGGCGACGAAGTTCGTGTTGACCGCCAACAGCATCAGTTCGATTGCCATCAGGATGATGATCACGTTACGTCGATTCAGAAAAATGCCGACGATGCTGATCGCGAACAGGATCGCGCCAAGCACAAGGTAATGGGCAAGACTCAACATGGTTATTTATCTCCTCAGCCTTTGTTGTCGACCGTGCCGGCACCGGCATTGCCGGTCACGGGCGGATTGGTCGTGGCGTCCGGCGCTTCTTTCTCGGACTTCATCTTGACGATCCGCACGCGATCCTGCGCGCGCACCTTGACCTGTTCGCTCACGCGCTGACGCTTGTTGTCCTTCTTTTCACGCAGGGTCAGCGAGATGGCCGCGATGATCGCTACCAGCAGGATCAGGCCGGCGATTTCAAACGCGAAGATGTAGTCGGTGTAGATGACCTTGCCGATCAGTTGCGAATTCGACATCACGTCGTTCGGGCCCACGCCGGAACCGACTCCGTTGACCAACATCGCGTCGCGCACCGGCGTAACCGTCGCGCCGTAACCGTGCCAAAGAATCAGCGCGGTTTCTATGATGATGATCGCGCCCACGATACTGGCTATAGGCACGAACTTCTTGAAGTCGCCATGCAGCACGTCGAGGTTGATGTCCAGCATCATCACCACGAACAGGAACAGCACCATCACCGCGCCGACGTAGACGAGAACCAGCAGAATGGCGAGGAATTCGGCTTGAAGCAGCATCCAGATCGCGGCCGCGTTGAAGAACGCGAGCACGAGGAACAAGGCGGACGCCACCGGATTGCGCGAAGTGATCACCTTCAGCGCCGAGACAACCAGCAGCAGCGCGAAGATGTAAAACAGTACGGTCGTGAATTCCATGATTACCGGTTCATCGTTAGGCTTTGTGTTTTGACACAAGCACGCCGAATCGCGTTTTTTGAGAACGCAACCTACAACCTTGGCGCGCGGGCCGGAACAGCAGGTCAATTCAAATGCAGGAACAGCAAGGGGCGCGGCGATGTTCAGCTTGCTCTGCCCCGCTCCGCTTTACCGCGAGTTACCACGCTTCACCGCGTCTTACCGCGTATTAGCGATAAGGCGCATCAGCCGCCTTCGCAGCAGCAATTTCCGTTTCATAACGGTCGCCCACTGCGAGCAACATGTCTTTCGTGAAATACAGGTCGCCGCGCTTCTCGCCGTGATACTCGAGGATGTGCGTTTCGACGATCGAATCAACCGGGCAGCTCTCTTCGCAAAAACCGCAGAAGATGCACTTGGTCAGGTCGATGTCATAGCGCGTGGTACGGCGTGTGTTGTCAGCGCGCGTTTCCGATTCAATCGTGATTGCAAGCGCGGGGCACACTGCCTCGCACAGCTTGCACGCGATGCAGCGCTCTTCGCCATTTTCGTATCGGCGCAATGCATGCAGGCCACGGAAACGCGGGGAAATAGGCGTCTTCTCTTCCGGGAACTGAACAGTGATCTTGCGCTGGAACAGATAACCGCCTGTCAACGCCAGACCCTTCAGCAACTCGGTCAGGAAAAACGTTTTGAAGAAATTCTGTAATGCGTTCATGGTTTTTTCATCCGCCCATTATTTCCAGATGTTCAGCGGCGACATGATCCAGAACCCGACCACGACCACCCACACCACCGACACCGGCAGAAAGATTTTCCAGCCGAGACGCATGATCTGGTCGTAGCGATAACGCGGGAATGTCGCACGGGCCCAGATAAACACCGACAGCAGGAAGAAGATCTTCAGCACGAACCAGAAAATGCCCGGGATGAAGGACAGGAAACCGAACGGCGCGCTCCAGCCACCGAGGAACAACGTGGTTGCGATCGCCGAGATCACGATCATGTTGATGTATTCGGCGAGGAAGAACAGCGCGAACGCCATGCCCGAATAATCGATCATGTGGCCCGCGACAATCTCCGACTCACCTTCCACCACGTCGAACGGGTGACGGTTCGTTTCAGCAATGCCCGAGACGAAATACACAACGAACATGGGCAGCAGCGGCAGCCAGTTCCACGACAGGAAGTTGATACCCCAGCCTGCGAAGATGCCATGTTCCTGCGACACCACGATGGCCGACATATTCAGGCTGCCCGTGACCATCAGCACGACGACGAGCGCGAAGCCCATCGAAATTTCGTACGAGACCATTTGGGCAGCCGCGCGCATCGCACCGAGGAACGCGTACTTCGAGTTCGACGCCCAGCCGGCCAGAATCACGCCATACACGCCGACGGACGAAATTGCCATCACGTAGAGCAAGCCCGCGTTGACGTCGCCGAGCACGGCCTTCGCCTGGAACGGAATCACCGCCCACACCGCGAACGCCGGCACCACCGTCATGATTGGCGCGATCAGGTAGATCCAGCGGCTTGCTTGCGTCGGCTGAATCACTTCCTTCAGCAACAGCTTCAGCACGTCGGCGATCGGCTGCAACAGACCGAGCGGACCCACGCGATTCGGGCCGAGACGCACGTGCATCCAGCCGATGAGCTTGCGTTCCCACAGAATCAGGTACGCCACGCACAGCAGGATCACTACCGAGACCACGAGAATGCGGACTAACGCCCACACCGTCGGCCAGGCGACGCCGAGAATCTGCGTCCCGCCTGCGTTGATCGTATCGAACAAGCCCATTTACGCCTTCTCCACTACCAGTTCACCGAACAGAGCCCCGAGCGCTGCACCGGCCGACGTTCCCGTCGATACACGCACCACGCTTTCCGCCAGGTTCGCGTCGCGAACTGCCGGCAGGACCACCGCGAGATCACCTTGGGCGACACGCACAGCGTCGCCGTTCTTCAGACCGAGTTTCTCGAACAGCGACGTCGGCAACGCAACCACGTTTGCGTCGCGCGCAGCAGCCGTCAGATGCAACGATTCAGCGCGACGCGACAATGCATCGGCGTGATAGATCGGCGTGTCAGCGAGGCGTTCGTAGCTGCCTTCATTGCTTGCAGCCGTTTTCGAAACAGCCTTGATCGCCACGCTCGTCTTGTTCGACAGACGCGCCGTCAGATCGCCCGTGCCCAAAGCGGCGTCGCGAACTTCTTCGGCGGTATCGAATTCAAAACCCTTCAGGCCGAGGATGCTGCCCAGCACGCGCAGCACCTTCCAGCCCGGACGCGTTTCGCCCAGCGGACGCACCACGCCGTTGAACGTCTGCGCGGTA
Source organism: Caballeronia sp. SBC1 (assembly GCF_011493005.1). Taxonomy (NCBI): domain Bacteria; kingdom Pseudomonadati; phylum Pseudomonadota; class Betaproteobacteria; order Burkholderiales; family Burkholderiaceae; genus Caballeronia; species Caballeronia sp. SBC1. The sequence continues at coordinate 2,559,247 of NZ_CP049156.1, forward strand.
CCTTCGGCGTTGACGAACGTGCCCGATGTTTCCGTGAACGGCGCGATCGGCAGCAGCACGTCGGCGTAGTCGGCGCCATGCTTGAATGCCGACAAGGCAACGACCATTTCTGCCTGCTTCAATGCGGCGAGCGCTTGCGCGGGGTTTGCGGTATCGAATGCGGGTTCGACGTTGAACAGCACATAACCCTTGCGCGGCTGCTCGAAGACTTCACGTGCGTTCAGACCGCCCTCGCCCGGCAATGCATCGACCAGATGCGCGCCAACCGTATTGGCCGCTTCCGTCAGATAACCGAGCGTAGCGCCCGTGTTGTCCGCGATCCACTGGCACACGGCCTGGATCTGCGCAAACTGCGGATGCTGAACCGCGCTGTTGCCGAGCAACACCACGCGGTTATCACCCGCCGACAACGACGCTGCGATGTCCTTCGCCGCAGCGGACGCTTCATGCCCGGCGAACGCTTCCGGCACTGCGACGCCTCGCGCTTCGGCCACTGCAGCAGCCAGACTGCCGAGGCGGTCGAGCCATTCCGACGGCGCCGCGACGACGCGATGTGCAGCCGGGATCAGCGAGTCGTCATTGGTCGCGTTCAGGAACGTGAGCTTTGCGCCGCCCTTGGCTGCCTGACGCAGGCGTGCCGCAAACAGCGGATGATCGCGACGCAGGAACGAACCGACGACAAACGCTGTGTCGATATTCGTCAGGTCTGCGATCTTCATGCCAAGCCACGGTGCGCTGTCCGAAACCGGCGCCGAGAAATCGCTTTGACGCAGACGGAAGTCGACGTTCGGCGATCCCACGCCTTCAGCGAATTGCTTCAGCAAATACAGTTCTTCGACCGTGCTATGCGGCGTAGCCAGGGCAGCGATCTGATTCGCGCCGTGATCGGCCGTAATGCCCTTGATACCCTTCGCCACGTATTCCAGCGCTGTCTGCCAGTCGGTCTCGATCCACTTGCCGCCCTGCTTGAGCATGGGCTGTGTGAGACGTTCGTCGCTGTTCAGCGCTTCATACGAGAAACGATCCTTGTCCGAGATCCAGCATTCGTTGATGGCTTCGTTTTCCATCGGCAGAACGCGCATCACGCGGTTGTTCTTGACCTGCACGACCAGGTTCGCGCCGACGGAATCGTGCGGGCTGATCGACTTGCGGCGCGACAACTCCCACGTGCGGGCGCTGTAGCGGAACGGCTTGCTCGTCAACGCACCAACCGGGCACAGGTCGATCATGTTGCCCGACAGTTCGGAGTCCACCGTCTTGCCGACAAACGACGTGATTTCCGAGTGCTCGCCACGACCTAGCATGCCGAGTTCCATCACGCCGGCCACTTCCTGACCGAAACGGACGCAACGCGTGCAATGAATGCAACGCGTCATCTCTTCCATCGAGATCAGCGGTCCGACGTTCTTGTGGAACACCACGCGCTTTTCTTCGTTGTAGCGCGATTGCGATTTGCCGTAACCCACGGCCAAGTCTTGCAACTGACATTCGCCGCCCTGATCGCAAATCGGGCAATCGAGCGGGTGGTTGATCAGCAGGAATTCCATCACGGACTGCTGCGCCTTCACAGCCTTGTCCGATTTCGTGCGCACGATCATGCCCGCCGACACCGGCGTGGCACAGGCGGGAACCGCCTTTGGCATTTTCTCGACTTCGACCAGGCACATCCGGCAGTTCGCCGCGATCGACAGTTTCTTGTGATAGCAAAAGTGCGGAATGTATGTATCAACCTTATGCGCAGCCTGGATCACCATGCTGCCTTCAGGCACTTCTACACTTTTGCCGTCGATTTCTAATTCAACCATGATGGGGAATGGTCCTTGGCCTGATGCCTGATCACGCGGTAAGCGCTTCGGACGTGTGCGCGTGATGCGCATGTCCGTCGACGAGACAATGTTTGTGCTCGACGTGATATTCGAATTCGTCCCAGAAGTGCTTCAGCATGCCGCGCACCGGCATGGCCGCCGCGTCGCCGAGTGCACAAATGGTGCGTCCCATGATGTTTTCCGCGACCGAGTTCAGCAGATCCAGGTCTTCCTTGCGCCCGAGTCCGTGTTCGATCCGATGCACCACGCGATACAGCCAGCCCGTACCTTCACGGCAAGGCGTGCATTGACCGCACGACTCTTCGTAATAGAAGTAAGACAGGCGCAGCAGCGAGCGCACCATGCAGCGTGTTTCGTTCATCACGATCACGGCGCCCGAACCGAGCATTGACCCGGCTTTCGCGATGGAGTCGTAGTCCATGTCGGTATTCAACATGATCTCGCCCGGAATCACCGGTGCCGACGATCCACCGGGGATCACCGCTTTCACCGACTTGCCGCGCACACCGCCGGCCAGATCGAGCAAGGTTGCGAACGACGTACCGAGCGGCACTTCGAAGTTGCCCGGACGATTGACGTCGCCGGCGACCGAGAAGATCTTCGTGCCGCCGTTGTTCGGCCGACCGATCTCGAGATACTTCTGCGGGCCAATAGCCAGCAAGAACGGGACGGCTGCGAACGTTTCGGTGTTGTTGATCGTGGTCGGCTTGCCGTACACGCCGAAGCTCGCCGGGAACGGCGGCTTGAAGCGCGGTTGGCCCTTCTTGCCTTCCAACGACTCGAGCAACGCAGTTTCTTCGCCGCAGATATACGCGCCGTAACCATGGTGCGCATGCAGTTCGAACGAGAAGCCTGAACCGAGAATATTCGCACCGAGATAACCGGCCGCACGCGCTTCTTCAAGCGCCTGCTCGAAGATCTTGTAGACCTCGAAAATCTCGCCGTGAATATAGTTGTAGCCGACCGTGATGCCCATGGCATACGCGCCAATAGCCATGCCTTCGATCAGCGAATGCGGATTCCAGCGCAGGATGTCGCGGTCTTTGAACGTGCCCGGCTCCCCTTCGTCCGAATTGCAGACGAGATACTTCTGCCCCGGAAACTGACGGGGCATGAAGCTCCACTTGAGACCGGTCGGGAAACCCGCACCGCCGCGCCCGCGCAGGCCCGACGCCTTGACGTCGGCAATGACCTGCTCTTGCGGGATTTTTTCTTCGAGAATGCGGCGCAGCTGGGCGTAACCGCCGCGCGCGACATAGTCTTCAAGGTGCCAGTTTTCGCCGTTGAGGCCGGCGAGAATCAGGGGCTGGATGTGGCGATCGTGAAGAGACGTCATTTCGATAGTTCCTCGAGGAGCGTGTCGATCCGCTCGCGGCTCATGAAACTGCACATACGATGATTGTTCACGAGCAACACGGGTGCATCGCCGCACGCGCCGAAACATTCGCCTTCTTTCAAGGTGAATTTACCGTCAGCGGTGGTTTCGCCAAAGTCGATGCCGAGCTTTTGCTTCAGGTATTCAGCCGCGCTTTCCGAACCGCCGTCCGGACCGAGTTGGCACGGCAGGTTCGTACAGAGCGTGATCTTGTGTTTGCCGACCGGCGCGGTCTCGTACATGGTGTAGAACGTCGCCACTTCCTGCACGGCCACGGCGGGCATGCTGAGGTAATCGGCGACAAACTGCATGAGTTCCGGCGACAGCCAGCCGTGCTCTTCCTGAGCAACGGTCAACGCCGACATCACCGCGGACTGTTTCTGGTCCACGGGATATTTCGCGATCGCGCGATCGATTTCTTTCAGGCCTTCAGCTGAGATCATTTCAGACACGACTCTTTCAGTTCCTACCGAACGAAAACCCACCGCGCGCTTCTTTTGCGGCAGACCTGGCGTCCTGCTGTTGTTGGTTCGCCGGCATGCTCAGCGCTGTTGCGCGTGCATGCCGGCGTGGTGCGGCGCAGTTTCCTGGCGACGTCATGTCAGCGATCGATCTCGCCGAACACGATGTCCTGCGTGCCGATGATCGTCACCGCGTCCGCAATCATGTGACCGCGAGCCATTTCGTCGAGTGAAGCAAGATGCGCATAACCCGGAGCACGAATCTTCAGTCGATACGGCTTGTTCGCACCATCCGAAATCAGATAAATGCCAAACTCGCCCTTCGGATGCTCGACCGCCGCATACGTTTCACCTTCGGGAACGTGAAAACCTTCCGTAAAGAGCTTGAAGTGGTGAATCAGCTCTTCCATGTTGGTCTTCATGCCCACGCGCGAAGGCGGTGCAATCTTGTGATTGTCGACCATCACCGGGCCTGGATTCTTACGAAGCCAGTCAATACATTGTTTCGCGATGCGGGTGGACTGGCGCATTTCTTCCACACGCACGAGATAGCGGTCATAGCAGTCGCCGTTCACGCCAACCGGAATATCAAAGTCCAGTTGATCGTAGACTTCATACGGCTGCTTCTTGCGCAGATCCCATTCAATGCCCGAGCCGCGCAGCATCGCGCCGGTCATGCCGAGCTGCAGTGCGCGCTCAGGACTGACCACGCCGATACCCACCAGCCGCTGCTTCCAGATACGGTTATCGGTCAGCAGCGTCTCGTACTCATCGACACATTTCGGAAAGCGGTTAAAGAAGTCTTCGATGAAATCGAGCAACGAACCCTGACGGGTTTCGTTCATCCGCGACAACGCCTTCGCATTGCGGATTTTCGACGCCTTGTATTGCGGCATTGCGTCAGGCAGATCGCGATACACGCCGCCCGGACGGTAATACGCCGCGTGCATCCGTGCGCCGGATACCGCTTCGTACACGTCCATCAGGTCTTCGCGTTCGCGGAACGCGTACAAAAACACCGCCATTGCGCCGACGTCGAGCGCGTGCGAGCCGATCCACATCAGGTGGTTCAGCACACGCGTGATTTCGTCGAACAGCACGCGGATATATTTCGCGCGAACCGGGATGTCAATGCCGAGCAGCTTCTCGATCGCCATTACGTAGCCGTGCTCGTTGACCATCATCGACACGTAGTCGAGACGGTCCATGTACGGCACGGACTGAATGAAGGTCTTCGATTCCGCGAGCTTTTCAGTCGCGCGATGCAACAGGCCGATATGCGGATCGGCGCGCTGAATTACTTCGCCGTCCAGTTCCAGCACGAGGCGCAGCACACCGTGCGCGGCCGGGTGTTGCGGGCCGAAATTGAGCGTGTAGTTCTTGATCTCTGCCATGGCGTTCTCTTAGTGTTTCAGACCGCCATAGCGGTCCTCGCGGATCACGCGCGGCGTGATTTCGCGCGGCTCGATCGTCACTGGCTGGTACACAACGCGCTTCTCTTCGGCGTCGTAACGCATTTCGACATAACCCGACACCGGGAAGTCCTTGCGGAACGGATGGCCGATAAAACCGTAGTCGGTGAGAATGCGGCGCAGGTCCGGGTGACCTTCGAAGACGATACCGAACAGGTCGAATGCTTCCCGTTCGTACCAGTTCGCCGACGACCAGACATCGACAGCCGACGGAACGATCGGCACTTCGTCGTCCGGTGCGAACACGCGCACGCGCAGACGCCAGTTGTTCGCGATCGAAAGAAGATGGAGGACGGCCGCGAAACGCGGGCCTTCGTAGGCGCCTTCGCCGTACGTGGAGTAGTCGACGCCGCACAGGTCGACGAGTTGTTCGAAGCCGAGCGAACGGTCGTCGCGCAGCTTGAGCAGCACGTCGGCGTAGTTCGCAGCTTTGACGACAATAGTCAGTTGCCCGAGCGACTCGGTGATGCTTTGCAGGCGGTCGCCGAACGCCGCCTCGAGGTTCGCTTTCAGGGTCTCGAGTTTGCTTGCCATATTGGGAGGCTCTGGCCTTGGTGACGCTTAATGGGACTTCAGGGACTTCAATGCCGTGACTTCAACAGCGCTGACTGACGTGCTTATGTGCGCCATGACAGACGGCGCACATACTAACGACAATTACTGGCGAGCGATGGTGCTGGTGCGGCGAATTTTCGCCTGCAACTGAATCACGCCATACACCAGCGCTTCAGCCGTCGGCGGGCACCCGGGCACGTAGACGTCGACCGGTACGATCCGGTCACATCCGCGCACGACGGAATACGAATAGTGGTAGTAACCACCGCCGTTGGCGCACGAACCCATGGAAATGACCCAGCGCGGCTCGGCCATCTGGTCATAGACCTTGCGCAGCGCCGGCGCCATCTTGTTGCACAGCGTGCCAGCGACGATCATCACGTCCGACTGCCGCGGACTCGGACGAAACACGACGCCGAAACGATCCAGATCGTAGCGAGCAGCACCCGCATGCATCATCTCGACCGCGCAACACGCCAGACCGAACGTCATGGGCCACAGCGAACCCGTGCGCGTCCAGTTGATAAGCTTGTCAGCCGTGGTGGTGACAAACCCTTCCTTCAAGACCCCTTCGATACTCATTTGCTTTCACTCCAGATGAGCAGCCAGCCAAAGCCGCCCAGCAATCCGGTGATCAGGTGAACCTCAACCCGCCGCGCCCGTTACACCGTCACTCCCAGTCCAGCCCACCCTTTCTCCAGATGTAGGCGAAACCAAGAAGAAACTCGAGCAGAAAAACCATCATTGACAGGAAACCAGGCCAGCCGATGTCGCGCAGGGCGACGCCCCACGGAAACAGGAACGCGGTTTCGAGGTCGAAAATAATGAACAGAATAGCGACGAGATAGTAACGCACATCGAACTTCATCCGCGCGTCTTCGAATGCCTCGAAGCCGCACTCGTAAGGCGCGTTCTTTTCTGTGTCAGGCTTATGGGGACCGAGAACCTTACCGATGCTGACTAGAGCGATGCCTAAACCGGTGCCCACGACGAGAAACAGCAAGACGGGATAATAGGCTGAGAGATTCACGACTATCCTCAAATCGGTTTGATCTGGTGTGCCGGCCGGGACGACTGCCCAACCGATTTTCAACTAAAGACAAGAAACATGCACAAGAGACTTTGAGCAAATTCACTCGCCAGAAGCGACAATGCCAGCCGAAGCAATGCATGCGGCTGGCATTGGATAACTTTTTGGTGCCGACGGCGAGACTCGAACTCGCACAGCTTTCGCCACTACCCCCTCAAGATAGCGTGTCTACCAATTTCACCACGTCGGCACTGTCTTGCAATCCGGAAAAACAACTTCTTATTGCCGGGAATCGCTTCAAGAACAAAATTATAACCGGGTTAACCAGTTTGTTCAACGCACAAAAAGCGATCCACGCGAAAAATTATTTCGGAACGTCAGAACCAGGACCCGACGATGCGACCGGCGCTGAAGCACCTGCTGAAGCCGAAGCACCAATAGCCGGATGCACCGCGGGCGCGGTCACTGCTGCCCCGCCCAGCAAGCCTGCAGAGGCTGCCGGCTTGTAGCTGCCGAGATACGTCAGCGTCAATGTCGAGATGAAAAACACGGCAGCGAGCACGGCCGTTGTACGCGACAGGAAGTTGGCCGAGCCAGTTGCCCCGAACAGACTTCCCGACGCACCACTACCGAAGGCCGCGCCCATGTCTGCGCCTTTACCGTGCTGCAACAATACCAGCCCGATAACACCAAACGCCGACAACAACTGGACGACGATAATCAAAGTCTTTAAATACAGCATTGCGTTCACCCGACTCTTTAATGTTCACATGACACTGTTGCGTCACGCTTTTAATGCTTACACATTCGAAAGCTTAAACTCGGTGATTAAACCGAAACGTTTTGTGCCGCCCGGCAAATCGCAAGAAAATCGTTCGACTTCAGCGATGCACCGCCAATCAATCCGCCGTCGATGTCCTGTTGAGCGAATAATTCTTCCGCATTCTCCGGCTTGACGCTGCCGCCGTACAACACTGGGACGTCTGCCACTGCCGCGCCCTTGCCCGCCAGTCGCGCCCGCAGGAATGCGTGAACCTGTTGCGCCTGCGCCGTCGTTGCGCTTTTTCCCGTGCCGATCGCCCAGACCGGCTCATAGGCCACGACGATCTTCGACGCTTGGGCTTCGCTCAACACCAGCAACACCGCTTCCAGTTGCGTGCTGACCACTTGTTCTGTCAAACCGTTGTCACGCTGCTCCAGCGTTTCGCCCACGCACACAATGGGTGTCAGCCCCGCTTCCAGGGCTCGTTGCGCCTTCACCGCGACCAGGTCCGAATGCTCGCCATGATAGGCGCGCCGCTCCGAGTGACCGACGATTGCGAACGTTGCATCAAAATCCGCCGCCATGTCTGCGGCGACTTCGCCGGTGTAAGCGCCCTGTGTGTGGGCTGACACGTCCTGGACACCCCACGCGACCACCGATCCGCCCAGCAGCGCCTGCGCCTGCGCCAGATACGGCGCGGGCACGCAAACCGCTGCGCGCACACCGTTCTGCAACGTCGCGGCGCCCGCGGCCACCGCTTGCATCAAGACCGCGTTCTCAGCCAGACGGCCGTGCATCTTCCAGTTACCGACCACCAGCTTTGCACGTTTGGCTTGTTCTTTCGGCATTTGTCTCGTAGCAGCGAGGCTGCCGATCATTGAAATAGAAAAAATGGAACTTTTGGACGCAACGCGCCAGCACAACATGCGATTTTACTGTGCCCAGCCGAAAACGGTCAAACGACGAAACCTGATACGCCGTTCATTTCAACTTCGCGACCCGGAATCAGGCGACCTGACTCCAGTCCAGCATGATCTTGCCAATGTGCGTACCGCCTTCCATCAACGCGTGAGCAGCGGCAGCCTGATCGGCGGGGAAAACCTGATGAATGACAGGCTTGATCCGCCCGGCTTCAATTTCCGGCCACACCTGCGTCTTCAGCTGTACCGCAACCCTGCCTTTGAACGCGACTGAACGCGGCCGCAATGTGGACCCGGTAATCACTAAACGACGGCGCAGCACTTCGTTGAGGTTGATCTCGGCCTTCGAACCACCCAGCGTTGCGATCACCACCACCCGTCCACCGTCGGCCAGCGCCTTCAGTTCACGCGGAAGATAGTCGCCGGCGACCATGTCGAGGATCACATCCACGCCGCGATCGTTCGTCAGCGACTTCACGACATCGACGAAATCTTCCGTGTTGTAGTTAATCGCGCGTTCTGCGCCCAGTTTTTCACACGCCTGACACTTCTCGTCGTTTCCGGCCGTCACGAACACGCGATGCCCCAGCGCCTTTGCAATCTGAATGGCCGTCACGCCGATACCGCTCGATCCGCCCTGGATCAGCAGCGTTTCTTCCGCACCGTTCTCACCCTTGCCCAGATGCGCGCGTTCGAATACGTTGCTCCAGACCGTGAAGAACGTTTCCGGCAGCGATGCCGCCTCAATGTCCGTCAACCCCTTCGGCACCGGCAAGCATTGATCGAGCGGCGCGCACGCGTATTCGGCATAACCGCCGCCCGCGAGCAGCGCACAGACACGATCGCCAACCTTCAAACCGAACGGATTGTGCTTCGGATCGAAGTCGCCCCGCACGATCTCGCCTGCCACTTCCAGCCCCGGCAGATCCGACGCACCCGGCGGCGGAGCATAGCCGCCCTTGCGCTGGAACACGTCCGGGCGATTCACGCCCGACGCCGCGACCTTGATCAGCACTTCGCCGGCTTTCGGCTCCGGCATGGAACGCTCGCCCAGCTTCAATACATCGGGCGCGCCGAACTCGGTGATTTCGATGGCTTTCATCTGCTTATTCCCTTCAAGTCACACTCGCGTAACACCGATGCATAACCCCATGGCATTGCGGGCTCATTACCCCGAAACCCGCAATAACATCGAATCACATTCGAACCATCAGATTCGAAAACGGCCGGCGCGCGAACTTCACGCGCCGGCCCTCCGAACTTACCGCATTACTGCTGCGTCGGCTGGATCGGTTCGATAGGCGCGCCGCCTTCGTTCAACAAAGCCTTCGCTGACAAACGAACACGACCCTTTTCGTCTGTCTGGATGACCTTGACCTTCACGATCTGGCCTTCCTTCAGGTAGTCGTTGATGTCCTTGATGCGCTCGTTGACGATTTCCGAGATGTGCAGCAGACCATCCTTACCCGGAAGAATATTCACGATCGCGCCGAAGTCCAGCAATTTGAGTACCGGGCCTTCGTAGACCTGGCCCACTTCCACTTCAGCCGTGATGTTCTCAATGCGCTTCTTCGCTTCCGCCATGCCTTCGCTGCTCGTGCTAGCGATAGTCACCACGCCGTCGTCCGAAATGTCGATGGTCGTGTTGGTTTCTTCGGTCAACGCACGGATTACCGAACCGCCCTTGCCGATCACGTCGCGGATCTTCTCCGGATTGATCTTCATGGTGATCATGCGCGGCGCATAGTCCGACAGGTTCGTGTTCGTACCCGGAACAGCGGTCGTCATCTTGCCGAGGATATGCATGCGGCCTTCCTTCGCCTGCGCGAGCGCGACCTGCATGATTTCCTTCGTGATGCCCTGGATCTTGATGTCCATCTGAAGCGCCGTCACGCCTTGCGCCGTGCCCGCCACCTTGAAGTCCATGTCGCCGAGGTGATCTTCGTCGCCCAGGATGTCGGTCAATACTGCAAACTTGTTGCCTTCCAGAATCAGGCCCATCGCAATACCCGCGACGTGCGCCTTCATGGGCACCCCAGCGTCCATCAGCGCGAGACAGCCGCCGCAGACCGAAGCCATGGACGACGAACCGTTCGATTCCGTGATTTCCGACACAACGCGGATGGAGTAGCCGAATTCGTCGGCGCTTGGCAGGCAAGCCGCCAATGCGCGCTTGGCCAGACGGCCGTGACCGATTTCGCGGCGCTTCGGCGAACCGACGCGACCCGTTTCGCCGGTCGCGAAAGGAGGCATGTTGTAGTGAAGCATGAAGCGTTCGCGATACTCGCCTTCGAGCGCGTCGATGTTCTGTTCGTCGCCCTTCGTGCCCAGCGTCGCGATCACGAGCGCTTGCGTTTCTCCGCGCGTGAACAAAGCCGAACCGTGCGTACGCGGCAGCACGCCGGTACGGATTTCGATCGGACGGACGGTGCGCGTGTCGCGGCCGTCAATACGCGGTTCGCCGTTCAGGATCTGCGTACGGACGATCTTTGCTTCGATGTCGAACATCACGTTGCCGATGCTCGCCTTGTCAGCCGGCGTCTCACCCTTGGCAACAGCTTCTTCGGTCAGCTTTGCGGTCGTTGCTGCGTAGACTTCCTTCAGCTTCGCGGTGCGAGCCGATTTGTCGCGGATCTGGTACACGGCGTTCAGTTCGGCTTGCGCCAGTTCCGTCACGCGTGCGATCAGCGGCTCGTTCTTCGGCGCCGGCGTCCAATCCCATTCCGGCTTGCCACCTTCGGCGACCAGTTCGTGGATTGCGTCGATAGCCACTTGCATCTGGTCATGACCAAACACCACAGCGGCCAGCATGACTTCTTCGGTCAGTTGCTGCGCTTCCGATTCCACCATCAACACCGCGCGCTCCGTACCGGCGACGATCAAATCGAGTGCCGATTCCTTCATCTGCGGACGGGTCGGATTCAGCACGAATTCGTTGTTGATGTACGCGACGCGAGCGGCGCCCACCGGGCCGTTGAACGGCAAGCCGGAGATAGCCAGGGCCGCCGATGCGCCGATCAGCGCAGGAATGTCAGCGGGCACATCCGGATTCAGCGACAACACGTGAATCACAACCTGGACTTCGTTGTAGAAGCCTTCGGGGAACAGCGGACGCAACGGACGGTCGATCAAACGCGAGATCAGCGTCTCACCTTCCGACGGACGGCCTTCGCGACGGAAGAAACCACCCGGGATCTTGCCGGCTGCGTAGGTCTTTTCCAGATAGTCGACGGTCAGCGGGAAGAAGTCTTGACCCGGCTTTGCCGTTTTCGCGCCGACAACCGTCGCGAGCACCACGGTATCTTCGATATCAACGATGACCGCGCCGCCAGCCTGGCGCGCGATTTCACCTGTTTCCAGGCGAACGTTGTGTTGTCCCCACTTGAATTCCTTGACGATCTTTTTAAACATTCTCACTCCTTCTTCGTTATGCCTCGCGTGTTTCCTGACGTGTTGTCGTGGATTCCGGAGCATCCGGAGTCCGTGCACACGGTAAAAAAACGGCGAAGCCAAGCGATGACCGGAACCGCGCGAAAAGAGAGGTATATGTCATTCCAACGCAACACGACACGCGATGCGCATGACGCGCTGGAATGACACAAAACTCTTCTGCTAAGCCCGGTCCTGTAGTCGAATCGGTTTCCGATCCGGGGTTGGCTTTAATGCAAGCCTTCGATAATTCCCGCTACTTTCCCTTCTCCGCCCATTACGAGCGCGCCGTTCAAAAACAAAATGCCTGTATCAGCAGACTGACACAGGCATTTCGTTGTGAACGCTAGCCGCTTACTTGCGCAGACCCAGCTTCTCGATCAGCGAGCGATAACGGTCAGCGTCTTTGCCCTTGAGGTAATCGAGCAGCTTACGACGGCGGCTCACCATGCGCAGCAGGCCGCGGCGGCTGTGGTGATCCTTCGTGTGAGCCTTGAAGTGAACGGTCAGTTCGTTGATACGGGTGGTCAGCAGTGCAACCTGCACTTCTGGCGATCCGGTATCGTTAGCGGCGCGCGCATATTCTGCGACAACGTCGGACTTCTTTGCATGAGCAACTGCTACGGTAGACATTTAATTTTCCTTTGAAACGGACAGGCGGTCACGGAAGAAGGGCCGTGCCGTGGGCTTTCTACATCTTTCCTCAGCCGATTTTCAGCCCGACTTACAGTCGATACCTAACTGATCACTCGACGTTGGACTTCCTTGCCGGACGGGTCTGAGGAACGTTTTTAGCGGGCTTTGCAACCTACCACTCCACCAACCCTGAGTACGGCAAGTCGCGAATTATAGCACAGCGGCTTTTGCCGTCGACCGGGTTGCGGACAGCAGCGGAAATTGCGCAATAGGCGTGGGGCCCAAGCTTGGCCGCATTCACGACGCCGGGCGCTTCATCTGGCACGTGGTCGGCATGGCGGTCTGGGCTGACGGAATTTTGAGCAGCGTCCGAAAGCCAAAGCCGGAACCTTCGTTGTCAAAACGCACACCAGGTGAGCCCGCCTTATCCATTTCCATCACGTAAAGGGGCTGGATCAGTTGATGGTCGGTGGCGCGCATTTCCGTCGCCTGGAAGCCTTCGTCCAGCTTCATGCCCTCCAGCGCGTGAGCGACCGCGGTCGGGTCGGCGCTGTGTGCTTTCTCCATGGCCTGCGCGAGCATCTCGATCATAAGCGGCATGCGCAGGAAGAGGTAATCGTCGGCGGGTGCGGGGAAACGGGTGCGGAACGCCTCGTAATAGGCATCCGACGCCGTGGCGCCTGCGTTCGGATGCCAGTCAGCCACCGCCACGACGTGTTTTACGCCGGCGTCGCCGAGAGCGGCAGGCGCGCCCAGGCTGTTGCCGTAGAACGTATAGAAATGCGTGTCCAGCCCTTGTTCGCGAGCGGCTTTGACGAGCAGCGTAAGGTCGTTGCCCCAGTTGCCGGTGATCACCGCGTCGGCGCCGCTTGCGCGGATCTTGGCAATGTACGGCGCGAAGTCCTTCACGCGGCCGGCGGGGATGAATTCATCGGCGACGATCGCAATGTCCGGGCGGCGCTCCTTCAGCGCGCGCTGGGCTTCAAGGCTGACGTCGTGGCCAAAGCTGTAGTCCTGGTTGACCAAATAGACTTTTTTCACCGATTTATCTTGCTGGATGACATCGGCGAGCGCGTTCATGCGCATGCCGGCGTGGGCATCAAAGCGAAAATGCCAGAAGCTGCAATCCGCGTTGGTGAGCGCGGGGTCGTCGGCGGAATAATTGAGGAACACCACGCGGTGTTGAGGATCGCGTGAGTTTTGTTTATTGATGGCGTCGATGAGCGCCGCGGCAACCGCCGAGCTATTGCCCTGCATGACAAAGCCAATATTCTGGTCGATGGCGGCACGCAACTGGACGAGGCTGGCTTCGCTGCTGCCCTTGCCATCGAGAACCACGAGTTGCAGCGGGTGTTTGCCATCGGGCAAGGTTACGCCGCCGTTCGCGTTCACACGCTCCACGCCAAAGTGCAGATTGCGCTCGACGGCCGCGCCCGCGTTCGCGAACGGACCGGACATGCCTTCGATCATCGCGATGCGGATGGGAGACAAACCAGGAGCGGCGTCCGCCGCAAACGCAGGAGTAACCACCGCGCTGCCAACACATGACGCCACCAGCAACGAACCACCCAGGCGCTTACCAGCTCGCGATGCGCGGCCGAGCAACCTGGACCACCCTGCCGGCAGGAACCGAACACTTGCCCTGAGAGAAACCACGCGCGACAAGCCGGGGCCAAGGCCGGGACCCATACAGTTCATTACAGTTCATCCATGGATAAATGACAGCGAAGCGAATCGCGGATCATAGGGCGTTCGGTACGCCGCGTGCAACCGCAGAGGAAAATGCGAACGGAAATGGAATAGCCACCCGAGCCCGCGCGTTCCACCTATATGTCATAGGCACTTCCTGACGACCGCGATCAAAACCGCCCGCCTACCCCGCATGTCAAAATGAGCGATACAGCGCAGATCAGCAGAAAAACCCACGACCGATTGTGGATACGGCGCGCAAACGAATACGAAGGAGGCTTCAATGTTGAGCAAGGCAATACGAAAACCCGCGGCAGTAATGGCACTCGCCCTTCTGCTTACGGCGTGCGCACAGCCGTGGCAGAACTACCAGGCGGGCGCGGACTCGTCCACCATCACGGCAAAACTGGGGCCGCCGAAAGAGGTCTACGACTTGCCGAACGGTGGCAAGCGCCTGATGTGGCCGACTCAACCGCTGGGCGAGGTGACCACGGCGGCGGATATCGATGCATCGGGAAAGATCGTGAGCGTGCGCCAGGTCCTCGATGAAAACGAGTTCTTCAAAGCGCAGATCGGCACCTGGACGCGCAAGGACGTACTGATCAACTTCGGCCGTCCGGTGGAGACATCTTACTTCCCGTTGATGAAACGCGAGGTTTGGACGTACCGGTACATGGAGGCAAACGTCTGGTACATGATGTACAGCTTTTACTTCGACGACCAGGGCACGCTGCGCCTGACGCAAAAAACGCCCGACCCGCTTCACGATCCCGACCAACGGAATTTCTTCTGATTTCGCCTGATAAGCACCGAAGAAATCTCTTGTCCACGAAAAAAAATGCCGCCCCGAAAGAGCGGCATTTTTTTATGCCTGGACTGCCGGGACCTTTTGATAGAAAGTAATTTGTAATGTTTCATTGCAGCGCGGCCATGACGCATGACGCGGGAAGCCCATTTCCAGCGATAATTTCACCGTTGCAGTGTTGCGCCTCTCATTACGCTTTTGGAGCTGATAGCCATGAATCGACCCAAACGCATGCTGGTTGAAAACGTCGGCTGGGCGGCTGAAGTTGCCGCCAGCGACCCGGATTTTTTCGAAACCCTGGCCCAGGGTCAAAGCCCAACCGTCCTGTGGCTTGGATGTTCCGACAGCCGCGTGCCGGCCGAAACCATCACGCACTCGAAGCCCGGCGATTTATTCGTCCATCGCAACATTGCGAACCTCTTTTCACCCGACGACGACAACACCATGAGCGTCCTTGAATACGCGGTGAACGTCTTGAAAGTCGACGACGTGATCGTGTGCGGACACTACGGGTGCGGCGGCGTGCGAGCGTCGTTGCTGCCGTTATCCGACGCACTGCCCCACGTCAACCGTCGCATTGCCCCGCTGTGTGCGCTGGCGCGTACGCACAGCAGCGAACTCGACGCCATGGGCACAATGGATTCACGCATCGACCGGCTGGCAGAACTGAGCGTGCTCGAACAAGTGAGCGCGTTACGCGATACAGCCATCGTGCGCGACGCCGAGCGTCCACCGCGCGTTCACGGGTGGATCTTCGGTCTGCGCGATGGCCGCATCAAGGTGCTTTCATCTGGAAACCCTGGCGAAGCCGAGACCGGGGGCGAGCCAATTGCCCCATCGAATGCAGTGGCAGAACCGGTACCGGCGCCTAGCGCAGCCCAACGCGTAATCGAAACCGCCCGTCACTAACAAGCCGCACTCGCTACCCAATCTCACGTTGCCAACCTTCACCGTGCGATGCGTTTCCTGGCATCGCATGCTCCAACTCGCGCTCAAAAAAAGCTCATGACCCTACGTGAAACGTTCGCAACCTTCCCGCGTGATCTCTTCGCGGGCACCGTCGTCTTTCTTGTCGCGATGCCGCTGTGTCTCGGCATCGCCAACGCATCCGGCGTCGAACCATTTGCCGGCTTGCTGTCGGGCATTATCGGCGGGCTGGTCGTTGCGCTGCTCAGCGGCTCGCACTTGAGCGTGAGCGGGCCGGCGGCGGGACTGGTCGTCATCGTCGTTGATGGCATTGCCAAGCTCGGCAGTTTTTCGACCTTCCTGATGGCCGTGATGCTCGCGGGCGTGATCCAGTTCGGCTTCGGCATGCTGAGGGCCGGACGCTTCGCCGCATACGTGCCGTCGTCGGTTATCAAGGGCATGCTCGCCGCCATTGGCTTGTTGCTGATCATCAAGCAGGTGCCGCTTGCCGCTGGTTTTGCCAACGGCGGCGCTCACATCGCCGCGCAAACCGCCGGCACACTCGACACGCCGTTCGGCGCGATGTCCCTCGCGGCGTGCGCCGTCGCCGCGCTGTCCATCGCCATTCTGGCTGGCTGGGAAACGAAGGCAATGCGCCGCTTTGCGTTGGTGCGCGCGCTGCCCGCTCCGCTCGCGGTAGTCATCCTCGGTATTGCGATTACGCTGGCGCTCGACTTCGCCGCGCCCGGCTTCGCACCGCCAGCGGAGCATCGCGTGCTGTTGCCGTCACTGGCTTCGTTCGCGGCGTTGAACGCCGCATTCGACTGGCCGGCCTTCGCGCAACTCGTCAATCCAGATGTCTGGCGGCTCGCGACGACGCTTGCCATCGTCGCAAGCCTGGAGACCTTGCTAAGCCTCGAAGCGGTTGAACAGATCGATCCGAAGAAGCGCACCGCTCACCCGGACCGGGAACTCAAGGCGCAGGGTATCGGCAATATGATGGCGGGCGCGATCGGTGCGTTGCCGATCACATCGGTCATTGTGCGAAGTTCCGCCAATGTGCACGCGGGCGCGCAGAGCCGCTGGTCGGCCGTCATACACGGCGTCTTGCTGCTCGCGAGCGTCTTCGCGCTGACGGCCGTGATCAATTTGATTCCGCTCGCCTGTCTCGCCGCGATCCTGATTTTCACAGGACTGAAGCTGGCGAAACCGTCGCTGTTTACAGCCGTTGCAAGGCAGGGATTCGAACGCTTTGCGCCGTTTATCGTGACAATTGTGGGCGTGCTGACGACCGATCTGCTGATCGGCATTCTGCTGGGTATTGCATGCAGTATCGGGCTCGCGATTCACGCGAATCTGCAGCGCCCTATCACCATCGCGCAGCATGACGACCACTTCCTGCTGTCGTTTCGCAAGGACGTGTCGTTTCTCGGCAAGGTGTCGCTCAAGCA
The DNA here is from genome assembly GCF_011493005.1 of Caballeronia sp. SBC1. NCBI lineage: Bacteria > Pseudomonadati > Pseudomonadota > Betaproteobacteria > Burkholderiales > Burkholderiaceae > Caballeronia > Caballeronia sp. SBC1. The sequence goes on from NZ_CP049156.1 coordinate 2,576,565, forward strand.
CCACCTGAGGCAAATTCCGGACAACGCAACGGTGATCGTGGATGCGAGCCGTGCGGATTTCGTCGATCCCGACGTGCGCGAAGTAATCGATAAATTCGTCGCCGATGCCCCCGCGCGCGGCATTCATGTGGAATGCCGACAGCTTGAACGCACAGCGCGCGAACGGCCGAGTTTGCAGCAGCGCATGGCGTTTTTCAAACGGGCGCCGGTGAAATAAAGCTGCAATGAAAAACAGCCCTCGCTTTTGGCGAGGGCCGTTTTTAACCGATAAAACGCCGGATATGCGCTTCGCTCAACCGAATCAACTCAATCGAATCAACTCATCGAATCAAATTGAGGAAAGCTGCGGATTCAGCTTTTCAACCTTCGAATGCAGCTTGTTCAGCGCCGCGAGATACGCCTTCGCCGATGCCGCCACAATGTCCGGGTCCGTGCCCACGCCGTTCACGATCCGGCCGCTCTTCGACAAACGCACGGTCACTTCGCCCTGAGCCTGCGTGCCCGTGGTAATCGCGTTCACCGAATACAACACCAGCTCGGCGCCGCTCGTCACCTTCGATTCGATCGCGTGCAGCGTGGCATCGACCGGACCGTTACCACGCGATTCACCCTGCACTTCAATGCCGTCGACAGCGAACACCACGCGTGCATGCGGCTGCTCGCCCGTTTCCGAGTGCTGAGCCAGCGACACGAAGCGGAACGTTTCCTTCGCCTGCATTTCCGCCGATTCTTCGGAGACGATCGCCATGATGTCTTCGTCGAAGATCTCGGATTTACGATCGGCGAGCTCCTTGAAGCGCACGAACGCGGCGTTCACATCCGTTTCCGATTCCAGCGTCACGCCGAGATCTTCCAGGCGCTGCTTGAACGCGTTACGACCCGACAACTTGCCGAGCACGATCTTGTTGGTCGACCAGCCCACGTCTTCGGCACGCATGATTTCGTAGGTATCGCGCGCTTTGAGCACGCCATCCTGGTGAATCCCGGACGCGTGCGCAAACGCGTTCGCGCCCACAACAGCCTTGTTCGGCTGCACGACAAAGCCGGTGATCTGCGAGACGAGCTTCGACGTTGGCACAATATGCGTTGTATCGATACCGAGTTCCAGCCCGTAGTAATCCTTGCGCGTTTTCATCGCCATCACGACTTCTTCGAGCGCCGTGTTGCCTGCGCGCTCGCCCAGACCGTTGATGGTGCATTCGATCTGACGCGCGCCGCCGATGTGCACGCCGGCCAGTGAATTCGCCACCGCCATGCCGAGGTCATCGTGGCAATGCACGGACCACACCGCCTTGTCCGAATTCGGCACGCGTTCACGGATGGTCTTGATCAGGTTGCCATAGCCTTCCGGCACGGCGTAACCGACCGTATCGGGAATATTGATGATGGTTGCGCCTTCATCGATCACCGCTTCCAAAACCCTGCACAGGAAATCGAGGTCCGAACGGCTGCCGTCTTCCGGCGAGAACTCGACGTCGTCGGTGAACTTACGCGCGAAACGCGTAGCGAGACGCGCCTGTTCGTAGACCTGATCCGCGCTCATGCGCAGCTTCTTTTCCATATGCAGCGCCGACGTGGCAATGAACGTATGGATGCGGAAGTGATCGGCGGGCTTCAGGGCATCGGCGGCGCGCTGGATGTCCTTATCGTTGGCGCGGGCAAGCGAACAGATCGTGCTGTCCTTGATCAAGCCTGCAATGGTGTGGATCGCATCGAAATCACCGTTCGAGCTGGCCGCGAAGCCTGCTTCGATCACATCGACTTTCATCCGTTCGAGCGCCTTCGCGATCCGGATCTTCTCTTCCTTTGTCATCGACGCGCCGGGGGACTGCTCGCCATCGCGCAAGGTCGTGTCGAAAATGATCAGTTTGTCTGCCATGTCGGGCTCCAGTGGGGAGTTTTAGAGTTTTGAAAACGGTGGGGAAAAACGAAAAACAATACGGAATCCGGGTGTTCGCGCCACCGCTGGCGTCGAAAACCACGAACGAGCAGACGGAAGGCGGGAAGCTTAGCGCGGCAGGCGCGCTAGTAGCGGTAGCGCGCGTAGCGGCGCACCAGCTAGGAAAAACGAGAGGGGATGGGCGAAAAAAATCATTTGCAGACTATAACGAGATTTTTGGGAGCGTGCAATTAGGCTTTCCGATCGGGGTTATTGACGCCACCCGCAAGGTTTGCCGCCATAACAGCCCAAAAGCAAAAAGCGCGCATCGGCTTCAAACCGATGCGCGCTGTGCTTTCAATGCGCTTTTTCAGACGATCTGGCCGGATTCGGCCGGCCGCGAATGGCCATGTACCCCCACCACGCATAACCGGAAAAACCGTACAGCACGAACAAGCCGAACAACATCAAAGGCGGATCCGACGACACCAGCACAAATGCGACCACCACCAGCAACACGCCAGCGAACGGCACGCGGAACCGCACATCGAGCGCCTTGCCGCTGTAGAACGGTGCGTTTGACACCATCGTGACACCGGCATAGATGGTCAGCGCAAATGCCACCCACGGCAGCCAGACCAGCTTCAGCGGCACGCGGTTATCGGTGGCGAGCCACACGAAGCCCGCGATCAACGCCGCCGCTGCCGGGCTCGGCAGGCCCTGGAAATAACGCTTGTCCACTACGCCTACGTTCGTATTGAAGCGCGCGAGCCGCAATGCCGCCCCCGAGCAATAGACGAACGCCGCGAGCCAGCCCCAGCGGCCCAGGTCCTTCAGGATCCATTCGTACATCACCAGCGCGGGTGCCACGCCGAACGAGACCATGTCGGAGAGGCTGTCGAACTGCTCGCCGAACGCGCTCTGCGTATGCGTCATGCGCGCGACACGGCCGTCCATGCCGTCCAGCACCATTGCCACGAAGATCGCGATAGCCGCGATCTCGAAGCGCACGTTCATGGCCTGCACGACCGCGAAAAAGCCGCAAAACAACGCAGCCGTGGTGAACGCGTTGGGCAGCAAATAAATGCCGCGCTTCCTCAAAAACTGTTGCCGCTTCGCGCGCCGCGTTTCCAGCACGCCAATGTCCTGCGTCGCCTTATTGCGGCGAAATGCCCGCGGGGGTGTTGTCGTGCTTCGCGTCCGGCGCGGTTTGAGTGCCGCCATCGAGTCCTCCGTTGTGCAGCCTGGTTTTACCGCTTTACTTGTACTGATTACTCTGCGAACTCGGCAAGAATGGTGGACGAGGCCGACACTTTCTCGCCAATCGCCACCCGCGGACGGCTGCCCACCGGCAAATACACGTCGACCCGCGAACCGAAGCGGATAAAGCCATAACGCTGGCCACGGTTAAGCGGCTCGCCCACGTGGACATAGCACAAAATGCGCCGTGCAATCAGTCCGGCGATCTGCACCGAGGTCACTGTATGCCCCGCCGCGGTCTGGATCACGATTGCATTGCGTTCGTTCTCGGTCGAGGCTTTGTCGACGGCGGCGTTGAGGTACGAACCTGGGAAGTACTCGACCTTGCTGATCGCGCCATCGACTGGCGAGCGCTGGGAGTGGACATTGAACACGTTCATGAACACGCTGATCTTCAGCGCTTCGCGGCCCGCGTACGGGTCGTGCGCCGTTTCCACAGCGACTACACGGCCGTCTGCGGGACACAACACGGCGTTCGCCTGAACGGGAATCGGCCGGGCCGGGTCACGGAAAAACTGGACGACGAAGATCGTCAATAGCCAGAACGGCCAGGCAAAACCAAAGCCGCCGATGGCCTGGATCAACACGGCAATGACAGCCGCAATGGCAATAAACGGCCAGCCTTCACGCGCGATGATCGGATGTGGATAGTTCATGAACGAGTTCTATGTTTTTAGTAAAACCGTAGGATAGCAAAAGCCGTCCGGCACCAAGCGACACCGGACGGCTTGCGGTCTTCACTAGGACCGGCCAATGAGGCCGGTCGTTCAGCTTTTTTAGTTCTTCGACTGGTCGACGAGCTTGTTTGCCGCGATCCACGGCATCATGGCGCGCAATTTTGCGCCCACCGTTTCGATCTGGTGCTCAGCCGTCAGGCGGCGGCGCGATTGCAGCGTCGGCGCGCCGGCCTTGTTCTCGATAATGAAGCTCTTTGCGTACTCGCCCGTCTGGATGTCCGTCAGCACTTGCTTCATTGCCTTCTTCGTTTCCGACGTCACGATCTTCGGACCTGTCACATATTCGCCGTATTCGGCGTTGTTCGAGATCGAGTAGTTCATGTTGGCGATGCCGCCTTCATAGATCAGGTCGACGATCAGCTTCAGTTCGTGCAGGCATTCGAAGTACGCCATTTCCGGCGCGTAACCCGCTTCTACCAGCGTTTCGAAGCCAGCCTTGATCAGGTCGACCGTACCGCCGCACAGCACAGCTTGCTCGCCGAACAAGTCAGTTTCCGTTTCTTCGCGGAAGTTCGTTTCGATAATGCCAGCACGGCCGCCGCCGTTAGCTGCTGCATACGACAATGCCACGTCACGTGCTGCGCCCGACTTGTCTTGTGCCACGGCGATCAGGTGGGGAACGCCGCCGCCCTGGGAGTACGTGCTGCGAACCGTGTGGCCCGGCGCCTTCGGGGCGATCATGATCACGTCGAGGTCGGCACGCGGGATAACCTGGCCGTAATGCACGTTGAAACCGTGCGCGAATGCCAGTGCAGCGCCTTCCTTGGCGTTGTCGTGCACTTCGTTCTTGTAGACTTCAGCAATCTGCTCGTCCGGCAGCAGCATCATGACCACGTCAGCGCCCTTCACGGCTTCAGCCACTTCCTTGACCTTCAGGCCGGCCTTCTCAGCCTTGCTCCACGATGCGCCGTTCTTGCGCAGACCGACCGTCACGTTCACGCCGCTTTCCTTCAGGTTCAGCGCGTGTGCATGGCCTTGCGAGCCATAACCGATGATCGTGACTTGCTTGCCCTTGATGAGGGAAAGGTCGGCGTCTTTGTCGTAGAAAACTTTCATGGTGGTTCCTTTTACCTGTAATTAATAAGCTAGGTTTAACTTGTGAATTGGGTGCTAAATAACGTGCGCTTTGTTCAGCCGCTCTCAGACCTTCAGGATTCGCTCGCCCCGGCCAATGCCGGAGCTGCCTGTGCGCACGGTCTCGAGAATCGCCGTTGCGTCCAGCCCCTGAATAAATGCGTCGAGCTTGTCGCTCGCGCCCGTCAGTTCCATCGTGTAGCTTTTTTCGGTGACGTCAATGATGCGGCCGCGGAAGATGTCCGCCATCCGTTTCATCTCTTCCCGTTCCTTACCGACCGCTCTCACCTTGATCAGCATCAGCTCGCGCTCAATGTGGGCGCCCTCTGTCAGGTCGACCACTTTCACCACCTCGATCAGGCGGTTCAGGTGCTTTGTGATCTGTTCGATCACGTCATCCGAGCCAATGGAAACGATGGTCAGCCGGGACAGCGAACTGTCTTCGGTCGGCGCCACCGTCAAGGTTTCAATGTTGTAGCCACGCGCTGAAAAGAGCCCGACGACGCGCGATAACGCGCCCGGTTCGTTTTCCAGCAGCACGGAAATAATGTGTCTCATGATATTCGCGTTCCTGATTTATCCAGTTGAATAGCGTGTTCCCGCAAAACCCGCGCGCCACGATCGTCTTTTGTGAAGACGGGCGCGCGCGAGCCGCGCTTGGGAAAACAGCCGTTATAGATCTTCCGATCCGAGCAGCATTTCCGTGATGCCCTTGCCTGCCTGGACCATCGGAAATACGTTTTCGGTGGGATCTGTCTGGAAGTCGAGGAACACCGTGCGATCCTTCAGGCGCAGTGCTTCTTTCAGCGCCGGTTCAACATCGCGCGTGTGCTCGATACGCATGCCCACGTGACCATAAGCCTCAGCCAGCTTCACGAAGTCAGGCAGCGCGTCCATGTACGAACTGGAGTAGCGCTTCTTGTATTCGATCTGCTGCCACTGGCGAACCATGCCGAGATAGCGGTTGTTGAGCGAGATGATCTTGATCGGCGTGTTGTACTGCTTGCACGTCGACAATTCCTGGATGCACATCTGGATCGAGCCTTCGCCCGTGATGCACAAGACCTCGTCGTCCGGGTGCGCCATTTTCACGCCCATGGCCGCCGGCAGGCCGAAGCCCATCGTGCCGAGACCACCCGAATTGATCCATCTACGCGGCTTGTTGAAGCGGTAGAACTGCGCTGCCCACATTTGATGCTGGCCAACGTCCGAACAGACGAAGGCTTCGCCGTCGGTCAGTTCCCACGCCTTTTCAACCACGTACTGCGGCTTGATGATCTCGCTTTCGCGGTCGAACTTGAGGCAGTCCTTCGAACGCCATGCCTCGATGTCCTTCCACCAGTCGGCGAGCGCCGCCGTGTCCGGACCATGCTCGGCCGTCTGCAACTGCTCGATCAATTCCTTCAGCACTTCCTTCACGTCGCCAACAATGGGGATGTCGACTTTCACGCGCTTGGAAATGGATGACGGATCGATGTCGATGTGAATGATCTTCTTCGCATGCGACGCGAAATGTTCAGGATCGCCGATCACTCGGTCATCGAAACGCGCGCCGATCGCGATCAGCACGTCGCAGTGCTGCATGGCCATGTTGGCTTCGTACGTGCCGTGCATGCCGAGCATGCCGAGGAATTTCTTGTTGTCCGCACGATAACCGCCAAGACCCATCAGCGTATTCGTCACCGGATAACCGAGCAGGTCGGCGAACTGGTTCAGTTCGCGCGCCGCATTCGCCAGGATGATGCCGCCGCCCGTATAAATGTACGGACGCTTCGCCGAGAGCAACAGCTGCACGGCCTTGCGGATCTGGCCCGAATGGCCTTTGGTAACCGGATTGTACGAACGCAGCGAGACCGACTTGATCGGTTCGTACTTGCACGGCGTCTTCGACACGTCTTTCGGAATGTCGATCAGCACCGGGCCGGGACGTCCCGTACGGGCGATATAAAACGCTTTCTTGACGGTCGCGGCGAGGTCGCGCACGTCTTTAACGAGGAAGTTGTGTTTGACGCAGGGACGCGTGATGCCGACCGTGTCGCACTCCTGGAACGCATCCTGGCCGATTGCCGCGGTAGGAACCTGGCCGCTGATGATGACAAGCGGAATGGAATCCATGTAGGCAGTGGCAATACCGGTCACCGCATTGGTGACGCCGGGGCCTGAGGTCACGAGGCACACGCCAACATTACCTGTAGAGCGCGCGTAGGCGTCGGCGGCATGAACCGCGGCCTGTTCGTGGCGCACGAGGATGTGCTGGATCTCGTCCTGCTTGTACAACTCGTCGTAGATATAGAGTACCGAGCCGCCGGGATAGCCCCAAATAAACTCGACTTTCTCGTCAGCGAGCGCGCGCATGAGCACGGTGCCGCCGATGGATTCAGCTTCGAGGGGGGGAGTCGTATCCGACGTGGAGAATTCCGCGCTGGGCATATTCATACATTCACCTTTCGAATTTTCGGCAAAAAATTGATTGGGTGCTCTCTGCCGGGCTTATGGCTCGGGTTCAAGCGGCGCGTCTAAATGGGAAGCGGGCTTCTTGGGCTCGCCTCAAAGAGACAGTTCACTTTATGATGCGAGTCGGAAACAATAGCCCGAGGCAATAAAGCTCGTCAAGGAAAAACTGCACAATACCCCCTGAAGTGCACCAGAATCGAGCCCTAAAGGCTCGGATTTATCTGAAATACTGAAGAAAACTCTTTGTTTCAGGCTGTAACGGCGGCGCATTTCCTCGCTGTTCACTCAAAAGTTTGCTAGCATCCGCAGGTTTTAAACCTCTCACCAACCCTTATCGACGCACGCTCGTTGCGCCGGGCCTCACGGATGGCATCAGACAAGGAACTCGCCGATTTTCTGGCGGGCGTCGAAAGACGCGCGTTTAAGCAGACGGTGTACACCGTACGCGACGACGATGCGGCGCTCGACATCGTTCAGGATGCGATGATCAAGCTCGCCGAAAAATACGGCGACCGGCCTCCGCCCGAATTGCCCCTTTTGTTTCAGCGTATCCTGCAGAATGCAACGCACGACTATTTCCGGCGCCAAAAGGTCCGCAATACGTGGGTAAGCCTGTTCTCCTCGTTCGGCAACGCCGACGACGACGAATTCGACCCCCTGGAGACCTTCGAATCGCAGGACGGGACGGTCGGTGCGGAAAGCAGCGAGAGTCGGCTCGAGCGCGAACAGGTGCTCAATCTGATCGACGCGGAGATCCAAAAACTACCAGCACGTCAACGGGAAGCGTTTCTCATGCGTTACTGGGAGGATATGGATGTCGCCGAAACCGCCGCTGCAATGGGCTGCTCTGAAGGCAGCGTAAAAACACATTGCTCGCGGGCCACGCACGCGCTGGCACACGCGCTGAAGGCGAAAGGAATCACGCTATGAGCAACGCTCTCGATCAAAAGGAAACCGAGTTCGCGCTGAAGGTACGCCGCGCGCTCGACGAAAACATCAATTCGCTGCCTGCCGCCTCGCTCGACAAGCTGGCGGCGGCTCGCCGGACGGCGATCGCGCGCAAGAAACCGGAAAAAGTCGCCGTAGCGGCGCCGGTTTTTGCGCCTTCGCTAGCCGGGGCGGGCGCGGCCGGCTCAGGCTCTCTGGGTGGCGCCGGGTCCGGCCACGCGGGTAAACGCGGCCGCTTCTCGCGCCTCGCACTGGCATGGCCGCTGCTCGCACTCGTGATCGGATTGGCTGGCATCGCTTATTGGGAGGACCAGCAGCGCACCGCGGAACTCGCCGATATCGACGCCGCCATGCTCAGCGACAATCTCCCGCTCGACGCTTATCTCGACCACGGTTTCAACGCGTACCTGACGCGCAATCATTAAGACCGCAGGAGTCATCGGGTGAGTTACAAGCGCGGCCTCGCGATTGTCTTTGGATGCGCAATTGCGGGACTTGTCGCGTTTGCCGCCACGTATCCGCGTTTCTACTCGTCCGCTTCGGCGGTGTCCGTGGCTGCCGCCCCGGTCGGGGCGAGCGCGGGAGAAGTCTTGTCACCGCTTTCTGCGCTCTCCTCCCCGCCAAGTCCCATGGCCTGGGCCAAGCTCACCGACGCTCAAAGGGTCGCGCTCGCGCCGTTTGCTTCGGAGTGGGATCAGTTCAGTGAAGAACGTAAGCGGAATTGGATCAAGATAGCGTCGCGATATAAGAAGATGTCGCCAGATGCGCAAAAACGCCTGCATGAACGAATGACCGAATGGGTCCACATGACGCCGGACCAGCGAAAGGTCGCCCGCGAAAATTATCAGGTTTCGAAGTCCGTCCCTGTCGAGAAACGGGAACGCGCCTGGGATGCTTATCAAAAGCTCCCGGAAGATCAGAAGAAAAAGCTCGCCGCAACCGAGCGCCCTCGTCGACCGACCGTTGTCAGCGCGCCACCCTCCGGCAAAACCGAAGTCAAGGATATCGACCGGTTGATGACCGCGCGGGAACATGCGCGTGCTTCCGAGGCTGTGGGTGAAATGGCGGCGTCGGGTTCACACGCCGCGCCAGCCGCCCCCGCTATTCCCAGCGCCGCCAGCTTTGTACCGGCTACCCCGATTCCAGTTTCGCCGCAGCAGGCGCCGTCCGTTTTCAACGGGTCATAGCCGAAAGTGAGCGCCTCCTCTTTGGAATCCGTCGACTCTCCCCGATTCATCGCGCCCCGGCTGCGTCGCCGGCTGGCCACGATGCTCTACGAAGGCGTGATCTTGTTCGGGATCGTTTTTATCGCCGGGTACTTGTTCAGCACGCTCACCCAGCAACGCAACGGGCTCACCCACCACAATATTTTGATGGCATGGATCGGGTTCGTGCTCGCGGTTTATTTCGTCTACTTCTGGACTCATGGCGGGCAGACCCTGCCCATGAAAACCTGGCGGCTGAAAGTGGTCAATGCGCACGGAACGCCGGTTTCGACTGCGCGCGCCATCGCACGGTATGTGTTCGCATGGTTGTGGTTCTTGCCGCCCCTGGCGTTGCATCCGCTGCTCAAGCTTTCGGTTCCGGCCACGCTTGTAGTGACCACCGTGTGGATCGTGCTCTGGGCAGCAGCGGTATGGCTCGATCCGGCACGGCAGTTTTTGCATGACCGACTGGCCGGAACGCGGATCGTGGGCGTAGGCCCGACCCCACCCACGGTTTGATCCAGCCTCCGCCATGCTGAACCGCCGCGGATCACGGTAAAACAAAATATCTCAGGCATCCGAAGCGTCAGTTCAGCGCTGAAATCCAGCCTTCTCTCTGGTCCTGCTTTTGCTGGTCTCAGTTCAGCCAGTCTGGATCTTCCTTCAGCGCCATATGCAGGTTGTCGTTGAAGTGATGGATCCGATAACCCAATCCCGCAAACATCGTCTGCAATGATCGTCGCGTATAGAGCGTGATATGGCCGTTGCGAGGCGCGATGTACCAGTTGTCCATTCCCCGCGGCGACACGTGATCGATCGTCAAAGTAGAAAACAACAATACCCCACGCCCGTTCAGCAGTCCGAGCGCTTCCTGAACCGTCGCCAGCGGTTCGGGCGTGTGCTCCAACACCTCGAACGCGCTGATGAAATCGAATGAGCCGGACGGTGCAACCGCTTCTTCGTCCATCGGGTCCCAACTGTGTCCGTCAACCCCGCCCACGCGCAATAACGACGTCAGCTTGCCGTTGCCGCCGCCATAGTCGAGACACCGCAGCCCGTGGCCTTTCTTGATGAAATCGAGAATGAAAGCGGCATTGCCCGCGGGCCGTGAATCAATGTAGTCAGGGTCGACCAGCACGTAATCGTCGTTATAAATGTGCTGCAGGTAGTCGGCCTTGCTCCAGTGATCAAACGACGTTGTGAATATGAGTCCGCAAGCATCACATCGGTGGTAATAGACCGGCACGCCAGTGAGCGGCAGATAGCGTCCGCGCCGCTCTTCGCAACTCTTGTTGAAGTCGGTGACGCCGTAGAGAGGCGCCGGTTCGTTGCACACTTTGCACATCAGCATTCGAACGACCGGCCCAACTGTTCCACTATGTGTTTGCATAGGATTCCAACGTAAATCCGAAGTATAGGCGATGCCAACACGGCAGACGGCGCGTACGCGTTCAACCAGGCAACGTCCTTTTGCCGCGATGGAGTACATCCGGGTAGCTGCGGTCCATGCAGGATCGGCTCGCTTGCGGCTTCGGTCCGCCTGACCGTGGCTTCGCTGCGTGCACTTCCCTCGGTTTATTCCAACCTCGGCACGCATGGTACGACACGTCCGCTAGCGCACAAGATAGCGGCTGGCAAGCCTCGCGCAATGTGATAGAACGCGAGCGTCGGCGAGGCTCATTGCATCTACTCAGGATGCGTCCCACAAACCTCATCATGGAGCCGCCAATCCCGGAGGTTTTCTCGTTTTTCGCCGCCGACGTACCCGCCACGCAACACTTAGTAATAAGAAGTTTTCGTGACTGTCATGGCTTCGTCACGTCGGCGTGGCGCAATGGCCGCACTGCAACCCGTTGCGCGTGCCCATGGCCACTAAATCGTCTGCGAGTCACCTCCTAGGCATCACCCTCCGCGATGCCGAAGCCATCGCGTTCCGCAACGACGTCGCGCCGCCACCGCCTCCTTCTGACGCCACCGGCGCCAGCCTCACTCCCCAAAGCATTTCCGAGCCCCCCTCCCGCCACGACGACGAACCAGCCGACCATCGCTACCGCACTATCTGGCTGTCCGATATCCATCTCGGCTCCGGCGGCTGCCAGGCGAACTATCTCCTCGATTTTCTCCGCCATAACGATTCCGAGTACTTGTACCTGGTTGGCGACATCATCGACGGATGGCAACTGCGCAAGGGCTGGTTCTGGCCGCAAGCGCACAACGACGTGATCCAGAAAGTGCTGCGCAAAGCCCGCAAAGGCACGCAGGTGGTCTACATTCCGGGCAATCACGACGAAGCCGCGCGTCAGTTCTGCGATCTGGCTTTCGGCGACATCCACGTACGCAGCGAAGCCTTCCACACCACGCTCGCGGGCAAGCGCCTGTGGATCGTGCACGGCGATCTCTTCGACGGTGTCATCCAGCACGCCAAGTGGCTCGCTTATCTCGGCGACACGCTCTACACGCTGATCCTGTTGCTCAACCGCTGGTTCAACCGGGTGCGCAGCCGCTTCGGCCTGAACTACTGGTCGCTGTCGCAATACCTCAAGCATCAGGTCAAGAACGCGGTGAACTTCATCTCGAAGTTCGAACACGTGATGACCGATGAAGCGCGCCGCCGCGGCTGCGACGGCGTTGTCTGCGGCCACATTCATAAAGCTGAAATCCGCGATATCGACGGTGTCCTGTACTGCAACGATGGGGACTGGGTCGAGAGCCTGTCCGCGCTTGTCGAGACATTCGAAGGCGAGTTGAAGATCATCTACTGGACCGTCCTGCGCTCTCCCGAACAACATTCGCAAAAGGCCGGGGCAACTGCCTGAGCATCTGCTTGAGCAACGTCCTGAGCGCTTTCACATATCCGAGGCCATCGAATGAAAATCATGATCGTTACCGACGCATGGGAACCGCAAGTCAACGGCGTCGTGCGCACATTGAAAAGCACCAGCCGCGAACTGATTGCGCTGGGACATCGCGTTGAATTGCTGACGCCGCTCGAATTCAGGACCATCGCCTGCCCGACTTATCCCGAGATTCGCCTGTCGCTGCTGCCGCGCCGCCGTGTCGCGCAACGCATAGAGGAGTTTGCGCCGGATGCGCTGCATATCGCGACGGAAGGTCCGCTCGGCATGGCCGCGCGCTCGTTCGCCTTGCGCAACAAACTCCCCTTTACGACCGCGTATCACACGCGCTTTCCTGAATACGTGCAGGCACGGTTTCACATTCCGCTCGCTGCAACCTACAAGTTTTTGCACTGGTTCCACAAGCCTTCGCAAGCGGTCATGGCGCCCACACCGGTTGTGAAAAACGACCTCGAAAAGTTTGGTTTCACGAACGTGGTGCTGTGGACACGCGGCGTTGATCTGGATATCTTTCAACCGATGGACTCGAAGGTTCTGAACACGACGCGGCCCATTTTTCTGTATGTCGGACGCGTTGCGGTCGAGAAGAATGTCGAGGCTTTCCTGAAGCTCGATCTGCCCGGGTCGAAGTGGGTCGCGGGCGAGGGACCGGCGCTTGCCGAACTGAAATCGCGCTATCCGAAGGCGAATTATCTGGGCGTGCTGTCGCAGGCGGAACTGGCGAAGGTCTACGCGGCTGCTGATGTATTCGTGTTCCCGAGCCGCACCGATACCTTCGGTCTCGTGCTGCTCGAAGCAATGGCATGCGGTACGCCGGTCGCGGCTTACCCGGTGACGGGCCCGATCGATGTGCTCGGCACTGATGGTCCGGGTGCGCTCGACGAAGATCTGCGCGAAGCGTGTTTGCGAGCACTGAAGATTGAACGCGCCGATGCCCGTGCGTGGGCGGAGAAGTTCTCGTGGCGGGCGGCATCGGAGCAATTCGCGTCGAATCTGAAACCGCTTGCGACTCGCGGCGCGACGCAGAAGGAAGCAACGGCGTAATCTGGCTTTCGCGAGGGCAGCGGCATGATTGAATCCGCGTTGCTCTCGGCGTAAGGTGGCGGGTGTCAAAACGCGGTGCGCGGTTCGGGACGGTTTGAGACTGTTCACATGGATCGATACCCACCGGCCAAAGAAGGCAACAATGCGATGTGACCCGCCTCTTCTGTAACAAGCCGTCAGCGGACTCGCGTTTGGTGGCTTCTGCATAGCGGTCGCCCGGGAATTCATCGGCGAGTCATGACTCATGAGTCATGAGTCATCCGCGAGTCACCCCCGCCCCGCGGACTGGCTTCGAGCTTGACTCGAAGAGTGCGTCGGAGCGTACGTCAGTACAACCACAGCAAGTTTCAAAGAAGCGCAATGTGAAAGCCAAACCTGCAGTGCAAGCGAAATCCCTGCTCTTGATCCACCGGGAACCCTTCAGCAACGAAGACGACGACATCGAGGGCTCGCAGCATCCGGCCGAACCCTTGAGCGCCGACGATCCGCTCGCTCCGTTGCCGTTCAATCCCTACAAGGGCAACCGCGGACTGACCCGCGCCTGGCACGCGATGAAAAACTCGCTGAACGGCTTTCGCGTGGCGATCCGCGAAGAAAGTGCGTTCCGCCAGGAGCTGACGCTCGCCGCCATCCTGGTGCCGTGCGGTATCCTCGTGCCGGTCTCGCCGGTTGAACGGGCAGCGCTGCTCGCGTCCGTGCTGCTGGTGCTGATGGTGGAATTGCTTAACTCGAGCGTGGAAGCGGCAATAGACCGGATTTCGCTGGAGCGGCACGAACTGTCCAAACGGGCGAAGGATTTCGGCAGCGCGGCGGTCATGGTCGCCCTGCTGGTGTGCGTGCTTACATGGGGCCTGATAGTCGGACCGCTGCTGTGGCAATGGGCCCTCATGCTGTTTTAAACGCGCTCAATCACACATAAGCACACTTAAGCGCGTTGCGGCGGTTCGCCGACGCCCCCACGCGGACCCCGCCCTCTATCCAGCCGTTTATAATCGTCCGATATTCAAGATACCCACCGATTCCGGGTTCGTGACGCCGTTGCTCAGGCTGTCACGCAGGCCACCTCAGGCCGCCCTCACCCGGAGCCGGTCAACCAGGTCCGGACGACATGGAAGCCAAACCTCCCCGCCGCACCCGTGAACGGATTCTCGAACTATCGCTGAAGCTGTTCAACGATATTGGGGAACCGAACGTTACGACGACCACCATCGCCGAAGAGATGGAAATCAGTCCAGGTAACCTGTACTACCATTTCCGCAACAAAGACGACATCATCAACAGCATCTTCGCGCAATTCGAACAGCTGATCGAAAAACGGCTGCGCTTCCCCGAAGACCATCGTCCGACGATTGACGAGATGTGGTCGTACCTGCAGTACATGGCGGATTTCCTGTGGCAGTACCGGTTTTTATATCGCGACCTGAACGACTTGCTCGCACGAAACCGCACGCTGGAAACGCATTTCAAACAGATCATCACCCACAAGGTCAACTTCGCGCAGCAACTGTGCGACGCACTGGTCGCCGATCACGAAATGGTCGCGACACCCGCGGAAATCAAGGTGATCGCGACCAACATGGGAGTGATCGCAACGTACTGGCTGTCGTACCAGTTCGTCATGAACCCGCGCAAATACAACGAGCAGGAAACCATCCGCGCGGAATTGCATCAAGCGAGCCTGCATATCATCTCGGTGATGGCGCCGTATCTTCGCGGGCGATCGCGGCAGATTTTCGACGACCTCGTGTCGGGGAAAATGCCGGAACGCGTCTTTGCCGATTACCGCGCGCCGAAGGAAGACGGCGCCCCTAAGGAACCTATTTAATGAAAGCAGTCTGCGTATATTGCGGCTCCGCCAATGGAGCCAGACCGGTCTATGCCGAAGCGGCAAAAGCGTTCGGCCGGGCGTTGGTGGAAGCGGATCTCGCGCTGGTCTACGGCGGCGGGAGCGTCGGGCTGATGGGCATCATCGCCGATGAAGTCTTGGAGCTTGGTGGCCGCGCCATTGGGGTGATTCCCGAATTGCTGATGAACAAGGAAGTCGGCCATAAAGGTCTGACGGATCTGCATGTTGTGCCCGACATGCATCAGCGCAAGAAGAAAATGGCCGATCTCTCCGATGCGTTTGTATCGATGCCCGGTGGCGTCGGCACGTTCGAAGAGCTGTTCGAGACCTACACGTGGGCTCAGCTCAAGTATCACGAGAAGCCGGTCGCATTGCTGAATGTGGACGGGTATTACGATCCGCTGCTCGCCATGCTGCGCCATACCGTGGAAGAAGGATTCATGCGCGCCCCGTATCTCGACATGCTGCAAGTCAACGCCGATCCCGTGAAGCTGATCGAATCGCTCAAGGCGTATAAGCCGCCGCTGGTCGACCGCTGGCCCGAGAAACGCGACGCTGTTTGATATCTGGTTTGATACTGAAGCGGAGAACCTGACGATGTCGAAGGTAGTGTTGATCACGGGCGGCAGCCGCGGAATCGGCCGTGCCGCCGCGTTGCTATGCGCGGCGCGTGGCTGGTCGATCGGGGTGAACTACGCGACCAACCGCAACGCCGCCGATGAAACCGTTGCCCGTGTGGAAGCCGCCGGTGGCCGCGCGATCGCGATCCAGGGCGATGTCTGCGAAGAAGCCGACGTGATTGCCCTATTCGATGCAACGGTGCGCGCATTCGGCCCGATCGATGGTTTCGTGAACAATGCGGGCATTGTCGCACCCGGTTCCGCGCTCGCCGACATGGACGTCGCGCGCATGAAACGCGTGTTCGATACCAACGTGCTCGGCGCGTATCTCGGCGCGCGTGAAGCGGCTCGCCGCATGTCAACAAAACGCGGTGGACGCGGTGGATCGATCGTCAATGTGTCGTCGGCGGCCGCGCGGTTGGGGTCGCCGAACGAGTACGTGGATTACGCAGGTTCGAAAGGCGCTGTCGATACCTTGACGATCGGCCTCGCGAAAGAACTCGGCCCGGAAGGCGTGCGCGTGAATGCCGTGCGGCCCGGTTTGATCGATACCGAGATTCACGCGAGCGGTGGCAAGCCTGATCGCGCGGCGCAGTTGGGCGCGCTCGCGCCGCTGGGGCGGCCCGGCACGGCGGATGAAGTGGCGGAATCGATTGTGTGGCTGTTATCGGATGCGTCGGCGTATGTGACCGGCGCATTGCTCGACGTGGCGGGCGGCCGATAAAACGGTGAAACGCTGGAACGCTAGAAGCCGCCCTTCTTCTTGAGCCACGCGCGTTCTTCGGTCGTTGTCTCGCGACCGAGAATATCGTTACGATGCGGAAAGCGGCCAAACCGCTCGATCACTTCAGCATGACGGAGCGCGTATTTCAGCCCGTCTTCAACGTCCTTGTCGCCGGTTTCATCGAAGAGCGCCTGGTGCAAACGCACGGCTTCGCGCTGGCTCGCCAGCGTCTCGTCGTGCTCGAACGGCATGGTCACGAACACGCGATGATGAATCGTCGGCAACGTGAGCT
Source organism: Caballeronia sp. SBC1 (assembly GCF_011493005.1). Classification (NCBI taxonomy): domain Bacteria; kingdom Pseudomonadati; phylum Pseudomonadota; class Betaproteobacteria; order Burkholderiales; family Burkholderiaceae; genus Caballeronia; species Caballeronia sp. SBC1. Next base: position 2,593,503 of record NZ_CP049156.1, read on the forward strand.
CGTCGCCCGTATCGACCAGCGTACGAGCCAGCTTTAGCGCTTCGGCGTCACCGGCGAATGCACGCGGCATGTTGCGAAAACAATTGCGAGTGAACTGGTCGAGCAACACGATCAACGCCAGCGCACCGAGCGGTGTAGCAGACCACGATGCAAGCCGACCTTCCAATGCATCATCGAGCAGAGCGCCGAAACGCTTGTGAAGCATGGCGTCGAACGCCGCGTCCTTCTTGAACCAGAGCTTGCGCGCGTGGCCGTACTCCGCCGAATCCGGCGCACCGAACCAAACATCGAGCACCGCTTGAGCGCGTGCGTCGAGCATCACGCAAACTCGATCACGAGACGCCGCGTGCGTGCACTTTTCTTCTCCACCTTCGCTATGCGCAGCTCACCGATCTCACCCGTATTGCGCACATGTGTACCGCCGCACGGTTGCAGATCGATACCCTCAATGCGCAGCAAACGCACACGCCCCATGCCAACGGGCGGCTTCACGCTCATCGTGCGTACAAGTTCGGGACGCTCTTCCATTTCCTGATCGGTGATCCACTCGGTCGCCACCGGATGCGCGCCGCCAATCAGCTCACGCAAGCGCGTTTCCAGTTCCTCGCGTTCGATCGGTTCGACCGTCGCAAAGTCCATGCGCGCGTAGCCGCTTGTGATGCTGCAACCATCGACGGGATATGGCAGCGCCGCGCACAGCAGATGCGTGGCCGTATGCAGGCGCATGTGCCGGTAACGCCGATCCCAATCGATCTCGGCTGTCACCCGATCGCCCACTTTCAGCTTCGCGAGCAGCGCTTCCTGATCCGGTGCGGGCACGTGGACGGCGTCATCGGGCGTCGCGCCTTCGAACTTGGCCTTGCGGGTATCGGCTATTTCGATGCGGCTTCCGTCCGCCAGTGTCAGCGATCCGGCATCGCCAGCCTGACCGCCGCCCAGCGGATAAAACACGGTTTGATCGAGATGAATACCAAGCTCGTCGATAGCCGTCACCAACGCCTCGCAGCGCGTCAAATAGGCGTCTTCGCGGAACAACGCGCGTGTGCTCATGGGGGAGTCTCCTGGTCTGTCGCCGGCTGAAAATGAACCCGTATTATGCCGATGCGCCGCTAAGCCTCATTAGCCCGGGCGGTTGCGCATCCAGTCGGCGGTATCGAAGAAGGACGTGAGAAGGCGTTCGCGCAAGGGTGTGTCCAATCCGATGTCTTCCATTGCCCACGCCATGCAGCGCAACCATTGATCCCGTTCCGGCGATGCAATCGCGAAGTTCATATGGCGAGCCCGCAAGCGCGGATGCCCGAAGCGGCTGATGTAATGGTCCGGCCCGCCCATCCAGCCGCACAGGAACCAGAAGAACTTATCGCGGGAATTCTCGAGCGTGGGAGGATGCAACGCGCGTAAAGCCGCGAAGTCCGGTTCAAGATCCATCAGGTCGTAGAACCGGTCGACGAGTGCACGCACCCGCTCCTCGCCGCCAACAAGTTCAAAGGCCGTGGGTTGCGGCGCTTGTTCAGTATTTGCTTCGGTCATGCGTGTTCTTCAGGGTTATGGGGACATGGCGCAATGAGCGCTATGGGGTTCTTCTCGTGGGTAACCGGCGGCGCCCGTGCATTATCAGGGTATCGGTCAGGCATCCCGCAACGATTGCAGCGCGGGCCGCGACAACACGCGGCGCAGGCTTATCCAGCCACCCACACCCGAACACACGACACCCGCCGCGATGCCCGCGGGCACCAGCCACGGGTTGAAATCGATGTGAAATTCGAACACGTACGTCGCCAGCACCCAGCCGATTCCCTGCGCGCCGAGCGCCGCCATCAGCCCGCTCAACGCGCCCACTGCCACGAACTCCGCAGTTTGCACCGAGCGCACCTGCTTATGCGATGCCCCGAGCGCGCGCAGCAACGCGGACTCGTGCACACGCTCGTCGCGCGTGCCGGCCAGCGCCGCGTACAACACGAGCACGCCCGCCGCGAGCGTGAAGACAAACAGGAACTGCACAGCGCCAATCACCTGCTCCAGCACGCGCTGGATCTGCGCGAGAATCGGCGCGATATCGATAGCGGTCACGCTCGGATATTTGTTGATCAAGCCATCGATCAAACTTTGCTGCCCCGGCGGCAAATGGAAACTCGTGATGAACGTGGCGGGCAGATCGCTGATGGACGGCGGCGGCATCAGCACGAAGAAGTTGACCTTGAACGAATTCCAGTCGACCTTGCGCAGACTCGTGACCGGTCCTTCCACCTGCATGCCGGCGACGTCGAAACGCAGTGTGTCGCCGAGCTTCACGTGGATGATCTTCGCGAGCCCCTCTTCTATCGATACCTGCGCCTTCGCGTCCGTGCCGTACCAGTCGCCGCCGACCACGCGGTTATCGCTGGGTAATTCGGTGGTGTACGAGAGGTTGAACTCTCGGTCCACCAGGCGCTTTGCGTCGGCCTTCTTGTAGTTGTCGGGACTGACCGGCTTGCCGTTCACGGCGATCAGGCGACCGCGCACCATTGGCGACAACACCGCGTCACCCTGGCCATGTTGTGAGAGGTAATCGGTGACGCCGGCACGCTGGTCTGGCTGGACATCGATGAGAAATTCGTTCGGTGCGTCAGGCGGCGTCGATTGCCGCCAGCCCGCGATCAGGTCGCTGCGTGTCATTGCGATGAGGAGCAGGCACATCAGGCCAATGCCAAGCGCCGTGATCTGCAGCGCGCTCGCGCCGCTGCGCCGTTCCAGCGACGCCAGAGCGTACCGCCAGCCCACTCCCGCCCCCACGCGTTCGCTGCGCACAAACCGAGCGGCTGCCCAGAGCGCCACGCGCGCAATGCCGCCAAACACGACCAGACCGCCCGCGAATCCGCCCGCCACGATCCCGCCCAGTTTCCATTCGCCCGCCGCGAGCACGAGCAGGCCGGCGAACAGCAGCACGCCCACGCCGTAAGCGATCCACGCTACCCGGCCGGCATCGCCTAGCTCCCGGCGAATCACGTGAACCGGCGGCACGCGCGTAAGCGGCAACAACGGCGGCACGGCGAAACCGAGCAGCAGCACCAGTCCGGTCGCGATGCCCTGCAGCGCGGGCCAGACGCTGGGCGCTGGCAATTCGACATCCACGAGCGTTCCGAGCCAGTCCAGCAGTACCAGATGCCCTCCGAAGCCGAGCACGACACCCACCGCGCTGCCAAGCAGCCCAACAGCCAAGAATTCGCCGATAAACAAAGCTCGCAGCGTCCCTTGGCTCACGCCGAGGCAGCGCATCGCGGCACAGCCGTCCAGATGCCGGCGCGCAAAGCGGTGCGAGGCCATCGCAATGGCAACCGCCGCGAGCAGCGCGGTGAGCAGCGAGACGAGCGTGAGGAAATGACTGGCGCGGTCGATGGTCTGACGCACTTGCGGCTGGCCGTCCTGCAACGATTCGAGCGCGACGCCGCGCAGCTTGCCATCGTCCACTTTTGCGTGGGCGAACGCGGCGAACTGCTCGACCTGCGCGTCCGGTCCCGCCACCAGCAGCCGATAGGTCACGCGGCTGCCAAAGGTGACGAGGCCGGTGGACGCGAGTTCATCGGCACGCATCATCAGGCGCGGCGAAAAGCTGACGAACGAGAAACCGCGATCGAGTTCGCGTGTGATGACCGCCGCCACCTTGAACGCGCGGGTACCGACGCGAACGGTACCGCCGACGGGCACTTTCAGCGCATCGAGCAACGCGGGGTCGATCCAGACGGTACCAGGCGCGGGGATGGAGGTGGCGGGTCTGCCGGGTTGATCCACGGCGGTCGCAATGCGCACCGCTCCGCGCAGCGGATACCCGGGCGAAACAGCCTTCAACGCCGCCAGGCGAGCAACAGGCGGGGCGGATGCATTTCCCGAAACACCCGCGCTGATCATGCTGGGGAAGATCGCGGTGGTCGCGGTCTCGAGCTTGAGTTGAGCCGCTTGCGCGGCGAATGCGGGATCGACCGGATGATCGGCGCGTACGACGAAATCCGCAGCAATCATCTGCCGCGCATCCCGCTCCAGCCCCTGGCGCATCCGGTCACCGAGAAATCCGACGCTCGCGAGCGCGGCAACCGCCAGCACGAGCGCGAGGATGAGCATGGTCAACTCGCCCGCGCGCCAGTCGCGCGCAGTCATTCGCAGCGACTGGCGCGCGATCTGCGTGAAGCTCAGTCCTTGCCGCTTTGAATCCTGCTTGGAATCTTGCTCCGAATCCCGCTTCAACTTGCCGCCCAGGCTACTCGTACTCAATCGTGCTTGCTCCTGAACCGGCCGACGCCCGGATTCACACGTGCACTGACGCTCGGCACCATATGCTTGGCCATCCGCCCAAAGCCGCCGCGCACGCCTCTTACGAGCCGTGGCAATGCCCAGCCGGCACACAACAGAAACGCGATGATCAGGACGAGGCATAGCAGCGGCACGAACAACGCGAGCGTAATGCCCAGCAACGCGCCGAAATCCTCGGTCGCCGATGCCACCCAGTTCGACACCGGTTCCGGCGATAAATTGATCAGCGCACGCGTGCCAGCTTTCGCCAGATGCGCGGCACCCGCGAGCGTGCCGCCCGCGAGTGCGGCCACGGTCAGCAGCGCCGGATCGGCATGGCCGAACGCGCCGACGGCCAGCACCGCGCCGGCAGGAATGCGAATGAAGGTATGGATGGCGTCCCAGAGGGAATCGAAGGCGGGGATTTTATCGGCGAAAAACTCGACCACCGCGAGCGCTGCAGCGACGCCGATCACCCACGGAGAACCCAGCACCGCGAGGGTGTCAGGTAGATGAACCAGTCCCATGCGCTCGAACAGCCCCGCGACGAAGACCGTCAGGTACAGTCGCAGCCCGCTGGCCCACGAAAGACCCGCTGCCAGCGAAAGTGCTTCAAGCATGACCGTCTCCTTGCGCGCTGCTCGCCCCGCTCCCGAGCGCCGGGCAGACTCCGGCGCCCCTGGCTGCGAATGCCTGACCCGTCGCTCAAAACGCCCAACGGGCTGGGGATAAATGGATGCGGCCCGGTTTTGACCCGGCCCACCTTATTCTGGCGCTGTTCCGGATTCATGTGACCAAACTCAGGCCGCCGAACCCGGTGAATTTTTCAAGACAACTGAAAGTCATTATAGCCACGCGTTGCCCGTTGATGCATCGCGCCATATATGGACGTGTTCAGCATCCAACGGTCCTGATTCCGCCCTTAATCGCGAAACCACAACGCACACGCCCTCTGCACTCTTTAACGGTCATTTTTACGATCCCTTTAATGGGCCGAGTTATGAGCTGAGAACGGGGCCGCGACAAAAGGCCGCTCCAGTGCGCTAAGCCGGCATTTTTAATGCCCCGACGATAGTTTCAATCCGATCAACCCAACCACAATCAATCCAGCACTAGCGACTCGCGCGACCGTCAGCGCTTCGCCCAGCATGACGATTCCGAACACGAACGCTCCCACCGCGCCGATACCCGTCCACACGGCGTATGCCGTACCCAGCGGCAACTGGCGCATCGCCATTGCGAGCAGCACGAAGCTGCCGACTGCTGTAACCAGCGTGAACACCGACGGCCAGAGCCGTGTGAAACCTTCGGAGGTTTTGAGACCCGCGGCCCACGCCACTTCAAGCAGGCCGGCGATCAACAATAAAAACCAAGACATGGAAACTCCCGTCGAAAAAACGGGGCCGTCCCCGATGTGACTGAGGCGCGCAAGGTCGTCCATGCGGCACGTAATAGAAGTGTAATTATATCGATAGTACGAATGGGGCACTTGTCTGCCGAAGAATTCACCGGCATTCGAGCCGATATCAGCCCCTGTTACATCGCTTTTCGCGCCAGAGCATAAGAAATAAGAAGAAATATGAAAAGCTGAAATAACCCGCAGCGGCCTTGCTGCGAACGCCTTTATGCGCCGCGCTAATCCGTTCGAGCAGTGAATGCATCCTCGAATGACAACACGAAATAAAAACGTCCTTTCACAAAAACCTGCTTTAATCTAAACCAGTACGCAGCGATCGATGCATGAACCACCGCCGCAACAGTCACGACACAACGCATATTCGGGCGTTCGGACATGATTGGCGCGCCGTTGAATCAACCCATTTGAAACTTCTCGCGCGGAGTGTTCATGGAGTTCGATGCCGTTTTGCTATCGCGTTTCCAGTTTGCCTGGGTAATTGCGTTTCACATCCTGTTGCCGGCTTTCACGGTCGGGTTATCGTGTTTCATTGCAACGCTCGAATTGCTCTGGTGGATAAGCAAGCGGGACGTGTACAGGCGGCTTTCTGCGTTCTGGCTGAAGATATTCGCGGTTTCATTCGGCATGGGCGTGGTGTCGGGAATCGTGATGCCGTTCCAGTTCGGCACCAACTGGAGCCGGTTCACCGATGCCACCTCCAGCGTGATTGGCCCGCTAATGGGTTACGAGGTACTGACCGCGTTCTTTCTCGAAGCCGCGTTCCTCGGCGTCCTGCTGTTTGGGCGCAAGCTCGTGCCGCAATGGGCGCACGTGCTGGCAGCTGTTTTTGTCGCATCGGGGACGGTGATTTCGTCGTTCTGGATTCTCGCGGTGAATAGCTGGATGCAGACGCCGGCCGGCTACAAGATCCTTCCCGACGGCCGCTTCGAAGTGACGAGTTTCTTCGACGCCATCTTTACGCCCTCCTTCCCTTACCGCCTCGGCCATACGGTCAGCGCCTTCCTGGTGACGGCCGCGTTCGTGATTCTCGGCGTTGGCGCACTTTATTTGCGGCAGCGTCGCGCGCTCGAGGAAAGCCGCGTGATGACCAAGATGGCGCTGATCTTTCTTGTGATCATGGTGCCGGTGCAGATGGTTATCGGCGATGCGCACGGTCTGAACACGCTCAAACATCAGCCGGCCAAAATCGCCGCAATGGAAGGTCTGTGGAACACCGGTTCGCGTGTACCCGCCGCCATCTTCGCAATCCCCGACCAGGCCAACGAGCGCAACGATTTCGAAATATCGATACCGGTGCTCGGCAGCATTTACCTCACGCACGATCCGAACGGCACGGTGCAGGGCCTGAAGGACTTCCCGCGTGAGGACAGGCCGAACGTGGCGGTGGTGTTCTTCGCGTTCCGGATCATGGTCGGTATTGCGTTGCTGATGTTCGCGCTGGTGCTCTCGGGCATTGTTCTGTTCGCACGCGGCAAGCTCGAGGCAAGTCCGCGATGGCTTCGTTGCGCCACGTATGGCATGCCGCTCGGGTTTATCGCCGTGCTGGCGGGATGGACGACGACCGAAGCCGGCCGCCAGCCTTGGACCGTGTATGGACTGATGCGCACCCGCGACTCGGTCACGCCGTCGCTGACAGCTGGCGATGTCGGGCTCTCGTGGCTGCTCTACGTGCTCGCGTATATCGTGATCTTCGGCTCGGGATTTATCCTGCTGCGACGGCTCGTGCGAATCGGCCCCGCCGACGAACACGCCGAGACCGACAGCGACCTCCTGCAACCGGAAACACGCGCGGCGCGGCCGTTATCGGCGGCGTCGGCGAGTGCAGCGAGCGGTGCAAGTGCGGTCAAACCCGTCGGCCGGGACGACGTCGTTCCCCCTTCCAGGAGATCATGATGCTCGACCTCGTACCAATGTGGGCCGCCATCCTGGCGCTCGCGGTATTCATGTACGTGCTGCTCGATGGCTTCGATCTCGGCGTGGGCATGGTGTTCCTGATGCGCCGCGATCCCGTTGAACGCCAATTGATGATCAACTCGGTCGCCCCCGTCTGGGACTTCAACGAAACCTGGCTGATCCTTGGCGGCGGCGGTTTGCTCGCGGTCTTTCCGCTTGCGTTCGCGATCATCGTGCCGGCGGTTTATTTTCCGATCCTGCTGATGCTGCTCGGCTTGATCTTTCGCGGCGTGGCGTTTGAATTCCGCGAGGTTGTCGGCGCGCGCAAATGGATATGGGATGGCGCGTTCGGTTATGGCTCGCTGATCGCAACGTTCTCGCAGGGCGTGGTGCTCGGCATGTTCATGCAGGGCTTTCCGATTCACGGACGCGTGTTTTCCGGCACGAGCTGGGACTGGTTTGCACCGTTCCCGCTGCTGACAGGTGTCGGGCTGATTTTCGGCTACGCGCTGCAGGGCACGACGTGGCTCGTGCTGAAGACCGAAGGCGAGCTGCAGGAATGGGCACGTGGCATGGCGAAGAAAGTGCTGTTCGGCGTGGTCGCGTTTATCTTGCTGATCAGTATCTGGACGCCGCTGAAGGACGCGCGCATCTCGGAACGCTGGTTCAGCTTCCCGAACAGCTTCGTGTTCGCGCCGGTGCCGGTGCTGACGGTGCTGCTAGTTTGGACGTTGTGGTCGGCGCTCGAGAAACGCAAGGAAGTGGTGCCGTTCATGTGCTCGATCGGATTGTTCTTCCTGGCCTTCACAGGTCTTGTGATCAGCCTTTGGCCTTTCATCGCGCCTCCGTCGGTGACGTTGTGGGATGCGTCCACAACACCTCTTTCGCAGCAGTTCTTGTTGATCGGCACAATGTTCCTGTTACCCGTTATCGTGCTTTATGTGGTGTGGTCGTATTGGGTATTTCGAGGCAAGGTGCGCGGCGACATGGGCTATCACATGTAGCGGACCCGCGCCCTGGAATGCCCCCGGATACTGCCGACTCAGCTATGGGCCATCCGGACACCCTGGGGTCCCTGAAGCGTTGGAGCGAACAACAAATCCGTCACAACGTCTGGGCGGCAGCCCTGTCCAAAATCCGGCACCACTTGTGCGCCTCGCGCCGGTTTTGCATCGGCAGATTCCAGCGCGGCTGCGTCGTGTCCTTCACATTCAGCGCCACCTGCCAGGCACCCGATGTGCCCGCGCCCGCGGCCTCCATCCGTGCGCCATGCAGGTCCGCAAAAATATACATGCCGACCTGACCGCCTACCCGCACCTCGCACAACCGCTTGGCCGCGGCGAGCCGCACGCCGCCCCAATCCCGCTTGAGTTCATGCGTCCAGTCGCCATCGTGAACATTCGGTGCGACTTCCTTCCACCGCAGCCAGAAATACACAGCAATGCTCACCACCGCCAGCGCCGCGATCACCGCCGCGCCAATCGCAACACTCACGCCGAACGCCGCCGATAACGCGTGAAACGACCAGAACGCACCGTAGATCACGGCAACCAGGACAACAAGCGCAACAATAATCGGCATCGGTCAAAACCTTACAAGGCTGGTTACGTTATTGGGTCTTGTGCTTTTCGTTCCAGTCTTTCAACGCCTGCAGCGTGTTCGCCACATGCTTGTCCGGCGACAGGCTCGTATATTCATAGATCACGGTACCGTCCGGCGCAATCACGTACGACACGCGGTTGGCCATGGTATTGACCAGCGGCATGGTCGCATCGTATTGCTTGATGATCTTCGCATCGGCGTCGGCGGCGACCGGGAATTTGCTCCGGCATTCGCTCACCGAAAACTTCTTCAACGTGTCAATGTTGTCGTGCGACACACCAATCACCGTGGCACCCAGGGCTTTGTATTGATCGACGGCGTCGGCGAATTCGTGCGCCTCGATCGTGCAACCCTTCGTGAACGCAGCCGGATAGAAGTACAGGACCACGGGCCCCTTCTTCAACTCGCTCGCGAGCGAGTACTCGTACACGTTGCCGCCAAGCGATGCCTGCGCTGTGAACACCGGCGCATGATCGCCGGGCTTGAGGGTTGCATAAGCCACCAGCGCGTACACCGCAAGCGCGGCGCCCAGCGACACTCCCAGCATTCTTCCAGCAAATTTTCGTTTCATGAGACTCCTCTATTTTCGTGACGCGCGCACGACAGGACGAACAACGCCCCCCGAACACCCCGGGGACAACCGATTAACGCAGCAAACGCAATACCTACCAATACATGCCGCAGTACATTTCGATACCTACTCCACCCGATGCGCACCGAACCATGTGGCCGCCTCGAACTGGAGATCGGCAAGCACCTCCGGCGTCAACACCTTGAAATCCACGCTTGAGCCAATGCTCGAATCGAGCTCCGGCGCATCGCCTCTTTCCGCGGCCTGCGAGAGGCGCAGGAGCGCACCGAGCGGACCTTGGCCATCGACGATCGCAGCGCACATTTCTTTCGACAACTTCAGCAAATCCATGATCTCGGCCGGAGGCAAATCGACCACCACATGCACGAGCGAAAAGATGCCGGTCATGAAGGCGGCATCGGCGAACTCCTCGCTCGATGGCGACATGGCACGCGCCGACAGTTCCATGAAGCGTGCCCGTGTCCCGACCAGTTGCACCAGCGGGTCCGAACGCCACGGCAAGTGGCGGCCATCGGCGTAGAGCAGCAACTGGGTCCAGCGCGAAATCTGCCGTGTACCCGTCGCGACAATCGCCTCGCGCAACGACGACACCGGCCGGCTCAGTTTGAACGCGCTCGAATTGGCGAGCCGTAACAACTGCACGACCACGTTCGGATTGAGCTTCAGCTCGGCCTCGAGTTCGCTGATATCGGGCTCGCCCGACAGCACGCCCAAAAGACGCAGCAGTGCTGCGCGCGATGGATTCGAGCGGCGGGTGACCAGCACTTGCGGACGGGCGAAAAAGTAACCCTGGAAGAGGTCGAAGCCGAGCTTGCGGGCTTCTTCGAAGTCCTGGTGCGTTTCGATCTTTTCTGCGATCAACGTCTTGCCATGTTGCTTGAGCGTTGCCGCCAGTTCCGGCAGATCGGCGCGCCGCGTGGCGAGGAAGTCAACCTTCACGTAATCCACGTAAGGCAACGCCTGGTGCAGGGGTTCGGTGAGCGACACGACGTCGTCGAGGGCGAACTGGAAGCCCGCTGCACGCAACTGGGCGCAGCGCGTGAAAAGCTTGTCGTCGAAGGTGACTGTTTCCAGAATCTCGAGCACGAAACGCTCGGGCGGCATGATGTGGACGATGTCGTCGAACAGCAGGTCGCGGTTCATGTTCACGAAGCCGCGGTGATCGCCAAGCACCGCCGACAAACCGATCTCGCCAACCGTTCGCGCGACAACGTGGGCAGTGGCCTGCACGTCGTCGAAAATGCGCGCGCGGTTGTCCGGGCTATCGCGAAACAACAGTTCGTAAGCATGCAGCGCGCCGTTGCGATCGATGATCGGCTGACGGCCGAGATAGACGCTTTCCGGTTCGCGAAGAACGGGGCCGGTCATCTTCTCGCCGGTCTTCGCCGCGAGATTGTCCGCGGCGTTGTGCGCCGCGCGGCGGGTCGAGTTCCGATCAACCGGCGGCATGAATGGACCTGCTGCGGGACCTGTTGCGGGACTTGCTCCGTGCACGCGGCACCAGCAATACCAGCGATACCGCGCGCTCAATGCAATGAACGGCCGTCGCCGAAACCTCGCGCGACACGATGCGTGCGCTCAGCGCGTTCGATACGCCTAGCTTGGTGGCCGGCTCCGGCAATCGGCTTGGGGACGCAATCATGGCGTGCAGCAATGGAACGGTATTGACTGAATGGCAACCAGACAGCGGTGAGCTCGAATGGTTAGCTTGACGGGTAGGCTTAAGCGCTAGCTTAAGCATTCAACTCTCGGATTTAACTTACAGATTTACCTTACCGATTTACCTTACAAGCACGAAAGAACAATAAATGGCCGGACAGGGGCCGAACGATAGCTCAAAACGACCCTCTACGGCGCAACTCACCGGGTTCAGAACCTGCAACTATCAAGCCGCACTCTACCCCAAATCGCGATGTCGACAAATTGCGTCAAACCCGCTGCGGTCGTGGCTTGCGAGCGCACCGCTACTCCTCTAAAGAATTTCGGGGCATAACCGTTAACTTGCAAAGAACGCGTCCGACTCGCGGTTACCGGATCGTCTGGTGGCTTACGCCCGCATCGCCGGACCATCAACAGCCGATGCCCGATGCAGCGCGCTTGCCGGACAGCATGCGCCGCGCCGCTACCGGCCGGCGTGCAATCAGACAGGCTATAACCGAAACATGCCAGTAAAACGGACCCCCGCCCAGCGCTTGAACGCATGGCTCGCCCTAGCCGGCCAAATCAGCGCCGCCGCGCGCGCAAGCGCCCGCGCGCTGATCGCGACAACGAGCGCGACAATATTACCTAGCTGCATCGCCAAGTTCGCCATCGCGGAAGTAACCCCCGCCACCGTGCTGGCCACGGGTAGCCGCGATCCTCTGCCGTTCACGCTGCCCGGATCGATGCCGCACAGTGCTCGGGGGACCAAAACAGGACGGACCGCCCCAGCTTCGGCTTCGCCCGCGCCGCTTCATTTGTTACATCCGGCGGCGGTCAATGAAGCTGAACCTCGCCCAAGCATCGCCGCGGAAGCCACCCTTGCCGCCGTCGATCTCCTCGCGCAAGTGGATGCGTCGCTGCGGTTTTGCTATGTATCGGCGAGGAGCATCGAGTTCCTGGGTTATCACCGCGATTATCTGAGCTCGCTCACGTTGCACGAACTGGTGCCCTCGGCTGAAATCGATGAACTCGATGCGCTCGTCGCGCGTGCACAACAGAGCGGCAAGCTCGAGACCGCGACGCTGCATCTGCTGAAATCCTTGACCACGCCGATCCTCGTCGAACTGCGGGTCCTCGCGACGCACGCACAAGGTCTGCCCGGCTTCGCACTCGCCGCGTTTGAGGTTTCGCACTGGCGCGACCGCGAAACCGCGCTGCGGCACACGCTGCATCACGATTCGCTGACCGGCCTCGAGAACCTGACAGCGCTGAAGAGCGCACTCGATGCCGCCCAGGCCGAGGCCGTTCACACGGGCACGCATGCGGCGCTGTTGCTGGTGGACATAGACGATTTCCAGCGCATCAACCGTGCACTCGGCTACGACGCCGGCGACGACATGCTGCGCGAGACCGCGCGCCGCATTCAGCATGCAGCACGCGCCGGCGAGCGGGTGGCGCGCGTGGCCAGCGACGAATTCGCCGTGCTGTTCTCGGCCGGCACGTCGGCCGAGGCAGCCGCAGCGGCCGAGGATGTCGCGCGGCGGGTATTGAGCGCGATTGCGCAGCCCTACCGGTATCGCGGACAACATACGCATTTGTCGGCAAGCATTGGCGCGGCCATTTTCCCCGATGAAGTCGAGCACGCCAGCAGCAGCCTGCTGCGCATGGCAGACCACGCTCGGGCGCAGGCGAAGACCTCGGGCGGCAATATTGTCGTGTTCCACGTTCCCGACAACGACCCCCGCAACGCCGAGCGCCTGAACCTGGAAGCCGATCTTTACGAAGGCGTGCGCAACGGCGAGTTTTCGCTGCACTTCCAGCCGATCACCGAAAGCCGAAGCGGCAGCGTAGTCGGCGTCGAGGCGCTGATCCGCTGGCAGCATCCGGTACACGGCCTCGTACCGCCGACGGCCTTCATCCCGCTCGCGGAATCGATCGGCCTGATCAACTATCTTGGCAACTGGGTGCTCAAGGCCGCGTGCATGCAACTGGTGCAGTGGGACAGCGAAGGTTTCGTGCTGGACTATGTCTCGGTGAACGTCTCGCCGCAGCAATTCCGCGACAAGCGTTTTACGCAGAACGTGAAGGAGGCGCTGCAACTGACGGGCCTCGATCCGAGCCGGCTCGTGTTCGAAATCACGGAAAGCCTGCTGATGCATGATCCGGAAGAAGCCACCCGCCTGCTCGAAACACTGGCCGCGCTTGGCATTGCGTTCGCCGTCGATGACTTCGGCACCGGCTATTCCAGCTTGTCCTATCTGCAGCGCTTCCCGCTTTCAAAGCTGAAGATCGACCGCAGCTTTATCGAAAACCTGCTGACTTCGCGTAATAACCGGGCGATCGTGGCTGCGGTCGTGGGCCTGGCAAAATCGTTGGGGCTCGAACTCGTGGCGGAAGGCGTGGAGACAGAAGCGCAGCGCGAACTGTTGATCGAGATGGGCTGTGACCAGATCCAGGGATGGCTGATCAGCAAAGCCCTGCCCGCCGGCGAACTCATGCGTTGCTTTCAGGATAAAACGCTCTTTCTCCAGGCGCCTTTATAAGATACCGTCACGTTTTTGCATCGGCAGGGGCCAAGGACCGGTCCTACTGCAGCGCTTCATTAATGGTCTGCTGTAAAGCTTCCGTGTGAGCGCGCCGTTATAAGGTTCATGCAGAGGGTTTATGCAGAATTCATGCGGGCTTTTTTCTGCGCATTACACTTCGACCCAGGTCGACGATTCAAGCCGTTCCGGGCACCCGGTCCGGAACGCGTAAGGCATTGACACCAATCGCATGGCAAGCAATTCCAAAGCCGAATTACTGGACAAGCTGTGGGGCCGCATGAGCGAGCGTGGAGACTTTCCGATGCTCTCCCAAGCGCTGCGCACCACTGTGTCCGCAATGAGCGACGACGACCTGGACTTTACCGCCCTGGTCCAGGTCGTTCTGTCCGACTTCGGCCTTACGCAGAAGGTGTTGCGCCTCGCCAACTCCGCGATGTACATCTCGTTCGGTGGCAACATCACCACCGTGACGCGCGCGTTGATGGTGCTGGGCATGGACGCGGTCGGACACTTGGTGGTCGGGCTGAAACTGGTCGATCACTTTCATCAGAGCGCGCCACGGCGCATTGACGCCAAGCTCGAACTGAACCGCACGCTGCTGTCCGGCACCGTTGCGCGGCAAGTGACCGAGCGCAGCGAGTTCCGGGCGTCGGAAGAAGCGGTGGTCTGCACTCTGATGCGTCAGATCGGCAAGCTGCTGGTGGCGTTTTATCTGGAGACCGAGTGGGATCAGTTGCGCCGCAAGGCCACGGCCGAGCAGATCAGCGACAGCCTCGCGTGCAGCACATTGCTCGGCGTCACCTTCGAGGAAATCGGCATGGAAGCCGCGGACCGCTGGCGCCTGCCGGAAACTATCCGCACCGGCATGCTGACCCGCGACCCGCTCGCTCCTATCGATGAAAAAACGCCACGCCACGTGCGCTGGCTGCAGGCCGTCACAAACTATTCCACCGAAGTCGCCGATGCGCTCACCGCGCAGCATGTCGACGAGACACATCGCGAGACTTCGCTGGTGGACATCGCGAACCGCTACAGCCGCGCGTTGCTGACCGATGCCGCAACGCTCGCCGCGATGAGTCTCGCGCTCGCGAACGAAGACTCGAACGACGGCGTGATGCGTGAGATTGTGGAACTGCGCGCGAACGCCGATGCCATCGCGCGCGCGGGGTTATCGGCGGAAGCGCGGATTGCCGCGGGCCTTGATGACTTGCGATCGCTGCCGTCGAAGAACGCGCTGGGCGCGGTGCTTGCGCTGGCGTCCGAAGCGGTGCTTGCCGGACTCGGATTTTCGCGCACGGTGGTATTCGTGCGCCAGTCCAACAATGAGTTCCACGCGCGGCTCGGACTTGGGGCGGGCGTGGACACGCTGCTGCCGTCGCTGACATTTCCCGCAGCGTTCGAGCCGGACGTGTTTCATCTGGCGATCTCGAACCCCGTTGGGATTTTTATCGAGAATGCTCGCGATCCGCGGATTGAAGCCCGCTTGCCGCGCTGGTTCAAACCTTCATTCGGCGATGCCCACGCGTTCGTGCTGTTACCCGTGAAGGCAAACGGCTCGACGGTGGCCATGCTTTATGGCGACTGGACACAAGCGCAGCACGTGCGCAAGATCACGCAGCTGGAAATGGCCGCGCTGAACGAACTCATGCGCGAACTAAGCCGTTTTTTTTCTAACGCGGACTGGAAGGAAGTGGAGTTGCTTTAGCGCTTTTTGTGCTTCAACCGACGCGCTGCCGATTCATGATCACGAACCGGCAGCGCGGCGGCGAGGTGCTCGCCTTAAGCTCTTCCTCACTCGCGCCAGAGTATTGCCACCGCCTGATCGCCGTACTTCACGATGTACCCGCCGTGCTCGCGCTGCCATTCACGCGCGGCGCCAGCACCGGCAAACCACACCTTCTCGTAGTCGCCAAAAGCGCCTGCATCGAAGCGGTATCGATCGATGACGGCGGGCTCGCGCGTGTCAAGCACGGGCTTGCACGCGTCCCAGCCGAAATGACCCAGCTCGACCGCCAGCATGTTCAATACGTGTTTGAGCTGAACTTCAGCGCGCGTTTTGTGAAGCTCCGCGAGCGTCTCGGCGCGGGTGACGCCCGCTGCGAGCAGGCGGCGCAAGACGGGCATCGCCATGCTCGTGTCGTCTGCGTGAGCGCGACGAAGCAGCCGGCGCGCGTGGCGTCGAAGAAATTCGGTGTTGGTGAGACCGGAATTGGCAAAACTGGGACAGGATGTTGACCACATGACGTTTCTCCTTGTTGCGCCGTTCTCGCTGCGGCTAAAGGTTCAACGTTGCGGTTTATCCAGATGAAGCGATAACGCATGACAGGTGTTTTCACTTTCGCGAGACTGGGCGCCCTGCCGCGCCCGTCGCGAATTCTAGAACAAAGGCTTGCGGTTCAGCAAGCCTGCGTTCGTCGATTAACGTGCATACCGTGTTGCATCACGCGAGTTGAAACTTCCCGACCAATTGTTTCAACGCGTGCGCCTGATCATCCAGCGACTGAGCCGCGGCCGCGGCCTGCTCAACCAGCGCCGCGTTCTGCTGCGTGCCCGCGTCCATTTGTGTGACGGCGAGATTGATTTCCTCGATACCGCTGCTTTGCTCCGCCGACGCCGCCGAAATCTCGCCCATGATGTCCGTCACGCGTTTGACCGCCTTCACGACCTCGTCCATGGTCGCGCCGGCTTCGTGAGCGAAGGTCGAGCCATCGGAAACACGCGCCACCGACGCGTGGATCAAGCCCTTGATCTCCTTCGCTGCCGCCGACGATCGTTGCGCGAGGTTCCGCACTTCGCCTGCGACTACTGCGAACCCGCGCCCTTCTTCACCAGCCCGCGCCGCTTCAACGGCTGCATTGAGCGCGAGGATATTCGTCTGGAACGCGATGCCCTCGATTACCCCGATGATGTCGCCAATACTCTTCGCGCTTGCGTTGATCTGCTCCATGGTCGCCACCACGCGTCCGACCACCACGCCGCCCTTCTCCGCAATCTCCGAAGCGTTGTAAGCCAGCGAACTCGCCTGCTTCGCGTTCTCGGCATTCTGGCGCACGGTGGACGTCAACTCCTCCATGCTCGACGCCGTCTTTTCCAGCGCGACGGCCTGTTGCTCCGTGCGCTGCGACAAGTCCACGTTGCCCTGCGAGATTTCGCTGGACGCCGAGGCGATCGCTTCCGCGCTGGCCGCGATTTCGCCGACCGTCGCCGATAAATCCTTCTGCATGCCTGAGAGCGCGTGCAGCATGCTGGTGTTGTCGCGCTTCGCGATCGAGATGCGGTTCGACAGGTCGCCCGCCGCGATCCGGCTCGCGATTTCCATCGCATAGACCGGTTCGCCGCCAAGCTGTCTCGCGAGCCGCCGCACGACCCATTCGCCCACCGCGAACGCCAGCACGATCAGCACGAGCGTCAGCACGGCAACCATCACAAACGACTCGTGATAGATGAAAGCCGCCGAATCGATCGTCGCCTTCGCCGCCGCGCCACGCTGTTCGATGAGCGCATTCACGAGCTTTTCCAGCTTGCCCGTCGCCACCAGCAGCGAGACATCCATGATGCCCACCTGCCAGTTCATCTGCGACAGATCGAGCGGTTGCTCCTTCACCAGTTTGACGAAGGCACGCAGGTCGGTGCTCCACGCGCCAACCGACGTCGCCAGGCGCTTCTGGTCACCCGTCGGGTCCGCGTAGTTTTGCAGGTTATGTTGCCCACGGCCAATATCGGCTAGCGCGTGCTCGATGTCCGCGCCCAGTTCGTCGCGCTCCTTCGCGGTGGTCGCGGTAAGCAGCATCTTTTGCGAGCGGCTCGCACGCAGCACGGCGCTGCGCAGTTCTTCAACGTCCCGGCTGGCGACATACCCCTCGCGATAAATGGATTCTGTCGAACCGTTGAGACGGCTGATCTGCGTCAGCGCAATCACGCCGATAACCAGCGTGCCGACCAGCAACAACGCGAACGCGAGGCGGAGCGTTGCCTTGACAGACAACGACCGGCCGCTCGTGCCGGCGATCTTGGCCATCGCCCGGGCGGCGGCCTTGGCGCCCCCGTCGGGAATAAATCCAGCGCCGGAATTGCCCGGTAGCGAAAACGGTTTCATCTAATGAATTCCCCAGTTTGATTGGCATCGCGCGGCCTGCTTCTTGGGCGGGGCGCACGGCTACATCAATGGTCTACGGCGGGAAATGGCGCTTCTTTAGACGTGTTTTCCCGACATGTTGCAAACTTGTGTCCCTCTCACCAAAAGCAGGCGTGCACGCGCCAGGTGTGTGCAAAATGCTGTCCGTTTCGCGACAAAGTTTGGCCGGACAATGCGTACAGGACACATTAAAATTATCAGCAAATAGCGCCTCCGGTGCGCTTTTGACGCGTTTCTGACACATAACGAAATACGCCGAGAGTCAACTTCCAGCCATCATCATGCAGACAAGTATCGATAAAACCGCGCTCGGCGCGGCACCCGCCTTGAGCCCTGCCATACCGCGCACAGCCTTCTCCGTGCTCGGCGCGATCAGTTTTGCGCATTTGCTCAACGACATGATCCAGTCGCTGATCCTCGCTATTTATCCAATGTTCAAAAGCGAGTTTTCGTTGTCGTTCGGGCAAATCGGCTTGATTACGCTGACCTACCAGATCACGGCTTCGCTGTTGCAGCCGCTGGTCGGCTTATACACGGACAAACATCCGAAACCGTATTCACTGCCGGTCGGCATGGGCTTTACGTTGTCCGGATTGTTGCTGATGTCGATGGCCGGAAGCTTTCCGGTATTGCTGGTGGCCGCGGCCCTCGTCGGATGCGGATCGTCGATATTCCATCCCGAGTCTTCGCGAGTGGCGCGCATGGCGTCAGGCGGGCGGCACGGACTTGCGCAGTCGGTGTTCCAGGTCGGCGGCAATGCGGGCAGTTCCCTCGGACCCCTGCTGGCCGCGTTGGTCGTGATGCCGCATGGGCAACGCAGCATTGCGTGGTTCTCGGCTGCGGCACTGCTTGCCATCATCGTGCTGGCCAACATTGGCCGCTGGTACCAACGTCACCCGGCAGTGAAGAAGGCGCGTGCATCGGCTGCGGTGTCGGCATTGCCGCGTAATAAGGTCTTGCTCGCCATGACGGTCCTGATGCTGCTTGTCTTCTCGAAGTACTTTTATCTGGCGAGCATCAGCAGCTACTTCACGTTTTATCTCATCAGCAAGTTTCATTTGCCCGTGGAAACCGCGCAGGTGCATTTGTTCTGGTTCCTCGCGGCGGTGGCGGTAGGCACGATCGTGGGCGGTCCCGTGGGCGACAAGATCGGCCGCAAGGTGGTGATCTGGGTATCCATTCTGGGCGTCGCGCCGTTCACCCTGATGTTGCCGTTTGCAAACCTGTTCTGGACCGGCGTGTTGTCAGTGGTGATCGGGCTGATCCTGGCATCGGCGTTCTCGGCCATTTTGGTTTATGCAACTGAACTGATTCCGGGCAAGGTCGGCATGGTGGCGGGATTGTTTTTTGGGTTTGCGTTCGGCATGGGCGGCATTGGCGCAGCAGTCCTTGGCCATCTGGCTGACGCGACGAGCATCGACTATGTCTATAAGGTTTGTTCGTTCCTGCCGCTGATCGGAGTCCTGACGATCCTGCTGCCAAATACCCGGGATGCAAAGGAAAAAACGGTAACGGCAAAAGCGTAATGATCACGGTCATGTGAGCAGGACACACAGTCGACCGACGAACGCGCAACTCTAAAACGAGTTTTCGTTTCGACGTTCCAGGCGCCCCGCAAGGTTGTCACTTGACAACCTTGCGGGGCGCCTCTACTATGGGGCTAGCGATGACTCGATCACAGCATCAGAAGAAGGAAATTGAAGAAGCATTGCGGCACGCGGAAACGCATGGCTGGCGCGTCGAACAAGGAGGAAGCCATGCCTGGGGACGGATTTATTGCCCATACAACGCGGCCGAGTGCCGCTGCGGCGAATTCTGTATTACCAGTGTGTGGAGTACGCCTAAAAATGCGGTGAATCATGCGCGAGCCATCAAGCGCGTGGTCGACAACTGCACGTTTCAGTCGAACAAGGTTTCCGGACAATCAACGGTCTCAATTAAGGCAACGCCATGGAATACACGTTCACATTGAAGTACCGCTTATCGGACAGCGACTGCGATCACGAAGCGTTGATCGGACGTCTCGGCGCCGCAGGATGCGACGACGCATTGATCGGTGTGGGTCAGCCGGGCCGGATTGCACTGGCATTTACGCGGGAGGCGGACAGCGCGCAAGCGGCATTGATGAGCGCCTTGAAGGACGTCAAGTCGGCCATTCCGTCGGCAGCGCTAGTGGAAGCGTCACCGGATTTTGTCGGCCTGACCGACGTCGCCGACGCAATCGGCGTAACGCGTCAAAACATGCGCAAGTTAATGCTCACGAACTCGGATACCTTTCCATCGCCCGTGCACGAGGGCAGCACCGCCATCTGGCATCTGGCGGAAGTCATGGACTGGCTCAAGGCAAAAGGCTCGTACCAGCTTGAGCAAGCGGTTCACGAAGTTGCGGAGACAACCATGCAAGTCAATCTCACGAAAGAGGCGCAGCGACTCACGCCCCGGGCGGAGCGTGAGTTGCGCGCTTTGGTGAAATAAACGGAAGAGCCGTTACCGCGTCAAGGCCTCCTTCACCTGCACCAAGGCCCCGGCATCCTCGATCATTGGCAGATCGCCGGGGTCCCGCCCTTCAGCCAACGCAGCAATCGCGCGTCGTAGTAACTTGCCCGACCGTGTCTTGGGCAACATCGCCAGGAAATGGACTCTGGCGGGACGAGCGATCGCACCCAAATGTGCATCCACGCTTCGACAAAGTTCACCTTCAAGCGCTTCACGGGCGCCCGCTGCCTCCAACGCCTGGGCATCGCGTAAAACAACGAAGGCCAGTGCGACTTGCCCTTTCACCGAATCAGCCACGCCGACCACCGCCACTTCGGCCACGGCCCGATGACTGCTTATCGCCTCTTCTATCTCACGCGTGCCCAGCCGATGCCCCGCCACGTTGATCACGTCGTCCGTGCGCCCGAGGATCGATACGTAGCCCTCGTCATCGGTCACGCCCCAGTCGAAGGTCGAATACAGTTGCTGCCCCGGCACACTTTGCCAATACGTCTTCACGAAGCGTGAATCGTCGCCCCATACCGTCTGCATGCAACCCGGCGGCAACGGATAGTCAAGCGTGATCACTCCCTTCTCGCCCGGCGCACAGATCTCGCCGGTTGCCTCGTTTCGCACGGTCAATGCAAAGCCCATCGACGGTACGCCCGGCGATCCGAGCTTCGGCGGCAATGCTTCAATTCCTCGTGGAATCGCGAGCATCGGCCAGCCGGTTTCGGTCTGCCAGTAGTTATCGACGACCGGCTTTTTCAATGCACCCTGAATCCACTGCGCCGTGGGTTCATCCAGCGGCTCACCGGCCAGGAATAACGTGCGCAGGCTAGACAAATCCGCCTGCTCCATCAGCTTCGGGTCCTGCTTCTTGAGCACGCGCAACGCGGTTGGCGCGGTGAACATCAGGTTGATCTTGTGCTGCTCGATGATCCGCCACCAGATACCGCCATCGGGGCGAATCGGCGTGCCTTCGTACATGACCGTTGTCAGGCCGGCAATCAGCGGTGCATAGATGATGTAGCTGTGCCCGACCACCCAGCCCACATCCGACGCAGTCCACATGGTGTCGCCAGGCTTGCCCTGGAAGATATGTTCCATCGATGCCGCCAGCGCGACCGCATACCCGCCCACGTCGCGTTGCACGCCCTTTGGCTTGCCGGTCGTCCCCGACGTATAGAGCACGTACGACGGTTCATTCGATTCGAGCCAGACGCACGGGATGTGAGCCTCGAAGAACTGTTCACGCAACGGCTCGTAGGAAACCAGATACGGCGCCTGCAAGCGTTCGGGTGCAAGCTGGCGGTCGATCAACAATACCTTCGGCACCTTATGCGTGGCACGCGCCAGCGCTTCGTCCACGAGCGGCGTGTAATCGATCACCTTGCCCGCACGCGCGCCGGCGTCGGCGGTCACGATCAGCACGGGCGTGGCGTCATCAATACGCGCCGCCAGGCTCGGCGCCGCGAAGCCGCCGAACACGACCGAATGGATCGCACCGAGCCGCGCGCAGGCGAGCATCGCAAACAGGGCTTCGGGAATCATCGGCAGATAGATCAGGACACGCTCGCCCTGGTTCACGCCGAGCGAGCGCATAACGGCGGCCATGCGGTTCACTTCGGCGTGCAACTCGGCATAGGTGTAGCGCCGCTCGATGCCCGTTTCCGTCGATACATACACCAGCGCGTTTTGCTGAGCGCGCGCGGCCAGATGCCGGTCGACGGCGTTGTAGCAAAGATTGGTCTTGCCGCCGACAAACCAGCGCGCGAACGGCGGATTGCTGCGATCAAGCACTTGCTGGAACGGCGTTTCCCAATGGATACGCCGCGCCTGTTCGCCCCAGAACGATTCCGGATCTTCAATCGAACGGCGGTGAGCTTCACGATAAGTCGGCATTCGAACCCCTGTCTGGTAGCGGAACGCCGCGCCTGAATTCACGTTCAAGCGCGGGCAAATTGCTCCTGAGCATAGTTCAGGCCGTGGGGCGCTGCTAGAGAGGGACGGCCCTGAGTCAGCACATAAGCGCCGGCTCCAGACATTGTTTCAACAGAGGCCGCAATGCGCCGCTACGGCATCTGTAAGCGCGGCTTATCGGTTGATCGGGATTTCTCCAGATCGCTTGCCGAATGCTTGAGCAACACGGGAGCGAGCTCGCCGGCCACTCGCATGCTGGACACCACGACCATTCGCACGCCGCTGCCTTGCGTCGCGGCGCGCACGGCTTCCCGCGTCGACGCCCGCGCTTCTATCCTCGGCTCGATCACAATGAATCCGCGGCAAAAAAGTGCGAGCGTGTCCCGGTGCGAGCGCAGCCAGGCGCTGCGCAGGCGCGTGTCATCGGCGGTTTCATTGGCGTCGTGTTCCGACACGATCACAAACGCCGTTTTCAGCGATAACAGCCGCCGCATCTCGGCGCCCCAGCCGAACGCATAGCCCGGCTGTACTGCGCACCGTCGCAAGCGCACAAGCGGAAAGCGGCTGGCGTCGTGCATGCGTTGATCGGGTACATCGGACGCGTCAATAACGAGCGCGGACGGGCTGGTGGACTTAACCAAGGATGATGGGGTGGCAATCACAGCGGTCTCGTACTCCAGAAATTCATGGCTAATGCAAGATTTGCGACTATCGGACGACGTGAAAACCGGGGTGGCCGGGGCCGTCGAGTCCCGGCGATATCACTTATCGGCTGCGCCGCTGCGGCGAGCCATGCGCGGCGCGTGGTCTCGATCACCCGTGCGGCGTTCGCGGACATTGCGCGCTGTGCCCGGCTGGAGTCGGGCGTCGTTTCGGTCATGTGGACCTCCTGTCGTCCGAATCATTGTAATTGCGAATCATTCTCACTTACAAGGGAGAATTTTGGGGAGCGAGTCGGGGGGAGAAGCGAAGGGATGGCCGGACGGGCAGCGGTGCTGGAGGCGGCGGCATGCAGAAGATGGCGCTCACCCACCCCGCTGCGGCGATAAGACGCTTGTGAGGATGCGGTGATTTAGCGTCAATTCCGGCGCCTTAAAGAAGGCGCCGATCCGCCCATGGACGGGAGAGTCTAAACGCTGACGAAAGCGGCGTTCAGGAAGGAAGGCTTGCGTCGCCCGTGGAAGCCCACGCAGCCAGAAACCGCCGCAGGATTCCCGACGAATAGGTGCCGCCCAGCGCATGCAGGAACTCGATGAAGGATTCGGGCGCGTCGGCGTCGGCCGTATCCGACACCGTGCGCACGATCGCGCACCGGACACCGTGCTCGAAACACACTTGCGCGAGCGCGGCGCCTTCCATCTCGACCGCCAGCGCATCGGGCAACGCTGCACGCAGCGCATTCACCTCGTCATGACTCGATACAAACCGGTCGCCGCTCACGATCAATCCACGATGCAATTGCGGCGGATGCACGCCGAAACGCGTTTCCAACGCGGCATGTTCATCGGCGAGAAAGGCGCTGCATGCATCCGCCAGCGCGGTATTCAACGTGGCGTCGCCTGGGAAACTGGCCATGCCCAGCAAGGGCACTTCAAAGCGCGGAAATAACGGCGATGCATCGAGATCGTGCTGCATCAGTGTTTCACCAATCACGATATCGCCTACACGCACGTCGGCACGAACGCCGCCAGCCACACCAGTGAACACAATGGCGTCAACATCGAACACGTGGATCAACGCGCTCGCGGTCGCCGCCGCGGCCACCTTTCCGACACGCGCGAGCGTGACCACGCACGGCACCCCATGCGCGATGCCAACGTGATACTCGCGCCGCCCGATGGTTTCGGTACGCACCTCACCGGCCGCGTGCATCGATTCGATCAGGTCGCCCAGTTCCTGCGGCAATGCGGCCATGATGCCGAGACGGTTCACGCTCGCGTTCATTCCACCGCCTGCAACTTCGCAACTGCCAGCGCGAGCCACTTCTCGCCGTGACGCTTGAAACGGACTTGAGCGCGGGCATCGGCGCCCGCACCTTCGAGTCCGATCACCGTGCCCTCGCCAAACTTGTTGTGAAACACCGGCTGACCGACCTTGAAACCGGTGTCGGCGGCGCGCTGGCTGTTGGCGAACGCGGGCAGCGGCTTGCCGGCATCGGGATCGGTGTAGGCCGCGCGTTCCTTGTCGGGCCGCGCGAACCAGTCACGGCCCCATCCGGCGTTATCCGGCCGGCCGCCCCACCGCGCGCCGGGCTCCACCTTCGGTGTCAGCCATTTGAGCGAGTCTTCCGGGAGTTCATCGAAGAAACGGGAACGAATGTTGTAGCGCGTCTGGCCATGCAACATCCGGCTCTGCGCAAACGACAGATACAGCCGCTCCTTCGCCCGCGTAATCGCCACGTACGCCAGCCGCCGCTCCTCTTCGAGCCCGTCACTTTCCTGCGCACTGTTCTCGTGTGGGAAAAGCCCTTCCTCCAGGCCCGTGATGAAAACCGCCATGAATTCAAGGCCCTTGGCCGCGTGCACCGTCATGAGTTGCACGGCGTCCTGGCCGGCTTGCGCCTGGTTATCACCGGCTTCGAGCGAAGCGTGCGACAGGAAACCAGCCAGCGGCGTCATGGTGTCGGGATTTTGGGCAGGATCGGCGGAACTTTCAGGATCGAGCACGTCGACGGCCGGATCGTCGGTCGCCAAGCCGATTTCCGGCGTGTTCGTCGCACCCGGGCGAAGCGGAATGGAACGCGCGGGGGTATCGAGCCCGTAGCCCTCCTCCTGCACGAATGCGGCTGCGGCGTTCACCACTTCCTGCAAGTTCTCCAGCCGGTCCTGACCTTCGCGCTCGTTCTCGTAATGCGTCGCGAGCCCGCTCGCGCGAACCACGTATTCCACGGTTTCCGGCAGGCTCATCTGCTGCGTTTCGGCGCGCATCCTGGCGATCAGTTGCGCAAACGCGCCGATGCTCGAACCTGCCTTGCCCGTCACATACGGAACAGCGGCGGCCATCGAACAGTTGTAGAGGCGCGCGGCATCGGCGAGTTGCTCGATCGACCTTGCACCGATCCCGCGCGTCGGAAAATTCACGACGCGGGCGAACGCGGTATCGTCGTTCGGGTTGTCGATCAGGCGCAGGTACGCCAGCGCGTGCTTCACTTCCTGGCGCTCGAAGAACCGCAAGCCGCCATACACGCGATACGCAATGCCCGCGTTCACCAGCGTATGTTCAATGGTCCGCGACTGCGCGTTGCTTCTATACAGGATGGCGATTTCGCCGCGCGCAGCGCCTGCATGGATCATCGCCTTGATCTCCTCGACAATCCACGCCGCCTCCTGCGTATCGGTCGCGGCCTCGTACACGCGCACGGGTTCGCCGTGGCCGGCGTCCGTACGGAGATTCTTGCCGAGGCGCCGCGAATTCTTCGCAATCAGGAAGTTGGCGGTATCGAGAATATGGCCATGTGAGCGGTAGTTCTGCTCCAGCTTGATCATGTTGCGCACGTGGTACTCGCGCTCGAAGTCGTGCATGTTGCCGACGTTCGCGCCACGGAACGCGTAGATGGACTGATCGTCGTCGCCAACCGCGAAGATGGCGTTGTGCTCTCCGGCCAGCATTTTCAGCCACGCGTATTGCAGCTTGTTCGTGTCCTGGAACTCATCCACCAGGATGTTGCGAAAGCGCGCCTGATAGTGCGCGCGCAGCGGCGGATTGTGCGCGAGCAGTTCGTAGCAGCGCAGCAGCAGTTCGGGGAAATCGACCACGCCTTCGCGCTGGCATTGCTGCTCATACGCCGCGTACAACTCGACGAACTTCATGTTGAAGGAATCGGTCGCGTCGACGTCTTTCGGGCGCAGACCCTGTTCCTTGGCGTTGTTGATGAAGTGCTGGAGATTTTTAGCCGGATATTTCTCGTCGTCGATATTCAGGCCCTTCATCAGCCGTTTGATCGCTGACAACTGGTCGGCGGTATCGAGGATCTGGAAGGTTTGCGGCAGGCCCGCGTCGCGAAAATGTGCGCGCAGCATGCGGTTGCACAGGCCGTGAAAGGTGCCGATCCACATGCCGCGCGTGTCGATAGGCATCATCGCGGTCAGGCGCGCCATCATTTCCTTGGCGGCCTTGTTGGTGAAGGTGACGGCGAGAATGGTCGTAGGCGAGGCGAACCCCTGCTGGATCAGCCAGGCAATACGCGTGATGAGTACGCGCGTCTTGCCGCTACCCGCGCCCGCGAGGATAAGCGCCGGCTCGTTCGGCAGCGTGACGGCGGCTAGTTGTTCAGGGTTCAGATTGGCGAGCAGATCGGGCATGAGGGAGTTTTCCGGTGGGACAGGTATTATAAATCGGCGGGGGAGTGGTCGTTGGCACTTGGGTTTTGGACCGGCTCGCTCGTTACGGCTCGCCGGCATCTGTACGCCCCTCAAACAGAATCCCGCGTGCGAACGAAGAACCTTCGCGCCGACCCCGCCCTGTCTACGCCTTATAATTCCCCGACCCCCGCTTCTTTTACGCATTTTTCGGCAGATCCCACCCCATGAGTGACAACACGAGTGACAACACGCTTGCGAAGAGTTTCGAGCCCCAGAACATCGAGTCCCATTGGGGCCCGGAATGGGAAAAGCGCGGCTACGCTGCGCCGACTCTGATCGAAGGCAAAAAAGATTTCTCGATCCAGCTCCCGCCGCCGAACGTCACCGGCACGCTGCACATGGGTCACGCGTTCAACCAGACCATCATGGACAGCCTCACCCGCTACCACCGCATGCTCGGCGAAAACACGCTTTGGCTGCCTGGAACGGATCACGCAGGGATCGCCACGCAGATCGTGGTGGAACGGCAACTCGACGCACAAGGCGTATCGCGCCACGATCTCGGCCGCGAAGAATTCCTGAAACGCGTCTGGGAATGGAAACAGAAATCCGGCTCGACCATCACGGGCCAGGTGCGCCGCCTGGGCGCGTCTATCGACTGGTCGCGGGAATATTTCACGATGGACGACAAAATGTCGCCCGTCGTGCTCGACGTGTTCGTCACGCTGTACAAGCAAGGCCTGATCTATCGCGGCAAACGGCTGGTGAACTGGGACCCGGTACTCGGCACCGCCGTCTCGGACCTGGAAGTCGCCAGCGAAGAAGAAGCCGGCAGCCTCTGGCACATCCAGTATCCGCTGCCGGACGGCTCCGGCCACGTGACGGTCGCCACCACACGCCCGGAAACCATGCTCGGCGACACCGCCGTGATGGTCCACCCGGAAGACGAGCGCTACGCGCACCTGATCGGCAAGACGGTCATGCTGCCGTTGTCGAACCGGGAAATTCCGGTGATCGCAGACGATTACGTGGATCGCGAGTTCGGCACGGGCGTGGTCAAGGTAACGCCCGCGCATGACTTCAACGACTATCAGGTCGGCTTGCGCCACAAGTTGCCGATGATCGAGATTCTCACGCTCGACGCCAAGATCAACGACAACGCGCCGGAAAAGTATCGCGGCATGGACCGTTTCGACGCACGCAAGCAGATCGTCGCCGACCTGGAAGCGCTCGGCCTGCTGGAATCCGTCAAGCCGCACGCGCTGATGGTGCCGCGCGGCGACCGCACGGGCGTGGTGATCGAGCCCATGCTCACCGACCAATGGTTTGTCGCCATGAGCAAGCCGGCGCCGGAAGGCACGTTCCATCCGGGCAAATCGATCGCTGAAACCGCGCTCGACGTGGTCCGCAACGGTGAAATCAAGTTCGTCCCGGAAAACTGGTCGACGACCTATTACCAATGGCTCGAAAACATCCAGGACTGGTGTATCTCGCGTCAGCTCTGGTGGGGCCATCAAATTCCGGCCTGGTACGGCGATAACGGCGAAATCTTCGTGGCGAAGACCGAAGAGGAAGCCCGCGCGGAAGCCACGGAAAAAGGCTACACCGGCGCGCTCAAACGCGATGACGACGTGCTCGACACGTGGTTTTCATCGGCGCTCGTACCGTTTTCTTCGCTCGGCTGGCCCAACGAGACGCCGGAGCTCAAGCACTTCCTGCCTTCCTCGGTGCTCGTGACGGGTTTCGACATCATCTTCTTCTGGGTCGCCCGGATGGTGATGATGACCACGCATTTCACCGGCAAGGTCCCTTTCGACACCGTCTACGTCCACGGTCTCGTGCGCGACGCGGAAGGCCAGAAGATGTCGAAGAGCAAGGGCAATACGCTCGACCCGATCGATATTGTCGATGGTATCGACCTGGAAACGCTCGTCTCCAAGCGAATTACCGGCCTGATGAACCCGAAACAAGCCGAGAAAATCGAGAAAAAAACCCGCAAGGAATTCCCCGACGGGATTCAGCCGTTCGGCACGGACGCGTTGCGTTTCACGATGGCGTCCATGGCTACGCTCGGTCGCAATGTGAATTTTGATCTGGCAAGGTGCGAGGGATATCGTAATTTTTGCAATAAGCTGTGGAATGCTACCCGCTTTGTGCTGATGAATACCGAAAGCCACGACTGTGGTTTCGGCAAGCCGGAGGAATGCGAGGCAGGCGATTGCGGACCGGGTGGATACCTCCACTTCTCCCCGGCGGACTTCTGGATCGTGTCGCTTTTGCAGCGCGTGGAAGCCGAGGTGGAAAAGGGTTTCGCCGACTACCGGTTCGACAACGTGGCGAGCGCAATCTACAAATTCGTCTGGGACGAGTATTGCGACTGGTATCTGGAATTGGCCAAGGTGCAGATTCAGACCGGCACGCCCGAACAGCAGCGCGCCACGCGCCGCACCCTCCTTCGCGTGCTGGAAACGGTGCTGCGCCTGGCGCATCCGGTGATCCCGTTCATCACGGAAGCCTTGTGGCAGAAGGTCGCACCGCTGACGGACATGTATCCGCAAGCCACGCAAGACGGCCAAACCGCATCTATCATGATTCAACCTTACCCGGTCGCACAGCCGTCTAAAATTGATGAATCGTCTGAACAGTGGGCGGCCGAACTGAAGGCCATTATCGATTCATGTCGTAATCTGCGCGGCGAGATGAATCTGTCGCCGGCGGTCAAAGTGCCGCTGCTGGCAACAGGTGACGAAGCGCGGCTCAAATCATTCGCGCCCTATGTCCAGGCGCTGGCGCGTTTGTCGGAAGTAAAGATCATTTCCGACGAATCCGCGCTCGACGCAGAGGCAAGTGGCGCGCCAGTTGCTATTGTAGGAACGAACAAGCTGGTGTTGAAGGTCGAAATCGACGTCGCGGCTGAACGCGAACGGCTCACGAAGGAAGTGGACCGCCTTACGCAGGAAATCGCAAAGGCTCGTGTGAAGCTGGAAAACGAGAGTTTCGTGGCGCGCGCGCCGGCCGCAGTGGTCGAGCAGGAGCGCAAACGGCTGGCGGAATTCGAATCGACTTCTGACAAGTTGAAAGCGCAGTTGTCGCGGCTCCCGGCGTAGACGGTTTCGGTGGCCTCAGCCAGCCCAAGCGTGGCCGGCTGAGGCTGAAAAAACGCCGAAAAAGGCCAGAAAGCAACCGATCGCTTGTTCCGCCGTATAGCAAAGTGCGTGTTTTTGCTTGAAGAATTAATCTCGCCGCACTTTTTTATCAACGCATCAACCTGCATCATGGCATCTGCTTCCATGCCCACCGTTTCAGGCTTGACGTTTAAACACGATAAGAGGATCAGGGTCATCAAATGCTAAAAGTTACGAAAGCGGTTTTCCCGGTTGCGGGTCTCGGCACCCGATTCCTCCCCGCGACCAAGGCCAGCCCGAAGGAAATGCTGCCCGTCGTCGACAAACCGCTGATTCAATACGCGGTCGAAGAGGCCATGGCCGCCGGCATCACGGAGATGATCTTCGTGACGGGCCGCAGCAAGCGCGCGATCGAGGATCACTTCGACAAATCGTATGAGATCGAAGCCGAGCTGGAAGCGCGCGGCAAGCAAAAGCTGCTCGATCTCGTGCGCAGCATCAAGCCGAGCCACGTGGATTGTTTTTATGTGCGTCAGGCTGAGGCGCTTGGTCTCGGCCACGCCGTGCTGTGCGCGGAAAAGCTGGTGGGCGACAACCCGTTTGCCGTGATTCTTGCGGATGACTTGTTGTACGGCACACCGCCGGTAATGACGCAAATGATCGAGGTGTTTGATCACTATCACAGCTCGGTGATCGGCGTGGAGGAGATCCCGGCTCAGGATTCCAAGTCGTACGGCGTGATCGACGGGAAAGAGTGGGAAGACAATATCTTCAAGCTGTCGGGCATTGTGGAAAAGCCGGAACCTGAAGTTGCACCGTCGAATCTGGGCGTGGTCGGGCGGTACGTGCTGAAGCCGCGCATCTTCGATCACATCCGTGCATTGAAGCCGGGCGCAGGCGGCGAACTGCAATTGACGGACGCAATCCAGTCGTTGCTCGCTGACGAACAAGTGCTTGCGTACAAGTATCACGGCACGCGTTTCGATTGCGGCAGCAAGCTTGGATATTTGAAAGCAACGGTGGAATTCGCACTGCGCCATCCGGAAGTGGCGAAGGATTTCCAGGAATACCTGAACACGCGTTCGCCGCATCTGCTCGGCTAAACGCTAACGCCTAAGCCGCCAGCAGGCTGGTTTTACGGCCGTAAAAAAAATGCCTCTGGTTGAAAACCAGGGGCATTTTTTATTGGCCTTTCGTCGATCAGCGGCGTCGCATGAGGAAAGTGAACACCTTGTCGTGCGACGTCGATTCCACCAGCTCATTGCCCGTCTGCTTCGAAAACGCGGCAAAGTCGCGTTGCGAACCCGGATCGGTCGCCAGTACTTTCAATATCTGACCGCTCTGCATATCGGCCAGCGCCTTCTTCGCCCGTAGGATGGGCAACGGGCACGTCAGCCCGCGCGCATCGACTTCCTTGTGCACTTCCATCGAATTGAGCCTTGTTCGAACCCGCTTATAAGAATTCGATTTTACCCCAGTGCCTAAAGATTCACCGCCTGGCCTTTAGTCAGGGACTCCCGCATCGCAATGCCAATGCGCGTGGCTTCGCGCGCGTCATCAAGCGTCAAGCCCGTGGCGGGGCCTCCGCTCAGCGACGCCACGAACACCTCCGCTTCGTGCAGGAACGCTTGCTCGAAGCGCTCGAAGAAGGTTGGCGTGCATTCGTTGCGGATGCCGCCGGCATCGTAGATTTCCACGCGATTCGCCCGCGGATTGTGTCCCACCGATAGCGCCCCACCCGTCCCGATCACTTCCGTCTGGGTATCGTGGCCGTGGGCGCTGGTCCGCGATGCCTGGAACACCGCCAACCGGCCGCCCTCGAATTCGACGATGGCAACACCATTGTCGATATCGCCGCATTCCGCCAGCCCTTCGTGGATCGCGATCGTGCCGCTGGCGAATACGCGCGTCGCGCGCGGGTTACCCAGCATCCAGCGGGCGAGATCGATGTCATGGACGCTGCAATCGAGGAACAGACCACCCGATGTCGGCGCGAAACGGACAAAAAAGCCATCGGGATCGTTCTTGTCGACGGTCTGCGAACGGACCATGAACGGCCGGCCGATCGCGCCTTCCTGGATCTTGTTGAAAGCGTCGCGATAGCTGGCATCGAAACGGCGCACGAAGCCGATCATCACCTGAAGATGCGGAAAGCGCGCGCTTTCTTCAATCACGCGATCACACTGCGCCAAGTCCAGCGACAACGGTTTTTCGCAGAACACATGCTTGCCTGCGCGCAACGCCGCGATGATCTGGTCAGCATGCAGCGAAGTCGGTGTGACGAGCCAGACGGCATCGAGCGATGCGTCTTTCAGCATCGATTCGTAGTCGTCGTAGAGCTTGAGTTCCGGCAAGTTAGCGCCCGCCCACTCGCGTTCTGCCGCGACCGGACTGCACGCCGCCGCGAGCGTCGCACCCGGAACATGCCACGCGAGGTTACGTGCGTGGCGCTGGCCGAGTCGGCCCAAGCCAACGATCCCAATCCGAACGGGCGCTTTCATGCCGCCCCCAGCTTGATGATCGTGCCTTCGCGCCAGGACCGCGTAGCCGCCTCGGCGAGTTCCAACGCTTTCAGGCCATCCGCGACCGTCGTGCGAACCGGCTTGCCTTCCTGGACGGCATCGAAGAAATGAGCGATTTCGAGCGCGTAAGCCGCGCGATATCGCTCAAGAAAAAACGCTTCCGGCACATCGTTCGAAACCGCCGTCTTTGAATACGCCGTGACTTCAGTCGGACGTACATTGCCGGCTTGCAGCATGCCTTGGCTGCCGAGCAATTCGAAGCGCTGGTCATATCCGTACGCTGCGCGTCGCGTTGTGTTGATCTGGCACAAGCGGCCGCGTTTGGTACGGATCGTCACAGCCGTTGAATCGATATCGCCCGCCTCCGCAATCGCCGGGTCCGTCAGGCAGCTTCCGGTTGCGTGCAGCGTGTCGGCTTCATCGTCGAGCATCCAGCGGAAGATATCGAAGTCATGGATCAGCATGTCTTTGAAAATGCCGCCCGAATGCTTGATGTATTCCACCGGCGGCGCGCCCGGATCGCGGCTCGTGATCACCAGCATTTCTGGATCGCCGATTTCACCCGCCTCCACGCGCGCCTTCAATGCCGCGAAGGTCGGATCGAAACGGCGCTGAAAGCCGATCATGCAGACCACGCCGGCTTTTGCGACGGCATCGGCGCAAGCGCGTGCGCGCGCAAGCGTCAGGTCCACCGGCTTTTCGCAGAACACATGCTTCTTTTGCGCCGCCGATTTCAGGATCAGGTCAGCGTGCGTGTCCGTGCTTGAACATACGACGGTCGCGCCTATCGATGCATCGCCGAGCGCGCCTTCCACATCGGCGACTTGCGCACCGTGAAGCGCAGCCAAGGCGGCGGCGGCTTCTTTGTTAACATCGACTACGTACTTCAGACGTACACCCGGCTGCTTCGCCAGGTTCGCCGCGTGGATCTTGCCAATCCGCCCTGCTCCGAACACCGCCACATCAATCGTCATAGCCGCCTGTCTCCCTTGATTCTTCTACGTTCAGTTCAAGCCGGTACGCAAGCGCGATAAACAGCGCCTGGCACAGGCAGATCGTGCTCGTGAGCGAACGGAACGCGAACGCGCTGCCTTCCTTCACGAACAAATGCGCACTCGCGTGCCGCGCGAGCGGCGAAAGCTGGCCATCGGTAATCACCAATGTCTTGGCGCCGTGGTGCTGCGCGGCGCGCACGCAATACTGCGTTTCCTTGCCATACGGCGCGAAGCTGATCGCGACCACCACATCGCCCTTCTTCACGCTGCGGATCTGCTCGCGATACATGCCGCCGAAGCCCGACACCAGATGCACGCGTTTCGCCGTGTGCTGCAGCGCGTAGACGATATAACTCGCCACCGGAAACGAGCGCCGCACGCCGACCACGTAGATGTTCTCGGCCTGCTCCAGCATCTTCACGGCGGCTTCGAACTGGACATCGTCGAGACCCGCTTCGAGTTCCTCCAGCCCGCTCCGGCTCGCCGCGATAAATTCGCGCGCCACCGATCCGCCCGACAACTTGCCCGGCTTTTCGTCGATGAGTTTGCGGATGCGCTGCTGATAGCTCTGCGCGGAACCGCTCTGGCCGGTGTAGGCCTGCTTGAAGATTGCCTGGAG
The DNA here is from genome assembly GCF_011493005.1 of Caballeronia sp. SBC1. NCBI lineage: Bacteria > Pseudomonadati > Pseudomonadota > Betaproteobacteria > Burkholderiales > Burkholderiaceae > Caballeronia > Caballeronia sp. SBC1. Next base: position 2,627,552 of record NZ_CP049156.1, read on the forward strand.
GTCAGAGAAGCCCGAGAAGCCGAAGCGCTGCGCGAAGCGCACGACAGCCGAGGGATGCACGCCGCACGCGCTGGCGATGTCGCCGGTGCGATCCATCATCACGTTGCTGCGATGCTGTTCGATGTACGTCGCCACGCTTTTAAGCTGGCGCGGCAACGCGTCGTACGCCTCGGTGATCCGCTGCATCAGTTCATCGACTGTCTGGATCTCGGTCGTCTCTTGGGGGTCTTGCGTGTCTTCCTGCATGCCGTGCTCGTGGTTTGTTCTGTATTCGATGCAACTGATTATAGATACCTGACCGAACAAATGGAATTATTTTTCCAAACTTCTAATAGTTAAACTTCCTATTGCAGATTGACGAAACTTGTCCTAATCTTGGTCGTGAGCACAGGGCGTTGAGCGATCACAAGCGCCGTACGCCAGACGCCGGATGCTCGTTCAGAACAACAACCGTGATAGGTGGAGACAATGAGACTTTGCAATCGCCGAGGCGCCCTGCGCGTGCTCGCGGCTGCCGCTGCGTTGTGCGGCGCAGCAGCACTGAGCAGTCAGGCAGCGCACGCTGCACCCGACGCCCATTTCGTTTTGATCAGCCACGCGCCGGATTCGGACTCGTGGTGGAACACGATCAAGAACGCCATCAAACAGGCGGATGAGGACTTCAATGTCCAGACGGATTACCGCAACCCGCCGAACGGCGATATTGCCGATATGGCGCGCCTGATCGAGCAAGCTGCGGCACGCAACTATGACGGCGTGATCGTCACCATTGCTGACTTCGACGTGCTGAAGGGTTCGATCGCCAAGGTCACGGCAAAGCACATTCCGCTCATCACGATCAACTCCGGCACCGAGGAGCAAAGCGCGCAGCTCGGCGCGATCATGCATGTCGGCCAGCCTGAATACACGGCCGGTAAAGCGGCAGGCGAGAAAGCGAAGGCGGCGGGCATCAAGTCGTTCCTGTGCGTCAACCACTACGCAACGAACCCGGCTTCATTCGAACGCTGCCGGGGTTTCGCCGATGCAATTGGCGTCGATTTCAAAGCCTCCACGCTGGACGCTGGCCAGGACCCGACCACGGTGCAATCCAAGGTGAGCGCGTATTTGCGTAATCACCCGGATACCCAGGCCGTGCTCGCGCTCGGCCCACTCTCCGCCGATCCGACCATCAAGGCACTCAAGCAGATGGGCGTTGCGGGCAAGCTCTGGTTCGCGACCTTCGACTTTGACACCGATATCGCGAAGGCAATCCAGGACGGCACGATCCAGTTCGCTATCGACCAGCAACCGTACTTGCAGGGTTATATCCCGGTCGCGGTGCTGGCTATCGTTAAGAAGGATCACACCACCGATCCGGTCAAGATCCGCCAGACTCTTGAGGCAAATCCGAAGTTCCAGGCGCGGCTTGCTACCTACGGGCTCGCTCCGTCCTATGGGCCGCGCAATATTGGCTCAGGCCCGGGCTTTATCACCAAGGAAAACGTCGACAAGGTGCTCAAGTACGCAGGACAGTACCGCTGAACCCGTTGGCGGCGCGGCCAGCATGGCCTGAGCACCGCGCCGCCATCTTTGAAGCTTTTGCAGGCACTGCAAGCATTCATCACGTCATCCGCACCATTCACCTGTATCGCTCGCGCATCAGCATGTTCGCCCTGTGAACCAACGCCGCATCGCGAATGAAAGACGAAGGAGACATCATGGGCGTAGCCGGAAAACATACCCTCTCGGGACATCGCAAGCCATCTGACGGCGCAGCGGCATCGAGCCCATCAACAGCCACTGCGGCGGCCTCCGCCGACGAGCGCATCCGCCGCGAATCTCGCTTCGGGCACATCCTGAATCGTCCGGAGTTCGCCGCTATATCCGGCGCCGTTTTGGTCTTCGTCGTGTTCGGAATCGCCGCTGGCGGCTCGGGCATGTTCAATCTCGACGGCATCATGAACTGGTCGCAGGTGTCCGCTTACCTGGGCATCCTCGCCGTCGGCGCCTGCCTGCTGATGATTGCCGGCGAGTTCGATCTTTCGATCGGTTCCATGATCGGCTTTGCCGGGATGATGGTCGCCATTCCGACCGTCTATTTCCACTGGCCGATCTGGCTTGCGATCATTTTCGCCTTCGCGGGCTGCATGCTGCTCGGCGCGCTGAACGGCTATATCGTCATGCGCACGCGGCTGCCGTCGTTCATTGTCACGCTGGCCTTCCTGTTCATCCTGCGCGGCCTGACGCTCGCGCTGTCGATCATGTTCGCCGACCGGACAATCGTTTCCGGCGTAGGCGACATTGCCGCGAAAGACTGGTTTGCCAATACCCTTTTCCATGGCGTCGCCCTGCGTGATTTATTCGTGTGGCTGGGGCACGTAGGAATCCTGAAGATGCTCGACAATGGTCAGCCACTCGTGCCGGGCATTCCGAAAGTGATCCTCTGGTGGGTCGTGCTCGCCGCCATTGGCGCGTTCGTCCTGGCGAAGACCCGTTTCGGCAACTGGATTTTCGCAGCCGGCGGCGACGCGGTGGCGGCCAAGAATGTCGGCGTGCCGGTGCGGCGCGTGAAGATATCGCTCTTTGTCCTGACTGCGTTCTGTGCGTGCCTGTTTGCTGTGCTGCAAGTATGCGACATCGGATCGGCTGCGGCAGACCGGGGCCTTGAGAAGGAATTCGAAGCGATCATTGCAGCGGTGATTGGCGGAACCTTGCTGACCGGCGGCTACGGCTCGGTAGTCGGCGCATGTTTCGGCGCGCTCATCTTCGGCGTGGTCCAGATCGGCATTGGCTACACCAGCGTGCCTTCTGACTGGTTCCGCGTGTTCCTCGGCATGATGCTGCTGATCGCCGTGCTGTTCAATCACTACGTGCGCCGCCGCGTGTCGCAGGCTCAATAAGCAGGCCCAAAAAGCCAAGGAGACGAAACCATGTCCGATCCCATCCAGAGCACACCGCCCGCGCCTGAAGACACCATCCTGGCGCTGGAAAATGTCAGCAAATTTTTCGGCAAGGTGATCGCGCTGAACGGCGTCACGCTGCGCCTGAGACGCGGCGAAGTACATTGCCTGCTCGGCGACAACGGGGCCGGCAAGTCGACCCTGATCAAGACGCTGGCGGGCGTCCATACGCCCTCCTCCGGCGAGTATCTCGTCGATGGCAAACCGGTCCACTTCGGCTCGCCGAAAGAAGCGCTCGATCTTGGTATTGCAACCGTGTATCAAGATCTCGCGCTCGTACCGCTGCTATCGGTGGCGCGTAACTTCTTCATGGGTCGCGAGCCGCAGAAAAAACGCTTCGGCTTTATCAACGTGATGGACCTGGATCTCGCCGCGGAAACATCGCGTGCGCGGCTCTCCGAAATGGGCATCAACGTGCGGGACCCGCATCAGCCTATTGGCACGATGTCCGGTGGTGAAAAACAATGCCTCGCCATCGCTCGGGCGATCCACTTCGGCGCGCGTGTTCTGATCCTCGATGAACCCACCGCAGCCCTCGGCGTGAAGCAGAGCTTCAATGTGCTGAAGCTGATTCACACGGCGCGCGCGAAAGGCATCTCTGTGATCTTCATCACGCACAACGTGCATCACGCGTATCCCATCGGCGATTCGTTCACGCTGCTCAATCGCGGCAAGTCGATGGGCACGTTCACGAAGGACACGATCACCAAGAACGAAGTACTCGACATGATGGCGGGTGGCGCCGAAATGCAGCAAATGATGAACGAACTCGAAGGCGAGCCGGCTTAGCAAGCAAGCGCTTGACGAGCACGCTCGGCCGCTCTCGTTTTTCGTCATCTACAGAACAGGATCGAACATGGCATTGCAATCATCAACCGGATCGCGCTTCGCAACCGGGCGAACGCGCGACATCGTGTGCCTCGGGCGGCTCGCGGTCGATCTCTACGCGCAGCAAGTCGGCGCACGGCTAGAAGACGTGTCGAGCTTCGCGAAATATCTCGGCGGCTCGTCGGCGAATATTGCGTTCGGGTGCGCGAGGCTCGGCCTCAGATCCGCGATGCTCTCGCGCGTCGGCAACGACCACATGGGCCGCTTCCTCACTGAAACGCTGGAGCGCGAGGGCTGCGATACGAGCCACGTGCGTGTCGATCATGACCGGCTGACGGGTCTGGTCCTGCTCGGCATAGAAGACCGCGATACGTTCCCGCTTGTGTTCTATCGCGACGACTGCGCCGACATGGCCGTCGATGAAAACGACTTCGACGAGGCGTTCATCGCTTCATCGAAGGCGCTGCTGATCACGGGCACGCATTTCTCCACTGACCAGGTCAACCGCACGAGCCGCCGTGCGCTCGACTACGCGCGCCGAAATCAGGTCCGCACGGTGCTCGATATCGATTACCGGCCGGTACTTTGGGGACTGACCGGCAAGGCCGATGGCGAGACGCGGTTCATCGCGAACGAAGGCGTGACGGCGCATCTGCAAAGCATCTTGCCGTTAATGGATCTCGTGATCGGCACGGAAGAAGAGTTTCGGATTGCAGGCGGCAAGGACACGATGATCGATGCACTCGCCGCCGTTCGCGCCGTGACGGACGCCATGCTGGTGGTCAAGCGCGGGCCGATGGGCTGCTCGATCATCGACGGCGACGTGCCGGTTTCCATCGACGATGCGCCGGTTTATCACGGCGTTGAAGTGGAAGTGCTGAACGTGCTCGGCGCGGGCGATGCCTTCGCGTCCGGCTTCCTTGCCGGATGGCTGAGAGACGAACCGCTGGAAGTCTGCGCGCGCACAGCGAATGCATGCGGTGGGCTTGTCGTATCGCGTCACGGTTGCGCGCCCGCCATGCCTACGCCCGCTGAACTCACTTACTTCCTCGATGCCGCGCGTGCCGACCCTGCCCGCATGCGCAGGCCCGATCGTGATGCAACGCTCGCGCGCCTGCATCGTGTCACACCAGCTCGCAAGACGTGGGACGAAGTGCTCGGTTTTGCCTTCGATCATCGCAACCAGTTCTTCGATCTCGCGCAGCAAACCGGCGCGGATGAGTCGCGCATTGCTGCCCTCAAAGCCTTGTTCGTGGAAGCCGTGGCGCAGACGGAAAAAGAACGCGGCCTGGAAGGACGCATCGGCGTGCTGATCGACGACCGCTACGGCCAGGACGCGTTAAACGCGGCGACCGGACGTGGCTGGTGGATCGGCCGCCCGGTGGAATTACCCGGCTCGATGCCGCTTGTCTTCGATCATGGCCGGTCAATTGGCACGACGCTGATCGAGTGGCCGCGGGAGCATGTGGCGAAGTGCCTGGTTCACTATCATCCCGATCACCCGCACGATCTTCGCCTCGAACAGGAAGCGCAAATTCGCACGTTGTACGACGCGGTTCAGGCCAGCGGGCACGAACTGCTGCTCGAAGTCATTGTGCCGAAGAACGGTCCGCCGATCGAAGAAGATACCGCTTTGCGATCGTTGAAACGGCTCTACAACCTTGGCATCTATCCCGAGTGGTGGAAGCTCGAACCCATGAGCGCGGCGCAGTGGCAAGCGGTCGATGCGCTGATTGCCGAGCGTGATCCGGCGTGCCGCGGGGTCGTTCTGCTGGGCTTGTCGGCTGCTGTCGACCAACTGTGCGAGGGCTTCAAACCGGCGGCTTTATCGAAGACGTGTCGTGGATTCACCGTCGGCAGGACGATCTTTCATGAGCCAAGTCATGAGTGGCTGGCGGGTTCCATCGACGACGCCGAACTGATCGCACGGGTTCGACGGACGTTCGAAACGTTGATCGATGCATGGCGCGAGGCACGGACAAAGAACACCACGCAAGCGCTTACGCAGGAGCAGGCAGCATGAACAGCACGCTTCGTTTAACCACCGCGCAAGCGCTGGTCCGCTATCTCGCCGCGCAGCAAACCCCGGACGGCGAGCCGCTGTTCGGCGGCGTCTTCGCGATCTTCGGGCATGGCAACGTGGCAGGCATTGGCGAGGCGTTGTATGCGCATCGCGAGACGTTGCCGACTTATCGCGCGCACAACGAGCAGGCGATGGCGCACGCGGCTATTGCGTATGCAAAGGCCCACTTTCGACGCCGCATGATGGCGGTGACCACGTCCATTGGTCCCGGCGCGACCAACCTTGTAACGGCCGCTGCGCTCGCGCACGTGAACCGCTTGCCGGTGCTGTTGCTGCCCGGCGATGTATTTGTATCGCGCGCACCCGATCCGGTCTTGCAGCAGGTAGAAGATTTCGCCGATGGTGGTATTTCCGCGAACGATGCATTGAAGCCTGTCTCGCGTTACTTCGATCGCATCGTGCATCCGGCGCAATTGCTGACCGCGTTGCCGCGCGCAATGCGGGTGCTCACAGACGCCGCATTGTGCGGGCCGGTGACGCTCGCGCTGCCGCAAGACGTGCAGGCGATGGCCTACGACTACCCCGCCTCGTTCTTCGAGCCGCGTGTGGTTCCCTTCCACACGCCCTCGCCCATCGATGAAGAGATCGCACAAGCCGCCGCTGCATTACGCGCCGCTAAAAAGCCTCTGCTCGTGTCAGGCGGCGGCGTTCTCTACGGCCTGGCAACCGACGCATTGCGTTCATTCGCCGAGCGTCACGGCATCCCCGTTGCCGAAACGCAAGCGGGGAAAAGTGCCCTCGCGTGGGACCATCCGCTGAATCTTGGCGGTATCGGCGTGACGGGATCTGACGCGGCCAACGAACTCGCGCACGACGCGGATTGCGTGCTCGCGGTGGGTACCCGGCTGCAGGATTTCACGACCGGATCGAACACGCTGTTCACGCAGGCCAAGCTGATTGGCATTAACGCAAATGCATTCGATGCCTTGAAACAAGGCGCTTTATCGGTAGAAGCCGATGCGCGTCTTGCGCTTGGGACATTGAGCGAGGAGCTCGATGACTGGCGTGCGTCGCCGCCATGGACCGCACGCGCGCACGAACTCGCGGATAGCTGGCGCGCCACCGTCGACCAAGTGACCAACGCGCCTCAAGACGACAACACGTTGCCGCGCGAAGCCGATGTGATCGGCGCGGTGCAACGCTCAAGCGCGCAATCGGCCGCGCATGACGTGGTGGTGTGCGCGGCGGGAACCCTGCCCGCCGACTTGCAAAAGCTTTGGCGCACGAGCACGCCGGGTGGTTATCACGTCGAATACGGCTACTCGTGCATGGGCTATGAAATTGCTGGCGGTCTTGGCGCGAAACTCGCGCGGCCCGAGCGTGAAGTGATCGTGATTGTCGGCGATGGCAGCTATCTGATGATGAACAGCGAGCTGGCTACGTCGGTGATGCTTGGGGCCAAACTGATCGTGGTGCTGCTCGACAACCGCGGATACGGCTGTATCAACCGCTTGCAGCAAGCGTGCGGGGGCGCGCCGTTCAACAACCTGATCGACGATTGCCGCCAGGGTCCGGAAGGCGCACCTGCTATCGACTTCGCAATGCACGCACGCTCGCTCGGCGCGAGCGCTGAGCATGTAGCGAATATCGATGAACTCGAAGCCGCGATGCAACGCGCACGCGCATCCACCCGCTCGTATCTGATCAGCATTGACACCGATCCGGCACGTCCTACTGAAGAAGGCGGCTGGTGGTGGGAAGTCGCGGTGCCGGAAGTGTCATCGCGTGAAGCGGTGCGCTCGGCGCGTGCAAACTATGAACATGAAATCACGGCGCGTTCGAAGCGCACGAAGGAATAAGCGATGAGCACGTTCGATGTACGGATCGGCATCAATCCGCTGTCATGGATGAACGACGACCTGCCCTCGCTCGGCGGTGAGACGCCGCTAAGCGTGGCGCTGACCGAGGGCAAGCAGATCGGCTATGAAGGGTTTGAACTGGGCAACAAATTTCCGCGTGAACCGGAAGCGTTGAAAACGCTGCTTGCCGGATATGACCTCGCGCTCGTCTCCGGCTGGTATTCCGGACGGCTCGCCGAACACAGCGCAGAGGATGAGATCGCGGCTGTAGGCCCGCATCTCGATCTGCTTGCAAAAAACGGCGCAACGGTCATGGTCTATGGCGAAGTCTCTGACTCTATCCAGGGGGCGCCGCGACCGCTGTACCAGCGCCCGCGTTTTTTCTCCGATGATCGCTGGAACGAGTACGCAAAACGCCTGAACACGTTCGCCGAATACACGCTCTCTCGCGGCGTGCGCGTGGCCTATCACCATCACATGGGCGCTTACGTGGAGACACCTGCGGATGTCGATCGCCTGATGAGCCTCACGAATGAAGCCGTGGGCCTGCTCTTCGATGCCGGTCACATTACGTTCGCTGGCGGCGATCCGCTGACGGTTCTCAACAAGCACATCGAGCGCGTTTGCCATGTGCATTGCAAGGACGTTCGGCCGGAAATCATCAAGCTTGCGCGGAACCGGAACTGGAGCTTCCTGGAGGCGGTGATCAACGGCGCGTTCACCGTTCCCGGTGACGGCACGGTGGACTTTCCATCGATCATCGCCCGATTGAAGCAGCATGGTTATCGTGGCTGGCTTGTGGTTGAAGCGGAGCAAGATCCCGTCATTGCCACCAGCTATGCGTACGCCGAAAAAGGCTACAAGACGCTGCGCTCGCTAGTAGAAGAAACGCTCCAGGAGGCAATATGAGCCTGCTCGTCAAAGCATCGCGCGAAGGCCAGACCATCGCGCGCGTCACGCCCGAAACGGCGTTATGGAAACACGTAGGCTTCGCGGCCTATCGGCTGGAAACCGGCGACATCGTGCATGTGCATGAAGCGCAGCGTGAGGTGTGTATTGTCGTGTTATCGGGGACGGTGAGCATAGAAGCCGGTGAGCATAAATGGGAGAAACTCGGCTCGCGCGACAGCGTGTTCGAGGACACTGCCCCTTACGCGGTTTATTTGCCGCCCAAACTCGCCGCGACCATTCGCGCAGATCGCGATGCGGAAGTTGGTGTGGCGAGTGCGCCCGCTACGGGCAAGTACCCGCCGCGATTGATCGAGCCATCACAGATGAAACGCTCAACCCGCGGCAAGGGCGCGAATACGCGCTACGTCTGCGATATTCTTCCGCAAACCGAACCTGCAGAGGGCTTGCTTGTAGTCGAAGTGAAGACGCCCGGCGGTCACGCCTCAAGCTACCCTCCGCACAAGCACGACAGGGACAATGTGCCGGTGGAGAGCTCGCTTGAAGAGACGTATTATCATCGGTTGAACCCGCCGCAAGGGTTCGCCTTCCAGCGTGTTTATACCGATGAACGCGACCTCGATGAAACCATGGCCGTTGAAGATCATGACGTCGTCATGGTGCCGCGTGGTTATCATCCGGTCGTGGTGCCGTATGGCTACGACAACTACTACCTGAACGTGATGGCGGGCGACAAACGCACCTGGCACTTCAAGAACGATCCGAAGCACGAATGGATCGTGGAGAGGGACAGCAAGGCTTCGTGACTTAGCTTCGTGGCTTATTGACTTAACCACCGACAGAGAGCCATTCGCTGATTACGCGCTCGTTCGCGGCAAGAGCGGCAGGCGTGTCGTCAAAGACGATCGCGCCGTGACCCATCACCGCGACGCGCGTAGCCAGTTCGCGCGCAATGCTCATACGTTGCTCGATCAGTAGAATCGCTACGCCTCGCTCCCGCATTTTTTTCAAGCATGAAGAGACTTGCGCCACGACCTGTGGCGCGAGTCCTTCCGTGGGTTCATCGACGATGACGAACGACGGATCACCCATCAACGTGCGGGCGAGCGCCAGCATTTGCTGCTCGCCTCCCGACAACATCCCCGCCTTCACCGCCGCACGTTCTCGCAGCACGGGAAAAAGTTGCTCCGCGTCGTTGAGGGTGAACCGCGTGGTGAGCCGTGATCCACCCCGCTTCATGCCGAGCTGCAGGTTTTCTATCACGCTTAGCGTCGGGAAAACATCGCGTTGCTCGGGCACGTAGCCCACGCCCATCCGGGCGATTGCATAAGGACGTTTCCCCAGCATCGATACCCCGCGAAAGTTCGCCACCCCTTGCGCGTGTACCAGTCCCATCAGTGCTTTCGCGAGCGTCGAGCGTCCCGACCCGTTGCGTCCGGCCAAGGCTACGATCTCGCCTTCGCCGATACGCAAACTCGCGCCGTGCAACACATGGCTCGACCCATACCATGCGTTCAGGTTATCGATTTCGAGCAGCGTCGTCATGGCGTTTCGCCGAGATAGGCTGAGCGAACCACGGGGTCCGCAGCAATGTCAGCGGGCGTCCCCGTCGCGATAATGTGGCCTTGCACAAGCACTGAAATGCGATCGGCGAGTGCAAACACCGCTTCCATATCGTGCTCCACGATCAACAATGTTTTCCCTTGCGTCGTCTCGCGAATCAACGCGAGTGCACGCGCGGCTTCCGCGCGATTCATGCCGGCGGTAGGTTCATCGAGCAACAGCACGGATGCGCCCGTGGCCAGCGCGAGCCCTAAATCGAGCGCTCGCAACTCCGCATAGCTGAGGCTTGTGGCGAGTGCATCGCTACGATCGGCAAGACCGATAGCCGCAATTACCCGATGCGCCTCATCGTCAATCAAGCTCGATCGAAACCATCGGTCCCTCCGCGCGGCCGCACACGAACCGAGCACCGCGCAACGGACGTTGTCGCGGACGGTGAGACCCGTGAACACGCTTGTGGTCTGGAAGCTGCGCGCGAGCCCCCTGCGTCCCAGCCGATGAGCCGGCATCCCTGTCACATCGAGACCGTTCAACGCGATACGGCCGCTTGTTGGTTGCGTGCGTCCCGCAATCAGATCGAACAAGGTGGACTTGCCCGCGCCGTTGGGACCGATCAACGCATGACGTTCGCCTTCGCGAATGCTCAGATCGACACCACGAAGGATCTGCGTCGCGCCAAAACGCTTCGTGATCTGCTTCAGTTCGAGCGCGGTGTTCATCGTGCGCCCCGTGCGTGTCGGGAGAAGAGAGCAGCAATCACAGCGGTGACAAACGCGAAGCACCAGGGAGCGGCATGCCGGCCATCGAGAAGGAAACCCGCGACGTGCGCAAGGCCGTCGCCATGACTATCGAATTGCAGCGCGTAGGCGAGTTCCATAGCAATCACGATCGCCAGCAGCCATCCGCCAGCGGCGCACAAGGCGAACGCGATAGCCACGTAACCGGCGCGTGATCGTGCTGCGATAAAGCCTACCAAGCCCTTCGGCGCCACCACCACAACCCACACAAAAAACAGCCCCAGATAGGCCACCCACGCCAGCGATACACTCCCCACCGCCAAGCTGAAAAACGTCAGCAGCACGGCTCCCAACACCGGCCCAAAGAATTCTGCAGTCCCGCCGATCACCGCTGCGATCAGCACGCTGCCCGAGCGCGCGAGCCCCACCCCTTCCGCCGATGCCAGCTCCACATTGATCAGCCCCAGGGCGCCCGCCACGCCCGCAAAAAACGCCGCTACGATCACCATCGCGAAGCGCACACGACGCGGATCGAAGCCGATGGCGGCAGCACGCACGGGGTTATCGCGGACCGCGTTCGCCACCCGCACGAACGGCGTGCGCGAGAACACGAACATGGCGATACACGCCAACACGCACCATCCGGCGATCAGGGCATACGCCTGGATCGAAGACCCAAAGTTCAAGCCGAAGATACCCGGACCGCTCGCCCGATCGATAGGAACACCGCCCTCGCCGCCGAACCAACCCGGCACGAGCCACACGCCCGCCGCAACGAGTTCGCCAATTCCAAGTGTGATCATCGCGAAAGTCGTGCCGGCGCGACGCGTTGAAAAGAAGCCGAACACAACTCCCACGAGCGCCGCCGACACACCGCCGATCAACGGCAACAAAGGCAGCGGTATGGCGTATCGATTGAAGATTTGCGCGGCGGCGAACGCGCCGAGCCCGGCATAAACGGCATGACCAAACGACAGCAATCCTGTCTCGCCGAGCAGCAGATTGAACGAGAGCGCGAACACGATCATGGTCGCGGTTTGCGCGAGATAGGCGAGCAGCCAGCTCTGCGATGTGAAGACCGGCGGCAACACAAGACCGGCCACGAGCAATAGCCACGGAAGCGCCTGACGCAAAGAGAGAGGTGAGTTACGCATCGTCGTCGCCACGCTGGCCAAACAGTCCGCGAGGACGCAGAGCAAGCATCGCGACGAGCAGCACATACGGCAGCACGGGCGCGATCTGCGCGACGCTCAACGAAGCCCACGCAGGCGGCAACGCAACGCCGGCAAGCTGGGCCATGCCGCCAAGCGACAACGTAGTCCCGACTACAAACGTCTGCACGCAACCAATCAGAAGCGATGCCACCAGCGCGCCGCCCACCGACCCCAGGCCACCTACGACCACGACAACAAACACGATGGGTCCGATGTTTTCGGCCATCGAAGGTTCGATGACAAACAACGGCGCCCCGATCACGCCCGCCAGCGCAGCGAGCGCAGTGCCTGTAGCAAAGACAAGCGTAAACACACGCGGCACATTGTGCCCAAGCGTCTCGACGGTTGCGGCATGCGTGAGCGCAGCTCTTACCACGAGCCCTATCCGCGAGACCCGCAGCACGGCATACAAAGCCAGCAACATGAGCAGCGACACGAACATCATGAACGCGCGATAACGCGGGAATGCGGCGCCGTAAAGCGTGAACAACGGGCCATCGAGAGCGGAGGGAACAACGGCGTTAATGGGCGCAAGACCCCAGAGCAGCTTCACGGCCTCTGCCATCAGATAAGCCGCACCGAACGTCAGCAGAAGCTCGGCAAGCGCACCGCGCGCTTCAATCCGGCGCAATAGAAAACGCTCGAACAGTCCGCCGAGCGCGCCAACGAGTAGCGGTGAAACAACCAGCGCGAACCAGAAGCCCCCATGCGCCGCGAGCGCATAACCCACATACGCGCCGAGCATATAAAAGCTCGCGTGAGCGAAGTTGAGCACGCCCATCATGCTGAAGATCAGCGTCAGTCCCGCCGACAGCATGAACAGCAGCAACCCGACACTCACTCCATTCAGAAGGTTGATCGCGAACCACTGAACGAACGAGGTCACGTTGGGCGCTAACCGTTCACGAGCGGCTTGAGCGCCGCGACCAGCGCTTCCGGCAACGGCACCGGACGGCGCGTATCGCGATCGACATAGACGTGCACAAAATGACCCTGCGCCGCGGGTTGCTCGGAACCCGCGCTGAAGATACCCACTTCGTAACGCACGCTCGTGGATCCGAGCCGCGTCACACGCAAACCAGCATCGATACGTTCTGGAAACGCCAGCGAAGCGAAGTAGCTGCAATGCGTTTCCACCACGAGCCCAATCGTCTTGCCTGCTTCCAGATCGAGCGCACCGTGCCGGATCAGATACTCATTCACCACGGTATCGAAGTAGCTGTAATACACCACGTTGTTCACGTGGCCGTAGAGATCGTTATCGGACCAGCGCGTATTGATCGAAAGGAAATGCGGATAATCCGCGCGCGTCGTTGGAACAGGGCGGCACATGAATCAGAACGACTCCTGCAGCATCCGCCGATAATCGTCCGCACTCGCTTCACGCGGATTGGTCTTGTGACAATGATCGGCGAGCGCGCCCTTGACCACCTTGTCGAACATGTCTTGCTCAACGCCCATTTGCGACAGGCGTGTTGGCAGGCCGAGGCGCTCGGTCATGTCATGAACAGCTTGAGCGATATCGGCATTAGCGGCGAGATTCATCACGCGGCGCATCCGTGCAAAACGCTTGTCGGCCACCACGCTCGGCGCGCTTTCGTTGAAGCGCAGCACGGCCGGCAAAACGACCGCATTCAGCGTGCCGTGATGCAGCCCGGTCCGTCCGTTGACGACCAGTCCGCCCAGCGGATGCGAGAGCGAATGCACGCAGCCCAGACCCTTCTGGAACGCCATGGCGCCCTGCATCGACGCGCTCATCATGTTCAGACGCGCATCGCGATCCTGGCCGTCGTGCGTCGCCCGTTCGATGCATGCCCACGCGCGCTCCAGCCCATCCAGCGCGATGCCATCCGCAGGCGGATTGAACGCCGGCGCAAGAAATGTTTCGATGCAATGCGCGATCGCGTCCATGCCCGTTGCAGCGGTGAGCATGGGCGGCAAACCCAGCGTCAGCGAGGGATCGCAAACCGCCGACTTGGGCAGCAGATGCCACGAGTGAAAGCCGAGTTTGCGGCCGTCGTCGAGAATGACGATCGCCCCGCGCGCCACTTCGCTGCCGGTGCCCGAGGTGGTCGGAACAGCAATCAGCGGGGCCGCCTCAGCGGTGATCTTGTTGCTGCCGCCTTCTATGGTCGCGTATTCCGTCAGCGTGCCCGGATGAGTCGCCATAATCGCGACGCCCTTCGCCAGATCGATGGATGAACCACCGCCCACTGCGATCAGGCCATCACAGCCTTCGCTTTTGTACAGCGCGGCGGCTTTCATCACCATCGCTTCGGTGGGATTCGACGGGGTTTCATCGAAGATGGGAACAGCGCCCGCATCCAGGTTCAGCGCCTGGACGGTTTGCGACACCAGCCCCGCAGCCAGGACGCCTTTGTCCGTGATGATCAGCGGCCGCTTGATGCCGACGCGCGTGCATTCGCTGTCGAGCATAGCGAGCGCGTCGTAACCGAGGTGGATGTGGGTGACGTAGAAAATGAAGGCCATGACGTGTGTCCGCGGTTGAGTGAGGCGTCTGGCATGTTAGGAGTCCGGCGGGAGTCCGTCAATCCGCGCGGACGCCATGTAGTCCGGGTGTTGCGCGTGCTACTGCCCCGGGCGGTCCACATACTCCACGGCCAGGCCGCGCCGACGCATCCATTCCGCCACGGCATGGCCGGTTCCCGCGCGCCAGGGCCTGAGCTTCGCGGGCTCGACCAGACGGTATTCAAGCAATTCCGGCGACAGGTTGATTGTCCCGTTCGCCTTCACGTGGTACGCGATAATCAGTTCGTTCTTGCGGATGAATTCGTAGACGCCGACCAGTTCCACCGACTGCGCGACCAGCGACGTTTCCTCCAGCACTTCCCGCGCGATGCCCTCTTCGGGCGTCTCGCCGTTCTCGAGAAAGCCAGTGATCAGCGCGAACATGCCCTCGACCCACGCCGCGTTGCGCGCGAGCAGGATCTTGCCCTCGTACTCCACGATCGCCGCGACCACCGGCAGCGGATTATTCCAGTGCACGAAGCCGCATTCCGGGTCCGGACACGCGAGTCGCACGCGTCCGCCTTCGTGGCTTGCATCGGTGCGTTCGACCAGCTTGTTGGCATCGCGTGGACAGAAATGGTATTCGATCATGGTCTGAGGTCAGAGGATCTAAAAAGGTCGGTGGGGTCAGCGTGGAGCGCACAGTGCGCGGATCTCGGCGGCGAACTGCTCCACCGTTTCCGGCAGCGTGTCCCACGCACACATCAGCCGGCAGCCACCCGAGCCGATGAACTGATAAAACTTCCAGCCCTTGTTGCGCAGCGCTTGCGCAACAGCCGGCGGCAGCTCGGCGAACACCGCGTTCCCCTGCGGCTTGAACATCACCTTCACGCCTTCTATGCCTTCCAGCCGCTCGGCCATCAATTGCGCCATTGCGTTCGCATGGCGCGCGTTGCGTAGCCAGACATCGTTATTGAGCAGACCGAGCCAAGGCGCCGAGATAAACCGCATCTTCGACGCCAACTGCCCCGCCTGTTTCAACCGATACGCAAAATCGACGGCCAGCGCCTTATCGAAGAAAATCACTGCCTCGCCGACCGGCAGGCCGTTCTTCGTGCCGCCGAAACACAGCACGTCGACGCCTGCGCGCCAAGTGATCTCCGACGGATGCACGTCCAGCGAAGCGACCGCGTTCGCAAACCGCGCGCCGTCCATGTGCACCTTCAGATGGCGGCGCTTCGCGATCGCCGCGATTGCGCGGATTTCTTCCACGCTGTAGACGGTGCCCACTTCCGTGGACTGCGTCAGCGTGACGACCTTGGGCTTGGGATAGTGAATGTCGGCGCGACGTGTGACGATGGCTTCAATAGCATCCGGCGTAAGCTTGCCGTCCACGCCTGACGCCGTCAGCAATTTGGAGCCGCCCGAGAAGAATTCAGGGCCGCCGCATTCATCGGTTTCGATGTGAGCGAGCTCGTGGCAGATCACCGAGTGATACGACTGACAAAGCGATGCGAGCGCCAGTGAATTGGCCGCTGTGCCGTTGAACACGAAGAAGACTTCGCAGTCGGTCTGGAACAGGTCGCGAATGCGGTCGCACACGCCTTGGGTCCAGGAATCGTCCCCGTAGGCCGGCTCGTGGCCGCTGTTGTTAGCTTCGATGAGCGCGGCGAGCGCTTCGGGGCAGATGCCGGCGTAGTTGTCGGAGGCAAAATGTTGCATGCGGTCAGGGAGCGAGGGCGGTGGTGAGCGTGGCAATCATTTTAGCGTTTCGTACGTGAATACGCGGAGACGCCGATAACTACCATGCCTTTACGTTTTTCATCCTGCCCGCTGACCGCTTGCGGTTTTACTTTCCGGCGGGTTGGTTAGATGCCGCTGCCTGCTGTGCCTTCTTATCTTTCTTGTTCGCTTCGTGATGGCCGATCGCGCAGCCGCCTGCTGCGCCCACTGCTCCATGCTTGCCTGCCATGTGGCCCGCCACGCCGCCTACTGCCGCACCTTCCAGGCATCCTTTGGCATAGACGGCACCCGTGGCGAAAAACATCGAGGAAGCGGCGACGAGTGTGACGAGTGTTCGATTCATGAGACGAGTTCCTTTTAAAGTCCAGACGCAGAGCTTCGTGCCTGCGCTAACCATACAAGGGCAAGCCGCGTACCTGTCAGTTTGCTTGCTATTTTGACGGGTGATGTCAGGTTGACATGAGCCGGTTCCTGCAGATCATGAGGACCTTACCGACAAGGCAACCGCGCCGGAACGGCCACGGCCTTTGTGATGACATTTTTCCTCTTCAGCGCGAAGATAAGACATCCTTCGCAGACGCAAAAAAGCCCGTTCTGTCGTAACTTCAGAACGGGCTTTTTCAAACGGCTGAAGCGGCTGAAAGCCGAACGCTTAGATTTTTCCCTTCACCCAGTCATTCACGCCGGCCAGTGCTGCAGCCAGGTTTTCCGGCTCGGTGCCGCCCGCTTGCGCCATATCCGGCCGTCCGCCGCCCTTGCCGCCAACTTGCTGCGCGACGAAGTTCACCAGATCACCCGCTTTGACCTTCTTCGATGCTTCCGTCGTCACGCCCGCAATCAGGCTGACCTTGTCGCCATCGACGGCAGCCAGAACGATAGCTGCGTTCTTCAGCTTGTCCTTCAATTTATCGACGGTTTCGCGCAGTGTCTTGCTATCAGCGCCCGGCAATTGCGCCGCCAGCACAAACACGCCGCCGATCTCAACCGCCTGCGATACGAGTTCGTCTCCCTGACTGGAAGCCAACTTCGACTTCAGCGCGCCGAGTTCCTTTTCCAGCGCCTTCACGTGCTCCTGAACCTGCGTGATGCGCTGCGTGAGCTCGGACGGCTGCGCCTTCAGCGCGGCTGACGCCGCATTGATCCGTGCATCGAGTTCCTGAACGAAGCGCACGGCGTTATCGCCGGTGATTGCTTCCACGCGACGAATCCCGGCAGCCACGCCGCCTTCCATCACGATCTTGAACAAGCCGATGTCGCCCGTGCGATGCACGTGCGTGCCGCCGCAAAGTTCGCGCGAGAAACCGAGGTCGAGCACGCGCACTTCGTCGCCGTATTTTTCGCCGAACAGCGCCATTGCGCCGCCCTTCACGGCTTCGTCGTACGGCATGACGCGCACGATGCCCGGCGCGTTTGCCAGCACTTCCGCATTGACGATTTCTTCCACGCGACGAATCTGCTCGTCGGTCATGGGTGTGTTGTGCGCGAAGTCGAAGCGGGTCTTGTCAGGGTCGACGAGCGAACCCTTTTGCTGCACGTGGCTGCCGAGCACTTCGCGCAGCGCCTTGTGCATCAAGTGCGTGGCCGAGTGATTGCGGGCGGTGCGAACACGGCGAACGGTATCAATTTCCGCCTTCACCACGTCGCCTACCTTCAGCGTGCCCTGCTCGACCGTGCCGTGATGACCAACAACGTCGGACTGGACCTTGAGGGTATCGGCGACCGCGAAGCGCACCGCGGCGTTCGCGAGCACACCCTGATCGCCCGCCTGACCACCCGATTCTGCATAGAACGGCGTGTGATCGAGCACGACGACCGCCTGCTGGCCGACCTGCGCCTCTTTCGCCGATGCACCATCAACGTACACGGCGATGATTTTGGCGTCGTCGAAAATTTCGTTTTCGTAGCCGTGGAACGTGGTTTTGGCGCCAGCGTAGTCAAGCCCTTGCGCCGACTTGAACTTGCCGGCCGAGCGAGCCTGTTCGCGTTGACGTGCCATGGCTTCGTCGAACGCGGCTTCGTCGACCGTGATGCCGCGCTCGCGGCAAACGTCGGCGGTCAGGTCCAGCGGGAAGCCGAATGTGTCGTGGAGTTTGAACGCGAGTTCGCCGTCCAGTTGCTTCGAGCCCTTGGCGTCGAGCGCGGCGAGTTCGGTTTCAAGCATCGACATGCCGTGTTCGATTGTCTCGAAGAAACGTTCTTCTTCCTGCCGCAGGACGTCCGTTACGCGGGTTTGCGCGTCCTTGAGTTCCGGGTAGGCCGAGCCCATTTCCTCGACCAGATCGGCCACGAGCTTATGGAAAAACGCGCCCTTGCGGCCAAGTTTGTAGCCGTGACGGATGGCGCGGCGCACGATCCGGCGCAGCACATAACCGCGGCCTTCGTTGCCGGGAATCACACCGTCGACGATCAGGAACGAGCATGCGCGAATATGGTCCGCGATCACCTTCAGCGAATTATTGGTGAGGTCCGCCGTGTTCGTTTCACGGGCGGCAGCCTTGATCAGCGTCTGGAACAGGTCGATTTCGTAGTTGCTGTGCACATGCTGGAGCACGGCGGCGAGGCGCTCGAGGCCCATGCCAGTGTCCACGCTCTGCTTGGGCAGCTTCGTCATGTTGCCCTGGACGTCGCGATTGAACTGCATGAACACGAGATTCCAGATCTCGATGAAGCGGTCGCCGTCCTCTTCCGGGGATCCCGGCGGGCCGCCCCACACGTCCGGGCCGTGATCGTAGAACACTTCCGAGCACGGGCCGCACGGGCCGGTGTCGCCCATGGTCCAGAAGTTATCCGATGCGTAGCGTGCGCCCTTGTTGTCGCCGATGCGGATGATCCGTTCCTTCGGCACGCCGATTTCGTTTTCCCAGATGGCGAACGCTTCGTCGTCTTCCTGGTAGACCGTAACCGTGAGTTTGTCGGCGGGCAGGCCGTAGACCTTGGTGAGCAGTTCCCAGCAGTAGTGGATTGCGTCGCGCTTGAAATAGTCGCCGAACGAGAAGTTGCCCAGCATTTCGAAGAACGTGTGATGGCGGGCCGTGTAGCCGACGTTTTCTAGGTCGTTGTGCTTGCCGCCTGCGCGCACGCTGCGCTGCGAGGTCGTGGCGCGCGAATACGGGCGGCTCTCGGTTCCAAGGAAGACGTCCTTGAACTGGACCATGCCGGAGTTCACGAAGAGCAGCGTGGGATCGTTGCCCGGCACGAGGCTGGACGAGCGCACGATCGTGTGGCCCTTCGATTCAAAGAACTTGAGGAATTTCTCGCGGATGTCGGCGGCTTTCATGGCGTGCGGGTCTGCTGTTTTGTACGGCGGGGGCGCGAATTGATACGCTGCGCGCGCCGCCGGGAGCCAGATTGAGGATCAACGATTATACGGGAACGTATAACGTCCGGCGCCCAGCCACGAAGAAGGCCAGCGACGCTAGAGCTCTCTCTACCAAAGTCCTTTTCTCAAATTAAAAAAATCGAGCAACCGAATCACAATTTGTTGGGGGGTCTGGATCCGTTTTCCACGAAAGTTAGAGATGAAGAAATTACAGCGCAAGTTGAGAGTCTTGAGAATTGTTTGGCTCGGAGGAAACGTTGCCGTACAAAAAGGCTGGAGCGACCGACCAGCAGCTACGTGAGACCATTCAGCTTATCTCGGCTAATACGAGGAAATCAGAGGTTGTGTCGGAATACGCGTCATACTTTCGCGAGCAACTGCAAAAGCTGGCGACGATCCCCTGGCCTTCGTATTCCCGCTCCGATTGACAAGGTCTGCACATATTTGGGCGCTCTATCGCACCCCCGCGCCGATCAGCCCGCCCGCCGCCGCACCCGCCACCGTCCCGAGCGGACCGCCGGTCAGCACATAACCCAAGGCCCCGCCGGCAGCCGCCCCAATACCCGCGTGCGCCTGCGTACGGTTCATCGCGCAGGCCGAAAGCGACGCGATAAACACACCCATTGCCGCGAACCGTGCAACTTGATAAGAAACCTGTGTGATCTTGTTCATGATGAGATTGTCCTTTTTGTCCTCAATACCGCTCACACCCCGAACCTTTCAATTTCATTATTTCGGAACGCGAGGCTATCTTAAAATCCTCCCATCAATGCCGACAATTCGATTTACGTCCCGTTACGCTCGATACATCCAGTATTGAAAACGCCATGGCCTGGTAACAAGCAAGCGCGCAACAACCGCGCGCGGCTCGCGGTGTCGCAGCCACGCTGCACATCGCGGCAAAATCCTGGCCTGCGCTGTCCTGACCCTCTCGCTAAGGTAGAATCGAAAGACCAGATACGTCTTACCGAACGCAAGCCGCAGGTCTTCAACGCTAGCGCCCTCGTCCGCTCTCTCTTTCTCGCATGAACACCGATCGCAACGACGCCCCGGCGGTAAACAATTTCATCCGCAATATCATTGACGAAGACAATCGCAACGACAAATGGTCGCAGCGGGTCGAAACACGTTTTCCGCCCGAGCCGAACGGCTATCTGCACATTGGCCATGCGAAGAGCATTTGCGTCAATTTCGGCATCGCGCGTGATTACGGCGGCGTCTGCCACCTTCGTTTCGACGATACGAACCCGGAAAAGGAAAGCGTCGAATACGTCGACTCCATCATTGACGCGGTCAAGTGGCTCGGCTTCGACTGGAATAAAGACGGCACCGAACACCTGTACTTCGCCAGCGACTACTACGACAAGCTCTACGAATTCGCCGAGTTGCTGATCGAACGCGGCCAGGCTTATGTCGACAGCCAATCGGCCGAAGAGATGCGCGCGACGCGTGGCTCAGCCCAGGAGCCAGGCAAGAATTCACCGTTCCGCGACCGCAAGCCGGAAGAGAACCTGGACCTGTTCCGCCGCATGAAAGCGGGCGAGTTCAAGGAAGGCGAGCACGTGTTGCGCGCGAAGATAGACATGGCGTCGCCGAATTTCAACATGCGCGACCCGGTCATCTACCGGATTCGCTTTGCGCATCATTACCGTACCGGCGACACATGGTGCATCTACCCCATGTACGACTACACGCACTGTGTATCGGACGCGCTCGAAAACATCACGCATTCGCTGTGTACCCTCGAGTTTGAAGATCACCGTCCGCTGTATGACTGGTTCCTGAATCAACTCGCCGATGACGGCAAGTTCACCCGTCCGCTGCCGCAGCAAATCGAGTTCTCCCGCCTGAACCTCACGTACGCGATCACCAGCAAACGCAAGCTGCTTCAACTCGTGACGGAAAATCACGTCGACGGCTGGGACGACCCGCGCATGCCGACTATTGTTGGCGTGCGGCGTCGGGGCTTCACGCCGGAAAGCATCCGGCTCATGTGCGACCGCGTGGCGGTGACGAAGGTGGATTCGTGGATCGACATGAGCGTGCTGGAAGGCGCATTGCGCGACGATCTCGACGAAAAGGCGCCCCGTGCAATCGCGGTGCTCGACCCGCTGAAACTGATCATCGACAACTATCCGGAAGGCACGAGCGAAGCTTGCAGCGCGCCCGTTCATCCGCATCATCCTGAGCGCGGCACGCGCGAATTTCCGTTTTCCAGGGAATTGTGGATCGAGCGCGAGGACTTCCAGGAAGTACCGAAGAAAGGCTATTTCCGTTTGTTCCCGGGCAACAAGGTGCGGCTGAAGTACGGCTTCGTCGTGGAATGCACCGGGGCAGATAAGGATGAGCACGGCAACATCACAGCCGTGCATTGCACGTATTTCCCCGACAGCAAGTCCGGCACGGAAGGCGCAAACGGCTACAAGGTCAAGGGCACCATTCACTGGGTCAGCGCAGAAGGCGCGTACGAAGCCGAAGTACGGATCTACGACCGCCTCTTCAAAGAGCCGCAACCAGGAGCCGGCGGCGCGGAATTTCTTGACGCGCTGAACCCGGACTCGAAGCGCATCGTGCGCGCTTATCTCGAACCGGGCGCACGTCAGGCAGACGCCGAAGATCGCTATCAGTTCGAACGCCACGGCTATTTCGTCGCCGACCGTAATGATTCGAAACCCGGCATGCCGGTGTTCAATCGCATCGTCAGCCTGCGCGATAGCTGGACCAAGCCGGCTTAAAGTCATAGGCGCGTCCCGCCGGACGCTCGCACATTGTTGTGGGGGATGCTTTGCAACGCACCTTGCCAACGTCGTTCGTCCGCGCGTTGCACCTGTCACGCACGTCACCTGTGTCGTGCGCGTTTGCGCTGCTGATTGCGGCGCAAACTGCTTTCGCGGGCACAGTTGACCTGTCCTCGCCAACGTTACGCAAGATCGCCGAAAACAACACCATAGTCCTCGGCGTGCGTGAGTCGTCGGTCCCGTTCTCCTATCTCGACGCGAATGGGCATCCGATGGGCTATTCACAAGCCATTGCGCTCAAGATCGTCGACGAAGTCCGGCTCCGCTTACAAACACCCCGGCTCGCCGTGAGCACGGTCGTCGTCACGTCGGCGAGCCGATTGTCGTATGTGGTGAATCACCAGATCGACCTGGAGTGCGGGTCGACCGCGCATATTCGCGATCGCGACCAATTCGTCACGTTCTCGAACAGCTTCTTCAGCTACGGCATCCGGATGGTGGTGAAGCGCAAATCCGGCATCCGTAACTACGCCGATCTCGCCGGCAAAACGGTATCGACCACGGCGGGTACGTCCGATGAACAGCTGCTGCGGGAGCTGTCGCTAAACCGGAAACTTGATCTGCGAATCGTCAGCGCGAAAGACCATGCGGAAGGTTTCGATGCTTTGAAAACCGGCCGCGCCGTGGCGTTCGTGATGGATGATCCGTTGCTGTACGGAAAGATAGCGCAGGAAGGTCCGGCCCAAAACGAGTACATGGTCACCGGCGACCCACTTGCGCACGAATCCTACGCGTGCATGATGCGCAAGGGCGATCCGGTCTTCAAGAAACTGGTCGATGACGTGATTGCCGGCATGGAGCGCTCAGGCGAAGCCGAAAGACTCTACGACCAGTGGTTCATGCAGGCCATTCCCCCCGACAACATCAACTTGCGGTTCCCCCTGTCGCCAGAAATGAGAGCGCTGTTCGCCAATCCGAACGACCACGCCTCCGAAAACTAGCAGCGACCAGCGCAGATCACCGGTGCCCCACGGCGCAGGCCAAAGCCTTTCGGCTCAGGCGAGCGTGTGATGCAGTTCAGTCAGCGACAGCGTGGTCTGGAACAGGCGGGCGAGGCTACGGCTTGCGTACTGATCGACCTCAGCCGGCGTGACCCATCTGTACGCGTCCATTTCGGGGATCATCGTGCCGTCCCGGCGACGCGGGAAATACGATTCGCAGACGCACTCTTCAAGCTTCACTTCGTCGTCGCTCACTCGCACAGCGAACAGATGCAGGTCCTTGTCGCGGCGATAAACAAAGCGCCCCAGATCCTTCAACCGCTCCGCCTTCAGCACGATCCCCGTCTCTTCCACGAGTTCCCGCAACGCCGCTTCCACGGGTCGTTCGTCCGCCTCGCCCTGGCCTTTCGGGATATCCCAGTGCGACGTCTCGGTCGCGTGACACAACAACACGTCCCCTTGCGTGTTAAAAATCACGACGCCACACGAAACCGTCCGGTCGACCATTTAAGCGGCCGTCCGGATTCGCGATACCGCGTGACGGGAACCTTCGGGCTGGTTAAAGCAGGTCACTGTTTCAACAACGCCCATTTACCGCCGTCCGCCTTGCAGACGGTGGGAGCCCAGGTCTGCGTCTGGCCCTTGGCGTGAGCCACCATGGTGAGCTTGCGACACGTACGGTCACCGTCCTTCTTCGTATCCGACGGCGTGATCGTGCCGTTGATGGCAACCGAATTACCCGCACCTTCGTTGTTCCAGTCGAGCGACTCGCCGTCTTGCTTGGTGTCGAGCGCCGAATGCGCCGCGTTGTTCAGCGCCTGCAAGTCGCGCTGCTTCATGTAGGTAATCGGCGTGTTGTTGAGAAATCCGAGATTGGCCGCGTGCGCCGCGCCGCTGCCAAGCACAACACAGCTTGCGATCAATTGCACGCCGAGTCGCACGGAGACGCGCTTGAGCGCGCGAGATGGGTATGACATGAAACACACTCCCTCGTTGGTATTGATATTGAATTGATACCGAATCTCGGTGATACAAGAAAGATCGCAGCAAGATCGGCATGACTGCATTATTCACGACCATTGCCGTAATCGCGTTTCAAAAAAGTCAGAAATGTTCTGGATCGACTGATAAATCACGATCATCTGACGTCGAGGATAGCATGAGGGCATAAGGACTTTGCAAGCGTCCAACGTCAGCCGAACGGTCATGTGCTTTGCTTTTCGGAGCAAACCAGGACTATCTCAGAAGCGTCTGATAGAAGCATAGGAGGCGGAAAACTAAGATCGAAAGCTTGTGGACTACGCTTCAACTCCGATCATGGACACCCTTCTCGCGACCGCCCAAACGCCCACGCTCTACGAGTGGCTGTGCATCGCCATTGTCGCGTGCGCGATAGCGATGCCCAAAGGCTTGATAGCAATGGACCGGATGCTGGCCAGACGGCCAGAACGGTCCGAGTGGTCAGGCTGCTCCCATGTTCCCGACCCGCGTGGCGCTACGCCGCCGTCAATCTGGCCGCGTGTCATGACCGCCATAGGCGGTGCGTTCTGGATCGCAGCGTTACTCACACTGGTGTTTTTATGCCGGCAGCTCGCTCCATAGTACCACTGTGTTACAAAATAAGGCATGATTCGCTTATCTTCAAGCACATTGTGAGGAGAGCGATGGAAACTACTTCGAAGAGATTCGAGGAGTATGTGTCCCTGATGGCTCAGTCGCTTGGGCACGCTGATCGTGTCGAGCCTTTTCGTGGCTACTGTACGGGCTTGATGTTGCCGGTCAAACGCAAAAGCGTTGAGCCCATGGCTGCGCATCTGTCACCGGACCGGGTGCGCTCGGAACATCAGCGTCTGCATCACTTTGTAGCCGATGCACCGTGGTCGGATCAGGCGGTGCTTGATACGGTGCGTAGTTACGTACTTGAGCGAGTAAGCCGGCGCGCGGGTTCGCCTGAGGCGCTGATTATTGACGATACCGGCGTTCCGAAGAAGGGTAAGCACTCGGTCGGGGTCGCTCGGCAATATTGTGGCCAGCTCGGGAAACAGGACAACTGCCAGGTCGCAGTCAGCGTGTCGCTCGCAAATGAACGCTTCAGTCTTCCGGTGCGCTATCAACTGTATTTGCCGCAAAGCTGGGCCGATGACGCAGACCGTCGTAAGGCTGCCAAAGTGCCCGAGGCGCTTGAGTTCGTCACCAAGCCGATGCTCGCGCTGCAACTGCTCGAAAATCTCGCAGAGGTGGAATCGCTGCCCGAACTGGTTATCGCCGACGCCGGGTACGGGGCAGGCACCGAGTTCCGCGAGCAGCTCACAGCGATGGGCTTCACGTATGTGGTCGGGGTTACAGGCGCGGTCAGTCTGCAGATGCAAGCTCAGGCGCCATTACAGGCGAAAGAGCTGGCCATGCAATTGCCGTCGCGGCGCTTTCGCACGCTCACATGGCGTGAAGGCACCAACGCCGCCCTGTCGTCGCGCTTTGCGGCAATACGGGTGCACTGCGCCTCCCGCGCAGCCCAGCCAGCTGACACCCACGAGGAGCAATGGCTGCTCGTCGAGTGGCCCAGGGAAGAAGCCGAGCCGACCAGGTACTTCCTCAGTACGTTGCCGGCTGATACACCAATCAAGGAGCTTTTGCGACTCGCAAAACTGCGCTGGCGTATTGAGCGTGATTACCAGGAGCTCAAGCAGGAGCTTGGCCTGGGGCATTTCGAGGGACGCAGCTGGCGCGGCTTTCATCATCACGCGACGCTGTGCATAGCGGCATACAGCTTTCTCGTCACCGAGCGCCTGGTGGCACAAAAAAAAACTCCAACTCATCGGTTACCCGGCGAAGTGTCTTCCTTACCCGAAGGCTTCCGGCCCCGAGGCTCCCCTGCGTAAGCAGCGCCATGTGCCGGACTCCATTACAACGCTGCGAATAGAGCTTGCTGCCGCACTGCTTGCCCGCCTCCAACGGTGCCCGTGCTGCGGCCGGAAAATCGAGTAATTTGTTAACACAGTGGTAATAGTGGAGTTGCAACCCGACATGAATCAAGGGCAGCTTCGGCTGCCCTTTTTTATCGTCGAACGCTTTGGCGTTTCCGTTTTTCGTATTCCGTCATTAGCTTCGAAGCATCGCTTATTCGACGCGCAAACCCATCGCCGCTATGGTCGGCACTATCTCTTCTCTCACGGAAATCTCCATGAAAAAACTGGGCTTGTCGTTGTCGTTATCAGGGTTGTTGTTTGCTGCTTTCGCGTTGTTGCCGCTGTCTGCGTCGGCACAAGATCCGGCGAGTGCGCCGGCGAAGCAGTTGCGGATCGGTTTTCAGAAGGCCGGCCTGCTTGCCGTGCTCAAGGCACAGGGTTCGCTCGAACAAAAGCTCAAGCCGCTTGGCTACACCGTCAGTTGGTATGAGTTTCCCGCCGGGCCGCAATTGCTTGAGGCGCTCAATACGAACAACATCGATTTCGGCTATACGGGCGCACCGCCCCCTATTTTTGCGCAGGCTGCGGGCGTGAATTTCGTTTATGTCGGCGCTGAGCCGGGTGGAGAAACCAATGAAGCGCTGTTTGTCAAAGCCGATTCCCCTATTCATTCGCCGGCCGAGCTAAAAGGCCGGCGTATCGCATTGCAAAAGGGATCAAGTTCTAACTTCCTGCTGCTTGCGGTCTTGCAGAAGGCAGGCTTGAAACTCGACGATATCCATCCGGTTTATCTCGCGCCCGCGGACGCCCGCGCGGCCTTCGAAAACGGCGATGTCGATGCATGGATTGTCTGGGACCCATATTACGCGGCCGCGCAGAAATCGTTGAGCGTGCGCACGCTCGCGAACTACGCCGGGTTGCCGAAGCCGTTCAATTTCTACGAGGCCACGCGCAGTTTCGCCACCCAAAATCCACAGGCGGTGCGTGCAGTGATCGATCAGCTGCGGGCAACCGGCGCATGGGTCACGCAGCATCCCGCAGACACGGCGGCGTTGCTCGCGCCGAAAGTCGGGCTTGATGCGGGGCTTGTGGAAACATGGGTACGACGGGTGCCGTATGGCGCTACACCGATCGACGGAAAAATTGTCGCGACCCAGCAAAGCGTTGCCGATACGTTCTATCGCGCGAAGCTGATTCCGAAGGCGGTGACGGTGAAGGATAATGTGTGGCGGGACCAGGACGCGCTGACAGCGCGGTAGGCGAATGTCTGTTGAAGAGATGTCGGGTTCAGTAGATGAACCCGAGGTCCTGGTACGGCAGGAGGGACTCGAACCCCCGCCCCTCGGCTTAGAAGGCCGATGCTCTATCCAGCTGAGCTACTGCCGCGTTGCAGATGATCCGGGATTTTACCTCATCGAAAGGATGCGAGGCCTCATTCCGAGTCCTCGCCCGATTCAATGCGCTTAAAACCCCTTTGAATCCTTTTAAACCGGTTGCGGATGCAACATGAACCAGCCGAGACAGAACGCTCCCGCGACCACGCAATACACGCCGAAATTCGCCAACCGGCCGCGGCCTTCGAAATAACGCATCAGGAAACGCACGCTCAGGTACGCCGCGATTCCCGTCAGCACGCCACCAAGGACCGCATCGAAAAGTTGATCCGGTGCATGGAACAGCTTCGGCAATTCAAGCACCCCAGCAGCGAAGATGATCGGCGTGCCCAGCAGGAACGAGAACTCCGCCGCTTTCTCGGAACTCATTCCGGCGCCGACGCCCGCGATAATCGTCAGCCCGCTGCGCGAAAAGCCCGGAATCAGCGCGCCAATCTGCGCGAGACCAACCAGGAACGCCTGCCTGAACGTGAGGTCTTCAGGCGCACGCTCGGCGCGCGCACGCGTCAGCCGGTCGCCGACCCACAACAGCACACCATTCACCATCAACGCCGCCGCGACGATCCGCAGATCGTGGAACAGCGCCTCAAGCCGCTTTTCAAGCACCAGCCCGACGATACCCGTCGGAATCGTGCCAATGATCAGCGCCCACATCATGTGGCCATCAGGATTCTTGCGGCCGCTCAGCGATCCTATAAACCCCTTGATCAGCGCAATCCAGCGCTTGCGGAAGTACCACAGCAGCGCGAGCGCCGTACCCAGATGCAACGCGACCAGGAACGGCAACAGCTGCGGTGCGTGTTTATCGATGTGCATCCCGATCAGGCCGGGCACCAGAAGCGTATGTCCAAGACTGCTGACCGGGAACAATTCAGTCACACCCTGGAGTACGCTCAGAAAAATCAGAAACCACAAAGTCACGCGTCGATCCTCTTTCGTTATTGGCGACAGGCACATACCCGCGGCGGCGCAGCATGCGGCCCAAGCAAACCGGGCCGATTATGCCGTTCACTAAAAGGAGCGCCAAGCCTTTGCGTAATACCTTTCGTTATCGAAAGCAAATCGTTTGGTTAATTGAATATTTTTGTAATAAATAAAAAAGCCCGTTGTAAGAACGGGCTTTTAAATTGATTGCGTCACACCTGCGTCACGGTCGCAGCTTGTATAAAAACAGCAGCGTGCCAGCGCCGAACGTGCCAAAAATGAACACTCCAAACATCATCGCCAGATCCATATCATCCTCGTCGTTCGGCAGGACCAGTTGATCTGTGTGAGATCTTCAAGGTCGAAAGATGTTTCATCCGCGTTACATCGTGCTTGCATTATCGAGGCAACGAAAGCGGCTGTGTCAGTCGCAATTTCCCCAAAAGGGTTTCCCCGTAGAATTGAGCCGCCCGCTGCGTCACACCGTCTGCTCGTTGCACGTTCGAACACGCCGTTTCGTCCACTTACTCAAGGAGACCACCGACATGTCATCCCAGCCTGACCATATCCTGGAAATCACGTTCGATGACGCCGCTCTCGAACTCGCGCCGCGCGCTGGCGGGCGGCTAATGACGTGGCGCGTCGGCGGTGAGCCCGTTATTTTCTGGCCGGCTGCGCCGGATTGGTCCAATTTCGTGAAGATTCGCGGCGGCAATCCGTTGTTGTTTCCGTTTCTCGGCCGCCATTTCGTTGACGGCGAAATCGGCAAATGGCGCGATCAGGAAGGCGTCGTGCACGAACTCCCCATGCACGGCTTCGCGCGCGATCTGCCGTTCGAACACCGCAAAGACGCGGATGGCCACGGCGTGCGAATGACGCTCGTGGACAATGATTTCACGCGCCGGGGTTATCCGTTCGCGTTTCGTTTCGAGGCGGCATACAGGCTGGTCGATGCCGTGACGCTCGATGTGGAACTCACCACGTCGAACCCCGGCGAAGTGCCGCTGCCCTACTACGCGGGCCATCACTTCTACTTCGTCCTGCCGCACGACCAGCGCGGCATCAGCAGCCTGGAATTGCCTCGCACGGAAAGCCGCCGGCAACTCAGCAATGGCGCCATCAGTGACCCGCAAGCGGGAGCCGCGCGCTACACACTGGACGACGCGAATATTCTGGACCGTTTTCATTGTTTTACCGGTCCTTCCGACAATCCGGTGCGCCTGGTCACGCCGGGTTTGAAACGCGCGGTGAATTTCGATCTGCAACGCCCCGACTCGGTACCCTGGTACTCCGTGACAACCTGGACCGAAGCGCCCACATCGGATTTCTACTGCGTCGAGCCATGGGTCGGACTTCCCGATGCCATTCACAACGGCCACGGACTACGCTGGCTCGCCCCGGGAAAGACCGAAACGGCAGCGCTGCGGCTGACCGTTTCGCCGGCGGCTTGAAAGAGACGAGATGCGGGACAAAAGCGGGACGAAAAACGGGGCAAGGAGCGGCTACTAGCGGACCATCCGGGCCGCTTCTGAGGACAGTGTCGCCGGGACGGTAAAATCAGACATTTCGCCGATGCGCGTTCTGGTTTGTATGCCGCAGCGTTTTCGGTTGTGCGGCGCTTTGCGAGGTTTGGGTTTGGTAAAAATAATTCGACGGCTGACCTGCTTGTCGTTGGTCGCAGTGCTTGCCGCGTGTGGCTCCGCGCCGGTCGGGCCAGGGTTTTATCGCGTTGAACGGGGCGACACGGTGTCGAAGGTAGCGCGGGCGAACCGGACATCGGTCCAGAACATCACGCGCTGGAACAATCTCACCGACCCGAATGCTATCGAGGTCGGCCAGGTGCTGCGCGTGGCGCCGCCAGCGGGCAGCGTGACACCGGCCGGGCCATCAGCACCACCGGCCCGCACAAGCAGCGCGGATACCTCGGACTCGGCGCCATCGGCGGCCGCATTGACCAAGCCGGCGACCAGCATTTCGCTTATCTGGCCGGCGCAAGGCAGCGTGATTCGCGGTTTCGACGGCAAGAGTTCGAAGGGCATCGACATTGCGGGCGCGTCCGGCACGCAGATCGTGTCGGCTGCCGCCGGCACGGTAGTCTATGCGGGGAACGGGCTGCGTGGTTACGGCAACCTGCTGATCGTGAAGCACAGCGCCGACTACCTGACCGCGTACGCGCATAACCGCGCGCTGCTCGTGAAGGAGGGCCAGAGCATCGCGCAGGGTCAACCCATCGCGGAAATGGGCGATACCGACACAAATCGCGTGATGCTGCATTTCGAATTGCGCTACAAAGGTAGTTCGATCGATCCATCGCGCTATCTGCCGGCACGGTGATGCGGGACACGCTCAATCAAACACAGGGAAGAATCGATGAAATTGCAAGTTTGCGTCAAGACGCTTGGAAAGGTAGCCGCGACGGCTGCGGTAATGGCGGCTGCGCTGACGCTCGCTGGCTGCGCCGACACGTCGAAGATGACCTATTTGCCGTCCGGTGACACCGGTTTTGCGATCAATTGCAGCGGTGGCGACGCAAGTACCAGCTGGGCGGAATGCTACAAGAAGGCGGGCGAGATGTGCGGCTCGTACGGCTACGACGTGGTGTCGAAGGATGTGGACAACGGAGCGACGTCGGGCGGAACTGTGGCCGGGATTTTCGGCGCGAACGTCAAGAACCGATCGATGGTGATTCGCTGCAAGCAATAGCGCTCGGATCTTTCTTGATCGAGCGTCCCAGACGTGCAACGTGTTGACCCACCGTCAGGTTGATTCGCGGACCCAGTGAACCCAGCAATTGCTCGCCGCGCCAGCGACCGGACAACGGGTCGATATGCGAGGCAAACACGAGCAGCGAACCCAGTGCGAGCGGACAAATAGCGAGGAAAATCCACAACGAGGTCATGATCGGGAATCGATTTCAGGAAATGCGATCATACCTTTGCGGCAAGAAATTCGCCTAACACGCCGGTAAAACGGCCTCTCGATCGTAGTAATTACGTGTCACGGCCTTCGTTGACCCGGCAGGATTAACCTCTGGAAACGCCCGTGCAGATTGGATTACGCGTTGATACAAGTGATCACAATCATCCGGATTGATGCGCTCTAGAATAATTTCAGCCCGCGTTTTCTCTGCGCGAACAGTCCTCGCGGGTCAGAAGCCCCGATGTGCCCGCATCGGGGCTTCGCTTCATTTAAGCCGTTAGTTTGGGCGTCAGCGCCCTGCCCCGGTTTTCTGCTCATGTCATCACGTTCTGAACCAGCCGAACTCGCAGAAACGGCGTGTTTTGGCAACATCGGCTTCGGAGCCGTCCTGTCCAGGGAATACAAAAAGCCGTTTCCGACTGACGTCGGAAACGGCTTTTTGCGTGCGCTGCACTTTATGTGATGCGTGGAGATCAATGCGACGCGTGGTCGTGATCGTGGTCGTGCTGATGTGCACTGGGGTCTTCGGCGGCCTGACATGCCGGACAAATGCCCTTTAATTCGATGTCGTCGCCGGCCAGCCGATACCCGCTCGCCTCGACCTGCGACATCAGGCTCTGGCGCAACTGTTTTTGCTGCTGCAACTCGGTCACGCGGCCACATTGCTGGCACACGATCAGCACGCCATGCTGGCAATGCGTGAGATCGTGGCAAACGGTGAACGCGTTGATCGACTCGATCCGATGAATCAGCCCCGCCGACAGCAGGAAATCCAGCGCCCGATATACCGTGGGAGGCGACGCGTTCGGATGCATCGCGCGCATTTCGTCGAGCAGCGTATAGGCTTTTGTCGCGCGGCCAGAGGCCAGCAGCAACTCGAGCACGGTGCGGCGAATAGGCGTGAGTTTCTGACCACGCTCGCGACAATAGTCGTCGGCCATCGTGACCGCCGCCTGGAGCGCGTCGGCGGACGAGTGGGCGTGAGACTGGGCGTCGTTGGCGGGCGTGTTCATAGGCGGATTATACGCTGCGGCATGAGGGCAAACTTCGGGCGCACGCCGTCATGGTTGTCATTGCGGCTGCTCGGCCTTGGCCGGCGCAATGATCATTGTCGGCGGCGTGGTATCAGTGGGCACGCCCTTGTAGTCAGGCGGATCTTGCGGCGGCGTGTGATGAGGCACAGTGGTGTCGGCACAGGCGGACAGGAACAGGGAGCAGATAAACAAGGCAGCGAAACGCGGCATGGACGGCCCGGGAATGAAGTTCAGGAAGTTCAGATACGAATACGAAGGGTGAACGCAGAAGATTAAACGATATCGGGGATTTGCGAGAGAACGGAAACGCTGGGCGGGCTGTGGTCGCGGGGCCCTAACGCGGGGCCCTAACGATCAACCGCGCCAGAAATAGCGAAGGGGTCACGAGTTAAACTCGTGACCCCTTCATTTAAAACGTGGTCGGAGCGAAAGGATTCGAACCTTCGACCCTCTGATCCCAAATCAGATGCGCTACCAGGCTGCGCTACGCTCCGACAAGAACGAGATGATAGCGTCTTACTGATACCCGCGCAATCGAAACTATCCGGATCGTGGAATCGAGCCCGAAATCGCAGCACGTTCGCGGCCTTGATCGGTCCAAATTCACAAGCGCGGTCCAAATTCACAAGCGCGGTCCAAATTCACAAGCGCGGTCCAAATTCACAAGCGCGGTCCAAACTGATAACCGGGGACAAACCTCAAGCCCCCAAAGGAGACATTCGATGAACCTCATTCTCTGGCGCCACGCCGAAGCGGAAGACCAGGCTGCGAGCGATCTCGTGCGCCAACTGACGCCGCGCGGCGTAAAACAGGCGCAAGCGGCGGCGAAGTGGCTGAAGAGCCGGTTAGACGACGACGCGGTGTTTCTCGTCAGTCCGGCCACCCGCACGATCCAGACGATGGAAGCGTTGGGCGACCAGTATCGCGTGGTGAAGGAACTGGCGCCGGGCGCCAGCGCCCAAGCCGTGCTGGATGCCGCGGAGTGGCCGCGCGGTGTCGCGGAGACGGTCGTTGTAGTCGGACATCAGCCGACACTCGGACGCGTCGCGGCCTCGCTGATGACTGGACACGAAGCCGAGTGGACCCTGAAGAAAAGCGGCATATGGTGGTTCCAGCAACGCTCCCGCGCAGGCGACGATCAAGTCGTGCTGCGCGCGGTGACAAGTCCTGATTTACTGTAGCCAAAAACTGTAGCAATAGCCAAAACAGCCCCCCAAGGCGGCAAAACCGTGGCTTAGCGGTGACGCTTCATTGAATCGTCATAGTCACGCCATGCGAGCGTCATTCGGAATACTTACATTGGCTAACGTTAATACGTCAGCCAAATCCACTTGGGGGTTGCCAATGCAGAAACCGACGACGCTCGCTTTATTGAGCACATCGAATGGACTGAGCGGGTCTGGTGGCTCGAATGTTACCGAACTCCGCCGGCGTTTGCCGAGCGCAGCGGAGACCGTGACGGGGCAACATCGGCTGCGGGTATCGTGGGCGCATTCCGAAGCTGAATTGCGTGAAGCGCAGCGCCTGCGGTATCGCGTGTTCGCCGACGAGATGGGCGCGCAATTGAAGGGTCCGGCGGGCCTGGACGTAGACGCATTCGATGCCTTTTGCGACCACTTGCTGGTCCGCGACCTGAACACGTTGAAGGTGGTGGGAACGTATCGCGTGCTGCCCCCGCATCAGGCAGCACGTGCCGGACGCCTGTATGCCGAGAGTGAATTCGATGTTTCCCGCCTCGCGCATCTACGCCCGAAGCTGGTGGAACTCGGCCGCTCGTGCGTGCATGCGGATTACCGCAGCGGCGGAGTAATCATGTCGTTGTGGGGCGGTCTGGCCGCCTACATGAAGCAGAACGGCTATGAGACCATGCTGGGCTGCGCAAGCGTCGCAATGGTGGACGGTGGCCACTACGCCGCCGACCTGTACGAGGGCTTGGAGAAGGAAGCGCTGACATCGCCGGAATACAGGGCGTTTGCGCATACGCCGTTGCCGGTGCAGGAACTCCGGACCGGCGCCAAGGTAGCGCCGCCGCCTTTGCTGAAGGGTTATTTGCGCCTGGGTGCGAAAATCTGCGGCGCGCCGGCGTGGGATCCCGATTTCAATACGGCGGACTTTTTGACCTTGCTGCGTATATCGGAGATAGGGGACCGCTACGCCCGTCACTTCATGGCCGACTGACAGCGCCAACGAGCCACCAGAAAAGCGGAAGAGACAAAGCGCCAGCGAAAACAATCAAACCAACACCGCTGGCGCGGCATACTACGATGCGCCGCG
This sequence comes from Caballeronia sp. SBC1, assembly GCF_011493005.1. NCBI lineage: Bacteria > Pseudomonadati > Pseudomonadota > Betaproteobacteria > Burkholderiales > Burkholderiaceae > Caballeronia > Caballeronia sp. SBC1. The sequence goes on from NZ_CP049156.1 coordinate 2,662,345, forward strand.
ATTCCGCACTAACCGTGCGCGGCGGCCATTCTATTTAAGCATCATAATAAGTTCGAAGTCCATACTACTTTTTGGCCAAGAGATATTCGAGGAGGCACCGAGGCCCGCAAGCAGCCCCCGCCCGCCTCCTCAAACACCCGTGTAAACCACCCGATACGGCTTGCCAATCTTCTCCCACTCAGCCGCTTCCTGAACGAGGCTGTAGTCGGTAAGCGGATTGAGCGCGACCCAATCGTTGGGCAAACGCACATCGAACCCGCCGTTGACTAACGAGACCTGAATGGCCGGAAACCCGACATCCGCCCGCCGCCGGCAAAGCAGCGCCGCAAGCCGCAGACAAAACAGCAAGGTCCAGTCGACATCCCGAGCCTGCGAAAGCTTGCCCAACTTCCCGACATGCCCAAGCACCAGGCCGGCCAACCGCGCCTGATCGGTTCTCGAGAAGCCGGGCATATCCGCGTGACTCGCGATATACGCAGAATGCTTGTGATAAGCGCTATGCGAGATAGAAAGTCCGATCTCGTGCAATGCCGCCGCCCATCCCAGGAACATCTGATTTTCGAGCCGCCGTTCGGCATCAACATCACGAGGCTCGAGCTGCTCATAGAAACTGATTGCCAGTTCGGCAATACGGTCCGATTGGTCGCTATCCGCCGCATAGCGCCGCTTGAACCCCTCCACCGTCACCGTTCGCATGTCCTGGTGCTGCGTGCGTCCCAACAGGTCGTACAGCACGCCGAGTCGCAACGCGCCGTCGGTGGTATCGACGTATTCAATCCCCAGCTCCTCGAACACGCCTAGCATGATCGACAAACCGCCGGCGAGCACCGGAATCCGGTCAGCCTTCAGCGCGATCAACTTCAGCCGGTTCACATTCTCAGCCTTGATCAGCGCCTTCTTTAGCCGCTCCAGCCCGCCGCGTGAAATGCCGTGGGTGATGCCGGGATCGTTGAAACCGTTCGCTTCGATCAACTCGGCCAGCGCCCGCGCCGTGCCCGACGATCCAATTGCCTGATCCCAGCCCGTCTGTTTGTATTCGCTTGAGATAATCTCGATTTCGCGCTTGGCGGCGAGTTCGGCTTGCCGCATTGAGTATTCATCGACATTACCGGCCGCGAAAAACTGCCGGCTATGACTCACGCAGCCTATATACAGGCTTTCCATATGAATGGGCGTATAGTGCGAGCCGATAATAAATTCTGTCGATCCACCGCCGATATCCACTACCAGCCGTTTTCCCGCGCTGGCCGGCACCGAATGCGCCGCGCCCGCATAAATGAGGCGCGCTTCTTCGCGCCCGGCAATCACTTCAATGGGAAAGCCGAGTGCGTTCTGCGCTTCCGCAAGGAATTCGTCGGCGTTCTTGGCGACACGCAGCGTATTTGTCGCGACCGCGCGCACATGGTCAGGATGGAAGTCCCGCAGCCGTTCGCCGAACCGCTTCAGCGCATCCCAGCCGCGCAGTTGCGAGGCGCGGTCGAGGAATTTGTCCCGCGACAGCCCCGCCGCGAGCCGCACGGGTTCACGTAACGCGTCGACCTGATAGATCGGACTGCCGGAAGGCGTCTCCTCGACGCGACCGACAATCAGCCTGAAGCTGTTCGATCCAAGATCTACGGCTGCCAAAAGATGAGGGGGGTTGACCATCGATTTTCCAGGTTCCGTAGGGTTGTGCCCGCGAGCGTCTTGACGCGCCAACGGTGCGGGCAGCATTTGAACACGCCGAGCTGCCGCAGCGCGGCAATTTTAAGTCCAAGCGGACGACTGTGCTGGTCTGGCGAATAATCCAATGCAGCAAAATGCGCCAGTGAATCGATTTCCATTGTTAGCAGAAACAGGGCGAATCTTGCCAGAATCAACCTTACCGGAGGCCTGCGTTAGATTTATGACACTATGATTTCACAAAAACGTCATCATACTGTGGTGCATTCCGAGCGATCCTTGCACATTCCGATTTTTCGACTGCCAAATACTATCGATGTCCTTACGCTATCCCCTTCTTAATCGCGAACTGGGCATTCTGGGTTTTAACGAACGTGTATTGTCGCAAGCCGCCGATACTGCCGTTCCGCTGCTCGAACGACTCCGCTTTATTTGTATTACCAGCAGCAACCTGGACGAATTTTTTGAAGTCCGCATGGCCGGCATGCAGGAGCAGATGCGTGACAACCCCGGCTCGCTCTCACCCGACGGCATGTCGCTGCAGCATGTGTACGACCTAGTGGTCGAACGCGCGCATCGCCTGGTCCACCAGCAATACGTGATGCTTCAGAGCACCGTGTTTCCCGCGCTGGAAAGCGAGGGAATCTACTTTCACGGCGTGGAATCGTGGAGCGAGACGCAGACCGACTGGGCCCGCGATTATTTTCAGAACGAGTTGCTGCCGGTGCTGACACCGATCGGACTGGACCCCGCGCATCCGTTCCCGCGCGTGCTGAACAAAAGCCTGAACTTCGTCGTCGAGCTTGAGGGCAAGGACGCGTTCGGCCGCCAGGCAATGATGGGAATCGTGCAGGCGCCGCGCGCACTGCCGCGCCTCGTGCGCATGCCCGAGGCGCTGTCCGGTTATCCGCACGGCTTTGTGCTGCTGAGCTCGCTGATGCAGCGGTTTGTCGAGGCGCTGTTTCCGCATCTGATGGTGCGCAGTTGCAACCAGTTCCGCATCACGCGCAACAGTGAATTGTTCGTCGATGAAGACGAAATCACCAACCTGCGCGTGGCGCTGCAGGGCGAACTTCCGGCGCGGCATCTGGGCAATGCGGTACGTCTGGAAGTGTCGGCAGAGACGCCGCCGCACATGATCCGGCGCCTGCTCGACGAGAGCGAACTGAACGACCGCGATTGTTATCGCGTGAACGGGCCCGTCAATCTCGTGCGCCTGATGCAGTTGCCCGAGATGGTCGACCGGCCCGACCTGAAGTTCGTGCCGCATATTCCGTCCGTGCCGAAGGCCATTGCGGCGGCATCGAATATGTTCGATGCCATCGATCAGGGCGATATCCTCCTGCACCATCCCTACGAGAGTTTTCAGCCCGTGCTCGAGTTGCTGCTGCAGGCGGCGAAGGACCCGCAGGTGGTCGCGATCAAGCAAACAATTTATCGGACCGGCACGGACTCGCCGCTGATGGACGCGCTGATGCAAGCCGCGCGCAACGGCAAGGAAGTCACCGTGGTGGTGGAGCTGCTCGCGCGCTTCGACGAAGAGACGAATATCAACTGGGCGTCGCAACTCGAAGCCGTGGGCGCGCACGTGGTGTACGGAGTGGTCGGTCACAAATGCCACGCGAAAATGATGCTGATCGTGCGGCGCGTATCGAAGAACGGCAAGATGGTGCTCAGGCGATATGTGCATCTGGGTACGGGTAACTATCACCCGCGTACCGCGCGGCTTTATACCGACTTCGCTGTGATGACTTCGGATCAGCAAGTCTGCGAAGACGTCCATCATGTCTTCCAGCAACTCACCGGCATTGGCGGCGAACTACGCTTGCATCAGCTCTGGCAAGCGCCTTTTACGCTGTGCCCGAATCTCATCGAAGCCATTCGCGCTGAAGCCGACAACGCGCGCGCAGGAAAGAAAGCGCGGATCGTCGCGAAGATGAATGCGCTGCTCGAACCGACTGTGATCGTCGCGTTGTATGAGGCGTCTCAGGCAGGCGTGAAAATCGACCTGATCGTGCGGGGTGTCTGCGCGTTGAAACCCGGCGTGGAGGACCTGTCCGAGAATATTACGGTGCGCTCCATCGTTGGACGTTTTCTCGAACATCACCGCATCTTTTATTTTTACGCGGGAGGAGAAGAGAAGGTGTATTTGTCGAGCGCAGACTGGATGGACCGCAACCTCTTCCGGCGCGTGGAAGTGGCATTTCCCGTAAACGACCGGCGCCTGAAACGGCGCGTGATTGCCGAAGGCCTGTCAGTGTTTCTCGGCGATAACCAGTCAGCATGGCTCATGCAAAGTGACGGGCACTATAAGCGGCGGCGTCCGGGCAAGTCCATGCGCAGTGCGCAACTCGGCCTGCTCGCGAAATTCTGCCCTTGATTTACTGACTGGCGGCTTGAAAGCGGCCTGAAGGCGCGCTGCTTCAAGCCGCTTTACACCCTTTCCTCACCTCCTTTCAAGCGGCGATCGATTTTCTCAACGCCGTGCGCGCGGCCGAAAACTTCACCGAGAAGGTGCTTCCCCGCCCTTCCTCGCTCTTGATTTCGAGGTCGGCCAGATGGCGTTGCAACACATGCTTTACGATCGCCAGCCCAAGGCCCGTGCCGCCGGTATCGCGCGAGCGGCTTCTATCCACACGATAAAACCGCTCGGTCAAACGCGGAATATGTTCAGCCGGAATACCGAGCCCGCTATCGCGCACTGTAAACACCGCGCGATCACGAATGCGCTGCCACGAAACGTCAATTGTTCCGCCATCCGGCGTATAGCGAATCGCATTCGTCACCAGATTCGCGAGCGCGCTGACAATCTCCGTTTCCGAGCCGGACACCGTCAACGCTTCATCAACATCGAATGTAATTCTATGTCGGCCATTCGAAAGATTATCGGCGTCTTCTTCAAGGTGGCGCAGGACCGCGCGCATATCGAGAACATCGTCGCCGGGCGGTTTGACATCGCCCTCCAGATTCGCGAGCACGAGCAGATCGCGCACAATATTTTGCATCCGCGAAGACTGCTGCTCCATCATCTCCAGATAACGCGCCCGGTCTGCTTCATTCAGCGGCAACTCGCGCATGGTTTCAAGAAAGCCGGACAGCACGGTCAACGGTGTCTTCAACTCGTGCGATACGTTCGCGACAAAATCGCGGCGCATGGAATCCGTTCTTTCCAGTTCCGTTATGTCCTGAGTCAAAATCAGTTTCCGGTTTTCACCGTAGGGGAATATTTGCACCGACAACACATGTTGCCGGTTCAGCCCCATCCCGCGCATTACCAGCACCGTCTCAAAGTGCTGCGAGGCGAGATAACGGACGAAGTCCGGTTGACGCACGAGATGCGTGATGTGCTGGCGCAGATCGCGTTTGGCGTCCAGTCCGAAATGGGTTTCAGCGATAGCGTTGCACCACTCTATCTGATCGCTGTCGTCGAGCATGGCCACGCCATTGGGCGACGCCTGGATACCCTGGATAAACCGTGAATGCTGCTGCTCAACCTGGCGCACCTGCGCGTGCCAGCGCTTCGCAAGCTTATGCAGCCGATAATAAATCTCGCCCCACACGCCCGGCGCGCTCGGCACTTCGCCATACACGGGCGCGTCGAGCAAACGCCACAAGCGCTGCGTATGAAAGGTGGTAAAGAGGGTTTGCAGAACCAGCATGACGATCGCGAAACAGAGCGCGACGCGCACTCCGAACAGCACGCCAACAATCCCGCCCAATACCGCGAGCAACGCGAGGGACACGAGGGAACGCGTCCAGATGATATTCATGAATTAGCGGATCGAGATTATTGCCACGCGACCACGATTGGCCGCGGGCTCCATTCACTCTTCTCATTTACCCCATCAAGCACTCTTGGCTAGTCTGTAACCACTGCCACGAACCGTTTCAATCATAGCATCGCAACCAGCGGGCTTTAAGGCTGCACGCAGTCGCTTGATATGCACGTCCACCGTCCGCTCTTCCACGAATACGTGATCGCCCCACACCTGATCCAGCAATTGCGTGCGGCTATGCACGCGCTCAGGGTGCGTCATGAAGAAATGCAGCAAGCGGAACTCGGTCGGTCCGAGATCGAGCTTGATATCGTCGGCATGATCGTTCGTCGCCGCCGCCACCCTGTGGGTAGCCGGATCGAGACGCAAGCCGTTGATTGCGACCACGTCTTCCGTCAATTGCGGCGCGCGCCGGCGCAATACCGCCTTGATCCGCGCCATCAATTCTTTCGGCGAAAATGGCTTCGTCACATAATCGTCCGCACCAATTTCAAGTCCGAGCACCTTGTCCTGCTCATCGCCACGGGCGGTGAGCATGATGATCGGAATATGTTTCGTGCGTTCATTGCCACGCAATTCCCGCGCAAAGGCGATGCCGGATTTACCCGGCAGCATCCAGTCGAGAAGCACCAGGTCGGGCAAGACGTCGCTGATCAGGTTTTGCGCCTGTTCCGCGTTATAAGCACGAATGGGGCAATGGCCCGCGTGTTGCAGATTCACCGAAATCAATTCGGAAATCGCGGGTTCGTCTTCTATAACGAGAATGCTGCTGGGCATCGGCACCTCTGTAACCTTCTTCGCGTAAATTAAACAGCCAACATTGGGATCAGAAAGGAATCAGCTCAGTGCTTCGCGCTCGAGTTGATCGCGCGACACATGGCGGACATCCGTCCCCTTCACAATGTAAATAATGAATTCCGCAATGTTTTTCGCGTGATCGCCAATCCGTTCGACCGCTTTAGCGATGAACAGATAATCGAGGCCCGCCGAAATCATGCGCGGATCTTCCATCATGTACGTCACCAGCTTGCGCACGAACGCGCGAAATTCTTCGTCGATGGCTTTGTCGTCCCGGACGATTTGAGCGGCGGCGACCGTATCCAGACGCGCGAATGCATCTAGCGCACGGCGCAGGATGGAGACCGCCATTTCGCCGGACAACTTGATCTCCGCGATATTGACGTTACGCCCCATGCCGTCTTCGTTGATGCGCCTTACGCGTTTGGCGATCTTTTCAGCTTCGTCGCCGGCGCGCTCAAGATTCGTAATCGTTTTCGAAATGGCCATCAACAAACGCAAGTCACGCGCGGCCGGTTGCCGACGCGCGATGATGTTGCTGCATTCCTCGTCGATCTCGACTTCCATGGTGTTCAGACGCGTCTCGGCGAGCACCACCGCTTCGACAATATCCATGTCGAACGTATTGAGCGCCTGCATGGCGTTGATGATCTGAGACTCGACCAGACCGCCCATTTCCAGCACCTTCGATGACACCGCATTCAGATCGGCGTCGAACTGGCTCGACAAATGTTTATCGGACATATGTGCTCCTGAAGTCCTTTTTTAGCCCGTATGACTTAGCGACAACTTGGCGACAAACTCAGCCGTGCCACTCAACCAAACCGGCCGGTAATGTAGTCTTCCGTTTCCTTGCGGGACGGCTTGATGAAGATCTTTTCTGTATCGCCGAATTCAATCAATTCGCCCAGATACATATAAGCAGTGTAGTCCGAACAACGCGCCGCCTGCTGCATGTTGTGCGTGACGATCACCACCGTGTAATCATCCTTGAGTTCGGCGATCAATTCTTCAATGCGGCCCGTCGAAATCGGGTCGAGCGCGGAACACGGTTCGTCGAGTAACAGCACTTCCGGGCGGATTGCAATGCCGCGTGCAATGCACAGGCGCTGCTGTTGTCCACCCGACAGGCCATAGCCGCTTTGTTGCAGCTTGTCCTTCACTTCGTTCCAGAGCGCCGCTTTCGTGAGCGCCCATTCCACGCGGTCGTCCATCTCCGAGCGTGACAGTTGCTCGAACATCTTTACGCCGAACGCAATATTGTCGTAGATCGACATGGGAAACGGAGTCGGCTTCTGGAACACCATGCCCACTCGCGCACGCAGCAGCGAGATGTCGCGGCTGGTATCGAGCAGGTTGTTGCCGTCCATCAGGATCTCGCCTTCCGCCCGCTGCTCCGGATAAAGCGCGTACATCTTGTTGAACGTACGCAGCAGCGTGGACTTGCCGCACCCCGACGGGCCGATGAACGCCGTCACCTTATGCTCAGGAATCCGCAGGTTAATGTTCTTCAGTGCATGAAACTTGTTGTAGAAGAAATTGAGGTTGTTCACCTCGATCTTCGGTTTCATCGATCCGGCCGGTGACGCATGATGGGCCGGCTTGAAGCTGCCGGGCACGGCGCCGCGCTCAACCGTGCTGGAGTTGTCACCGCTGCCGGCCGGATTAGCGCCCCGGGCGCTCACATCGCTTGCGACTGTGTTCATGGAATGATTTCCGCCTTATTTTTTCGAGAAGATCGTGCGTGCCAGGATGTTCAGACCGAGCACGCCTAGCGTGATCAGGAACACGCCGGCCCACGCGAGCGCTTGCCATTGGGGGAACGGGCTCATCGCGAACTTGTAGATCGTGACGGGCAGGTTGGCCACTGGTTGATTCATGTCCCACGAGAAGAACTGGTTGGACAGCGCCGTGAAGAGCAGCGGTGCGGTTTCGCCAGTGATACGTGCAACGGCAAGCAAGACGCCCGTCACGATGCCGCTCACCGACGCCTTCAGCGTGATCGAACAAATCATCTTCCACTTCGGCGTGCCGAGTGCGAAGGCCGCTTCACGCAGCGCGTTTGGCACGAGTCTCAGCATGTTTTCCGTCGTGCGGATCACGATAGGGATCTGCAGCAAAGCGAGCGCGATCACGCCGGCCCAGCCGCTGAAGCGCCCCATTTGCGCGACCACCAGCGCATACACGAACAAGCCGATCACAATCGACGGTGCCGACAGCAGGATGTCGTTGATGAAACGCGTCACGCTTGCGAGCCAGCGCTTGTCGCCATATTCGGCGAGATACACGCCCGCGAGAATCCCAAGCGGCGTGCCGACGAACGTGGCGAGCAGCACAAGCATCAAGCTGCCGACAATCGCGTTCAGCAAGCCACCGCCATCGGTATTAGGCGGAGGCGTGTTCTGCGTGAACAGATCGATCGACAAACCGCCGATGCCAAGCTTGACCGTGGTGAACAAAATCCACACGAGCCACAACAAGCCGAACGCCATGGCGGCCAGCGACAACACCAACGCGACCACATTCTTGCCGCGGCGGCGCCGCTGCAACTTCATGCGCGTGGCTTCTTCCCGTTCCGGATTGCCGGAGCCGGGGAATTGAGTAGTGGTCCGGTTCACTTGCCACCCTCCCCTTTTTCGAGGCGAAGCAGCATGATTTTGGACAGCGAGAGCACGATGAATGTAATCAGGAACAGGATCAAGCCGAGCTCCATCAATGCCGACGTGTGCAGGCCCGGACTCGCTTCCGCGAATTCGTTGGCGAGCGCCGAGGTAATGCTGTTGCCCGGAGAAAACAGCGAGACGTTGTCGAGCAGATTGGTATTGCCGATCACGAACGTCACCGCCATCGTTTCACCGAGCGCGCGGCCGAGGCCGAGCATCACGCCGCCAATCACACCGGTTCTCGTGAACGGCAGCACGATCTTCCACATCACTTCCCACGTGGTGCAGCCAATGCCGTACGCCGATTCCTTCAGCAGCACCGGCGTGACCTCGAACACGTCGCGCATCACGGCCGCGATGTACGGAATGATCATGATCGCCAGGATGACACCGGCACACAGGATACCGATACCGATAGGCGGCCCCTGGAAAAAGCGGCCGATAAACCAGACATCGCCGAGCAGCTTGCCCAGTGGTTTTTCGAAATACGTCGCAAAAATGGGCGAGAACACCAGCAGGCCCCACATGCCGTAGACAATCGACGGGATCGCTGCGAGCAGTTCAATTGCCACGCCGAGCGGCCGGCGCAGCCACGCGGGCGCGAGCTCGGTCAGGAACAGCGCAATGCCGAAGCTCACCGGCACGGCGATGATCAGCGCGATGATCGACGTGGCGATGGTGCCGTAGATAGGCACGAGCGCGCCGAAACTATCGGTCTGTGGATCCCAATCGGAACGCCAGAGAAAACTGAGACCAAATTTTTGAAGCGTAGGCAGCGAGGCCACCACCAGCGACACAATTATGCCGCCTAGCAGCAGCAGCGTGACGACGGCGGAAAGCCGCGCCAGCCCACCGAAAACGATATCACCGAGTCGGCTCGGAGCGCGTTGAGCGCGGCTGGCGGGCGGAGTCGATGCGAGGTTGATGTCCGACATGGGAACCTTCGGAAGGGCCGCGCGGCGGATGCCGCGCGGCAATACGGACCAAGAAGCCAGATGCTTGTTGCTAAACCTGCTGCTTACTGCGCGACGGCCTTGCCCGATGCGTCCTTAACCTTCGCTTTCCACTGCGTTTCGATTTCGGCGACTACCGAATCAGGCAACGGAATGTAGTCGAGGTCGTTGGCTGCTTGCGTACCGTTCTTGAACGCCCAGCCAAAGAACTTCAGCGTTTCCTCGCCTTGCGGTGCCTTGTCCTGCGTCGTGTGGAGCAGCACGAACGTCGCGCCTACGATCGGCCAAGCGTCCTTACCCGGCTCGTTCGTCAGGATCTGGTAGAACGACTTCGACCAGTCCGCGCCTGCTGCCGCAGCCTTGAACGTTTCCGTCTTCGGCTCGACCACTGCGCCCGACGAATTCTTCATGTCGACGTAGGTCATCTTGTTTTGCTTGGCGTACGCCCATTCCACGTAGCCGATAGCACCCGGCAAACGCTGAACGAACGCGGCGACGCCGTCGTTGCCCTTGCCGCCCGTGCCCGTCGGCCAGTTGACCGTCGAACCTTCACCCACCTTGCTCTTCCATTCGGCGTTCACCTTGGACAGATAGTTCGTCCAGATGAAGCTCGTGCCCGATCCGTCAGCGCGGCGTACGACAGCAATGTCGTCATCCGGCAGCTTCAGCTTCGGATTCAGCGCGACGATAGCCGGGTCATTCCACTTCTTGATCTTGCCAAGGTAGATGTCGCCGAGAACTTCACCCGACAGCACCATCTCGCCCGCCTTGACACCCGGCACGTTGATCGCCGGAACTACGCCGCCAACCACTGTCGGAAACTGGAAAAGCCCCTGCTTTGCCAGTTCGTCGTCCTTCAGCGGTGCGTCCGAGCCAGCGAAATCCACCGTCTTTGCGATGATTTGCTTGATGCCGCCCGAGGAACCGATACCTTGGTAGTTAACCTTGCCGCCGCCCGACTTCTGGTACGTATCGGCCCATTTCGTGTAAATCGGTGCAGCGAAGGTGCTGCCCGCGCCGGTGATGTCCGCAGCTTGAGCCGACATCGCAAACATTGCGCCGACGATGCCTGCGAGCGCGGTGTGCATCAATTTCATGTGATCTCCAGGGTTGTGAGCAAGTGGCTCGACACCGCGAAGGATAGGGGCTCAATGTGACAGTCCGATGACTAATGATGAAGCCAGCGTGACAACAGGCTTACGATCGCGAAAGTTTATAGTGCGGCGGTTTGCCGGCCGAGGCTTGAGGGGCGGCTGTTGAGGCGGTCCGGAGAGGTTTCTTTCAATTACTTTTTGGCCGAACAATGCCGTGTAATGTCGTAAGCCGAGGGATTCAATTTTTTGAGAGCGATCGTTCTTTTTAAATGCTCCGAT